>CAZXAQ010000016.1:0-8187 GCA_964638635.1 uncultured Flavobacteriaceae bacterium
GCCCACAAGAAGGAAATCCTAAGCCCCGCATCTTCCGATTGCGCGAAGACCGCGCGGTCATCAACCGTTTGGGGTTCAACAACGAAGGCCTTCAAGCGGCGCGCGAACGCCTCACGCGTGTGCAAGGCCGCCAGGGTATCCGCGGCATCAACATCGGCGCGAACAAGGACGCGAGCGATCGCGTCGCCGATTACGTCGCGGGTTTGAAGGAACTGGGTCCGCTTGCGAGCTACGTGACCGTCAACATCTCCTCGCCGAACACGCCGGGCCTGCGCGGCCTGCAAAACAAGACTGAACTGCAAACGCTGCTCACCGCTCTCGGCGAAGCAAAAGCAAAGCTACCGCGTAAGGTTCCGTTGTTGGTGAAAATCGCGCCCGACCTCGACGATCACGCCTGCGCCGACATCGCCGAACTCGCGCTCGCGCACAAACTCGACGGCCTGATCGTCTCCAACACGACGATCGCAAGACCCTCGACGCTGAGGAGCCGCCATGCGAACGAAACCGGCGGCCTCTCCGGCGCGCCGTTGTTGGTACGCTCGACAGCGGTCCTGCGTTCGATCCGCCGCCTCACGCAAGGCAAGATCACGCTGATCGGAGTCGGCGGCATTTCCTCCGGCGCCGACGCCTTCGCAAAAATCAAAGCCGGTGCTACGCTCGTGCAGCTCTACACTGCCCTCACCTACCAGGGCCCCGGCCTGATCACGCGCATCAAACGCGAACTGTTGGAGCTGCTGACGCGCGAAGGCCACCACGCCATTGACACAGCAATCGGTACGCCGGATGCCTGAGGTCAACCCGACCCAGCTGCGCCTCACACCCGCCTCCAGCGGGCTTTACGAATCCTACTACTTTCGCGGCACCGCTGCCGACGGCAGCACCGCGTTCTGGCTGAAGCACAACCTTCTGCGCTACCGCCGCGACAAGACCGCAAACGTGGAATGCACGCTCATCTTGTTCGATCGCGCAAGAAACAACGTCACCGCAACACACGACCATGCACAGCTTGACGAGGCCCAATACGCTGCCTTCGCACAGCAGCAGGATTGGGAACCGGCGAAGTACCGGTTCCCGAGCGGTGCGCATTTCGAGATCACACCATCCCGCCTCGTCGGCACGCTCCCGAACGGCGCCTGGACGCTGAACCTTCAGCGGTCGAACGAAGCCCTGCTCCACTTCACGCCACCGGCGCTCTACCGCATCGGTTGGCCGAAGAAGAAAGTCCTCACCCGCGACGTTCGCATCGTCTTCGACGGCGAACTCGCCATCGGCAGCGAAAAGATACTCGGCCGCTTCATCGGCATGAACGGCCACAACTGGGGCACCGAACACGCGCACCGCTACGCATATGCGAATTGCCAACTCTGGGACGGCAGAGCCGACGCCGTCTTCGACGGTTTTTCCGCCAAGGTTCGCATCGCGCCGGGCATCACATCACCATTCGTCACGATCGCATCGCTCAAAGCCGGCGGCACGTGGCATTACTTCAACCGCCTGCAAGCAACGCCCTGGAACCGCGTTTCGCACCTGAGCGACTATCACTGGACATTCTCGGCGCAGAACCAAACGCATCGCCTCGAAGCGGATATCGACGGATCGGACCCGAGCACACGCCCCTGGGTTGCGCTGAACTACCACCATCCGTCGCGCGCACTGTCCGTCGTCAAGAACACGAAATTCGCGACCGGAACCATCCGCTTGATCGAAACAGTAAGCGGCCGCTGCACACACACCTTGCGCTCGGACCTCTTCGAACTCGAAACGCTTCTTGAATCGAACATAGCCAACGCCGCAGATGGGTTCCGGGCCAACCGCGTCTAAGCCGTCACAGCAAATCGACCACGCGAATCCCGGCCCAAACCGTCACCGCCGTGATCGCAAGCGACACCGCGGCCGCCGCCAGCGCCACGCACAACAACACGCCGTCCTCCTCGAGATAAGCGAGCGAGAGCAACGCAATCACCAACGACGGGATAATATGGCTGAACGGGAACGGCCAAATCAGCGTCGGCGCAAGCGACAGAACAACGACGCCCACGACCCGCTTCGTCGCTTCGAACGGCGTTTGCCAGCGCGGCCGTATGAATTGTTCCAACCACTTCAGCGCGACAGACGCGCGAGCGAACACGCCGGCAAGCCGCGCCGTCGGAAGACGCCGCTGCGCAATGAACTGAGGCAACGTCGGACCCGGCCGCGCCAAAATCATCTGGATCGCCGGATAGGCCAGCAGAAACCCGATGAACGTCGACCCGCCCGGGATCAACGCGATCAGCGCCATCACCAGCATCACCACGCCGAACGACCGCTCGCGCAACTCGCCGACCAGCCAATCGAGCGTCACATGATCGCCCGGCGCCTTGCGCAGCAAAGCCTCAAGCAAGATCGAGGTCGGAACGTGGGATGCCTCACCAAGGGCCATGGCATCTCCACAAATGCACAGCTGGCTTGCCAAGCCGTAGCTGCGGACACACGCCCGCCTTCGCCAAGTGGCTACGGTGGGCTGGCTTGCCAAGCCGTAGCTCGCGGGAAGCGTCGCCCGCCTTCGCCAAGTGGCTACGGCGTGGCAGCCTTCCCTCGCGTTCCGCGAGCGAAGGCTGGAGCGGGTGAAGGGAATCGAACCCTCGTCGTAAGCTTGGGAAGCTTCTGCTCTACCATTGAGCTACACCCGCGTTCGACGCTTGATAGCATCGCCCACGGCCGCCTGTGAAGCACCCCCTAGTTTTTCGTCGCCGTAAGCTCCGTCCGCCGGTTCTGCGCCCGCCCCTCCTCGGTGCCGTTGTCGACGACCGGATTGTCGTCGGCATGGCCCGCCGCCGTCATGCGCGAGGCGTCGACCCCGGCGGCGGCAAGTGCCGCCATCACCGCCTGCGCCCGAGCCTCGGAGAGCCGCAAATTCGCATCCCTTGCCCCCGTGTTATCGGTGTAGCCGTCGACCGACACCGTCACGGCACCGAACTCCTTCAAGATGTCGGCGATCGCGGTGATCGTGGCTTGCGAATTCGCATCGAGCGTCGCGCGCCCGGATTCGAACGTCAGCCCGTCGAACAAGAATGTCTTGGATCCCGTCTCGGCGCCGGTCAGAAAGTTGTAGAGATTCTCGCCGACGGACCCGGGCGGCACCGTCAAAACCGTTCCACTCGGCAGCGCAAGCTGCGCGGGCGCGGGCTCCGGCTCCGTCGCAACCGGCTCGGCCTCTGCTGCCGCCGGCGCCTCCGCGACGGGCGGCTGTGTCCCCGATAGGCACGCACGAAGCCCGAAGAGGGCCAACAAGAGAAGCGCTGCAAGCACAAGCCACGGCCACAGCAGCTGCATAAAGCTTGGCACGTTCACCGCCGCGATACCGGCCGCGCCGGCGTCACGCGACGGCGAACTCGCCACGCGCATCGTCGGGCCGACCGCCGCCAACGCCGGCGCTTCCGCCGCGCCCAGCGCACCAAGTCCAAACAACTCGCTGAGGCCCGCCGGCGCGAAGGCTCCCAAATAGTCCTTTTGGCTCGCGAGAAACCCGGCAAGCGCACTTGGTGAGAACCCGCCCGCAGGGGCCGCTGTCGCAACCCCGCCCAATACCGCGGGCGTAACCAGCGCCATCAACTTGCCGGCGCTCGCACCGGACAGTCCGGAAGCCGAACTAATCAATCGCGTCACCCCAACTGTCTTGTCGCCCACGATCGCGTTGAGCATCGTAGTGCCCAGATCGAGCTGCGCGGCCGGCGTTCGCCCGCCGAACAACAGCGCCAGCTGGTCGAGCATGCTGCCGTCGATCTTGTGCTCGCTCATCAGCCGGGTCAGAAAACCCGCGCCGCTCTCGTCCGAACCCTTCGCTATCAGCGCGCCCAGGATGCTGGGCACGGCCGCCACCAAGCCCTTCTGGGTCGCGGCCGTGCTCTCGCCGGTCATCCGCGAAAGAGTCTCAAGGAGGTCCGAGGTGTTCAGCAATGCAAGCAGTCTAGGAACGATACTCACTGCGCCGCCTCCTTGGCTGGGCTCGGATACGCATGGTTCACCGACCAGGATCCGCGCAGCACCTTCGAGAAACTACACACGCATTGTCCATTGTCGTTAGCGGCAAAAGCAGTGCCCAAGCGAGCTATTTGCACATCTCGTTCGGATATCTATGCTTGGCGTCATGAACCAGAACGTGCCCGCCCTGCAGACACGCAAGCCGCTCGACCTGCGTAAATTCCAAGACCCGGACACCACCGCGAAGGGCGAACGCCGCGCAACGGTTGCCCTCACCCGTTTGGAAACGCTTTGGTTCAACACCGGCACGCTGTGCAACATCGAATGCAAGAACTGCTACATCGAGTCCTCGCCCACGAACGACCGCCTGGTCTACCTGAGCACCGCGGAAGTCGCGGCCTATCTCGATGAAGCCGTGGCCATCGGCCAGCGCCCGAAGACCGTGGGCTTCACCGGCGGCGAGCCGTTCATGAATCCCGACATCGCGAGCATCCTGGAAGCGACGCTGTCGCGCGGGCACGACGTACTCGTGCTGACGAACGCGATGAAGCCGATGATGCGCCCCCGCGTGCAGGCGGCGATCGTCGATCTAGTGCAGCGCTACGGCGCACGGCTCACCTTCCGCGTCAGCCTCGATCACTGGCGCCAAGACCTCCACGACGAAGAACGCGGGCCGGGCGCGTACGACGAGACGCTCGTAGGACTCCGCTGGCTGCGCGATCAGGGTGCCGAAACCACTGTCGCAGGCCGCCTGCTTTGGGGCGACACCGACGAAAGCATGCGCACAGGCTACGCCGACCTGTTCGCACGCGAGAACCTGAAGATCGACGCGAGAGACCACAACGCACTCGTGCTCTTCCCGGAAATGGACGCCCGCGTGGATGTCCCCGAAATCACCGTCGACTGCTGGCGCATCCTCAACAAAAGCCCGGACGATGTGATGTGCGCCTCAAGCCGCATGGTCGTAAAGCGCAGTGGCGCTAAGAAGCCAGCCGTCCTCGCCTGCACGCTTCTGCCCTACGACGCGCAATTCGAGTTGGGTTCCAAACTCGCCGACGCGCTCGGCCCGGTGAAACTGAACCACCCGCACTGCGCAAAGTTCTGCGTCCTCGGCGGCGGCAGCTGCAAAGCCTAAGGACGCGCGATCAGCGCGAGCCCGCCGCAGCAGAGCAAAAGCCCAAGCGCCTTCGTCCAAGTCATGTGCTCCGCGAACAGCATGTAGCCGACCGGCACGACGATTAGCGCCGCAGCGACATTGACGATCGCACCGGCTGTGTTCAATGGCCACCCATGCCGGAACGCAGTGGCAAAGCCGAACTCGATCCCGACGATCGAAGCGCCGATCGCTGCTGCGATCGCATAGTCGCGCAACTCCAGCCGGTTCAAGCCAAGGTCCTGATTGCGCCACCACAGCAGCCCCGCGCACGCGAACGACACCAGATAGGCGAACATCAAAAGCCCGAGGATGTTCACCTCCGGGCGCACGGTCTTCAAGAACGTCTGGTAAGCGACATAAGCCGCGATGGCGAGCAGGAACGGCCAGTACGCGACACTCTGCATCGCCGCTACATCCTGAAGTGCTTCGACAGCTTCAGTCCCTGCCCCTGATAGTTTGACCCCAACCCCTGCCCATACATGCGCTCCGGCGGTTCGGTCAGCCGTTCGAACACCAGCCGCCCCACGATCTGCCCATGCGTCAGAATGAACGGAACCTCATGGCTGCGCACTTCAAGCACCGCACGCGAGCCCGCGCCGCCCGCGCCCGAATACCCAAAGCCCGGATCGAAGAACCCCGCATAGTGCACCCGGAATTCGCCGACGAGCGGATTGTACGGCACCATCTCCGCCGCATATTCCGGCGGGATCGACACAGCCTCGCGCGACGCCAGAATGTAAAACTCGTTCGGATCCAGCACCATGGTCGCATCGGGCCGCGACCGGATAGGCTCCCAAAAATCGACGACGTCGTGAACGCCCGGCTTGTCGACGTCGATCAAACCCGCGTGCCGCTTTGCGCGGTAGCCGACAAGCCCGTCCCACCCCTTCAAATCCACAGTCAGCGCGATGCCGTTCGAGATGTCGGCGTCGCCCGCGACAATCCCCTGCTCTTCCTGCAACCGTTTCAACTCCGTATCCGAAAACGGTGGCGAGCCGCGCCGCAAGCGGAGTTGGTTCAGCCGCGATCCCTCGCGAACCAAGATTGAGAACGATCGCGGGCTGACCTCTGCATAAAGCGGCCCCTCGTAACCTGGCTCGATGCGATCGAACTCCTTCGCGCGGTCCGTGATCAGGCGCGTGAACACGTCGAGCCGCCCGGTCGAACTTTTTGGGTTCGCCACGCCGGACACGCGATAGGGCAGCGCCACGCTTTCAAGCAGCGGTACGATGTACACGCACCCCGCCTCGAACACCGCACCCTTCGTGAGGTCGATTTGATGCAGCGCCAACTGTTCGATCCGCTGCTTCACGGTCGCGTCCGGCCCGGGCAAAAAGCTCGCCCGAATGCGCCACGCCACGGGCCCAAGCCGCAGATCCAGACTGGCCGGCTGAATTTGCACATCTTCGAATTCTTTGAGCGATTGGATCCGCCCGCGCTGAATCATCCCGCGCAGATGGCTCGCGGGCAGAATGCCGGTCGAATGCCCGCGCTGGATTTCTCCGTCGTCGTTGGGCGTAAACAGGGTCGAAGGTTGCGCCATAGCCTTGCCTTTTAGGCCACCCGCCAACGCCCGCAAAGCGGCGCGGCGGAATGTCCCCAACCCTTGCGTGGCCAAACGGTCCCGCATAAGTTGCGCCCACGTGGTGATTTGAGCCGGTCAGCTTCGCGGCCACGTTAAACAAGCAGCTAAAAGGCCGGGTCGCGTGACCTCCGACCCCGGCTTGGGATTATCCCCTTGGTCCGGGGATTTTTATGTCTGGAGTGCCTGCGATGGGAGAACTGCGTCCCGGCCAAACCTATGGCCTGAAAACCCGCCTCGTTCGCGGCGGCCTAAAACGATCGCCAAACGGCGAAACCTCGGAAGCCCTCTACCTCACGTCGGGCTTCGCGTACGACAGTCCGGAAACCGCCGAAGCACGATTCAAAGGCGAGGACGACGGCTACACCTATTCGCGCTTCGGCAATCCGACCGTCGCGATGTTCGAAGAACGCCTCGCGCTCATCGAAGGCGCCCCCGTCGCGCGCGCCACCGCCACCGGCATGGCCGCCGTCAGCACGGCGTTGCTCTGCCACCTGCGCCAAGGCGACCATGTGATCGCGTCTCGCGCGATGTTCGGCGGCTGCCGCTATGTGATCGAGGACGTGTGCGCCCGTTACGGCATCACCTCGACCTTGGTCGACGGCACGAATCTCGACGCCTGGCGCGCGGCGGTGACGCCGCAAACGAAGGTGCTCTTCCTCGAAACGCCCGCCAATCCGACGCTCGAAATCATCGACCTGAAAGCCGTCGCCGGCATCGCGCACAAAGCGGGTGCACGCCTGATCGTCGACAACGTCTTCGCAACGCCAGTGCTTCAGCGTCCGATGGAATACGGCGCCGACATCGTCGTTTACTCGGCAACCAAACACATCGACGGCCAGGGCCGCTGCCTCGGCGGCGCGATCCTGTGCGACAAGAAATTCCTGACCGACCATCTGCTGACCTTCATCCGCAACACCGGTCCGAGCCTCAGCCCGTTCAACGCTTGGGTGCTTTTGAAATCGCTCGAGACGCTGGACCTGCGCGTCCGCGCCATGTGCGAACACGCCGCCGCCGTCGCCGATGCACTCGCACGCGAGCCCAAAGTGAAACGCGTGATCTATCCTGGCCGCCCCGACCATCCGCAGGCCGCGCTCGCGCGTGCCCAAATGGGACTCGGTGGCTCACTTGTCACTTTCGTCATTGATGGCGGCAAGGCCGAGGCGTTCAAATTTGCCAAGGCGCTCAACCTTATCGACATCTCGAATAATCTGGGCGACGCCAAGTCGTTGATCACGCATCCGGCAACGACCACCCATTTCCGCTTGACGCCGGAGGCACGCGCGGAGCTAGGTGTCACCGACGGCATGTTGCGCCTGTCCGTCGGCCTCGAAGATCCAGCCGACATCGCCGACGATCTGCGTCAGGCGCTCAAAGCCTTGTGAGGATTACCCATGCACGAATATCGCGCCACGACGACTTGGCGGCGCACGTCCGCCGACTTCACCTACGACACCTACAACCGCGCGCACGAGGTGAAGTTCGGCGG
>CAZXAQ010000016.1:8287-58631 GCA_964638635.1 uncultured Flavobacteriaceae bacterium
CCGCCGACTTCACCTACGACACCTACAACCGCGCGCACGAGGTGAAGTTCGGCGGTGGCGAAACGGTGCCATGGTCGGCCGCGCCCGAGTTCAAAGGCGAGGCGAACCGCGTCAATCCTGAGGAAGCGTACGTTGCCTCGCTCTCGACATGCCACATGCTGACATTTTTGGCCGTCGCCGCGCGCAAGCGGTTTACTGTCGATAGTTACGTTGATGAGGCGGTCGGGGTCATGGAGAAGACCGCGCAGGGAAAATACTGGGTCAGCCGTGTCACACTTCGGCCCAAAGTGGCCTTTTCGGGCGACCGTCAACCATCCCCCCAAGAGATTTCCGAGCTCCACCATGCTGCGCACGAGAATTGCTTTGTTGCGAACTCAGTGAAAACGGCAGTAACGGTAGAGTTGAGATGAAGCGCGATACGGGGATTGAGCTGGGCGATGCGGTCCCGGCCCAGGGGTTGAGCGGGGGCCAAATGTTCCAACGCACGACGCGGCAGATTAAGGTATCCGTGCAGCCGGCCTATTTGGCCGACCAATCGGCGCCGGACAGCAACCATTTCTTCTGGGCCTACACGGTCCTGATTGAAAACGGCGGCCTCGACACGGTTCAGCTGCGTGCACGCTACTGGCGCATCATCGACGCAAACGGCCGCACGATCGAAGTGAAGGGCGCGGGCGTCGTCGGTCAGCAGCCGATCCTGCGTCCCGGCGAAAAGTTCGAGTACAAGTCCGGCACGCCGCTGGAAACGCCCTCCGGCATGATGCTGGGCGCCTACCAGATGCAAACGGCGGAAGGCGAAGCGTTCCAAGTGGACATTCCGCTCTTCCCGCTCGACAGCCCGCACGAAGCCCGCCGCATTCACTAAACCCAACAGGCAATGTGGAATGCCGTGGTCTTGAAAACCGCGGCGTCAACCCCGTGATCGCGGGAATTTCACAAAACACTCTATTGAAATCATAGTCCCGGGTGCTTTGATCTAGCCCTGGGTCGCGGGCGTACATATCCCGACCGCGAGGAGCTGATTTCAATGGCGTCGATCATCCGCAAGAACAACACGAAACCGAAACTGGTCGAGCAATCGCGCCCGACGCGCGAGGAAGCCGAAACCGCAATCACGACGCTGCTGCGCTGGGCCGGTGACGACCCCTCCCGCGAAGGCCTGCTCGACACGCCGGCGCGCGTCGCGCGCGCGTTCGAGGACTGGTTCTCCGGCTACAACGTGGACCCGGAAGACTATCTGAAGCGCACGTTCGAAGAGGTCGAAGGCTACGACGAGATGATCGTGCTCCGCGACATCCGCTTCGAGTCGCACTGCGAGCATCACCTGGCCCCGATCATCGGCAAGGCCCACGTCGCTTATCTGCCCACGAACCGCGTGGTCGGCATCTCGAAACTCGCCCGCGTGGTGGAGGCCTACGCCCGCCGCCTGCAGGTGCAGGAGAAGATGAACGCCCAAATCGCGAACTGCATCCAGAAGGTGCTGGAACCGAAGGGCGTCGCCGTCGTCATCGAAGCCCAACACCAATGCATGACGACCCGCGGCGTCCATAAGCCGGGCGTCACCATGGTGACCTCGACAATGCTGGGCGCCTTCCGCAAAGACCCGATGACCCGCCGCGAATTCCTGACGATCATCGGCAACCCGGCATCGAGCTTGGACGGGTAAAACACTAATACTCAGCCTCGAAGTTTTTGTGGACCCATAAGAACTCATGCCGACGGTTCTGCACCCGGACCAAGTCCCCGAAAGACGGGTCCTTCTGTTTCAGCCATGCGTGAAGCTGCCTGAGAGGTCCTCCGCGGGCGCGCATTAAGGCGACATGCTTGTCTTGTTCAAGCCAAGTCATGATTTGCGACGACTTATCGCCCATAAAGGCCTTCAAATCGTCTTGCGTGCTACCAAGCTGATCAGCAATACGCCTAAATGATACGTTGTCCAACTTTGGGGACGAGATGGTTTGGACGGGTAGCACAAAGCTCAAGGCGTAGGTCAAAGCACCAACATACCCAGCGGCGGATGCAAGCCATTCGCGCGGGATAAAAATCGTGTAGACACCTCGCGTATCACCGGCCGAATTCAAGGCCGTTAGCGGCAACCTTGAATGCTCACACCAGAGCGTCACTCGAAACTCGCCGCCAGCCCACTTGGGGCTTCTAAACAATTTGCGATCGACCGGTTCGAGGCTGAAGAGTCGCGGGCCATCCCTCGCCTCGTCATCCAGGGCTCGCATTAGACCCAAGAAAGCATCCTCAACCCTACTAACAAGCTCTCGCTGACCCGTCTCTAAACCATCCAGACGCCTCTCCACTTGGGAACTGACAACATTTCGAATTTCAGTAAGCTCCTTCAGCGCCATGCTGGAGTTTAGCACCAGGCCGCCAAGCGGATTCGGGCGCGCAGCGGGCGCGTGTCTCAGTAGACCATCAATTTCGGGCCAATCGCCACAAACTGAGCACGGATACTCATGCTTACCACGGCGCTTGCTATCAATTAGCTTCTCGACCTCAAACAACCCAGATTTCGATTTGCTACACAAGTCTGCGCAAGGAACCATTACGTTGCACTTCAGGCCCGACCAGAAATTCTCAACAAGCCACTTCACTTCGTGCGCAAGGATCGACAAAAACCTCTCAGGATACGGCGAGCGGACGGTAACCCGAATATCACCTCCGACGTGTTCAAGTAGCGCACTCGCTCCAAAATCGTCCCGAAGGACAAGACCGCGTTGCCAGTGAACACTCTTTGCATGATCACTTCGCCCGAGCGAGTACTTGTGCAGCCTGACCACTAGTTGGAAGAAAATTCCTTCCGCACTCTCCGGACGGCCGCTTGGTCCGTGAACAACTTTGCAAAGCTGCACTTGTTCATCATCGCCAGGTTCCCGCTCAAGCGGCCAGCACGTCATCAGTGTTGGGCGAATATCCGGGACCAGTTGCGCGACCAAATAGACCTCACCGCCAGGCGACGCTTCGGTGTCGGCGATCCTATAGCAGAGGTCAAACCTCTCCATTAATCGCCGAAAAACAGCATGCAGCCGAGGGGCATAACGAGCCATTTTTCGATTCGGATCGTCCCAAACCTCTGAGAGTCTTTGCGCTGATACCAGTCCGTGATTATCTCGCGTAACGCCATCGTCGAGAACAAAGCTTATTGCTGTGGCTAGCCAATCAGGTTTGAGAACGACAATGTCCCGCAAAACAGGGTCGTGCTCATAGTGAATTATGTCACCCAAACTATGTGAAACTCGAATGAAGTCTCTGGCATCTTCCGGTGACATGCCTTGCGCACAGCACAAGCCAACCAAGTCATGTGTTGAGAGATACGGCTCCGTCACACGCTTTAAATGATCTCGCACATCGGCCCACCGCTTTGGGATAGCTCGGCCGACCTCGGGCAACTGGAAAGCCGCTTCTGCTATGGCCCGCTTTAGCTCAAGCAGACCCGGTCGCTCTCCTCGCTCATCAGGCTTGCTATCGACCGTGACAAAATCAAGTATCGTATCCTTCCCAAACTGATCCCAAAGCTCCTGTCTATCAATGTCGGGTTTGCGACCCTGTGGCCCACCATGTGTCGCAACGACAATGACTCTGGCGCCCGCAGCACGATTCTTGATGAGCGATATCCATTCCTTTACCAACCCTTGTTGGGCACCCTCTCTAGGCTTCCAAACCACAAGATAGATAGCTGGTGCGCTAAAGAAAAGCTGATGTGTCGGGCGATACACGCGCTGGCCACCAAAATCCCAGGCATTCAGTAAGATTGTGCCAAGGCCGGGCCTATGCAGTTCGATGCGCTTGATTTCTATGCCGTGAGTTGTTGGGCGCCCCTCCTGCCAACCCTCATCGCGCAGCGCCGCGAGCAAGGACGTCTTCCCGACTTCACCTTCTCCAACAAGAATCAACTTTGCTTCGTTAAGCACGACACGTGCCGCATTCTTGGCGCGCAAATATCGCTTTAGCGCGTCAAGGCCTTGGCCCCTAGCCTCCGATATCTCTAGCGCAAGTGGGTTGCCTCTGACGTCCACCTCCCGCAGAGCCGAGATCGCGCCCAACGCGCTTGGGAGATCGGTCAAATGGTTATCGGAGAGAAATAGCTTCTCGAGGTTTGGCGGCGCTAGGCTATCTGGAAGAACCTTCAGGGTATTCCCGGCAAGCCCAAGAAGCTCAAGCCTTGACAGATTCGTAAGCGTTGCGGGGACGCCTTCAAGCATGTTTTGCGATACGTGCAATTCGCGGAGACTCGATAACTTGCCAACAGAGTCCGGTAACGAACTGAGCTTGTTGCTGTAGGCATAAAGCAACTGAAGTTTAGACAACCGTCCGATACTAGTCGGTAACGAAACCAAGGCGTTGTGCGACGCGATCAACTCTTGAAGCTCAGAAAGAGCGCCAATCTCATCAGGCAACGCCGTCAAGCTGTTCGCTCCGATATGCAGCTTTCGAATTCGCGTGAGCTTAGCCAGCGCACTTGGCAATTCCCGAACTTGGCAGTTTGTAAGTTCAAGTGATTGAAGCGATGTGAGTTCAAAAAGCCAGTTCGGCAATGAGGCTAACGGGTTCCCAGATAGGTCGAGAACCTCTAGGTTTCTCAATCTCTGAAGCACACTCGGGATCGAAGAAAACCGATTGTTCGAAAGGTCGAGGCGACGCAGGGCAGTCAGGTCTCCAATTGACGGAGGTAAATCTGTCAAACCCATCTTTGGGAGAAATAGCTCCTTAGCTTTGGCATTGCGCGCACTAAGGACTTTTGCTTCGACGTTCACGGCTGTCTTTTTCATAGTGCGAATTCTAGATGAACTGAAAAACCGACATCAATAGACTGACGTTCGACTTACGAGAACAAATCGCGTAACCTCAAGGTCGGCAGATGTGGATGAAAATGCCCGCCACCTACACCCCGCGCGAAATGGTCGAACGCTTGGTCGCGTTCGACACCACCAGCCGCGACTCGAACCTGCACCTGATCGCGTTCGTCGAAGACTACGCGAAGGCGTACGGCCTTGAGCCCCGCCGTATCCCGAACGCCGAAGGCACCAAGGCCAACCTCCTGATCTCGCTTGGACCAAACGAACCTGGCGGCATCATCCTCTCGGGTCACACAGACGTCGTGCCCGTCGACGGCCAACCCTGGGACACGGACCCGTTCAAACCCGTCGAGAAGGACGGCAAGCTCTACGGCCGCGGCACCTCGGACATGAAGTCTTTCTCCGCCGTCATCCTCGCGTTGCTGCCGGAGTTCCAAAAGCGCCGCCTCAAGACTCCCATCCACATCGCACTCTCCTACGACGAAGAGGTCGGCTGCCTCGGCGTCAGGCCCATGATCGCCGAAATCGTCAAATCCGTGCCCACGCCGAAGCTCGCGATCATCGGCGAGCCGACCGACATGAAGGTTGTCAACGCCCACAAAGGCATCCGTTCGTTCCGGACAACTGTAACGGGGCGCGAAGCGCACTCGAGCCAAACCGACAAGGGCGTCAACGCCGTGATGGTCGCGGCCGAACTGATCATGCACCTCAGCGAAATCGCCGAAGAGATGCGCAAGGTGGGCGACCCGTCCGGCCGCTTCGACCCGCCCTACACGACCGTGCAGTCGTCCACGATCGAAGGCGGCACCGCGCTCAATATCCTGGCCCGCCACTGCATGTTCCAGTGGGAGTTCCGCTACCTGCCGGGCACCAGCCGCGACGCCATCGTCGAGCGCTTCATCGCCCACACGAAGGAAAACGTGTTGCCGCGCCTCAAGCGCATCGCCCCCGAAGCCGACATCGTGACCGTGCCCCGCGCGCACGTGCCTGCTCTGGTCGCAACCGACGGCTGCCCCGCCGAAGCGTTGGCGAAACAACTGACCGGCCGCAACCACGCCGAAGCCGTCGCCTACGGCACGGAGGCGGGCCTATTTCAGGAAGCCGGAATCCCGTCCGTCGTCTGCGGCCCTGGCAACATTCAACAGGCGCACAAACCGAACGAGTTCATCGAGCTCTCGCAAATCGACACCTGCGCGGCCTTCATGCGCCGCTTGATCGATCACGTCGGCGCCTGAATATCCTGCGGCTGAAAACGATAGACCGTCGAACAGAACTCGCACGTCGCGCGGATCATGCCGTCCGCGTCGGCGAGCGCGTGAACCTCATGTTCCGGATACTGCGACAGGACCGCCGCGACCCGATCCGCGCTGCAGCGGCAACCAAAGTGCAGTTCCTGCCGCTCGAACACCCGCACCCCGTCCTCATGGAACAGCCGAAACAGCAACCGCTCGGCCTCCACTTGCGGGTCGACAAGCTCATGCGCTTCCGTTGTCTCGAACAGCACCGAAGCCCGCACCCAATCGTCCGGATTTTCGACCCCCGGCGCATTCTGCCCGCCAAGCGCCGCGAGGTTCTGGATCATGATCCCGCCGGCCCGCCAATGCGGCTTCGCACCGTCGGTCCCGCGCGCACTCAGCGTCGCAACGCCGAGCCTGATCCGCGTCGGTATCTGCTCCGACCGCTCGAAGTAACTCATCGCCGCATCGGCAAGCCCGCCGCCCTCAAGCGGTACGATCCCCTGATAGCGCTCCATGTCGGCGCCTTGGTCGATCGTGATCGCAAGCGAACCTTCGCCGACCAGAGTCTCGAAGTCCGGGGCGGACCCCAATGCCTCGACCGCATCACGATCGAACATCGCGCACGCGCGCACCGTGCCCGGCGTCGCGTAGTCGGCGACGATCATCCTGAGCGGCCCTTTGCTCCGCGTCTGGATCGTGAGCGTGCCGTCGAACTTAAGCGACGCGCCGAGCAGCGCGGCCAGCGCCAACGCTTCCCCCACCGCGCCCGACACCGCATCGGGATAGCCGTGCGCCGCAATCACCCGATCGGCGAGATCGGTCAGATGCACGATCCGCCCGCGGACGTTCATGCCTTCGATTTGGAAGCTCCGAACGAAGTCGCCCGTCACGACATCGCCCAGGCGAGCACCGCCTTTTGCGAGTGCAATCGGTTCTCCGCTTCGTCGAACACGGCCGACTGCGGCCCGTCGAGCACGGCATCGCTGACCTCTTCGCCGCGATGCGCAGGCAGGCAGTGCATGAAGATCGCCTTTTTGCCCGCCGCCGCCATCAGCCGCTCGTCCACGCGATAGCGCGCGAGCACATTGTGCCGCGACCGCGTGCCGCCCTCGCCCAACTGATCGCTCTCGGACATCTGCACCCACGTGTCGGTCACGACGGCACTTGCGCCCGAAACCGCTTCGTAGGGATCGCGCACGACGTGAACCTTGCCGCCTTGCTCCTTGGCCCACGCCGTCAGCCGCGGATCGGGATCGGCCTCGGGCGGACAGGCGACGCGCAACTCGAACCCGAACTTCACCGCCGCATGAATCCACGACGCGCAAACGTTGTTGCCGGCACCCGACCAGGTGACCACTTTGCCACCGATCGGCCCCTGATGCTCTTCGAACGTCATTACGTCCGCCATCAGCTGGCAGGGATGCGTCTTGTCGGTCAGTCCGTTGATCACCGGCACCGTCGCGGCGGCCGCCAACTCCAACAAGCTCTGATGCCGCTTGGAGCGCAGCACGATCCCGTCGACATAACGCGACAGAACCCGCGCCGTATCGCCCACGGTTTCGCCGTGCCCAAACTGCATGTCGCGCCCGTCGAGGAACATGCACTCCCCGCCGAGCTGACGCATGCCGACATCGAACGAAATGCGCGTGCGCGTGGACGGTTTCTCGAACACAAGGGCAAGCATCCGCCCCTTCAGCGGCTGCACGTCGTCCGCCGCAGCTTTGGGCCGCCCGTTCCGCGCATTCTTCATCCGCTTCGCATCGTCGATCAGACGGCGCAACATCGCCCCATCGAACGCGTCGAGATCGAGAAAGTGCTTGAGGCTCATTTCGCGGCGTCCTGTGCAGGCGTATGCGAGAGACTCAGACACGCGTCATTGATGATGCCGATCGCCTCACGCACATGCTCTTCCGTAATAATCAGCGGCGGCAGAATGCGCACCACGTTGTCGCCCGCGCTGATCGTCAGCAACCCGCGCTCGCGCAACGCATCGATCACTTCGGTGTTCGGCACCTTGCACTTCAGCCCAAGCAGGAGCCCTTGGCCCCGGACTTCCTCAACGATCGAGCGATTGCGATCCACGACCATCGCCAGCTGTTGGCGCAGATAATTCGCGATCTTGTTCACGTGCTCCAAGAACGCTGGCTTGAGCACGACATCGAGCACCGCATTGCCAACCGCCATCGCCAGCGGATTGCCGCCAAATGTCGAGCCATGCGACCCGGCCGTCATCCCGACCGCCGCACGCTCCGTCGCGAGGCACGCCCCCATCGGGAAGCCGCCGCCGATGCCTTTCGCGATCGCCATGATGTCCGGCGTAATGCCCGACCACTCATGCGCGAACAGCTTGCCGGTGCGGCCGACGCCGGTCTGCACCTCATCGAGCAGCAACAGCAACCCATGCTCGTCGCAAAGCGCGCGCACAGCCCGCAGGAACTCCGGTGGCGCCGCGCGCACGCCACCCTCGCCCTGCACCGGCTCGATCAGCACACCGGCCGTATGCGGCCCAATGGCGGCCTTGAGGGCATCGAGATTGCCGAACGGAACCTGATCGAACCCGTCGACCTTTGGCCCAAACCCGTCGAGGTGCTTTTTCTGCCCGCCCGCCGCGATCGTGGCGAGCGTGCGGCCATGAAAGGCGCCTTCAAACGTGATGATGCGAAACCGTTCCGTCCGCCCATGATGCGAATGGAACTTGCGCGCCATCTTGACCGAACACTCGATCGCCTCGGCGCCGGAATTGCAGAAGAACACCGTGTCGGCGAACGTCGCCGCGACCAACCGCTCCGCCAGCCGCTGCTGCCCCGGGATCTGGAAAATGTTGGACGTGTGCCAGACCTTGCCGGCCTGTTCCGTCAGGGCTGCGACCAAATGCGGATGCGCATGGCCGAGCGCATTGACCGCCACGCCCGAGCCAAAATCGAGGAAACGTCGCCCATCCGTCGCGAAGACATAAGCGCCCTCCCCCCTTTCCAAGGCGATGGGAGCACGCGCATAGGTCGGCAAAATCGGCGAAATCACAGGGTTTTCCTCAAGGTTTCCCACGGAAATACCCAGGTTTTCCGCGAAGTCCACTAATGGGTGGCATAAGCTATTATGTCAATGAATCCGGGCGATTCGTTAACTATGTGTTCCGGCGACCACAAATCCCCAATAACTACATCTTGTGGCGACCGTTAGAACTTGTAGGTCCAATCCCTTTCCCTACTATGTCTTGCCTTAACCATTCTCGCCCCCAGCGAGGGAGAACAAAATGGGCTGGACGGACGAACGCGTCGAACAACTGAAGCAACTTTGGGCAGAAGGACTTAGCGCTAGCCAAATAGCCCGCCAACTGGGCGGAGGGGTTACCCGGAACGCCGTCATCGGCAAGGTTCACCGGCTAGGCCTGGCCGGCCGTGCGACCCCCGCACGTGCCGAACGCCCCCGCCTCCAGACCGTCCGCCGCGTTGCGCGTCCGCGCCCGGCGCCGGTGGTCCAGGCGCCCATCATCGAGAGAGATCCCGTGGTGGACGAACACGGCCGCAAGACGAACGTGCTCACCATCTCGGATCGCATGTGCAAATGGCCGATCGGCGACCCGTCGACGAGCGAGTTCCACTTCTGCGGTCACCCGCCGAAGGTCAACTCGCCCTATTGCGACGCGCACAGCGTGAAGGCGTTCCAGCCTTCGCAAAGCCGCCGCGACCGGGAACGCGACAAAGACTACCGCCGCTATCTGGCGAACAGCTGATCGAACGACTTTGAGGGGAAGATGAAAGGGTCTGCCGCAAGGCAGACCCTTTTGTTGTGGCTCTAAATTAGCCTTTCAACGACTCGTCGAGGGCATAGCCGGCCGACCGGACCGTGCGGATCGGGTCGGCTTCGTCGCCCTCCGTCAGAGCCTTGCGCAGCCGCCCGATATGAACGTCGACCGTGCGCGCGTCGACATAGACACCCGAACCCCAAACCGCGTCGAGCAACTGCTCGCGGCTGAACACCCGCCCCGGGTGCTGAATGAAGTGGTCGAGCAGCTTGTACTCCGTCGGCCCCAAATGAACCTCGCGCCCAGCGCGCCGCACGCGGTGCGTCGTGCGGTCGACCGAGATGTCGCCGAACGCGACGACGTCGTCGGCGAGCGCGGGCCTGATCCGCCGCAGCACAGCGCGCATCCGCGCCAAAAGCTCCGTCATCGAGAACGGCTTCGTGATGTAGTCGTCCGCACCGGTATCGAGGCCGCGCACGCGGTCCGCCTCTTCGCCGCGCGCCGTCAGCATCACGATCGGGACGTTCTTCGTTTCCGGCCGCATCCGCAGCCGCCTGCAAACCTCGATCCCGGAGACCTTCGGCAGCATCCAATCGAGAACGACGAGATCGGGCGTGTCCTCGGCGGCCAGTAGCAGGGCCTCCTCGCCGTCCTGCGCCTCCACCGCGCGATAGCCTTCCTTCTCGATGTTGTAGCGCAGAAGCGTCATCAACGACGCCTCGTCTTCGGCGATCAAAATCAGCGGCTTACGCGCACCGCCCGGCCGGCCAGCGCCTGTGTCGAGAGTCGTCATGCTAGGAAAGCGTTGCCGTTGACGTCGTGTCGCTCTTGGGCCGCTCGTCGCCGATCTTCGCGCCCGTCGCCGCGTAGTACACGGTCTCGGCAATGTTCGTGGCGTGATCGCCGATCCGCTCGAAGTTCTTGGCGATGAACAACAGATGCGTCGACGGACCGATCTTGCGCGGGTCCTCCATCATGTAGGTCAGAAGTTCCCGGAACAGCGAGTTGTAGAGTTCGTCAATGTCGTTGTCATTCTTCCAAACGCGCATCGCCGCTTCGCCGTCGCGCTTGGAAAAGGCGTCGAGCACGTCCTTGACCTGGGTCAGTGCCTGCCGGCCCATGCGGGCCAGCCCTTGCGCCAGATTCTGGTCCGGCGCGTCGCGCGCGATGACAAGTGTTCGCTTGGCGACGTTCTTCGCAAGATCGCCGATCCGCTCCAAGTCGTGCGATATCTTGAGCGCCGCGAGCGTCTCGCGCAGGTCGAGCGCCAGCGGTTGGCGCAACGCGAGCAACCGCACCGCCTGTTGCTCGATCTGTGCCTCAAGATGATCGATCTTCGTGTCCGAAGCGATCGTTTGTTCGGCAAGCGGCAGGTCGCGGCGCGAGATCGCTTCGATCGCGTTCGCAAGCTGCGCTTCGCAAAGCCCGCCCATCTGGACGATCCCGGTGCTCAACGCCTCCAGCTGATCGTGGAACGACTTGACGATATGTTCGGCCATTTCTCGCCTCGTTCTGTTGCGCCTCGGGTACCCGGCATGCGCAGAGCTATTGCGACGATTCTATGAAGGATTCATGACGCGGTCAGAAGCCCAGCTTGCGGCACGTCGCTTTGCCCAACTTCGGTCGCCAGCGGCAGGAAAACCGTAAACGTCGAGCCCTCGCCGACCTTGCTGTCGATTGCGAGCCGCCCGCGATGCCGGTTGACGATATGCTTGACGATCGCAAGCCCAAGGCCCGTGCCGCCGATCGCCCGGCTCCGCCGCACGTCGACGCGATAGAACCGTTCGGTGAGGCGCGGAATATGCTCCCGGGCGATACCTTCGCCCCTATCCTTGACCGCAAGATAGACCGCGGGCGACGGCCCGGGCTCGCCCGGATTGGCCCGCCGCGTCCCGAGCTCGAGCGTCACCATCGTCTGCGGCCGTCCGTACTTGATCGCATTGTCGACGAGGTTCTGCACCACTTGGAACAGCTCGTCGCGGTCCCCCGCAACGTTCGGCAGCGACGTCGGCTCGGCGATCTCGATCTGAATGTTCGCGCTATGCGCTTGCGGCGCCAGCGCGCTGACGACCTCTTCCACGACGTCGCCGAAATTGACGTTGCCCGCAGGCCGCACATGCTCGTTGAGCTCGATCCGCGACAGCGACAGAAGATCGTCGATCAAGCGGCGCATCCGCATCGCCTGCTCCGCCATAATACCCAGAAAGCGCTCTTGTGCCTCCGGGTCTTCCTTCGCGTGGCCGCGCAACGTGTCGATGAACCCGGTCAGCGACGCGAGCGGCGTGCGCAGTTCGTGACTGGCGTTGGCGACGAAGTCGGCGCGCATCTGCTCCACGCGCTGCGCCTTCGTTGTGTCGCGCAAAACGATGATCGTCGACCGCAGAATCCGGTCCCCGTCCTCGACGGGCGCCAAATAGGCTTCGAAGTTCTGCTCGTGCCCGCCGACCAGCGGAAACTCGACGCGCTGCGGCCCGCGCCCGGCAAGCACCAGGTCGAGCGCCGACAGCACCTGGGGCGCGCGCACGACGCTCGCCAAATGCTTGCGAAGTTCAACGGCGCCGAACAGCTGTTCGACCGCCTCGTTGGCCGCGACAATGCGCCCGGTGTGGTCGGTCAACAAAACCGGATCGGGCATGCGCCGCACCAAGTCGCCGGGCACGATATCGGAGCGCGAAAACGCCGGCGAAACCCTGATCGGCGCCTCGCTGGGCTGCACGACCGCGGGCGGGGGCGGCAGAGCGGGATCCGGCAAGCTTCGGACAAAGCCGAGCCGCGCGATGGCGATCAGCGCGACGCCGAACGCCAGAATCGCACTGAGCGTCCAAGCGTTCGTCCACGCGGCGAGGACAAGCAACGCGCCGCCTGCAGCAGCCAAGGTGAGCTTGATGTCGTCCATGCGCACACTGATTGGCGTGCGCGCGCGCGTTCCGCCGGGCTTGCTCGGGGAACTCGCCCTGGTCTGCGGTCGGTCGGAACTTGCCTTGGGGGGAATTGCGGCCCCTTCGCCGGTCACTGGCATCTCGAACCCCTCCCCGGCGTCGACGACGACCTCCCCCCGGAGTCGGCGCGCGGCGCGCGGTTCGCGAACATAGAACCACAACATGCCAGCGGCTGCGAGCTTGGCAACAACCGCCGCACCGAACACAACTTCAAATCCGAGCGACTGGGCCATCTGCCCGCCCGCGATCGCGCCGAAAACCTGAACCAGAGATTGCGCGGAGTTAACCATCGCGATACGCATGGGCAGATCGGACCGGTCGCCGAACTCGAGCACCATGTTCTGCGCGGCGATCAGGAAGCCCGCGTATCCCGCGCCAATCCCCACAAAGCAGAGCATCACCGACGCCATGTCTTTGGACAGCGCGAGCGCAATCGTCGATCCCGCCCACAGGAAGAGCCCGGGCACGAACACCGCCTTGAACCCCAACCGATCGGCGAGCGCGCCCCAACCGAGATTGGCCACCGTCTGCGATACCAGCAGCGCCAACGACAGCAGCCCGATCTTCTCGCCCGTAAGCCCCTGCGTCTCGCGGACAAAGAGGATGTAGTACGGTAGCGCCAACGTCCCGAGCGTCGCAAGCGTCTGCGCCCAGAAATACATCGCGAACGCGCGATCCTTCAGCAGCAACGGGATGTCCCCAAGCCGCTCGCGAACGCTCACGGGCGCGCGCACGCTCGGTGCCTCCGGTTCCTTCACGAGATAGAGGAACGTCAGCCCCGCCGCCGTCAGCACAAACGCGAGCAGAAACGTCGAGGCGTACCCGTTGCCGAGCACGTTGGCCTCGACGAGATACTTGCCGCCCACATAAGCGACCGCCGACGCCGTCATCCCGCCGAGGAAGTTGCGCATGCCGATCATCATGCCGCGCCGGTCGGCGGGAATGGTCTTGGTCAAGAGCACGTTCCAAAGCACGCCCTGCATGCCCGAAAACACACCAAGCGCACACAAGAACAGAGCAAACGCATAGACGGTGATCGCGGGCGGCAAGAAGAAACCCGAGAGCGCAAGCCCGAGCACCGACAGCCGCATCATCCAGCCGTAGCGAAGGCCCAGATCGACGATCCGCCGCCTGTGCTCGATCGCCGTCGCACCAAAGATGCCGCTGACGAACGATCCCAGATGCTGCATCGCCAGCGCGAGACCGACCAGCGCCGTTGATCCCGTCAGCGCGAACAGATAGGCCGGCACGAACGTCGGCGCGTTGACGAGCCGAAACCCCGTCATCGCCAGCATGCCGTGGGCAAGCTGACTGACGTAGTTACGCGTCAGATTGGCGGCCACTTCCTCTTGGAACTTAGCCTCTGCACGAGCCTCAACGTTCACGTCGTTTCGTAATGCCCCTCAAACGCCGTGCGTCTTGAACCAATCGAGCGCACGTGGCCATGCCTGCTTCGCCGCAGCTTCGTTGTAACTCGGCCGATAATCCGCCAAGAACCCATGATCGGCGCCCGGATAGACGACGATCTCGCTCTTGGTGTCGCCGACCGACTTCAGCTTCGCCCGCATTTCCTCGGCCTCGCTGACCGGGATGCCCTTGTCGAGTTCGCCGTAGAGCCCCAGCACGCGCCCCTTCATCTTGTCCGCAACGTCGATCGGATGCACGGGCCGCGTGTCGTTCGCGTGCTTCGTCATCGAGCCGTACCACGCGACGCCGGCTTTGATGTCCGGATTGCGCGCCGCATACATCCACGTGACGCGCCCACCCCAGCAGAAGCCGGTAACGCCGAGCCGCGCCACGTCGCCTCCGTTCGCTGCCGCCCACTTCGCGGTCGCATCGAGATCGCTGAACACCTGATCGTCGCCCGCTTTGCGCACGATCGTTTCGATCAAAACCTTGAAGTCCGCGATCTTCGTGGCATCGCCGTAGCGCGCATAAAGATCCGGCGACACGGCGAGATAACCCGCCTTCGCAAACCGCCGGCAAACATCCTTGATCCACTCGTGGACGCCGAAGATCTCGTGCACGACCAAGATCGTGCCAAGCTTCATGCCCTTTAGAGGCTTCGCGCGGTAGGCGGGCATCTGCCCGTCGGCGACGGGGATCTTCACCTCGCCGGCTTCAAGCCCCGCGGCATCCGTGGCGATCGTCGTCGCCGCGACCGGCTGCACCGCAAGCGCAAACCCCGTCGCAAGGCTCGTCATCGCAAAGCCGCGGCGGTTCATGGAGGTGCGTTCGATCACGTCGGACATCGCCAAATCCTTGAATTTTCAAAGCAGGAAGGCCGGGAACAAAGCCCGGCCTTCCAAGACTAGCAATCGCACCACCCCGGCGCGAGCCCCAACTACCGTATGCGACGAAGTGATTCCGTACGGTCGTTGAACCCGAGCGCCCAAAGGTTGGACTGCGAGCGGTCCAGGATCACGCAATAGCCGCGGTAATTCGGCTTGTCGCACAACTGCCAGACGCCGCCTTGAACCACGACGCTCGACGTCAAATTGCTGAAGCCGTAGCCGCTCAAGTCCGGAATGTCGGTCGAGAACGTCCGCGATACGCCCGCGTAGTTCGTGTGGCGATAGAGCGTAATCCGCCTGTAACCGCCGGGGCTACCCGAGCCGCCGCAAACAAGACGGCCGTTGTCGTTCACGACGTTGTAGCGGCAATAGCGCAGATCGAGCGTCGAGGCCCGCCAGCTGCCGAACCTGTCGCGGCACGTCGCGTAGAGCACGTTGCCGTAGACGCGCCCGTTCTGGCACGTCGCGCGCCAGCTGCCGCCGGGCAACCGGCCGTCGCCATAATCGTCGTCGCCATCGTCATCATCGTCGTAGTCGTCGCGGCGGCAGCGCAAAATGCCGTTGGCGTTGACGATGTCGCGGCACGAGCGATAGCCGGGCAACTCCGTGTAGCGGAAGCGTCCGAAATTGTCGCGGCACTCGGCGAGCAACGTGCCGCCTTCGATCGTGATGTTGCGGCACGAATTGCGATAGCTGCCCATCGGCAGCCAACCGCCGTAGTCGTCCCCGTGGTCATCGTCGTTGTACACCCCGACGCATTCCAATCGCCCGTTCCGATTGGCGATGTCGCCGTCGCAATCACGGTAGTTCCTGAGCGTCGTGTAATTCCAACTGCCGGTGCGCGTCCGGCATGTCGCTGACAGCGTATTCCAAGTCGTTTCGATATCGCTGCACGTGCGCTGATAACTGCCCGGCGGCGCATAGTCCGCCTGCGCACTGCCGATGGTCAGAGCGACGGCCGCCAACGCCGCCAAGATTTTCGCTGCGAGTTTCATGACATCACCCATGTCTGAGAGACACCCCAGTCCTGCCTGCAAATCTTGACGCGACTGAGGCGCAAAGAAAATGCGGCCGAATTGCGGCTTACAATACCTTGTTCGCGCCATGAGACTGCCGCTTTCCGGCGGCACATCTGCCGCCCATGCGCTCGTTCATCTTCGCCCTCTCGCTGATTGCACTCGCGACATCTGAGGTTGCAGCAGCCCAGGTCGACCTCATCGTGGTCGACAAGTCGCGCCGCGTTATGACGCTTTGGACCGGCAAGAAGCCGTTCAAGACCTACCGCATCGCCCTCGGCGGTAACCCTGTCGGGCACAAACAGCAGGAAGGCGACTCGCGCACCCCCGAAGGCCGCTATTTCATCGACGGCAAGAACCCGGGTTCGAGCTTCCACCTCTCGCTGCGCATCTCCTACCCGAACAAGAAGGACCGCGCTGATGCCGCCAGGCGCGGCGTGTCGCCCGGCGGACTGATCATGATCCACGGCACACCCGGCTATCTGGGCATGATCCGAGCGACCGGGGTCATAAGCGACTGGACCGCCGGCTGCATCGCGGTCTCGAACGAGGAAGTCGAGGAAATCTACAAGAAAGTCCGCATCGGAACCCCGATCGTCATCAAGCCTTGACCGCTCCGCCCCGCCCCCTATTCTGCGCCCCGTTTCAACACACGAACGGGACCGATGACAACGACGACCCTCGACCGCCGCGCCAAAACGGCTGAGCCGAAGCAAGTTTGGAGCACTGCCGACGCCCGCGCGCTCTACGACCTCCCGTTCGCCGATCTGATCTTTCGCGCGCAAGGCGTTCATCGCATGCACTTCGACGCGAACGAAGTGCAGATGTCGACGCTGCTTTCGATCAAGACCGGCGGCTGCCCCGAAGACTGCGGCTACTGCAGCCAGTCGGCCCATTTCGAAACCGGCCTCAAAGCCTCGAAGCTGATGGCGCTCGAAGAGGTCCGCACAGCGGCCCAGCAGGCGAAGGCCGGCGGCGCCTCGCGCTTTTGTATGGGTGCCGCCTGGCGCGAACCCAAAGACCGCGACATCGACACGCTCTGCGACATGGTCCGTGAAGTAAAAAGCCTGGGCCTCGAAAGCTGCATGACGCTGGGCATGCTGACGAAAGACCAAGCGGGCCGCCTCGCCGACGCGGGCCTCGATTACTACAACCACAACATCGACACCGGCCCTGAATACTACGGCAAGGTCATCACCACGCGCACGATGCAAGACCGCCTCGACACGCTGGAGCACGTGCGCGAAGCGGGCATGGCCGTCTGCTGCGGCGGCATCGTCGGCATGGGCGAAGCCCGTGAAGACCGCATCGGCATGCTGGTGACGCTGGCGAACCTGCCCGTGGCCCCGGAATCCGTTCCCATCAACGCGCTGATGAAAGTGAAGGGCACGCCGCTCGGCGACAGCGCGCCGATCGACGGCTTCGAGTTCGTCCGCACGATCGCCGTCGCCCGCATCATGATGCCCACATCCGTCGTGCGCCTTTCCGCCGGCCGCGAGCACATGAGCGAAGAGCTGCAATCGCTCTGCTTCCTCGCCGGCGCCAACTCGATCTTCATCGGCCCAAAGCTGTTGACGACCAAGAACCCGGCCAAAGAAAAAGACGACGCCTTGTGGGCAAAGCTCGGCGTCCGCCCGATGGACGTCTAAACCGCAACGGCCGGTTGCAGTGAAAACAGACGCGATCGAATCCGTCACAGCGTAACAATGGCGGCCTTCCGCCATTCTTGACGTAACATTGGCGTAACTTATCCGTTGTTTGTTACGGTAAACGGCCCCGGCACGACGGGTTTCGCCCGGCGCGAAACCACCCGCCGGTTGCAAACGCAAAGCGTTGTTGGAGAGCCTGTCGTGGGGAGCATGAAGAGCCACAGCACACTCGTTGGCGTGACCACGCCCAACGCCGCTCCCGAAGCGCCGGACGGATCGGTGAATATTCAGAACTTATACCACAATAGGCGATGACCGCGAAGCCGCAGCGGGTCCGCTTTGTTGCCGCGCCCAAAACGTCGCAGCCCTACCCCGCCGCCAACCCGGCGATCGCCTGCGCCATCAGCTGCGGGCCCTCGCGCAGCACCAGCGCGCGCCACGCCGCGTCGTCGGGCGCGAAGCACGACAGCGCCAGCGCTAGGTGCTGCTTGTGCTGCGGCGCATGCCGGTCGCCGCGATCGACGAAGCGTAGCCACCGCTCATACATCGTCATCAGCGCGAGCTTTGCGAAATCGCCTTCCTTCTCGGTACCGAACTCGATGACGGTCGCGGTGACCTCGGCCAACGGCAGCAGACGAGCCAGCGCGAACCGCAACTGCCCGTCCTTGTGAACGGTCAGTCCGGTCTGCGCTTCATCGGCCTCGATGGCGGCTTCCATCGACGACCGCTTCCATCCGTCGACGCGGCCACGGCCCCACCACGACGCCGCACGCTCCCACTGCGGCGTCCCGTGCCCCGTCGCCGGCAGGAACGCGACCTCACCGTACGCACCGACGCCCGTATGCCAGTCGATCAACCCGACATGCGTGGCGTGCTTGAGCTTCGGCAACACATGATCGCGCAAGACGCGATGCCCGAATTCCGGCGCGGCGCCGCCATAGGCCAAGCCTTCCGCGTCTTCGTACTGCCCCGCGTTCACCGCGTAGGCGAGCGCCGCCGGCCCGATAGCCGCGGCAAGCCGCTGATGATCCGCCATCAGCCCGCCCAGCGACTGCGGCCCAACGTCCTTCATCCGGATGACGTCGCGAATATGGTGATAATGCGGATTGGCGGGCAACGCCGAACCGAAATCCATGAAGTTGCGGTTGAGGTCGACGTTGTTCTCGGTGCAGCGCGCGATATGCGCAAAGCCCCACGCGTTCAACGCATGCACGAGACAAACCGCGACGCCGTCCGGCAGCTTGACGCCGCTAACGATCCACGCCGACTGCGCGGCGGACCCGGCCGAACCTTCAAGCCCATGCATCCCCGACGTGCACAAAAACACGCGTCGAGCATCTTCGCGGCCGAACCAGGCTATGTCGGTAACGAGCGCCTCGCCATAAGGGCCGCGCGCCGCGGGATTCTCGTGCCGCTCGACGAGCGCACCGGCTTTTCTGGCAAGCAGTCCAAACTGCGCCCGCGCCGCGCGATATTCGATCTCGTAGCGCGCACCGGTGGTCATACCGAGCGCTTCACCATCATCTGCTTGATTTCGCCGATCGCCTCAGCGGGGTTGAGCCCCTTCGGACAGGTGGACGCACAGTTCATGATCGTATGGCAGCGGTAAAGCCGGAACGGATCTTCGAGATTGTCGAGCCGCTCGCCCTTCGCCTCGTCGCGGCTGTCGGCGAGCCAACGATAGGATTGCAGCAAAATGGCAGGCCCCAAATACCGCTCTTGGTTCCACCAATAGCTCGGGCACGACGTCGAGCAGCACGCGCACAGAATGCACTCGTAAAGCCCGTCGAGCTTCGCGCGGTCCTCCGGCGATTGCTTCCATTCCTTCTCCGGCGTCGGCGTCTTCGTCTGCAGCCACGGCTCGATCGACGCGTACTGCGCATAAAAATGCGTCATGTCCGGCACCAGGTCCTTGATGACGCTCATGGCCGGCAGCGGATAAACCGCGATCGGCCCCTTGATGTCGTCGATCGCCTTCGTGCAGGCGAGCGTGTTCGACCCGTCGATATTCATCGCGCACGACCCGCACACGCCCTCGCGGCACGAGCGGCGGAACGTCAGCGTCGGATCGATCTCGTTCTTGATCTTGATCAGCGCGTCCAAAACCATCGGCCCGCACGCGTCGAGATCGACCTCATACGTGTCGAGCCGCGGGTTCTCGCCGTCATCAGGGCTCCAGCGATAGACCTTCAGTGTCTTCGGCCGCTTCGCCCCGGAGGTCGACGGCCACGTCTTGCCGGGCTTGACCTTGCTGTTTTGGGGCAACGAAAGCTGAACCATGGCGAACCTGGGGGTGTGGTGTGGAATGGCGATGATTTGAGGATGTATAGCGCACTTCGCCACGCGTCCACCGGGTACACAAGGGCAACGCGACCCCTTATTGTCGCGCCCTTTCCATGGGCTGGGCCATACCACGAATGCACCCGACAATCCGTCTTGCCGTAGCGTGCCTGTTGATCGCCCTCGCGGCTTGCGGACCGTCGAACCGCGGCAAAGGCCAAACGCCGGAAGAGATCCCTCTCGGCCAGCTGCCGGACACGGTGGAACCCGTGCGCTACCGGCTCGACCTCACGATCGAGCCCGACAAACCCCGCTTCAGCGGAATCGTCGAGATCGACGTTACGCTGAAAAAGCCGGCGAGCACGATCTACCTCCACGGCCGGGAGCTGACCGTCGCGCCGGTCACCGCGCGCCTCGCCGATGGCACCAACGTCACCGGCACCTACGAGCAAGTTCACGACACGGGCGTGGCGAAACTCGCGTTCGAGAGCGAGTTGCCCAAGGGCGAAGCGACGCTGCGTTTGACCTACAACGCGCCCTTCGAACCGACACCCGATTCGCTAACGTCGATGTCCGACAACGGCGAGAAATACGCGTGGACGCAATTCGAAGAAATCTCGGCGCGCCGCGCCTTCCCAAGTTTCGACGAACCGCGCTTCAAAACCCCCTTCGAGATCGCAATCACCGCGCGCAAAACCGACACCGCCGTCTCCAACGCGCATGCGATCAAGGAAGAAGCCGTCTCCGGCAACCTGAAGAAGACCACCTTCGCACCGACGAAGCCGCTGCCCACGTATTTGGTGGCGCTGATCGTCGGCCCCTACGACGTCGAAGACGGCCCGACGCTTCCGGCCTTCCGCACGCGCCAGACGCCGATCGCGATCCGCGGCATCACGGTGAAAGGCAAGGGCGACCGCTCGCGCTACGCGCTGACCGAAACGCCGCCGCTCCTGCGTTACCTCGAAGATTACTTCGCAGCACCCTATCCCTACTCGAAACTCGACCTGATCACGCCGCCGAATTTCACCGCGGGCGGCATGGAGAACGCCGGCGCGATCACCTACACCGAGCGCGGCATCCTGCTCGACGACAGCGCCTCGATCCAACAGAAGCGCTACTTCGCGTTGCTACACGCCCACGAAGTCGCGCACCAATGGTTCGGCGACCTCGTCACGGCCAAGTGGTGGGACGACATCTGGTTGAACGAAGCCTTCGCCTCCTGGATGGGCAACAAAGCGGCGGCCGCGGTGTGGCCTACGAACGAGTTCTCGCGCGAGACGATCCGCGACGCGCTCGACGTCATGGACACGGACTCGCTCTCGACCGCCCGCGCGATCCGCCAACCGATCAAGTCGACCGACGACATCTTCAACGCTTTCGACGGTTTAACCTACGACAAAGGCGCGGGCGTCCTGGCGATGTTCGAATCTTATCTCGGCGAAGACGCATTCCGCGAAGGGGTCAGAACCCACATGCGCCGCTTCGCGCACGGCAGCGCGAACGTGCACGACTTCATGGAATCGCTCGCCAAAGGTTCCGGCAAACCGGAAGTCGTGCCCGCCTTCGAGTCGTTCCTGAACCAACCCGGCGTACCGCTCGTTCGCGTCAAATCGACCTGCAGCGACCGCGACCTGATCGTCGAGTTCGCGCAAACCCCCTTTGGCGCGACGAGCGCGGACGACAAGCGTCAATGGTCGATCCCCGTCTGCGTGCGTGAAGTCACGCACGGTCGCTACCGCGCTTGCACGATGCTGACCGAGCGTACGGCGGCGCTGACCGCCCCGCGCCAGTGCGGCGCCACGCTGATGCCGAACGCCGATGGCACCGGCTACTACCGTTTCGCCATGGCAAGCGCCGATTGGCAAAAGCTCGCGATCAACGCCGCGCGCCTGTCACCCGGCGAACAACTCGCCCTACTGCACAGCCTGCGCGCGGCATTCCGCGCGGGCGAGACGGACGCAAAGACCTACCTCACCGCGCTCAAGACGGTTGGCGCCGGCAACACCTGGGACACCGTCTCGGCGGCGAACGGCTTCCTGCAAGAATTGCGCAGCGAACTCTTGGCCAAGAACGATCTGCCGCTCTTCGAGCAATCCGTCCGCGGCTGGTTCGCGCCCACGCTCGCCGCCGTCGGCGTCGAGCCCCGGCGGCGCGAAGCGCGCGCGGCAACCCTTTTGCGGGCCGAACTTGCCGACGCGATGGTCCGCCTCGCGCGCGACCCGAACACGTTGACCCCGCTCGCCGCCAAAGGTGCTGCCCTCGCGCGCCAAATGTCGAAAGGCTACCCGCCGGATCCTGTTCCCGCCGAACTGGTGCAAGCAGCCCTTTGGTCGGCCGTGTATTCGGGAGGCGCCCCCGTCGCCCGCGACACGATCGCGGCGATCAAGGATTCCTCCGACGCTCAATTTCGCATTACGGCGATCTCCGCGCTCGCCGCCGCGCGCGACCCCATCGCCAACCAAGAGATCGAGGAGTTCGTGGTCTCCGGCGCCTTGACCGTGCGCGAACAGGGCGCCTATCTGCGCTACGCCTTCGAAGATGCCGAACGCCGTCCCGGCGCGTGGGCCTGGTTGCGCCGCGACTTCAAACGGATCAGCGCCGCCGTCCCGCACGACGCCCGCTCGCGCCTGGTGAATCTCGCCGGCAATCTCTGCGGCGATCAATCGCGCGCCGAGATCGAATGGTTCTACAAACCGATGATCGGCCAGATCGCGGGCGCACCGCGCGTCTACGCAAACGTGCTCGAAAAGGTCGACCGCTGCGTCGCCTGGCGCAAAGCCAAGGGCGGCGAGTTGACCGCCGCCCTCCGCCAACCTTAGTTGCGGTTGAAGCCGAACCCGACCGCCGGCTTCGACTGATACCAATCGACGTTGCGCGTCACATACATGGTCACCGCCACGGCCGCGAACGCCGCCGACGCGCCGATGATCAACGCGTAGTCCTCCTGCTTCAGCAGCAGGAACAGAAGCGCATAAAGCACGCTCAACACCGCAAACGCGACCATACCGTGTTGCGCGCTCTTCAGCGCCGACCAAGCATAGGCCGAAATCAAAAGAACGGTCGCCGCCGCGGCAATGAGATACGCAAGGTTGAACCCGATCTGCTCCGCGAACGACAGCAACAGCAGATAGAACACGACCTGCGCGCCACCGATCAGCAGATACTGCACCCCGTGAATGCGCGCGCCTGACAACGTCTCGATCAAGAAGAACGACAAGAACGCAAGCCCGATGAACAAAAGCGCATATTTCAGCGCCCGCTCGACCAGAAGATAGAAGTTCACCGGTTCGACGAACGCCACCCCGAATGTGGCACTCGCGAGATTCACGAAGAACGTCTCCGCGTTCGGCATCGCTTGGGGTAAGTTCCGTGCGAGATGCGGCACCCGCCAGCTGGCGTCGAAGCCCTGCGCCGAGACGTTGCGGCTCGCCGGCAAGAAGGCGCCCTGAAAACTCGGATGCGGCCAGTTGCCTTTCGCCGTCACCACCGTTTCGCCGCCCGCCGCCGAAACCTGCAAGTCGTTCGTACCGCGCAGCTTCACGGTCAAATCGAACGGCATGTCACCGCCGTCTTTATTGACTGCGACCCGCGCATTGATCCCTGGCACATTCACGCCGAGTTCCGGCGCCAACCCCGGGCGGAACGGAACAACCGTCCGCGCATCGCCCCACGCCACCGTCACGTTCTCACTCAAGCCCTGAAGATCGGCGATCGAAACCAGGAGCACGGCCTGGTCCCAGTTGATCGTCTTCGGCGTAAATCCGAACTCGGCAAAGTTCGGCCGCTCGAACACGCCCTGCAGCACGACGTCGGCGGTATAGACATTGACGGCGAAGATCCCGTACGAGCGCACCTGCGTCTGCGAAGCGATCGCCGCGGTCAGCGTCTTCGGCAAGAAGAGCGCCAAGCGCCGCACGTCCGTGCTGGTCACCGCGCCCTCGGCCGATCGCGTGCTCTCGGTGACGACATAGGGCACCGCAAGCACGGGTCCGCCGATGGTCTGCGATCCACCCCACCCGCGCGCAACGTTCGCTTCTGCCGTCCGCGCATAGTCCTGCCGGTCTGCCAACGCGATAAAGATGAAGAACAGCGGTACCGACATCGCGACCGTGATCAGCGCGACCAGCAAGAACTTCAAGCCCGGCGCGCGCGCCGCTGCATCCGAAAGGATCGCCATGAAAAGGTCCTCGAAGCGATGAGTGCCAAGACTAACCTTCGAGTTTCGGCACGATTAAGGCAACAGCAAGCCGATTATCGGGCCTAGCGCGGTTGACCGGGGCCGGGCGCGCGCACGAACGAATGCGCCAAATTCGTCGACAACCGCGACAGGGCAAACAACAACCGCGACGTCCGATTGGGGATGATGTGCAACCCGCCGCGCCCGCACCGTCCCCACGCGTAGCGCGCGACCGCGTCCGCGCTCATCACGCCGCCCGCCTCTTCGGCCTTGCGCACGGACGCAGGCTTCGTCGCGTTCTCCTTGTCGAAGCCCGGCGTCGCGGTCGCCGGCGGACAGAGCGCCTGGACGCTGACCCCGAACGGCTTCAACTCGTTGCGCAGCGCCGAGGCAAACCCGACAACGGCATGCTTCGTGGCGGAATAAACCGACCACCCGAACAACCCGACATACCCGAGATCGGACGCCGTCAACACAATCGCACCCGACCCGCGCTTCGCCATCGCCGGAGCAAACGCCCGGGCAACATGGATCGGCCCGGTCACATTGGTGCGCACCAATCCGGCAACGTCGTCGTCGCCGACTTGGTCGATGAACTGCGCGATCGCAAAACCCGCGCAGTGAAACAGACGATCGGGCACAGCCGCTCGCGCCGCAGCGGCCCGCACCGCAGCCGGATCGGCCACATCCACCGCTAGCCACGTGACGCCGAGCGCGCGCGCGGCCGCTTTGAGCTTGTCTTCGCGCCGCGCCCAAATCTCGACCTCGGCGCCCGCCCTCACGGCCTCGGCCGCAATCGCGAGGCCGATGCCCTCCGACCCGCCGGTAACGAGAACCTTCAATAGACGCGCGCTTTCGGTGCGATGTACTCGACGTCGTTCGACAGCGTGTAGGTGTGCACCGGCCGGAAGTCGAGTTTCACCTTGCCCGTCTTCGTATCGAACCAAGATAGTGTGTGCTTCATCCACTTCGCGTCGTCGCGGTTCGGGAAGTCCTCGCGCGCATGCCCGCCGCGGCTTTCCTCGCGCGCATAGGCACCCTCGACCGTCACCGCCGCCTGAGAAATCAGATTGTCGAACTCAAGCGTCTCGACGAGATCCGTGTTCCAGATCAGCGAGCGGTCCTTGACCCCGATGCTCGCCATATCGCGATAGACCGCGCCAACCGCATCGACGCCCTTCTTGAGTTCGGAGCCGATGCGGAACACCGGACAGTGGTTCTGCATCGCCCGCTGCATCCTGAGGCGCAGCTCCGACGTCGGGGTGCCACCGCTGGCATTGCGGAAGCGATCGAGCCGCGCCAGCGCATTGTCGCCCGCCCCCTTCGGCAAATCCGCCTGCCGCTCGTTCGGTTTGACGTCAGCCGCAGCCTTCAACCCGGCCGCCTTCCCGAACACCACGAGATCGATCAGCGAATTCGAGCCCAAGCGATTGGCCCCGTGCACCGACACGCACGCCGCCTCGCCGATCGCCATCAAGCCCGGCACCACCGCATCCGGATTGCCGTCTTTCAGCGTCACGGCCTCGCCGTGATAGTTCGTGGGGATGCCGCCCATATTGTAATGCACGGTCGGCAACACCGGGATCGGCTGCTTCGTAACGTCGACGCCCGCAAAGATGCGCGCCGATTCCGAAATACCCGGCAACCGCTCGTGAATGATCTTCGGATCGAGGTGGCTCAAGTGCAGATGAATATGATCCTTATGCGGACCAACGCCGCGCCCCTCGCGGATCTCGACCGTCATCGCGCGGCTGACGACATCGCGTGAGGCGAGGTCCTTCACGGTCGGCGCATAGCGCTCCATAAAGCGCTCGCCGTTCGCGTTGGTGAGATACCCGCCCTCGCCACGCACGCCCTCGGTGATGAGCACGCCGGCGCCGTAGACGCCGGTCGGATGGAACTGCACGAACTCCATGTCCTGCAGCGGTAGCCCCGCGCGCAGCACCATCGCATTCCCGTCGCCCGTTTGCGTGTGCGCGCCGGTGCACGTGTAATAGGCGCGCCCGTAGCCGCCGGTCGCCAAAATCACCTTCTGCGCACGAAAACGATGGATCGACCCGTCATCGAGGCACCACGCCATCAACCCGCGGCACCGCCCGTCTTCCATGATGAGATCGAGCGCGAAATACTCGATGAAGAACGCCGCATCGTAACGCAGGCTCTGCCCGTAGAGCGTGTGCAGCATCGCATGGCCCGTGCGGTCCGCAGCCGCGCACGTGCGCTGAATGGAAGACTTACCGTAATCCTTCGTCATGCCGCCGAAGGCGCGCTGATAGATTTTGCCTTCTTCCGTCCGGCTGAACGGCACGCCGAAATGCTCAAGCTCGTACACGGCCTCAGGCGCGTTCCGGCACAGATACTCGATCGCGTCCTGATCGCCGAGCCAGTCCGACCCCTTCACGGTGTCGTACATGTGCCAGCGCCAATCGTCTGGCTCCATATTGCCGAGCGCCGCCGAAATGCCGCCCTGCGCCGCCACCGTGTGACTGCGCGTCGGAAACACCTTCGTGATGTTGGCGACCTTCAAGCCATGCCGAGCCGCCTCCAGCGTCGCGCGCAAGCCCGCACCGCCCGCGCCCACGACGACGACATCGAACGTATGATCGGTGATCGGATAGGAAGCCATCGATTAGAACCTAATAGCGATGCGCAAAACGGCAACCGCGCAAACCATCGCAATCGCAAATGCGGCAAAATTGACCAGGAAAAGCAACGCGAACTTCGTGCCCTTCACCGTTATGTAGTCTTCCACCACGACGCGCAAACCCAGCGCCATGTGATAGAGCCCAGCCACCACGAAAAGCAGCATCAGCGCCGCGTTGATCGGATGTCCGATCGCAGCAACCACATCCGCATGCGGGGCGCCTGTGTAGCGCGCAACGATCCACACGAACCAAAGCGTCAACGGCACGAGCGCGGCGGCCGTCAGCCGCTGATGCCAAAAATGCTCCGTCCCGCTCTTCGCGGAACCCAAACCTTGTACGCGTCCAAGCGGCGTTTGAATGCTCATCAGAACGCCCCCATCGAAGCATAAGCCGCAATCCAGATCACAAGCGTCAGCACAACAGTGGCGCCATACGTGATCAACCCCGACATGTTCGCGGTCGCCACCTTGAATCCGTAGCCAAAGTCCCACGCCAAGTGCCGCACACCGTTCAGCGCGTGATAAACGAGCGCGAGCGTGAACCCGAACAAAACGATCCGCCCGAACCAATGGAACGCCGCCGTCTCGAACACCGCGTACGCATCCGGCCCAAGCGACGCCGCCACCAGCCACCACGCAAGCACCAGCGTCCCGATCGCAAGCCCCACGCCGGTGACGCGATGCAGGATCGACGTCCCCATCGTGACCGGCCACTTGTAGATTTGCAGATGCGGCGACATCGGCCGTTTGGAGCGGGCCTCTTGCATGAAGAATTCCTTGAGGTATCGACGGGCGGGAGAATAGGCGCCGCAGGCCAACTTTTCACAAGGGACATACGGCCGCAAGATGCTATGTCCAAGGCTTACGAACAGCGGAAAAAGCGATGTTTCAGGCAGTGATTTTCGACTTCGGCGGCGTCATCACCGAAAGCCCGTTCGAGGCCTTCAACAAGCTCGAATCCGCGCGCGGGTTGCCGAAGGACTTCATCCGCCGGATCAACGCAACGAACCCGCACGACAACGCGTGGGCAAAGTTCGAGCGCGCCGAAATCACACCCGATGCCTTTGACGGTGCGTTCGCGGACGAGGCGCGCGCGCAAGGCTTCGAACTTGGCGGCCGCGACGTCATCGCCTGTTTGGCCGGTGCCGTCCGCCCGTCGATGCTCGAAGCGCTCCGCCGCATCGCCGCGCGCTTCAAGACCGGCTGCATCACGAACAACGTGAAGTCGGACAACAAACCGGGCGGCATGTGGAACAACAGCCACGTCGACGAAGCGATGAGCCTATTTCAGCACGTCATCGAATCCTCAAAAGTCGGCATCCGCAAACCCGACCCGCGCATCTACCGCATGATGACGGATGCGCTCGCCGTCGACCCCGCGCGCTGCATCTATCTCGACGATCTCGGCATCAATCTGAAACCCGCGCGCGAGATGGGCATGACGACGATCAAAGTCGATGCGGCGGCACCCACGATCGCCGCGCTGGAAGGCCACCTCGGGCTAACGCTTTCTTAACCCTAACCTGATATTAAGAAACCGACCGCCCCTTAATCCTTCGCAAACACCATACGGTCGTCGGCGAAGGCTTTGAATTCGAGCGCATTGCCCGACGGGTCGGTCACGAACATCGTCAATTGCTCACCGGGAAGCCCCTGAAATCGGGTCTGCGGCTCGATCAAAAATCGCGCCCCGGAAACCCGCAGTTTCTCAGCGATTTCCTTGAATTTCGAGGGAGTTACGATGACGCCAAAGTGACGAACGGGAACTTCTTCGCCATCAACCTCGTTTAGCCCTTCCCAAGGGGTCGAGGAGGGGGTCAAATGGGCCACGATCTGGTGCCCGAAGAAGTCGAAATCGACCCATTCGTCACTCGATCGACCTTCCGGACAACCGAGCACACCGCCGTAAAAGGCGCGCGCCCCGTGCAGGTCGTGAACGGGAAAGGCCAAGTGGAAACGCGGTCGATCCGTCATGGTCTGATGTTGGGCTGATGGGTGAAGTGTCTGTGGGGATTGTAACGGGTTTCGAGGGGCTTGAAACAAGTGAAGAGACGCTCGCGGGACGAAACGTTGAAGATCGGCGGCCGGTCCGTGGCTGTAAAGGTGCGGCTGAACCCGCGCGCGCGCCGGCTGATCGTCAAGGTGCACCCGTCGACCGGTGAAGTCGCCATCGTCGCCCCCAGCGAACGCTCGGTCCCGAAGGCGCTCGATTTCGCCCGCCAGGAAGGCGACTGGATCGCCGGCCGCCTCGCGAAGGTGCCGGAACCCGTTTACCTCGAACCCGGCGACACGGTCCTCTTCAAAGGGACGCTCCACACCCTTCGCCTGACCACCGAACGCGGCGGCGTGTGGGTCGACAATGACGCCCATCGCCCAACGATCCGCATCTCGGGCCGCCGCGAACACGCGCCGCGCCGCGTCGAGGATTGGCTGAAACGCCAAGCCCGCACGCACATCTCGCGCCGCGTAACCGCGCTCACCTCGGAGCTCGGCGTCGAAGCAACCCGCATTACGTTCCGCGACGCCGCCAGCCGCTGGGGCTCCTGCTCCACGACGGGCGCGATCTCGCTCTCGTGGCGCCTCATTATGGCGCCGAATTTCGTGCTGAACTACGTTGTCGCGCACGAAGTGGCGCACTTGCGCGAGATGAACCACGGCACCCGCTTCTGGCGACTTGTCGACCGCCTGGTGGGCGAAGACGAAGCGGAAGCGGCGCAAGCCTGGTTGCGCGAAAACGGCACCGAACTCCACCGCTACAACGCGCAGCGCCCAAAGCGCCGCCGCGCCTAGTCCTTGCCGTCGAAAAGACCAGCGAGCAAATCGTCGAAGGCGGAGCTGTCGTCTTCCGCGGGCGCGTCAACGACATCGCTCCCGGGTAAGGGCATGACCGGTTGGCCCGCCATGGCGTTCGTCATGAACGTCTTCCAGATCTCCGCCGGCAACGTGCCGCCGCGGATGCTCTTGTCCATCGGCTGGTTCGCATCGTTGCCGGTCCAAACGCCCGCAACCAGCTGACGCGTATAGCCCACGAACCAGGCGTCTTTGAAATCTTGCGATGTGCCCGTCTTCCCGGCCGTAGGCCGCGACGGCAGCGACGCGGCCTTTCCGGTGCCAAGTTGAACCGACCGGATCAGCATCCGGTTCATCGCCCCGGCCGCGTCCGCGGTGATCGCTTGACCGAGTCCCGATCCCGATCGCTGATAAAGGACATCGCCGCCGATGGTCGCGACGCGTGTCACGCCGTGCGCGATGGCCTTCCGCCCGCCCGAGGCAAAAGGAACATACGCAGTCACAAGCTCCGACAGCGTCACCTCCGACGTGCCGAGCGCCAGCGAGGGCACGGACGCCAAATCGGAAACGATGCCCATCCGCCGCGCCGTATGCGCAACCGTCTCAGGCCCAACTTCCAGGCAGAGCTTCACTGCAACGGTGTTCACCGAGCGCGCCAGAGCGTCGGCCATCGTCATCTCGCCCTCGAACTTTTGCGAGAAATTTGCCGGCGTCCAGCCGCGATAGGTCACCGGCGCATCGACAACCTCGGAGGCGGGCGTCCGCCCCGCCTCAAGCGCGGCCAAGAACACGAACGGCTTGAACGCCGACCCGGGCTGGCGCCTTGCCTGCGTCGCGCGGTTGAACTCCGACCCGACATAAGACCGCCCGCCGACCATCGCCTTCACGGCGCCGTCGGTCGTCATCGCGACCAACGCACCTTGCACATTTGGCGGCGCTTTTGCGCGCAACGTCTTCAGCACAGCATCTTCCGCCATATGCTGCACCTCAAGATCGAGCGTCGTCTGCACCGTCAGATCGACGTTCGGCCGTCCGACCAAACCGGGCAGCTGATCCATCACCCAATCGACGAAGTACTGATTGCCTTGCGTGGTCGCGCTTGTGGCAAACTTGGGCTGCGTGCGCAGCGCCTCCTCGCGTTGCTGCGGGGAGATCGCCGCTGTTTCCACCATCGCTCGAAGCACGATCCTCGCGCGCTCTTGCGCAAGCTCCACACCGTTGACCGGCGCATAACGGGTCGGCGCCTTCAGAAGGCCTGCAAGGATCGCGCTTTCGACGAGCGTCAGCCGCGCCGCCGGTTTGTTGAAATAGCGCCGCGCCGCCGCATCGATCCCGTAAGCACCAGCACCGAAATAGACGCGGTTCAGATAGAGCGTCAGAATCTCGTCCTTCGAGTACGACATCTCGAGGTAGACGGCGAGCAGAGCCTCCTGAATCTTGCGCCCGAGCGTGCGCTCCGGCTTCAGAAACAGGTTCTTTGCGAGTTGCTGCGTGATCGTGGAGCCGCCCTGGATCACGCGACCGGCATTCATGTTCACCCAGGCCGCGCGGCCCAAGCCCCAAAAATCCAACCCGAAATGCGAATAGAATCGCCGATCCTCACTCGCGAGTACTGCTTGCGGAACGAACCCTGGCAAATCGCGCAGCGTCACCGGCAAACCGGAGTCGATCCCGCGTCGCGCGATCACGCGCCCGTTGACGTCGAGCAGCGTCACAGCGTGCGTGCGCTCCTGACGCCACAACCCTTCCGTCGACGGCAGGTCTGCCGCGAAATAGGCGAGAACCGCCGCGATGGCGACCGCGCCCCAAACGCCCGCAATGGAAAGGAAATAGAGCACCCGCCAACGGCGCGACGGCCGATCGCCGCCGTTGTGATCGTCGACGCGCGCGCGGCGGCCGGAAGAGCTCGGGCGCGAACGCCGTTTGCCACCCTTGCTCATGAACCGCCGAAATCCTTTCCGCCTGTTGTGCTCCCTTTACTTGATGAGCGATTAATGCCCGCTAAACCCTTGACGAGGCCTATTCAATTCCGACCCGGGCCTGGTAAGATTTCCGCCCTAGTTCGGTCGTGAGCCCCATGCGTTTCACAGTGTTTCGTTCCGGAAGAATTCTTGGCGCCCTGGCGCTGGCGTTCTGCGCGAGCCTTGGACCCGCCCAAGCGAAACTCAACCTGTTCGGCGACTTGCCCATTGTGGAGGCCGTGCGCGACGGTTCGCTTGACGCCACCAAGACGGCGATCATCGACGGCGCCTCCGTTCATGCGCGGGCCATCGACGGCACGCCCGTCATCGTGCTGGCGGTGACGGCACGCAACCTCGACATCGTGAAACTCCTGATCGAGAACGGCGCCCGCCCCGACGACCGCTCGAAGAAGGACGAGGCGTCGCCTCTAACGCTCGCGGCCGCGAACGGCGATCTCGAGATCGTGACCTACCTGCTGGACCAAAAGGCGGACATCGATCTGCCCGGCGCATTGCGCGAAACCGCCCTGATCAAGGCGACGCGCGCGCACCACAACGACGTCATCAAGCTGCTGCTCGAACGCGGCGCCAGCGCGGAAGAAACCGACGCCTCCGGCGCGACAGCGTTGGAGATCGCACAGCGTGCGGGCTGGAAGGACACCGAAGCGCTGTTCAAAACCAAGAAGGCGACCTCAAAATAGCCGCCGCGTCTCCACCCTCGGCAAGCGCAAGCGCGAAGCCAAACAACGAAGTCTCGTTCCTGCCCTTCAGTCTCTTCTCGGCCGAGGGCGACAGCATCACCACGAACCTGCGGCTGCGCACGCTGCTGGTCGTACGCACGCTCGGCGTCATCGGGCAGTTTGTCGCCATCGTCATCGTGTTCTTCGGCCTCAAGTACCAGATGCCGATCGGACAATGCCTGATGGTAATCGCGGCAACTCTGGGTCTGAATGCGGTTCTGTTTTTCCGCTACCCGCCGGTGCGCGTAATGACGGAACGCGAAGCCGCCGCGCACTTGGCCTTCGACATCATGCAGTTGACGTCGATGCTGGCGCTCACCGGCGGCATAGAGAATCCGTTCACACTGCTCTACCTAGCTCCCATCGTGATTTCCGCCGGCAACCTGACGCTCGGCGCCACGCTGGCACTGGCGCTTCTGGCCTTCGCCAGCATCTCGTTCGTTTCGATCTTCCATTGGCCGCTGCCGTGGGACCCCAAGGCGCCGCTTGAGCTCCCAGCGCTCTATATCGCGGGCGTCTGGATCTCGCTGACTTTGGGTATCGGCTTCTGCCTGATCTACGCCTGGCGCACCGCCGACGAAAGCCGCCGCATGCAAGCAGCCCTTGCCGCCGCGCAAGCGGCCTTGACCCGCGAGCAACGCCTTTCCGACCTCGGCGCACTGGCCGCCGCCACGGCGCACGAACTGGGCACGCCACTGGGGACCATCGCCGTCGTGGCCCGCGAACTCGAACGCGGCATGCCCAAGAACAGCGAGTGGCTCGAAGACGTCCGGCTGCTGCGCGGACAGGCCGAACGCTGCCGCGAAATTCTGTCGAAACTCGCGCAGCAAGACACTGAAGAAGACACGATCGCCAAGCGCCTGCCGCTGCCCGCGCTCATCGACGAAATCGCGGAGCCCCATCGCGGCTTCGGCGTCGACATCAACGTTACGACGACGGGCTCCGGCGTCCTTAGCGTCCGCCGCACACCGGAGATCGTGCACGGCCTCGGCAACTTCATCGAGAACGCGGTCGACTTCGCCGAGAGCCGCGTCGACATCGAAGCGACGTGGGACGACGACACGGTGCACATGACGATCGGCGACGACGGCGCAGGCTTTGATCCTGCCATCCTGGCCAAGCTCGGCGAACCCTACGTAACATCGCGCGCCGGCATCGACCCCGAACGCGAAGCAACCGGCAACGCCCATGCCGACGGCCACGCGGGCATGGGCCTCGGCTTCTTCATCGCCAAAACGCTGATCGAGCGCATCGGCGGAACCGTTAACTTCGGCAACCGGCCGAAGGCCGGCGCCCAGGTCCGTGTAGACTTCCCGCGCAAGAGTCTTGAGAACCCAGCAACATCAAGAGGATAACGGCCAAGACCGCGCTAGCCTCAAACCGCGCGTCCCCGTATATTCCGCCCAATCCAAGCTTTGAGGGAATTCTCCGTGGCCCTATCCGCCGAAGGACTGCCGGACAAGACGCTTCTGATCGTCGACGACGACGCTCCATTCCGCCAACGCCTCGCCCGCGCGATGGAAGCGCGCGGCTTCTTGGTGACGGCCGCCGAAACCGCCGAAGAAGCGATCACGCTCGCGCGTAAAGCCCCACCCGCGTTCGCGGTGGTCGACCTGCGCCTCGGTCAATCCGGCAACGGCCTCGATGTGATCGAAATATTGCATCAAGCCCGGCCCGATGCGCGCGTTGTGATGCTCACCGGCTACGGCAACATTGCAACCGCGGTCGCCGCCGTGAAGCACGGTGCGATCGACTACCTGTCGAAGCCCGCCGATGCCGATGACGTGGCCAACGCGCTGCTTGCCCGCCCAAACGCAAAACCGGCCCCGCCGGAGAATCCGATGTCGGCCGATCGCGTACGCTGGGAACACATCCAGCGCGTCTACGAACTCTGCGGCCAAAACGTGTCGGAAACCGCGCGCCGCTTGAACATGCATCGCCGCACGCTCCAACGCATCTTGGCCAAGCGTTCGCCGAAGTAGCTATCGCGCCATCCGCGTAATCGTGCCCGTGGTGCTTTGCCCGGGCACGAGATCGACAAGCAAAACGCGCCCGCCGTAAGACGCCAGGACGTCCGCGCCGACGACCTTGTCGATCGTATAGTCCGCGCCTTTCACCAGCAGATTCGGCCGGATCGCCTCGATCAGTTTGAGCGGCGTATCTTCCGCAAACGACACGACCGCATCGACGGTCTCAAGGGCCGCCAGAACAACGGCGCGCGCGACCTCGCCGTTCACCGGCCGCCCGTCGCCCTTCAGCTTGCGCACCGACGCGTCGGTGTTGAGCCCGACAATCAGCCGGTCGCAATGCGCCCGCGCTTGGGCGAGCAGCGACACATGCCCCGGATGCAAAAGGTCGAAGCACCCATTCGTAAACCCGACAGAGAGCCCACCGGCACGCCACGCGGCGACCCGCTCAAGCAGCTGATCGAGCGGCATGATCTTGTCCTGTGTGCTCTGCAGTTCGGAAGCTCGCAAGACACGCAAGAGCTCGTCGGCCCGCACCACGGCCGTGCCGCTCTTACCCACGACGATCCCGGCTGCCGCGTTGGCAAGCGCCGCCGCGTCTTCAAGCGGCGCACCCGCACCCAGCGCAAGCGCCAACGTCGCAAGAACCGTATCGCCGGCGCCCGAAACGTCGAACACTTCGCGCGCTTCCGCCGCCAAGTGTTGCGCGCCCTTACCCCGCTCGACGACGCTCATCCCGCGCTCGGCGCGCGTGACGATCAATCCTTGGAGATCGAGATCGCCAATGAGCTTGGCCGACGCTGCTTCGACATCAGGGTTACTCGCCACCGGCAACCGCGTCAGCGCCGCCAATTCGCGCGCATTTGGCGTCAGCAAAGTCGCGCCGCGAAACGCCTTCAAGTCCAACGATTTCGTGTCGGCGACGACGGGCTTCCCCGCCGCGCGCGCAGCCGCCACCGCGCGCTGCGCGACGGCGCCGCTCACGGTCCCCTTCGCATAGTCGGAGATAACGATCACGTCGGCATCGCGCACTTCGCCGTCGATCGTCTGCAGCAAGCGCCGCTCGACGTCCGCGGGGATGGCCGCGTCGTCCTCATGATCCGAACGCAGCAGCTGCTGCCCCTGCGCAACGTACCGCGTCTTCACCGTGGTCGGCCGCCCCGGCAGCACGATCAAATTGCCGCTGAGTTGCCCCTCCGCGCCGACAAGCTGCGCCACCGAACGCCCTGCATCGTCGTCGCCAACTGTCGCGACCAACGAAACCTTGGCGCCGAGCGCGATCGCGTTTCGGGCGACGTTACCGGCGCCGCCCAACATCCGCGCCTCGCGTGCGATCTTCAGCACCGGTATCGGCGCCTCCGGCGAAATGCGTTCGACCGACCCGTAGATGAAGTGATCGAGCATGACGTCGCCGACGACGAGGAGCTTCACGCTCGCCATCCGTTCGATATGCTTCTGCAAAGCCGTCCGGTCGATCATGCGGGGCATGTTGACCATGGCCGCGACACCGGATCAACGCTTTGCCGCTGTTAAGGTGCAAACGGGTCCGCGGCCCTGGCGAACCGCTCCGCGGCTGTCCGCGCAAACTTGATCAGTAACGATTTCCGCCGCGCCGCCGTTATTGGTGAATGCGGCGCCTCGCGCACGATCGCAGCCCCGAACTTGTCGGCGACGATTAACCCGTGCGCATCCGGCAAGACCTCGACAGGAAACCCGTCCGGCACCGCGAAGTAGTACCGGTCGCAATACTCCAGATACTCCGGCCACTTCTCGTCGGCGCGAAAGTCGGCAAGGCTGACCTTAATCTCGACCGCCGCGATGTCGCCCGCGTCCGAGATCGCCGCCACATCGAGCCGGCGCCCGTTCGGCAGCGTGAACTCGGCGAGCGGCGAATACCCTCGGCCAAGCAGCATCCGGCTGACCCCGCGCACAACGTCGCTGGTCACCCCGAAAACGCCTGGCACGTCGCCGCTCATCGGCTTTGAATAGCAAAAGGGCGGCCCCGTTGGGACCGCCCTCGTCAAAGAAAATGCGTCAGGCCTACTCGGCCGCGAGCAGCACGGAGCCCTTGTTCTTGGCGCCGAAATTGACCGCCTGAAGGTACTTGATGCCTTCCTCGGCGATCGCATCGCCCACCATCTCGTCGCCCTCTTTCCTCAGTTCGTCCATGTCGACATACATCGCATAGAACGAACGCGTGCGGTCCGTGATGATCCCCGCCTTCAGAAGCGTCTTGATCAGCACGCGGAAAATGTCGGTACCTTCGCGCATCCGCTCGCGGCGATGCTCGTCCGTGATCGCTTCCATCAGCGACTGATGCGCTTCCTGCCAGTTGATGCCGACGAGTTCGTAGACCGACTTCATCTGCTCCGGATTGATCAGGTTGAACAGCAGCGTCTGGAAGCAGCTCGCCGCCCAATCCTCGACGATGTTCTGCTCTTCCTTCGACAGCTTGGGGATCGTGCGGTCGGCCCAGATCTTGCCGAATTTGTGGTGGAACGCCTCGTCCGTCATCACAAGCTGCGTCAGACGAACCAGCAGCGGATCGCGCGACTTCGTGTAGAGCGTCGCGAACGCGCCCATCGCCAAACCCTCGACCAGCATCTGCATGCCGACGATCTTCTTGTAAACTTCAGGCGCCAACACGAGGTCGGTCAGCAGCGCCCCAAGCGTCGCGCCGACCGGCAACGGCTTGCCCCAACGCGCTTGAATGTAGCGCGCAAAGCCCGTCACGTGCCGCGCCTCTTCGCGTGCCTGGTTCGCCGCATATTCTTGTGCGCCGGGATCGCGCAGGATGTGGCAGAGCGAGGCCGAAAGCGACAAGGCACCCTGCTCACCGTGCAGGATCGACGACAGAATCCAGCGTGCGGACTCGTTGGCGAACTTGATCTTCTGCTGACGCGTCAGCTTCTCGCCGAACTTCGTCTGAAAAATCGGAAAGAACTCGTCCGGCAAAATCTGCTCGTTCTCGAGATCGAACGGCTCGGCGAAGTCGATGTACTTCTTGTCGAGTGGATCCCAGAAATGGTCGTGCGTCGCCGAGATGATCTTGTCGAAGGCGGTCGAGCGCGCGTTGTACCGATCGACATCCATCATCGCGGGGAAGTCTTTCGGGTCCAGCGCGTCGTAGGCGTTGTCCTTCGTGATTTGCTGCGCGGTCATCGGCGGCGAAACTCCCAAAAAATTGCCAGGCGGGCGGACTGAACATCAAAATGACGCATCCGTCAACTTTACTCTGACGCCTGCGTCACGTTCTTCCTAAGGGCCAACCCATTAGAGCCACCTTAAGGGGAGCCCGGTTATCCATCGCGCAACCATAGATAGAAAACGGCGGGGAATGCGAATCCAGCAGGTGCGGCCTGGCTCCCACACCCGGTACGGGTAATGAACCAACCGTCAGCCTGCCAGTTCGCGCAATCTCATGATTGTGTTACAGCAAAATCAGGGGAAAGGACTGCTCATCGCGAGCGGTCAGGCAATGGCTGCTTGCAGACGCTGGGGAGCGTCAATGGCGGCCGGCGCTCTAGCGGGGGAAGGGACGCGAGCTGTGTGTGGTCGTATTGCGCCTGAATCCGTCCGGCAGATTCCAGACAACGAAGTTTCAAGCGGACCCGTGAATACGGGACCGCGCGTTCGCTATTGAGGCAAAGACAACGCACGACCGTTGAATCGTGCGAGGGGAGTAAACGAGTCCAATGATCCGGTTTCTTGAAACGATCTTCTTCCGCGGTCGCGTGTTGGTCTTGGCGATCATCGCCTTGATCACGATTGTGCTCGGTTACGAAGCGACGAAGCTGCGCATGGACGCGGGCTTCTACAAGGGCCTGCCCGTCGGTCACCCCTACATCGAGACCTTCCTCGAATATCAAGACCGGCTGTTCGGCGCGAACCGCGTCATCATCGTCGTCGAGAACACGAAGGGCGACATCTGGAACAAGCAGTTCCTGAACACGCTGAACGACGTCACGCAGGATATCTTCTATCTCCCGGGCGTCGACCGCCGAACAGTGACGAGCCTTTGGACGCCGAACACCCGCATTCTCGAAATCACCGAAGATGGCATTTCCGCCCGCGACGTCATTCCCGGCAAGATCACGCCGGAAGAAATGGAAGGCGTCGCGATCAAGCAGCTGAAGAACGACGTCCTGAAGGGTAACCTCGTCGGCCGCCTCGTTTCGAACGACTTCACCGCCTCGCTCGTCGTCGCCGAACTGCTCGAATACGACCCGGGCACGCAGCAAAAGCTCGACTACATCGACCTCGGCACACAGCTTGAAGAGAAGATTCGAAAGAAGTTCGAGAAGGGCGATCTAAAGATCCGCATTATTGGTTTCGCCAAGAGCATTTCGGACATCGCCAAGGGCGGCTTGGAAGCAACCCCGATCTTCTTCGGCGGCGCATTCCTGCTGACCGTCTTTGCCGTCTATTTCTACTGCCGCAACTGGGCTTTGACCTGGCTCACCGTCGGTTGCTCGCTGACGACCGTCGTATGGCAGTTCGGCATGCTCACGGTTCTGGGCTACGGCCTCGATCCGCTGGCGATCTTGGTGCCGTTCTTGGTGTTTGCCATCGGCACCAGTCACGGCGTCCAACAGCTGAACATGATAACCTCGGAGCTCTCGTACGGAACCGCGCCCGAAGCGGCCGCACGATCGAGCTTCCGCGGCCTGCTTGTTCCGGGCTCGTTGTCGTTGATCACCGCGGTCGTAGGCTTCGCAGCGCTCTACGTTGTGCCGATCCCGCAGATTCAGGAACTCGCCGTCACCGCCTCAATCGGTACGGGCCTGAAGCTGATTTCGAACCTCATCATGCTGCCGGTGATCGCGTCGTACTTTACGTACCACCCGAGCTACCGCGAGCGCATCACAAGGGCCCGCGCATCGCGTCTGGGCTTCATGAAGCTCTTGGGCGTCTTCGGTACGCCTGCCGTCGCCTTCCCGCTGACCTTCATCTTCTTGTGCCTGTTTGCAGGCGCGATTTGGGCCAGTAAGGACCGTCACGTCGGCGACTTGCATGCCGGCTCGCCGGAGCTTCGCCCCGACTCCCGCTACAACATCGACGCGCAGACCATCTCGCACAAATTCTCGGTCGGCCTCGACCTGATGACCATCGTCGTCGAGACGCCGCCGCAAGCCTGCGTGAACTACGCCTCAATGAACTATCTGAACGAATTCAGCTGGTACATGCGCAACGTCGAAGGCGTGCGCGAAGTGCAAAGCGCAGCCTTCACCGCGAAGCAAATCGCCGCCGGCTGGAACGAAGGCAACCTGAAATGGAAGGCGCTGCCGCGCAACCAGTACGCCCTCGTTCAGGCGGTGGGCCCGATCCCGTCGTCATCCGGCCTCATTGACGTCGACTGTACGCTTCTGCCGTTGCAGGTCTTCTTGACCGACGGCAAGGCCAAGACCATCCATCACGTGGTCGACGCGATCAAAGAATGGATGAAGGAACGCGGCTTCCCGCCGGTTCTCTCCGCCGGCCGCAACAACGGCGACCGCGTTATGCCGCCGGAGTTCTTGGCCGACGGCAAGCCCCGCCGCGAACCGGCGAAGCCGACCTCGACCTGGACGCTGACGCGTGAGGAAGCGGTGGGCCTCGTCTATAGCGCGCCGGATCAGCTGAAAGACAAGCCGCAGTCCTTCTCGGTAAAGGGCTACGAACCGCCGCCGCCCGACAAGATCGAATACCTCGGCCTCGTCGGCAAGCCGGTCGCAGGCGCAGAAGGCTCGATCGACGTCACGCCCGGCGCGGACGGGAAGGCGAAGATCGACCTAGCGTCGCTGATCGCTAAACCCGAATTCAAGAACGCGAGCCTGTTCGTCGTCGACGGCGTCCCTGACTCGTTCACGATCCGCTTGGCGTCGGGCAACTCGGGCGTCACCGCGGCCGTGAACGAAACGATCGAGTGGTACGAGCAGCCCTCGACGCTGATCGTGTACGCGATGGTGTTGTTCCTGACCTACATTACGTACTTTGATTGGCGCGCCGCCGTCGGCTGTATGTTGCCGCTCTTGTTCTCGACCTTCTTCGGCTACTTCTTCATGCTGAAGCTCGACATCGGTCTGAAGGTCTCGACGCTGCCGGTGATCGTGCTCGTGGTCGGTGTCGGTGTCGACTACGCCTACTACATATACAATCGACTGCAGTACCACCTGAGCCAAGGCAACTCCGTCACCGACTCGTATCGAGAGACGATCCTCGAGACCGGCAACGGCGTGTTCTTCACCGCCTTGAACTTCGCGCTCGGCGTTTCGACCTGGTCGTTCTCGCCGCTGAAGTTCCAAGCCGACATGGGCCTGCTGCTGACCTTCATGTTCTTCACGAACATGGTCATGGCGCTGACGGCTCTGCCCGGCATCGCGGTCGTCATCGACACGCTCATCCCGCGCAAGAAGCTCCCGTATCCGGGTCCGGAGCCGGGGGGCCACTGGCACTGACGCAAGCTGTGCGCGAATTCACAAAGGGCCGGAGCAAAACTCCGGCCCTCTTTCTTTTTCAACGACGTGCGTACGTGAAAAGCGAAGTAACCATGCGCGACAGCGTCGACCATCCACGGTCTTGACTGCGCAAAAGTGAGAAGCAAATTCCGCCCTACGGCTTGGCATCCATCTGCACAAGCCGGCACGCCGCCGGAACAACCGGTACAGTCGGGGGATTCAGTTGATTATTTCGTTCTTGGAGACGCTGTTCTTCCGCGGCCGCGTGCTGCTGCTTGCAGGCCTGGCGGTCTTCACCGTCGTCATGGGTTACGAGGCTTCGAAGTTGCGGATGGACGCGGGCTTCTTCAAGGGCCTACCGACCCATCACCCCTACATCGAAACCTTCCGCGAATATCAGGACCGGCTGTTCGGCGCGAACCGCGTCATCGTCGTGCTGCGCAACACCAAAGGCGACATCTGGAACAAGCAGTTCCTGACCACGCTGAACGACATCACGCAGGACATCTTCTACCTCCCCGGCGTCGACCGCCGCACCGTGACGAGCCTCTGGACCCCGAACACCCGCATTCTTGAAATCAACGAGGAAGGCATCTCCGCGCGCGACGTCATTCCCGGCAAGATCACGCCGGAGGAAATGGAAGGCGTCGCGATCAAGCAGCTCAAGAACGACGTCTTGAAGGGTAATCTGGTCGGCCGCTTGGTCTCGAACGACTTCACCGCCTCGCTCATCGTCACCGAGCTTCTCGAATACGACCCCGGCACGAACACGAAGCTCGACTACATCGATCTCGGCACGCAACTCGAAGAGAAGATTCGCAAGAAATTCGAGAAAGACGGCCTTGAAGTCCACATCATCGGCTTCGCCAAGAACATCTCCGACATCGCCAAAGGCGGCATTCAATACGCGCCGCCGTTCTTCGCCCTGGCGTTCATCCTGACGGTCCTGTCGCTCTATTTCTATTGCCGCGACTGGAAGCTGACCTGGTTGACCGTGTTCTGCTCCGCGACTTCGGTCGTCTGGCAATTCGGCCTGATCACGATTCTGGGGTTTGGCCTCGATCCGCTGGCCATTCTGGTGCCGTTCTTGGTCTTCGCGATCGGCACCAGTCACGGCGTCCAGCAGCTCAACATGATCACCGCCGAACTTGCCCACGGCTCGAATTCCGAGCAGGCCGGCAGGTCGAGCTTCCGCGGCCTTCTGGTCCCCGGCACGATCTCCATCTTGACCGACGCCGTGGGCTTTGCGGCGCTTTACGTCGTGCCCATCCCGCAAATTCAAGAACTCGCCATCACCGCGGCAATCGGCACGATCCTGAAAATCGTGACGAACCTCATCATGCTTCCGGTGATCGTGACATACTTCACGTTCCCCTCGAACTACCGCGAAAAGGTGTACGCAGCGCGCGAAGCGCGTTTACGTTACATGAAGATGCTGGCGGTCTTCGGGAAGCCCGCCGTGGCCTTCCCGGTATCGATCATCTTCTTCGGTCTGTTCGTCTTCGCCGTCGTCAAGAGCGCGGACCGCCACGTCGGCGATCTGCATGCCGGCTCGCCCGAACTGCGCCCGGACTCGCGCTACAACATCGACGCGCGAATGATTTCGGACAAGTTCTCGATCGGTCTCGACCTGTTCACGATCATCGTCGAAACGCCGCCCGGCGCCTGCATCAACTACCAATCGATGAACTATCTGAACGAGTTCTCATGGTACATGCGCAACGTCGACGGCGTGCGCGACGTGCAGAGCGCCGCGTTTACCGCCAAACAGATCGCCGCGGGCTGGAACGAAGGCAACCTGAAATGGAGGGCATTGCCGCGCAACCAATACGCGCTGGTGCAAGCCGTAGGCCCGATCCCGTCCTCCTCCGGCCTCATCGACGTCGACTGCACGTTGCTGCCGATCCAGGTCTTCCTCGTGGACGGCAAGGCGACGACGATCAAGAAGGTCGTGCAGGCCACGAAGGATTGGATGGCAGTGCGTGGTTTCCCGGCCATCCTATCGTCCGGCAAGAACTACGGCGACCTGCTGATGCCGCCGGAATTCCTGTCCGACGGAAAGCCGCGGCGCGAGCCGGCCAAGCCCACCAGCGTCTGGACGTTCAAGCGCGACCAGGTCGAAAACGTCGTCTACACGGCCCCGGAAGCCGTGAAGGACAAGCCGCAGTCGTTCACAGTGAGAGGCTTTGGTGCACCGGCGGACCCCGACGACATCTTGCGCCCGTTGGGTGAGGCCGTTGCGGGCGCCGAGACCACGGTTGAAGTGACGCCCGGCCCGGACGGCAAGGCCAAGGTCGACTTGGCTTCTGTCTTTGCCAAACCGGAATTCGCAAAGGCGGAAGTCCTGGTCGTCGACGGCGTTCCGGACGCCTTCACCATCCGCCTCGCATCCGGCAACTCCGGCGTGACCGCGGCGGTCAACGAAACGATCACGACCTACGAATTGCCGTCCGTGCTGATCGTCTATGCGATCGTGATCTTCCTGACCTACATCACCTACTTCGACTGGCGCGCCGCCGTCGGGTGCTTGTTGCCACTGACCTACGCGACGTTCTTCGGCTACTACTTCATGCTCGAACTCGACATCGGCTTGAAGGTCTCGACGTTGCCGGTGATCGTGCTCGTCGTCGGCATCGGCATCGACTACGCCTACTACATCTACAATCGGCTGCAGTACCACCTTGCGCGCGGCGTCAACATCACGGACGCTTACTCCGAGACGGTGCTGGAAACCGGCAACGGCGTCTTTTACACGGCGCTGAACTTCGCGATCGGCGTGTCGACGTGGTCGTTCTCGCCCCTGAAGTTCCAAGCCGACATGGGCCTCCTCATGACTTTCATGTTCATGGTGAACATGGTCATGGCGCTGACCGCTCTGCCGGGCTTGGCCGTGGTCATCGACACGTTGATCCCGCGCAAGAAACTGCCCTACGCCGGCCCCGAACCGGGAGGCCATTGGCAGTAGCCCTTTCCGCGGCGCTGCTTATCTGACAGAATCGGCGGGTCAGCCACTCGAATGAGGAAGACCCGCCGATGTTCGATAAGATCGTCGCCTATCTCGAAAAGCGCATGGAGAACAATGCGATCAACCCGGACCCGTTCGACCGCCGGCAAGTCGCGGTTGCATCCCTTCTGATCGAAGCCTCGCGCCTCGACGGCCACTACGACCCGGTCGAACAGGGCACCGTCGTGCGCCTCCTGAAAGAGACGCTCAAACTCCCGGCCGAACAGGCCCGCACGCTATTGTCGCTGGCCGAGATACGCCAGGCGAACACCTACGACGACTGGATCTTCACGAATGCGGTGCGCAAAGGCTACTCGATCGAGGAGCGCAAGGACATCGTGAAGAACCTCTGGGAAGTGGCGCTCATTGATGGCCACCTCGATCGCTTTGAGAACGAGATGATCGACCGCGTCGCGACAGAACTCGGCCTCACAATCGCCGACACCACCGCCGCCAGGGCGGCCGCGCAAGCGAAAGCGAACGGCTAGACCCCGACGAACGTCGCGAACTCGGCGAGCGGCGCCCGGTCCGTCCGAAGCGCGTTGATCGGGTGCGCTTCGTCCATGGTGCCGATCCCCATCCCGCAGAAGAGCATCAGCTCCGGCGGGATGGAGAAGAACTCGCCGACCGTCTTATGCCAAATCGCCCAGGCCTCCTGCGGGCAGGTATGCAACCCATGCTCGCGCGCCAGCAGCATGATCGATTGCATGAACATGCCGAGATCTGCCCACTGCCCCTGCTGCATCTGCCGATCGATCGCAAAGAAGAAAGCGGCCGGCGCGCCGAAGAACTCGAAGTTCCGCGCGAAGTTCAAAAGCCGCCCGAACTTGTCCTCACGCGACACGTTGATCGTCGCGTACATGTCCTCGCCGCATTTGAAGCGCCGCGCCTTGTAAGGCTCCTTCAACTCGGGCGGATAGATTTGATACTCGGTCCCCTCCCCGCGCGGGCTGACGGCCAACTTCTCCTTGATGATCGCCTTGAAGCGAACCATCTCCGCGCCGCCCAGCACCCAAACGTGCCAAGGCTGCAGATTCCCACCCGAAGGCGCCCGCTTCGCGGCTTCGAGAATAGCGCGCAGAACATCGCCCGAAACCGGTTTGTCCAAAAACGCGCGCGTGGTGATGCGCGAGTTGATCGCGTCGGAGACTTTCATAAATTCGCCTCTCGAATGAGAATGTTGAATGCGTGAACCTACATCGTTGGAAAGAAACGCAAAGCGGCTATTGCGCGAAATGCCAGACGGTTGTATAAAGAACAAACAATGAACTAAACAGGTGGCCGATGAGCGTTGTATCCAAACGCTTGGAGAAAGCGTTGCAAGCGGCAAAGTCTTGGCCGCTTGACCGCCAGGAAGCTGCAGCCGACGTCCTGGAGCAAATCGATCGCCTGACGACGTCGACCTATGAACTCAGCGAGGAAGAGCGCGCCGACATCGAAGAGGCAATCGCGGAGGTGCGGCGCGGCGAGTTCGCCAGCGAAGCGGAAGTTGCCGCGCTGTTCGCTCGCTACGGCCGGTGAAAGTTCGCTTCTCGCGCAAGGCCTTAAGACAGCTTGCGGAGGTACTATCGGCGATCGACAGCGACAACCCGAAAGCTGCGAACAAAGTCGCAGCGCAGATTCGACGTGCAATCGATCGAATAGCAGCGTTCCCGTTCAGCAGCAGACCGGCCAACCGCCCCGGAGTGCGGGTGCTTCCGGCGTTGCCCTATCCATATCTTGTGTTCTACGAGGTTGATGAGAATGCGCAAGAAATCCACGTCTTGCGCATTCGCCATATGGCGCGAAACCCCAAGCGGCACTTGGACTGAGCGTCACACATCCAAATTCGTGACCGCCAGCGCGTTGTCCTGGATGAACTCGCGCCGTGGCTCGACGACGTCGCCCATGAGCTTCGAGAAGATATCGTCCGCCGTATCGCCGTGACTGATGCGCACCTGCAGCAGCGAGCGCGCGTTGTCGTCGAGCGTCGTTTCCCAAAGCTGTTCCGGGTTCATTTCGCCGAGACCCTTGTAGCGCTGCAGCGTCAGGCCCTTCTGACCCCACCCTAAGATGGCATCCACCAGCTCACTGGGTCCGCGCACCGGACGCGTGTCGTCGCCGCGCGTGATCGTCGCCGCCTGTCCGTAAACGCCGTGCAGTTCCTTCGACCACTTGTCGAGCCGCCGCGCGTCCGCCGAGGCGACCAGCGCCGAGTCGAGCACCATTTCTTCGTCCACGCCGCGCACGCGCCGGCGGAACACGAGGCCGTTATGTCCGCCCTCGCCCGTCCAACCTTGTTCGAGTTCGTTCGACACCATATCAAGCCGCGCCGCCACCGCCTTCGCGGCAGCTTCCGCCTTCGCGGGATCGGAGAGCGTATCCGCGTTCAACGCCCCCACGATCGCCGCCTGCTCGACGGCGAACGCCGGATACTTCGAGGCAAGGTTCTGAACCGCACCCTTCGCGGTGCGCGCAAACTCCGCCATGGCGCCGAGATCGGGTCCCGCCATCTGCTCGCCGTTTGCAAGCTTCAGCACCGCGTCGCGCACGCCTTCGGCCATCACGAAAATTTCGAACTCGCGCTGGTCCTTTAGATAGCGTTCCGACTTACCGCGCGTCACTTTGTAGAGCGGCGGCTGTGCGATGTAGAGATACCCGCGCTCGATCAACTCCGGCATCTGCCGGTAGAAGAACGTGAGCAGCAGCGTGCGAATATGCGCGCCGTCCACGTCGGCGTCGGTCATGATGATGATCTTGTGATAGCGCAGCTTGTCCGGCGCGAACTCCTCGCGCCCGATCCCGGTGCCCAGCGCCGTGATCAGGGTCGCGATTTCGCCGGACGACAGCATCTTGTCGAAGCGCGCGCGTTCGACGTTCAAAATCTTACCGCGCAACGGCAGCACCGCCTGGTTCAACCGGTTGCGCCCCTGCTTCGCCGACCCGCCCGCCGAGTCACCCTCGACGATGAAGAGTTCGGCCTTCGCCGGATCGCGCTCCTGGCAATCGGCGAGCTTGCCCGGCAAGCCGCCGTCGAACCCGCTCTTCTTGCGCGTGAGCTCGCGCGCCTTGCGCGCTGCTTCGCGCGCCGCCGCCGCTTCGATCACCTTGCCGACGACGGCCTTCGCCTCGTTCGGATGCTCCTCGAACCAGCTGCCCAGCTGCTGATTCACCTCGCCCTCGACGACCGGCCGCACTTCCGAGGAAACAAGCTTGTCCTTCGTCTGCGACGAGAACTTCGGATCGGGCACCTTCACCGAAAGCACGCAGGTCAACCCCTCCCGGCAGTCGTCGCCGGTCAGCGCGACCTTCTCCTTTTTGGCCAACCCGCTCTCGTTCGCATAGCCGTTGACGACGCGCGTCAGCGCCCCGCGAAAACCGGCCAAGTGTGTACCGCCGTCGCGCTGCGGAATGTTGTTCGTGAAGCACAGCATGTTCTCGTGGTAGCTGTCGTTCCACCACATCGAAACTTCGACGGTGATCCCGTCGCGCTCCGTCTTGAACGTAACCGGCTTCGAAATCAGCGGCGTCTTCGTGCGATCGAGATAACGAACAAACGCCTCGACCCCGCCGTCATAGTGCAGCGTAACTTCCTTGCGCTCCACGCCGCGCGCATCCGCGAACTTGATCGTAACACCCGAATTCAAGAACGCGAGTTCGCGCAAGCGGTGCTCGAGCGTGGCGAAGTCGAATTCCGTCTTCGTGAACGTGGTCGACGCCGGCAGAAACGTCACTTCCGTCCCGCGCTTGCCGGCCGCGTCGCCGACCACCTTCAACGGCGCTTCCGGATCGCCGTTGCGGAAGCGGACGAAGTGTTCCCTGCCGTCGCGCCAAATACGCAAGTCGAGCCACTCGGACAGCGCGTTCACGACCGACACGCCCACGCCGTGCAAGCCACCCGAAACCTTGTACGAATTCTGGTCGAATTTCCCGCCGGCGTGGAGCTGGGTCATGATCACTTCCGCCGCCGACACGCCCTCTTCCGCGTGAATGTCGGTCGGAATGCCGCGCCCGTTGTCGAAGACCGTGCACGACCCGTCCGCATTCAGACACACGTTCACTTCCGTCGCGTGGCCGGCCAGCGCCTCGTCGATCGCGTTGTCGACGACCTCATAGACCATGTGGTGCAGCCCGGAGCCGTCGTCCGTGTCGCCGATATACATGCCCGGACGCTTGCGCACCGCATCGAGGCCCTTCAAGACCTTGATCGAATCCGCATCGTAGTCGCTCTTTTTCGGCTTCTCTTTTTCTTTCGACTTCTCCGCCTCTTTCTTCTTCTTGTTCTCGCGGTCTTTGTCGTTGCCGTCGTCTTCGATCGTCGTCATGTCAGAAATCCGTTCGAGTATATAATTCACATCGGCCAAATTTGGCCCTCGCCCACGCGCTTGAACTGCGCGCGAGCTTCGAGCGCCGCAAACGCCGGCGCATCCGTGCCCGTCATCCAGGCCTGAACGTTGAGCGCATCGATCTCGTCGAACAGCGCACGCCGGCGCCCCTCGTCGAGATGCGCCGCAATTTCGTCGAGCAAGAGCACCGGCGTCTCCGGGGCCCCCGGCGCGGGCAACCCCGCGCTTGCGAGCACCAGCCGGATCAACAGCGCCTTCTGTTCCCCCGTCGAACACTCCTGCGCCGGACGCCCCTTCTCGCGGTGCTTCACCACGAACTCCGTCAAGTGCGGCCCAACACTCGTCCGCCGCGCGTCGGCATCGGCGCCGCGCGATTGCGCTAGCATCGAAGCGAACTGATCCTCCGCATCGACCGCCGCATGCTGCGCGAGCAGCGTCTCGACCGTGCCCGCGACCGCGATCTCCGCGCGCGGAAACACCGAGGCCCGCTGCTCCTCCATCGCCTGCTGCAACCGCGCCAATCCTTCCATGCGCGACACGGCAACGACGACGCCGGTCTCCGCAATCGTCCGCTCCAGCGCGTTCAGCCACGCACCTTGCGCCCCCGCGCGCAGCGCACTCAGCCGCTCGCGCATCGCAATCTCGTAAGCGCCCCAACGCCGCGCATGCGCCGGATCGAAACTCGCGATCAGCCGGTCCAAAAACCGCCGCCGCTCCGACACGCCGTCGATGAAGAGCCGATCCATCGAAGGTGCCAACCAAATCAACCGAACCCGCTCCGCCAGCGCCGCCGGATTGGCAACCGGCACGCCATCAACGCGCACCGCCCGCTTCGTCACGGTCTCTTCGCCGCCGGGCAGAAACCCGACGCCAAGCTGCGTCTCACCGGCAGGCGCCGCCAGCGTCGCCGACACGGCCCACGGCCTTGGCCCACTCTCGCCCGGCAGCGACCGCGCCATCTCGCCGAGCTTCGCGCCGCGAAGCCCGCGCCCCGGCGCCAGCGTCGAGAGCGCCTCCAATACGTTCGTCTTGCCCGCCCCGTTCGGCCCGATCAGCACCACGTGCCCCGGCTCCACCTTCAGGTCCAGCATCCCGTACGAGCGGAAATTGGTCAGCATCAGGCGCGTGATCGCGACGCGCGCGTTCGCGCGAGGCGCAGCCTCTGCCCTGATCTCACCCAAACTCATGTCCGGTACTTACACTCGCATCGGCATCAAAACGTAGAGCGCGGCGTCGCCGTCGCTGTCGCGCACAAGCGTCGGCGATCCGGCGTCGGCAAACGCGAACACCGCCTTCGCCCCGTCGATCCGCTCCAAAATATCCATGATGTAGCGCGCGTTGAATCCGATCTCGATCGGCGCGCTCTTGTAGTCGATCAAGATCTCTTCGGTAGCAGTCCCAGCTTCCGGACTCACCACGCTAAGCGTCAGCTTGCCCTTCTCGAGGTTCAGCTTCACCGCGCGCGACTTCTCCGTCGAAACCGTCGACACGCGATCGACCGCCTCTTTCAGCTCGTCGCAAACGACTTCCAACGCCTTGTCGTTGCCGGAGGGAATAACCCGCTGATACTCGGGGAACGTGCCGTCGATCAGCTTCGAGGTCAGCGTCACAGTACCCAGCGAAAACTTGATCTTGGTGTCGGAGACCGAAATCTCGACCGCATCCTCGATGTCTTCGAGAAGCTTGCGCACCTCGTTCACCGTCTTGCGCGGCACGATAATGCCCGGAATCTCGACCGCCCCTTTCGGCGCGTTCAGTTCATAGCGCGCGAGCCGGTGCCCGTCCGTCGCCACCGCGCGCAAATAGGTCTTGTTCTTCTCCGCATGCGCGTGAAGGTAAATGCCGTTGAGGTAGTACCGCGTCTCTTCCGTCGACACCGCAAAGCGCGTCTTGTCGATCAACTCGGCGAGGTCCTTCGACGGCAGCGAAAACTTGTGCGGTAAGTTGCCCGCCGACATCGCCGGAAAGTCCTCCCGCGGCAGCGCCTGCAGCTGAAACTTCGACCGCCCGGCCGACAGCGTCACGCGTCCGTCGCTCTCGTTCGTCTGCAGCTCCACCTGCGCGCCGTCCGGCAGCTTGCGCACGATGTCGAACAGCGTATGCGCCGAAGCGGTCGTCGCCCCGCCGCGCACCACGTCGGCGGCGACCGTCTCCACCACCTCGATGTCGAGGTCTGTCGCGGTCAGCGACAGCTTTCCTTTTTCCGCATGCAGCAAAACGTTCGAGAGGATTGGGATCGTGTTGCGACGTTCGACGACGCTTTGCACATGGGTCAGCGCTTTGAGAAAGCTCGCCCGTTCGATGGTAATCCGCATGCGAATGTCCGGTTGGAA
>CAZXAQ010000017.1:0-57943 GCA_964638635.1 uncultured Flavobacteriaceae bacterium
TCGAGATCGAGTTGAACTTCGGCATCTTCTCGGCCGTGTAGGCGATGATGTCGGCCACGATGCGCATCGAAGGTTCGGGCGGATAGATGTAGGTGTTGCGCACCATGAATTCTTTCAGGATGTCGTTCTGGATCGTTCCCGAAAGTTGGCTTTGCTTCACGCCCTGCTCTTCTGCCGCCACGATGTAGTTCGCCATGATCGGAATGACGGCGCCGTTCATGGTCATCGACACCGACATTTTGTCGAGCGGGATACCGTCGAACAGAATCTTCATGTCTTCGACGCTGTCGATCGCGACGCCCGCTTTGCCGACATCGCCGATCACGCGCGCGTGGTCGCTGTCGTAGCCGCGGTGGGTCGCGAGGTCGAAGGCGATCGATAAGCCCATCTGACCGGCGGCCAAGTTTTGGCGATAGAAGGCGTTGGACTCTTCCGCCGTCGAAAAGCCTGCGTATTGGCGGACGGTCCAGGGGCGGCCAGCGTACATCGTCGCGCGCACGCCGCGGGTGAACGGCGCCAAACCCGGCATTTCACTTGAGATTTCGAGCTTCTCGAGATCGGCCGCGGTGTAGAGCGGTTTGACAGGAATTCCTTCCGGCGTCGCCCAGATCAAGGAATCCGCGGATTTTCCTTTGAGATCGGCGGCCGCCAGCTTTTGCCAGTCGCCAAGGCTCGCCTTCGGGAAATCGCTCATAGGTTGATCCGGGTTTGGTTTCGCAGACGCGTCATACCTAGACTATTTGCGTGGACGGCGATGAGGGTCAAACGACGCGTCGATCGAGAATTTTCGTTGTGCCGGACCTGCGACACGCCCCCAACCCTTTGGGGGTGAACGAAATGGAACTCGATGGGGGTGAGTCCTTTGATCGAGTTTTGGTCCTTTTTTGTTTCGCGCCTCTCCCGGATTTATCCACAACACCCCGGGGCAGCGTTTAGAATCGTCCGCATACGGAGGAACATGCTCCGGGCACGGCGTTTTGCAGACGCGAATCTCTGTAAAACACTGCTCGCTCCGTGCACGGACGAGTTGCGCCAGCATTTGCCCGGTCGGCCAATTTCGGCAGGTCGATGGCACTTGCGATTGTGCAACAGCGTCGTGAATTAAGCGTTTGAATTATCTAGCCCTAGTATAAGAACAAAACAAGAAACTACCTGAGTCAGTGATTCGGACACGGTTCGTTCCGTTTCTAGTCCAAACTCATCCTCGCGGTTTCCACAGCGGTTATTTGGCCACGGCGGCCATTCTTGCGTTTCCAAGCCCGCGTAAGGCATGTGGACCGCCTGTCGCTTCCGGAAACCATACCGATGTCCTCTCCCTACGGCCGGGTTACGGCCGTCCTTGGCCCTACCAATACGGGCAAGACCCATTTCGCCATCGAACGCATGCTGGCCCATCAGAGCGGGATGATCGGGCTGCCGCTGCGGCTGCTCGCGCGCGAGGTCTATGAGCGCGTCGCGGCGGTGAAGGGCGCGCACGCGGTCGCGCTGATCACCGGCGAAGAAAAGATCGTGCCAAAGGCGCCGACGCATTGGGTGGCGACGGTCGAATCCATGCCGCTCGACATCGGCGCGGAGTTCATCGCGATCGACGAGATTCAGCTCGCGGCGGATTTCGAGCGCGGTCATGTGTTCACGGAGCGACTGCTTCACGCACGCGGGCGGTCGGAGACGATCTTCCTCGGCTCCGACACGATGCGGCCGTTGATCCAGAAGCTGGTGCCCGGCGTGCAGTTCATCGGGCGACCGCGGTTTTCGGATTTGGCCTACACGGGGGCGCGCAAGCTCACGCGGCTCCCGCGGCGGTCGGCTATCGTCGCATTCTCGAGCGATGCGGTCTATTCGATTGCGGAACTCGTGCGGCGCCAGCGCGGCGGCGCGGCGGTGGTGATGGGCGCGCTCAGCCCGCGCACGCGCAACGCGCAGGTTGCGCTCTATCAGAACGGCGACGTCGACTTTCTGGTCGCGACTGATGCGATCGGCATGGGGCTCAACATGGACATCGACCATGTTGCCTTTGCGGCGACGGAAAAGTTCGACGGTTCCGTGCGGCGTCCACTGCGCGCGAACGAACTGGCGCAGATCGCGGGCCGCGCGGGGCGGCACATGAACGACGGCACGTTCGGGGTCACCGCCGATGCGGAGCCGCTGGAGGGCGAGCTTGTCGAGGCGATCGAGAACCATCGCTTCGATCCGGTGCGCGTCATTCAGTGGCGCAATTCGAATTTGGACTTCGGCAGCATCGAAGCGCTGGACCGCAGCCTCGACGCGTTGCCGCCGACGCGCGGCTTGACGCGCGCGCGGGCAGCGGACGATCAGCTGGTCTTGCGCATTTTGGGTGCGGAAGAGAACGTCAAGGCCATGGTGCAAGGGCCGGCGGCGGTGAAGCGGCTTTGGCAGGTGTGCCAGATTCCCGATTTCCGGAAGTCAGCCACCGAAGAACATGCGCGGCTGATCGGCGGCATCTTCGAACATTTGATGAGCAATGAAGGCGTATTGCCCGACGACTGGATGAACGGGCATGTGTCGCGGCTCGACAACGTCGAAGGCGACATCGACGCGATCGCGCAACGCATCGCGCATGTTCGCACCTGGACGTATGTCGCCAATCGTGCCGACTGGCTGGCCGATGCCGTGCAGTGGCAAGAGCGCGCGCGGGCGGTCGAGGACCGCCTCTCGGATGCGTTGCACGAGAAGCTGACGCAGCGCTTCGTCGACCGGCGCACGAGCGTGCTGATGAAGCGGCTGCGCGAGGACGAAGAGTTCGCGGCCACGATCGAAGACGAAGGCGAGGTGCTGGTCGAGGGCGAGTATGTCGGACGCCTGCAGGGCTTCTCGTTCGTGCCCGATCCGCGCGCGCTGGGCATTCACGGACGCGCACTTCGCGCGGCGGCACTGAAGGGACTTGCCGGCGAGATCGCCTCGCGCGCGCATGCCTTGACCAATGCGCCGGAGGCCGCGATCACGCTCTCCGAGCATGGGCGGCTGTGGTGGAATGGCGGCATCGTCGCGCAGCTGAAGAAGGGGCACGATCCCTTGCATCCGCGCGTGGAGTTGCTTGCCGACGAGTTGCTGTCGACGGCGGCGCAAGAGCGCGCGACCGAGCGGCTCGAGGAATGGGTCGCGCTGCACATTACAAAGACGCTCTCGCCGCTCGTGAGCGTGCAGGCGGAACTCAAGAAGGAGATGCCGAAGGAAGCGGCGGCTCCCGTTGAAGAAACGAAGGCTGAGACGCCGGCGCTTGAGGCGACGGAAGAAACGGCCGCTGAAACAGCCGCGGGCGATGCGGCCGAAGATGCCGTCGATACGGCGGAGACTGTCGACGCGCCTGGCGCAGAAACGGCGCCGGCCGAGGCCAACACGAAAGAGCCGCAGCTCTTCGCATCGCCGCTGCAAGGCATGGCGCGCGGGCTTGCGTTTCAGATCTACGAGAATTTGGGTTCGGTCTCGCGGCAGTCGGTGACGCGCGAGTTGCGTGCCGTCGCGCAAGCCGATCGCACCCCGCTGCGCCGGCTGGGCGTGCGGTTTGGGGCGTTCTCGATCTTCTTGCCGTTGCTCGTGAAGCCGGCCGCGGCGCGCCTCAAGGCGCTGCTTTGGGCCGTGCATCAGGGCATCAGCGACATTCCACCACCGCCGCCGGCGGGCTTGACGTCGCTGCCGTCCGATCCCGCCGTGCCCCCGGGGTTCTACGAAGCGGCTGGATTCCGCTTGTGCGGACCGCGGGCCGTGCGCATCGACATGCTGGAGCGGCTGGGCGAGATCATTCGCGCGAAGGGTCAGGGCGGGCAGATGCCGGACAGCTTTGCGGTTTCGAACGACATGATGTCGGTGCTCGGCTGCGGCGAAGACGACATCGCGCAGGTGCTGCGTTCGCTCGGCTTCCGCGACACGAAGGTGAAGAACGAAGCGGGCGAAGAGACGACGCAATGGTCGCAGCGTTTGCGCCGCCACGAACGGCCGCAGAAGCCGCAGCGCAAGCGGCCCGAACAGCAGCAGAAGCGCGCGGTTGCCGTTGCCGTGCCCTATGGCGCGCCGGCCGGACCTGCGGAAGCACCGCCGCAAGAGCCGCGGCAGGAGCGTCAGCGGCACAAGGAACATCGCAAGCCGCGGCGCGACGACGAGCGCCCGCAACGGGAGCGCAAGCCACCGCCGAAGGAAAAGCCGATCGATCCGGATTCGCCGTTCGCGGTGCTGGCGGCGCTCAAGCTGCGGAAGTAACGCTTGCAGCGGATCGACAAATTTCTCTGGTTCGCGCGCTTCTTCAAGAGCCGGACGCTGGCCGCGACTGTCGTCTCCAGCGGGCGCGTGCGCATCAACGGCGCGCGCTGCGAGAAGGCGAGCACGATCGTGAAGGTGGGCGATGTGCTGACCTTCCCCGCCGGCCCGCGGGTGCGCGTGATCAAGGTCGTGAACGGCGGCGAACGCCGCGGCCCCGCGAGCGAAGCGCAGACGCTCTATGAAGACCTCACGCCACCGCCGGAAGTGCGTGCGGCGGAACCGCCCGCGCCCGCGAAGCGCGAGCGCGGATCAGGGCGCCCGACGAAGAAGCAGCGGCGCGCGACGGACGCGTGGCTCGGCGACGACGAGTAGGCCTCTACCAGGTTAGGCCAAGTTCGAGCGTGACGAGGCTTGCCTCGTAGTTCGGGTCGATCCCGGCCAGGAACAGCGAGTCTTCGGCGTCGTCGTCCACGTCGACCATGTAGGGCGTCATGATGTCGGTTTGCCAGTTCGTCATGCGGTTGCGTTCGTAGGCATAGCGTAGCTTGAGCGTCGCTTCGCCTTCCCAACCGATCGAGGTCACCAGGTCCGGATCGACATTGTATTTCAGCGTCGTGTCGAAGCGCTGGAAGTCGTTCGTCACGTTGGGGAACTGATCGTCCGGATCGTTGCCACCGTCGACCGCATAGGTCGTGGTCTTGTTGTTCGTACGGCCGTAGACGAAGCCGATGTCGACGTTGAGGTCGCCGGGGAACAGCTTGTCGGCGAGTGCAATCGTCACCAACGATTCCAACGTGTCGACGACGTCAGTGATGCGGCTGCCGAAGGCGTGGCTGTCGCCGCTCTCTTCGCCGGCGACCATCCGCCGGTCGAAGTTTTCGCGCATATAGGCGAAGGACAGCGTGATTTCGTCGGTGACCGGGTAGCTTTGCTCGACGCCGGCGCTCCAATAGTCCTGCCGCTTCAGACCGAGCTCACCGCCGCCGACGTTGCCGTCGCTGAATTCGTCCTGCCGCCAGCTTGCGGTCGGCGTGATGACCCACCCGCTCTCGAAGGCGAGATCGGCGAACACTTCGGCCTTGTTACGGCTGCGTTTGGCCACGTCGTATTTCCGCATGTCGGAACTCGCCGGGTATTCGTCGCCATCGGGCGGATGTCCGATCACGCCGACGTTGCCCTCCGCGTCGTATTTGTCGAAGTTGCGCTCGGCGTGGAGGTAGCTGGCGCGAACCGTCAACCACTCCAGGTCTTCAGGCTTGATGTTGACGAAGACCTTTTGCGAATACTCGTCCGTCTCTTTGACGTCGGCGTGCACGCGGTCGAAGTGCTCCCAGCCCAGCGAGCCGCCGAGTTTCCAGCCCTTCATGAACGTCCAATTCAGGTCGATGCTGGCGTTCGTCTTGTCGTAGCCGGGCGTCGTGTTGCCGCGCGGGTCGTCTTTTTTCTCGCCGTCCCACTGGATCCACTCCTCGAACACGAGGCGTGGGGTTTTGTTGTCCATCGAGAGGTGGCGGAAGCGCAGCGTGCTGGTGAAGTCCTCGTCGAAGCGCGTGGTCAGCACGTTGTTGAACAACGTCTCGACGATTTCGCCGTTCAGGCTGCGCGCCGGCAAACACCTTATGTCCGAGAAATTGAACCCGGCGTCACAGTTACCCAACCCTGTGTTGATCGTGAAGGGAATGAACGGCGAGTTCTGCGTCATCTTGTTGTGCGAGAACGTGCCGACGTAGCGCGAGTCGAACGGCAGGTCGATTGCGCCGGTGAACGTCAAGCGATGCGCCTGGTTGTCGGGCGCCAGGGAGTTGCGACCCTGATTGGCGCTGTTGCTGCCCGGGGGATCGAACCGGAAGGGATTGTCCCACGTGAAGGACAGGTATTTGTTCTCGAAGATCGAGCCTGCGTAACCGGCGGCCAAGCTGAACTTCTTGTCGTCAGCCCACTTGCCGACATATTCCACATTCGCGGAGAAATTCTGCGTCGTGTAGAAGATCGGCGCCAACGTCTCGATCGCGTTGAACTCGTTGATCGGCGCGCCGAAGATCTGCCGTCCGCTGCGCTCTTCATTCGAATAGTCGACCTTGATGTTCCACTCGGGCGCGGGCGTGTAGCGGAAGCCGATCTTGGCCGTGTCGCGGTCGACGTTGACCGTCACCGGACGTAGGTTGGCCGCGATCGTCGCCTTTCGGTCGTCGTCGTTTCCGGATTGAAGCGCTTGCTGTACCGGGTCGGGGATCGTGATCGCGCCAGGATTGGAGATGTCGTAGAGCGTTCGCGCCTTGGTGGAGGCGAGATGCGGGGTTTGATCCCACTCAAGCGATAGGTAAAGGTTCCCTGGGTCGGCCACCTGGAACAGGAAGTTTTGATTGTTCAGCCCGGGGTGGGTCGCCCACAGGCTCGCCACATAGCCGTCGTCCGTGACCGCTTCGATGAACGCGTCTTGGAGAAAGAAGCCGGACGGCACTTCGCCGTACTGCTCGAATTTCCAGCGTTCGCGCGGGGTCGGCTGGTCGAGAAACAGGCGAAGGCCGAAGCCGAATTGGCCGTGCACCTCGACGGCCGGGGTCTCTTCGGCGGCGGGCTCTTCCGTCTTTGCCGGGGCGGCGGGCTCAGCGGGTGCTGCTTCGCTCTTCGCGGCGTCCGGTTTCGTTTCAGTGGTGGGCGGCGGCGTCTCGGCGGCGAATGCGGTTGAAGCAGTCAACAGCGCGCTCACGATCAGCGCACGTACAGCCGGAATCGTCATGCCATCCTCGCCCGCTAGCGAATCCTCAGCCCCCCACGCTGTGCTTGTCTTCTTAACAAAGCTTTGCGAGCGCCCACAACAAACTCAGAGGTGTTGCGGGTAATTTGGGGACGTGATGGACGACGAATCTTGACTGCGGTCAAGCGCCGTCGAAGACCAGCAGTTGCATCAGCGGTGGAGCTGCGCACCCGAAGGGGAATTCGAACCGTGCTGCATTCCGCCGTGACAATTCGCGCAGCCGCGATTGAACGCGAAAATCTCCCGCGGGCCATGCGGCTCGCTCGGGTGATCCTCTTCGGAGTGACACTGCTGGCACAGCCTCGGCCGTGAAACGGTCAGAAGCTTTTCGTGGATCGAGCCGTGTGGCTCGTGGCAGCTCAAGCAATTGTCACGCGCCGGCGCGTGCTCGAACAAGAAGGGCCCGCGCTTGTCGGCGTGGCAGGTGTAGCACGTCTCGTTGACCGTCGCTTCTTTCAACAGCTTCTCGTTCGGCGTGCCGTGCGGATTGTGGCAGCTCGTGCACGTGAGCTTCCCTTCGCGCACCGGCATGTGCGAGGAGCGCCAGAGTTGCGCTTTGCGATCCTTGTGGCACTGCGTGCAGGTTTCAACCTCCGTCGCCTTGATCAGCTGATTGCGCGGCGAGGCCTTGTCCATGATCTGGTGACAACTCGTGCAGGCGAGATTGCGCGTTTCGTGGGCGCTGCCTTTCCAATGCGTGCGCATGCCGCTTTCGTGGCAGGTCAAGCACCGTTCGTTGCGCTCAGGGATCGAGCGCGGCGAGTCCGCGTCGAACGTGAAGATGCTCTCGCCGCCGTCGTCTTCCGCCCCGCCCTTCGCCACGTGGATGGAACCGGGGCCGTGACAGGCTTCGCAGCCGAGCTTTTCGTGCTGCGAGCGAGGATTTTTCAGGAAAATCCGGCCCATCGTGGTTTTGGCAAAAGTTTCGCCTTGGCTGACGTGGCAGCTCATGCACTTCGCCGAACCGACGTAAGTCGCCGGGCCGGTGTCCACTTTGTGCTCTTTCTCTTCCTTCTCTTCCTTTTGGGATTTCTCTTCCGTCTTCGCGGCTTCGGGCTTTGCCGGTTGATCGGCAGCCGCCACGCGCGCGCGCTTTTGTGTTTGTGTCGTGCTCTTCACTCGCTTCTTCTTGGCAAGTTCTATGGCCCCGTGAGGCGAGTGCGGCGACCATTCGGTGGTCAACATCACGGGGTGGGCGCGTTCCGTGGATGCGAATGCGATCGGCGTCGCATTGGCGGTGTAAAACGCCGCATGCGTGGCGTGCCACCGGGGCAGGTTTTTGTCCGCTGGATTTTCAGCATCGGCGCGCGATGCGATTTCTTCGGGAGCGACCGGGGTCGCTCTGGTCACCAAAGCCCAACTCACCAACGCGACCGATACGACGGCCGCAGTCGCGGCGAGAAGTGCAGGCGACCAGAGCCAGCGAACAAGCGCTTTACCCATGTGCGATTTCCATCGGAGGACTTCGGGATCGGCGGAGGAAGGCGACGCAGCGCCCGCAGGATTGTCCGAAGGCCAGCGGATCGACAAGCACCTCACGCGCGCACACGCCGCAGGATTGGCTATCGCCGGGCGAAAATGCGGTCCAAGTCGCCCAATTTCTTGACCAGGATCAATTTCAGAACTGCCGAATTAGGCAAGCGCACCCGGCTGCACGACAACCGGTGAGCGATGGAAACAGATTGTCGCGTTTGATCTAACGCAACGCTCGAAAGTGTTAGAGCGTTCACCCTGTTGTCCGTGAATTTGAACCGATGGAGCCTCACCATGAAGAAGGTCGAGCCTTACGAAAACGTCTCACGCCGTACTGTGTTGCAACGCGTGGCGGCCGTCGCCGCTGCGGCGCCGGTCATCGCCGCGGTCGTCAACGCGCCGCAAGCGATGGCGGGAGCGAAGATGTCGCAATCGGCTGCCAAGTATCAGGACACGCCGAAGGACGGTCAGCGCTGCGACGGCTGCGCGCTGTGGCAAGCGCCGGATGCTTGCAAGAGCGTGTCGGGAACGATCAAACCCGAGGGCTGGTGCAAGCTCTACGTTCCGAAACCGAAATAGAAGCTTCGACATGGAAGTCGATCACTTGAGGGGCGGCGAAAGCCGCCCTTTTTTGGCACTTGCAAAAGGGTTGTTGCCGCAGGTGCGAAATGATAGGCGTCTCGGCCGCGAAACCAGCGAGCCCGCGCCACACCCATGACCTACATCGTCAACGAGAGCTGCATCAAATGTAAGCTGATGGACTGTGTGGAGGTCTGCCCCGTCGATTGTTTCTATGAGGGGGAGAACATGCTGGTCATCCACCCCGACGAATGCATCGACTGTGGGGTGTGCGAGCCGGAGTGTCCCGTTGACGCGATCAAGCCGGACACCGAACCCGGAATCGAAAAGTGGTTAAGCCTGAACAAGGAGTTCGCCGGCAAATGGCCGAACATTACGGCCAAGGGCGAGCCCCCAGCGGACTCTAAGGAATTTGAAGGCGTACCGGACAAGTTCGAAAAGTTCTTCAGCCCAAAGCCCGGCCAAGGCAGTTAACCGGTTTTCCCCATTTCACGGTTGCGTGCGACAACTTCCTCCATTTACGGATGCTGCGCCGGTAACTGTGGTTTTGGCTGAATCCAGCCGAATTGTGGCGTTTGCTACAGTGGTGAAACAATAGTTAAAGCCCCACCCTGCCTTTATTTTTCCCAGTTCCCGTGTTACATTCTGGCAACTCGGAACTGACCTTAGAAAAACTGGCGGTCGAAAAGAACGTGGGGACGCAAACCAGCCTCCGCGAACGGGGTGCGAAGAATTCGCACCGGGCCGTTTTCAAAACAACGGAGTTTCCGAAGCAGCATCGCGTGGGAAGGCCAAGCGATGCTGACCGGCTGCGCGTTCACAAAACCGCGGCAAAGGCCAAGCTGAACGGGAAAGACAAAGCTGCGATGACCACGAAGATGACGAAGAAGGCCGCCCCCGCAAAAGTCGTGAAAGTGGCCCTGAAGGGCCCTGTCAAGGCTGCGGTGAAGCCTGCCCATAAGGTTGAGGCCAAGGTTGCGCCCAAGGTCGAGCTGAAAAAGCCCGAGCTGAAGGCGGTGCCGAAGGTCGAGCTCAAGGTCGCGCCGAAGCCGACGGTTGCCCCGGTCAAGGTCGAGCCGAAGCTGGTTGCCAGCCATGGCAAGCCGGTCGTGGCCCCTGTGGCCGCGAAGGTTGTGCCGCCGAAGCCAAAAAAGCCGGATTTCCGCACGAACGACTGGGTCGTCTACCCCGCGCACGGCGTGGGCCGAATTATCCAGGTGGTCGAGCAGGAAGTGGCGGGCATGAAGCTTGAGCTCTTCGTGATCAACTTCGACAAGGACAAGATGACCTTGCGGGTGCCGGTCGCGAAGGCGTCGCTGATCGGTATGCGCCGACTGTCCTCGCCGGATGTGGTGGCGAACGCCCTGCAGACGCTGAAGGGCCGCGCGCGCATCAAGCGGACCATGTGGAGCCGCCGGGCGCAGGAATACGAGGCAAAGATCAACTCGGGCGATCTGATCTCGATCGCCGAGGTGGTGCGCGACCTGCACCGCGCCAGCGGGCAGCCGGAGCAGTCCTACTCCGAGCGTCAGCTGTACGAAGCGGCGCTGGGCCGTATGGCGCGCGAGGTTGCGGCGGTCGAGCGGATCGACGAAGACGCGGCTGTGAAGCGGCTGGAAGTGGCGCTGCAGCGCGCGGCTTAAGCCCTTAGAAATTATGGGGAATAGACGGGGCTCGGCGGGGGAACCTGCCGAGCCCTTTTTCCATCGCGCCGCTGTTATTTAGAATTGATCTAAAGAGGGTTGAACACCGTAAGAGGGATACCCAACTAGGCAAGTAGGAATTGGAGCGCACCATGGGCATGTTCGACACCTCCTTCGCCGTCAAAGCCAACCGCCGGTTCATCAAGAAGTCGATGACCACGGATTTGCTTGAGGCCGATCACGAACAAAAGCTCGCGCGGGCCTGGCGCGACAAGGGTGACCAGAAAGCACTGCACGAACTGACGACGGCCTATTTCCGGCTGGTCGTCGCGGTGGCGGCGCGGTTCAAGAATTACGGCCTGCCGATGGGCGACCTCATCCAGGAAGGCGTCGTAGGCCTGATGCAGGCGGCGCAACGCTTCGAGCCGGAGCGCGAGGTGCGGTTTGCGACCTACGCCACGTGGTGGATCCGGGCGGCAATCCAGGACTATGTGCTGCGCAATTGGTCGATCGTACGGTTGACGTCGACGGCGACGCAGAAGTCGCTGTTCTTCAACCTGCGCCGGCTGAAGGCCAAGATCGCGGGCAATCCGTCGAAGGATCTGTCGCGGGAGAACGCGCTCAAGATCGCGAAGGCGCTGCGCGTGTCAGTGGGCGACGTCGAAGACATGGACGCACGCCTGACCGGCGGCGACCGTTCGCTGAACGCGGCGCCCGGTGAGCCCGGCGAAGGCGAGTGGCAGGATCTGCTCGCCGACGAGGCGCCGCGGCCGGACGAAAACGTGATGCTCTCGCGCGATACCGTGACACGGGCGAAGTGGATCAACCTCGCGCTCGACACGCTGACCCCGCGCGAGCAGGTGATCATCCGCGAGCGGCAGATGCAGGAGGATTCGGTGACGCTGGAGTCGCTGGGCGAGCGGCTCGGCATCTCGAAGGAGCGCGTGCGGCAGATCGAGGCGAACGCGCTCGGCAAGCTGAAGCGCGCGCTGATCGAACAGGTCGGCGATCCGGTCGAGGCCGGGCTGATCGCGGCCTAATCCAGCACTTCGATTTGTTCGGCGTGCGTGAGCTCGATCTCCGGGCCGTTGAGCAACGTGAGCCAGCCGCGCACACGGACGATTTTGCCGTTCCACTTGGCGGGGTCGATGCCCTCTTTCGCGAGGCGCTTTAGGTCGCGCGCCGAGATCGTCACCGTGAAGTCCGTGCGGTAGTCGGGGCCGAAGTTCACGTACGCCCGCTCGCGACCCACTTTCACCAAAACGATTTTGCCTTCGACGATTTGGAACGTGCCGATGTCGGGCCCGAGTTCGTCGGCTTTGCGGATGCGATAAAAGGCGTTCGCCCAGATGCCGCGTTTCGCGGCGCGTGCTTCGGCTTCGCGCTTCAAGAGCGCGGTGGCGCAGCGGCGCGTGTCGCTCCGCGAATAGGCGCGCGCGAAGCCGTCCGCAACCAAGCGCGCTTGCAGCCACGCATCAGCGATGAACACGTAGCCGAGCAGATCGCCGTGCCTGTCGGTGCCGCGGTCAGCGTAGCCCAAATTGACGGTTTTGCCTTCGATCAACTTGGCGAGGTTCGCCCTCGCCTCCTCCGCCATTAGCGCGTCGGGGCGCGGCATTTGGATTCCGGCGAGCTGTACGCGGCGGCCGTCGGTCAGCGTGAGGCTGCTACTAGCTACCGATGCGACTGTCGCCTGCTCGGCGATCGTGACGTCGCAGTCGCGCGCTTGCGCGGCGCCAAGCGCCCAAAAAACGACGAAAACGCTCGCCAACTGTCTCAGCATTCGTGCCGCCTTGATCGTCCGCCCGCCATGGGCGAAGTATGCCACTTCTGACCCCGTAGCTCAGCAGGATAGAGCGGCAGATTCCTAAGGTCCGAGCAATATGAGAAATCAGCGGCTATTCCGACAATTCTTGCTCTGTTCACTGCATGGTGCATCAATAGCTTACCACGATTGTCGGAACGTACTCTGCGCGGTGCGCTAGCTTCCGCCCGATGACCGAGAAACTGCACGACGGCCCAACCCCGCATGGCCAGGATCAATGGCCTACCCTCGTTCTTGCTGATCATGCGCGACGATGGTGCGTGGAGCTCGACGCCGAGATAATCGAGACATCGTCGAGCCTCATCGGGTTTGGCACCCGAAATGGCGAGCCCGTTGTTGTGAAGGTTCCGCGCTGGCGAAGCGACGAAAGGATTGGCGTCGCCGCGTTGACGCACTTCGGCGAACGGTGTTGCGTACGGGTGCTTGCTACCGGCGACAACGGGACCGCACTGCTCGAACAGGCGATGCCTGGGACACATCTCACGCAACTCGTGCTGAATGGACGCGATCAAGAAGCGACTGAAATCTTGTGCCGGATCATGTCGGCCATCCCTGCGTCGCCGACACCAGCCACAGGGTTTCCGTCTGTCGAAGATTGGGGCCATGGTTTCGATCGGTACGCGGCAAGCGCCGACACCAGCCTGCCATCGGCGTTGGTCGGGCGTGCGCACGCGTTGTTTCAAACACTGTGCCAGAGCCAACGCGAACGCCGGCTGCTTCACGGCGATCTTCATCATGACAACGTCATTCTGGACGCGCGTCGCGGGTGGCTCGTCATCGATCCGAAAGGCGTCATCGGCGAACCTGCCTACGAAGCCGGCGCCGCCTTGCGCAATCCGCTGGGCGATCCACGCTGGTTCGCGCAACCGGGCATCATCGAGACGCGAGTCACCGCCTATGCCACCTGCGCGAATGTCCCGCGCGAACGGGTGATTGCGTGGGCCTATGCGCAGGCGGCGCTGTCGGCGATATGGTCGGTCGAGGATTCCGACGATCCCGCGACTGGACTCGCCGCCGCAGCGGCCTTTGAACCTCTCCTCGCGAAGCAGTTTCCACGCATGCGGCGAAGGGCACGAGAGCTTGAAGGTTGATTTCGCGACTGGTGATGATCTGGCTGCGCTCGTCGCGTTGCATACGGCCGTCAATGCCGATTTCAGAAAGCAGTTCGGCAAAGACGCGTGGACGACGACCGTCACAGAAAAAAGCGTAGCACGCGACCTCGGAAGCTCGCAGGTCCTTGTCATGCGCGACAAGGGCCGCATCGTAGGCACACTCCGGCTGGCGGCGAAAAAACCTGGGGCGATCGATCTCAGCTACTTCACTCCCGTCGGGCGTGCTCTCTACTTGCACGGCATGGCTGTGATCCCCGAGCATCAACGGACCGGCATCGGAAGGAAATTGATGGCGAAGGCAGCGGCCGCCGCGAAAGCACGGCCTGCCGATGCCATCCGCCTCGATGCCTACGATGGACGATCGGGCGCGGGACCATTCTACGCCAAATGCGGCTACCGCGAGTGCGGGCACACGACGTACCGCAAGACACCGCTGGTGTACTACGAGCTCTTGCTTTGACGCGTCACGGCCGGTTCGGCGCAAGGTAATAGCCGTTTGGATCGCGGATCGCGAACTCGCGCATGCCGTAGTCCATCACTTCAGGGCCCCACTCGGACTTGACACGTCCCTCATGGCAGGTGATGTCGGGGTCGACACCGGGGGATCCGAATAGAACTGAAGAGACGCTTCACCCAACGTGAGCTCGAGCCAACCGCCGTCGACGCCTCCGCCGGTCACGCGAAAGCCGAGGATTTGATAGAAAGCGAGTGTCTCGCCCAAGTCGCGCGCGAGGAGGCTCGGGGTGATCCGGGATGTCAGCGTCATGCTCTTTTGCCTACCCTAGACCGCTCGGGGCTTGGTCGTACTGTTGTCGATGCAGCGAAGCAGGCTGCGATCCGGATCGATCAGGTGAAACATGCGCAGGCCGAACGGCTGCATCTCCGGCGGCGAGAGGCGCGGCATTTGCCAGCAATCGTCGGCGATCTTCGCCATCTGAAAATCCGCGTAGAGCGCATCGAGATCGTCGACGCGGATGCAGGCGCTGAAACAGCTTTCGCGCGGATTGTGCGTGTGCGGAAAGAACTCGATCTCCAGCGGGCCGCGGCTCATGATCATCCAGCCGTCGTCCTTGAAGTGCAGCGCAAAGCCCAACGCCTGATAGAAGGCCGCGGTCTTGTCGAGATCGTTGCTCGGCAGGTTCGCCGTGATACGATCGGTCATTGGGCAAGAGTGCTTTCGGCGCTGTTTCCTGGCGATGAGACGCTTAGCTTTTCGATCAGCGGACAGGCAGTGGCCCGCGACGCGTTGCATTCGTCGATCGTCGCCTGCAACCAAACTTCGACGCGTTTGAGGTCGGCGACCTTTTTTCGGACCGTGTCGATTTGCGTTTCGGCTAAGCGCTTCGCCTGATTGCAGCTGCCCTCGCCTGCATGCGAGAGGGCGACAAGCGCCTCAACATCCTTCAGCGCGAACCCGAGGTCGCGGCAGCGTCTGATGAAGCGCAGGCGCTCGATGTCGCCCTCGCCATAGCTTCGGCGTCCCGACGCAGATTTGGGGGGCGCCTTCAAAAGACCGATCCGCTCGTAGTACCTGACAGTTTCGACCTTGCAGCCCGCGCGTTTGGCCGCGGTTCCAATTGTCGTCATCTCTGTGAAGCCCCTTGAACCCGTACTTGCTACGGATTGCATAATAGCGCATCGGCAGAGGCGGGGCAGTGGCTGACGAGAACGTGAGCGACGGAACGGCTGAGCGTCGCGCCATCGGCGCGGGCGCTGGCACGGCATCGGGCGGGAGTCTTCTCGCGGCGTTTGTCGCGTTTTGCTGCACGGGCCCGTGGGCGGTGCTCATCTTCGGTGTGCCGGGCGCGATTTGGATTGCGCGCTTTGAGCCCTACCGGCCGTATTTGATCGTCGCGTCCGGCGCACTCTTGGCGTGGTCGCTGTGGCGCACCCATCGATGGCGCGCCGCCTGCGCCGCGGGGACATGCGCGTCGGGCCCGTCGCCGTGGCTCATCGGATTGCTGTGGCTTGCCGCAGCGCTTTGGCTCTTCGCGCTGGTCGCGCCCTATGTGGCCGACACGATCGCGCTGAGCCTCATGCCTCAAAGAGGAACGCTATGACGTGGCTTCGTTGGATTGGTGTGGCGCTTGCGGTCGTCGTGGTGGCGGCGGCCATCGCTTTCTTTGCCTGGCGCAATCACGGGCTCGAAGCGGCGGCGCAAGCCGGAGCGATCGAGCTCGGCAGCTCGGTTGAACGCTTGCGCGGCGACTTCAACGCCAACAAGGACAAGGTGCGCCTGCTCTTCATCGTCGGGCCGTCATGCGGAACGTGTTTGATGGGCATGGACAACATCAATCGCGAGCTCGTGTCCAAGATTCAAGGCGACGCACGGTTCAAGACGCTGGTCGTGCATGTGCCGGCGTTGATGGCGACGGCGGCCGACGTGCCGGCCGCGATGGAGGTGATGCATGGTCCCGATGTCATCCACTATTGGGACGGCGACGCGCACACGGGCTTTTCCTACGCGCCGGTGCTGGATGTGATGTTCGCCTGGGATGTTTGGATGGCTTTTGCGCCGGGCGTGACATGGGACGATCCGGCAAAGCCGCCCGCGCCGACGATGTGGCAAGCGCAATTGCAAGACACACCGCCCGGACGCGAGCTCGATGCCGCGGCGTTTGCGGTGGAGGCAAGCAAGCTCGCCGCAAGGCCATGACCATCGCCAGCATCACCTGCCCGCATTGCGGACACGTGGCGGCCGAGGAAATGCCGGAAGACGCATGCCTCTACTTCTACGATTGCGCCGGTTGCAGCGCGAGGCTCAAGCCGAAACCAGGCGACTGTTGCGTCTTCTGCTCTTATGGCTCCGAGCCTTGTCCACCGAAACAGGCAGAGTGCTGTACCGAACGATCGTGACTGTCAGTGCGATCGTCACTATTTCTGCTTGCGCCTATCGCCGAAGGGCGGCCCACGGCCCGCACGGGCCTCGATGGTCAAGGAGCGTCTGGGACAAATCATCAACGAGGCAAGACGTATCGCCGTACTCCGCCTGGTTCGCGATCGCGAAGTCAGCGACGTAAACCCGATCACGGCCGTTAAAGATACCGTCAAAATCGCCCGCTAGCGGACTGGGCGATTGTTCCACCGCGGGGTTCGACGCGCGAGAAGCTCGAACTCTCGTACGCGCTGCAAAAGGCGCAGGAAGAGTATGTTCGCGAGCGAGCGCACTCGGATCTCTAACGCCGGCAGCTTTCGATCGTCAGTCACTATCTGATGCAGCCGCTTATCTTGCGCGAGCGCCATCGGGTTCCCGCCAGCGCATCGCGAAAATCGCAGAGCCTTCATTCACCATCGCCATCATCGCCGGACAACCCCAGGGCCTTCATGCGCTTCCAAAGCGTCGTTCGCGAGATGCCAAGCGCCTTGGCGGCATCGCCGATGCGGCCGCCGCACTGCGCGAGCGCGATTTCGATCTCCTTGCGCTCCGCGACGGCGCGTGCTTCGGCGAGAGGGCTGTCGCGACGCCCCTCCAACAAGACGTGATCGGGAAAGAGGTTGAGCTCGGTAATGACTTCACCTTCGCCCAACGCGACGGCCCGCTCTATTCGGTTTCGCAGTTCACGAACATTGCCCGGCCATTCGTGACGCAACATCGCCTCGCGAGCATCTGTCGAAAACTCCAGGGCTCCGCGCCCGAACCGCGCGCATGTATCCTTGAGAAAGTGCTCTGCAAGGGTAGTGATCTCCGCCACCCTGTCGCGAAGCGGGGGGATCGCGATCTCCACGACGGCCAGGCGATAATAGAGATCGTCGCGAAAACGCCCGGTCGCAACCCGCTCCCTCAAATTGGTGTTCGTCGTGGCGATGACGCGTCCGCGGAACTCAAGGTCCGCCGCGGCACCGACGCGGCGAAAACGTCTTTCTTGGAGCGCGCGCAACAGCGCCGCTTGGAGCTGTGGGTGCAGGTCGGCTATCTCATCGAGAAAGAGAACCCCGTCCGCTGTCTCTTCCAAGTAACCGATGTGGTGTGTACCCGCGCCTGGCACTGCACCTTTCTCGTGCCCGAACATGGCGCTTTCGACCGCCTCGCGCGGTATCGCCGCGCAGTTCACGGCAACGAACGGCGCGCCTCTGCGCTTCGACTGGTCGTAGACATAGCGCACAGCGATCTCCTTGCCGACGCCGGTTTCGCCGACGATCAGAACGGGGGCGTCGATGTCAGCAACGCGCCGCAGCGTCACGGACAAGTCGGCCATCGTCTGCGACAGCGCAAACGGATCGCCCGACGCCTCGCCAACCGGCTGCTTACGCGCGCGCGCGATCAAGTGGCATAAACGGGCGACAAGCTTGTCGGCCGAAAACGGCTTTTGCAGATAGTCATCGGCGCCCGATTGCACGAGACGCACGGCTTGCTGCAAATCGGCGAAGGCCGTCACGAACACGATTGGCGTGCGCCCCAGCAGACTTAGCGCGTCCATATAAAGGTCTTCACCGGAGCGATCCGGCAGGCGAATGTCGGACACGACAGCGTCCGGTTTCGAACTGCGAAGCGCGACGAGACCGTCGGAAGCCGTTCGTTCCCAGCGAACGTCGAAGCCTTCGAGCTTCAGCCGCTGCACGAGAGATCCACCCATTACCGGATCGTCTTCAATCAGAAGCAAATGTCCTCTGGATTCGGTCATGCCGCAACATCCTCCGGAACAAGCGGCAATGTTACGATCAAGCGTGTGCCATGCGGTTCGACAGCCTGGATCGAGATGCTCCCGTTCAGCCGATCGACGAGCTTGCGGACGATAGGTAAACCAAGGCCACCGGTTTCGGATCCCTCGCCCGTCTCCAGCGCGCGCGCCGTGCTAGGATCGAGGCCCGGTCCGTTGTCGGAAATCTCGAAGCGAACGTCGTTTTCCATCACGGTTGCGCGGAGCGACACCGCGCCGTGCCGCGCCGTGGCACGGCAAGCGTTGAGCAACAGGTTCAGCAACACCTGCCGCGTTTCGACCGCCGGCAACGGGGTCTTCTCCGGGATGTCGACGTCGCTCGCGAAACTGATCCCGCGCTGCCGCGCCTCGGCCTCTATCAATGTGTTGACGTCTTCGATGTCTCGTGCAGTCAACGGCCTTCTTTTGTCCGGCAGCTTATAGGAGTCCAAGGTGGCGTCGATGACATGCTCGACCGTCTCAAGCCCCCTCTCGATAAGACCGACGGCCTCTTCGCGAACGGCACGGTCGTCGCCATACTTCTTCAGCGTCTCGATCGCTGTCTGCATGCCGCCGAGCGGATTCTTCACCTCATGCACGATCGTCGCCGCAAGTCTTCCGAGAATTGCGGCCCGGCTCTGTTCGGCGAGACGCTGGGCCATCGACTCGCGCTCACGCATGGCCGTGACCATCTGGTTGAACGCCTTGCGCAGAGTTGCGAACGTCTCGCTTTCGCGATTCGTCTCGGCCATGTCGGTAAGTTGTCCCGCCGCGACTTCTTCAAGCCGCGTCGTTACGGCCAAGACCGGACGCAGATGCCGACGAATCATCCAGACGCCCGCCACCGCCGTCACAATACTCACGGCGAGTCCGGCAAGCATCACATAGCCGGACAGAGTGCGGCGCCTCTCGTACAGGGGCGCAACATCGAGTGCGGCGATCAATGTTCCGATGGTCTCGCCCTCATAGATGAGCGGACGCCAAACCCAAGCAATTTCGGCGGACGGCACATCAAGCGTCCCGAAGGGAGTGGAGCGAATGCCGGGTGGCACGGTTGACGCTGCCGGCGCCCCACCACGTTGCGCCTGCGCAAGCAAGTTCCCCGTGCGGTCAAGAAGGAACAAACTCTCGTCGCGAAGGCCATCGTAGTAGTTCAGCGTTCTGCGCAGGGCGAGCGCTGCTCCGTCGATGTCGTGTCTAGCCACCTTCGGCGCAACGTTTGCCGAGAGATTGTCGAGATATACCGCGCCCAGCAATGCCGTCCGCTGAGCGAGATCGCGCCACTGCCAGTAGATCGCGAACTGAGCCGTCGCGATCGCCGCCAAGGAAATGAACGCAGCCGCAATCAGAGGCAAGCGCAGTTCCATCCGGCCGAACGACTTCAGCCAGAGCAAACTTGCTGATCCTTGGCCTACGCTCACCGCTCTGCCTCCGGGCTGCGCCGCGTGCAGCGATCGAGAGAACGGGGCCGTGTGCCAACGGGAGATCGCCTCATTACCCATAGTCTCGCTAACCCGATTGTAGGAAGACGATCACCGCAAGTACAGAACAGCCCATAAGCTGCTGCGGCCGTGTGCAAGTTAACTTCGTCCCTGTCGACGCAGCTTGTCAGACTCGACCGCAACGACCGTTCCGCCGCCTTCCACGCGGCGGGCCAAGTTCTTGGAGGCAATTGCCTGGATTTCTCGCCGGCGCCTTAATTGCGCGGCGTCGATCAGCATTTGGCCGGCCCAACGATAGACGTTGCGTGAGCGAACGTGCGCACGCATTTGCCGCATGCGTGCCTGTTGCTCGGACAAAGGCATCGTCAACGCGCGATGGATTGCTTCCGTCATTTCGTGTGTGTGATAAGGGTTCACGATGAGCGCCTCGTTCAGCTCGCGCGAAGCTCCGGCGAATGTCGATAGGATCAGCGCGCCCGCTTCGTCATCTCGCGCAGCGACGAATTCCTTTGCGACGAGATTCATCCCATCGTGAAGGCTGCTGACGACGCAGAAGTCGGCTGCGCGATAGAGTTCAGCTACCTCGTCGGGACCGTGATGCCTCACCGCAAGCACGATCGGCGTCCATTGTTGGTTTCCGTAGCGCTCGTTGATGACGTCGACCAATGCGATCGCCTCGCTTTGGAGGTTCTGGTAGGTACCGAGTTTCGAGCGTGTTGGCGCCGCAGCCTGCACAAATGTGAGCTTTCCTCGCCATTGCGGGAAGCGCTCGAACAGGCTCTCAATCGCCCTTACGCGATCAAGAATGCCCTTTGTATAATCGAACCGTTCGATGCCGACTCCAAGCTTGACGCCGTCGGCAAGGCGCAGACGCCGCCGCACGGACGCGCGATCTGCGCGGCCGTGTTCGGTCACGGCGCTCGGCCATTCGATGGAAATCGGATACGGCCGTATCAAAGTTTCATTCCCTCGGTGCACGACGGACCGCCACTCCCGATCGATCCGGCTTTCCACGAAGCGATCGACCGTTTCGATGAAGTTGTTGCAATGAAAGTGGGTGTGGAACCCAAGGATCGACGAACCCAAAAGACCTTCGACGATTTCCTCTTTCCATGGGCAGATGCTGAACGTCTCGGCATTCGGCCAAGGAATATGCCAAAATGTGATGATCGTCGCCGACGGCAACCGCTGACGCAGCAGGCGCGGAAGAACCGCGAAATGGTAGTCCTGAACCAGAATGATCGGATCGGGTTGGCGCGCTTCCGCCACAATCGCATCGGCAAATTTCGCGTTGACCTGCTTGTAGATCTGCCAATCTTCCTCCCGAAACGTCGGCCGAACAAAGGCGATGTGACAGAGCGGCCAAAGACCTTCATTCGCGAGCCCGTAATAGTACCCGTCTTGCTCTTCGTCGGAGAGCCACACTCGCCGCAGTGTGTAAGAGGGTGCGTCCGGGGGAACGCGAATCCTGTTGTTCGTATCGACGACGTCGCCGTCGGCGCTGCCGCTTCCATGGGCGACCCAGGTTCCGTTGCAGGCGCGCATGACCGGCTCGAGTGCCGCCACCAATCCGCTCGCTGGAATCTGCAGCACGACGCGATCACCCTCGCGATTGTGAATGTAAGGCTCGCGGTTCGATACAGCGATGACTTGCGTGTTGGGCAATTCGCTCGCCAGCACGTTGCGCAGCGTTTCCGGCGTCCAGTCGATATGCACGCCGTCCAGCGAACGTCGTGAAAGGTCGTATTGCTCCAGCGCTTCGCGAAGTTCGCGTCCCATAGACTCGATGGGCGCTTCAACACCGGCACGGCCTGCCCGAAGATCGTCGATCGTGCCGCGTACGCTTTCCTGCCACCGGCGAAGCAGCACGAGGGAGATCAGTGCAGCCACACCTGTGGCAACAACAATCACCCCGCCAAGCGCTAAGAGCGCATAGAAATTGGCCTGTCCGGCGCGCGACTGTACGTAAGTGAGGTCATGCACAATGACCAAGTGGCCGATGTCCGGGGGCGACAGCGGAAAAGCGGACACGAGCAAAGCGCGTCCGCCGAGCTCCAGAAAGGCGGTCGCTTCTTCAGCGGTCTGTTCGATTCCCTCACACGTTAGGCCCGGTGGAAACGCATCGGTCGCAACGCGAAACGTGCCGCCGCGATTGCATACCGCCATGGCTGTGAGCCGCGTATCGCTCGTTAGCCGCGCGAAGAGCGAATTCAATTGTGCGTCATCCTGCGATCCCGGATCGCGCAACAGCCGTGTTACTTGGTCGCGGACGGACTCATTGATGAGACGCGCGCGCATCGTTGCGTCGCTTTGCTCCCATTCTTCGACCAAGCCCGCTACGAGCGGGGATACAACCGTCATCATCAGGAGGAAACCGGCGACGGCGAGAACGCCATAGATGGCGACGCGCTTGGCCACCGCCGGGCTGGCCAACTTTGCGAGCGTTGCATGCGCCTTTGAAATGAGCGAGTACGCCAAAGAAATTTGAACCTGTGCACTCTTGTCAGGTCCCCTATCGATTCCACCGCCAGCCAGCAAGCTGCGTGACAGATGTGTGGGTCCAAATGTTCACGCTGCGAAACATCGACGAACAGTGACGTTCGTTAGCCGCAACAGTCCGCCCGTGCCGCAAGCGAGATCGCTTCTTCGTGCGAAACTCCTTGATGACTTTGATAGATGGCCGCCTCCAGGTGTGGGAGACGGGAATGGTCTCAAGCACATTGCCGATGAGGAGGTCAGATGACTACCCATGGCGTCAGTTTCTCGACGACGATTCCCGCGCGCCTCGATCGGCTCCCGTGGAGCAGGTTTCATTGGCTCGTCGTCATGGCCTTGGGTGTCACCTGGATTCTCGACGGCCTTGAGGTCACGCTTGTTGGGTCCTTGTCCGCCGCGATTGCACGTCCGGAAGGACTGAACCTCACCGAAACGCAGATCGGCCTCACGGCGAGCGCCTACATCATGGGCGCGATCTGCGGGGCGATCTTGTTCGGTTTTCTGACCGATCGGCTCGGGCGCAAACGCCTGTTCACGGTTACGGTGGCGGTTTACTTGATTGCGACGGTGCTGTCGGGCCTTGCGTGGGACTTCTGGTCGTTCGCTTTCCTGCGCTTCGTCACCGGTGCCGGTATCGGCGGAGAGTACGCGGCAATCAACTCGGCGATTCAGGAACTCATCCCGGCGCGGCACAGAGGCGCGACGGATCTCATCATCAACGGGAGCTTCTGGATCGGCGGCGCTTTGGGTGCGCTCGGATCCTTGATCGTTCTCGACCCAGCGATCTTCGAAGCGAGTGTCGGCTGGCGCATCGCTTTCATTCTGGGTGGACTGATTGGCATCGTGATCATTTATCTGCGCCGGTTCATACCTGAAAGCCCTCGCTGGCTAATGACCCACGGCAGGCTTGCGGAGGCCGAACGCATCGTGAGCGAGATCGAGGCGGACGTCGAACGAGAGCACAGGTGCAAGCTTGCCCACGAGGGCTTGCCCTCAATTCGGCTGAAGAGCCGATCCGGCACACCGGTCATCGATGTCGTCCGGACGCTATTCAACGTCTATCCCCGGCGAACATTCGTCGGTCTCACCCTCATGGCCAGTCAGGCGTTCTGCTACAACGCGATCTTCTTCACGTATGCGCTCATCCTCACGAAGTTCTATGCGATCCCCGCGGAAGACGTCGGCATGTTCATCTTTCCCTTCGCTGCTGGCAATTTTTTCGGCCCGCTTCTTCTCGGGCGATGGTTCGACACGATTGGGCGACGCCGCATGATCGCCGGCACTTACGGGCTTGCGGGCATCCTACTGATCGTCACCGGATACGTCTTTCATCTCGGGCTCCTGACCGCCGAGAGCCAAACCATCGCCTGGATGATCGTCTTCTTCTTCGCATCGGCGGCGGCCAGCGCCGCTTACTTGACGGTCGGCGAAACTTTCCCGCTCGAAATGCGTGCCATGAGTATCGCGATCTTCTATGCGCTCGGCACGGCCTTGGGGGGGATCGTTGGACCGATTCTCTTCGGCGCGCTCATCGAATCCGGGGAGCGCACGATGATCATGTGGGGGTACGTTTTGGGTGGTGGATTGATGGTACTAGCGGCAGGCGTCCAGGCCCTTTGGGGCGTGTCCGCTGCCCGCCTACCGCTCGAGAGCGTTGCCGCGCCGCTTTCGCACGACCCGGAGACATGACGTGTGAACGACACACAACGACGGAATGCTCTCAAACGCAGCCTTCTCGCGGCCGTCCGTTCGGTCCCATGCATCTCTCTAGGATTCGCGCGCAGTATCTGTCGTCGCCCGCGCGATCGGGAATGAGCTGGTAGAAGTAGAATCTGGGGCATGGAGACTCCGTCCCAGCGTTCTTGATCTCCATGGCGCCTTCGGGGCGCGCAGTCCCGTAGAACGGGTTGACGGGCTCTTCCTCGCAAGACGCGACGACAATCGCCGCAAGGGCGATCGCGCTCAAGCGTGAAAACAGGCGACATCGCGTCATCAACGGATCTCCCTCTAAGCAGTCCCTCGCTAACGCACACCGCATGCATCCGCAAACGCAACGGACGCCGCATGACGCTTCCGGTTCAGAAAGCTGAACGAGCGCCCGGCGGGCGGTTCGAGGATGTTAACAGCAGCCCGCTAGCAGAAATGCTCATCGTTGACAGCAAGGGTCGTCGCATTCAGTTAGCCGCCCATCGTCTCGTGGATGACAAGGTCATCCGCCCGAGCGCGCGACGTGGCAGGCCACATGAAGCTGATACCTGACGACACGAAATTCGACTTCGTTGCTCATAGATTCATCGCGTTCGTAATCGACGGCGCCCTTCTCATTGCGACCGTTGCATCCCTTTGGCTGCAAGGCCTGAATCTCGGCATCGACTTCACCGGAGGGGTCGTCATCGAAGCTCGGCACGAAAAGCCGATCAATGTCGGCCAGTTGCGCGAGTCGGTCAATACGCTCGGTTTCGGCGAAGTGGCGATCCAAAGCTTTGGCGCCGACAACGCCGTCCTCATACGCGTGCAACCGTCAGCCAAGACTGAGGGGCACGAGCAGGTGGTGGCGGACACCATCAAAGGCGGCTTGGGAGCCGGTTTCACGTTTGACCGGATAGAGGCCGTTGGTCCGAAGGTGTCCGGCGAGTTGTTTCAAAGCAGCGTGATCGCCACGGTTCTTGCGGTCATCGTGATCGCCGCCTATGTGGCCTTTCGCTTCGAGTGGCAGTTTGGCGTCGCGGCGTTGCTGGCAACCGGCCACGACGTTTTGATGGCGGTCGGTCTGTTTTCCCTTTTCCAGATGGACTTCAACCTTACATCGATCGCTGCTCTGCTGCTCATCGCCGGCTATTCGATCAACGACACGGTCGTGATCTTCGATCGGATTCGAGAGAACCGCCGGAAACACAAGAAGATGGACTTGGGCTTTCTGATAAATCTCTCAACCAATCAAACGCTCCGCCGCACGTTCCTGACAAGCTTCACAACATCGTTGGCGGTCCTTCCTTTGCTGCTGTTCGGCGGTAGCGCCTTGTTTGGCTTCGCCGCAGCGATCCTCTGGGGCATCGTTATCGGCACCTATTCTTCGATCTTCGTGGCTTCTTGTCTGCTCCTCTACATGCCGCCGTTGCAGTCAGTCGCACCGCTCGCCACACCCAACTCCGTTGCAGCTGGCGGGGACTGAAGCGTCGATGGCGCCACGCAGTCAACGAACGAATCACGAGTTTCACGCCCCAAGGAAGCGTCAGCGATGATGGATCCATTCTCCCTGCCGCGTCTTTTTCCCATCGCGACGCCACCTGCGCCCGAGAAGGACTGGGCCTTGTTCATGGACCTCGACGGTACGCTGCTCGAGATTGCCCCCACGCCGGACAGCGTTGTCGTACCTCACGACCTAATACGCGACTTGGCAGCGGCCTCAGCCGCGCTTAGTGGCGCGCTCGCTGTCGTTAGCGGCCGGCCGTTGGCGGAAGTCGATGCGTTGCTCACGCCACTTCGACTGCCGGGCGCCGGCGGACACGGCGCGGTGGTGCGCTTGCCCTCGGGAAGCCGCGACGAAGTGGACGACCAAGTACCGCGCGATTGGGTCGAGGCGTTGACGGTCGCAGCTGCGAACAAGAAGGGCGTTTCGGTCGAGCGAAAGGCTCACAGCGTTGTTGTTCACTATCGCCGTGCGCCACGTTTTGAGGGTTTCTTCAAGCATCTTTGTAAGGAACTCACTCAGAATTCGGCATCCGAGTTCGAGATTCTGCAGGGGAAGATGGCGGTGGAGATTCGCCCAAGGACGGTAACCAAAGCGCGAGCGGTCGAACTCCTGATGCAGGTCGAACCTTTCCGTGGGCGCAAACCGGTCTTCGTGGGCGACGACGTCACAGACCAGGACGGCTTTCGCGCTGCTAAGGCTTTCGGCGGCCAAGGGCTCGACGTCTTTGTCCGGTTTGCGGGTTTGCCGCGAGAGGTGCGCCGCTGGCTGAAGTCGGTCGCTAGGCTGTAGACGCATGACCACACTCGCCCTTGCCGCCGTCGGGAACTGCGCGATCGCAAGTCTTATCACGAAGACCGGACGGCATGTCTGGTTCTGCTTTCCCCGCTTAGACGGCGATCCGGTGTTCGCAGCGTTGGTCGACGGCGAGACACCCGAACGCGGATTTCATGACGTCGTCGTTGCCAACGAAGCAAGTTGGAGCCAACGCTATCTTCCCAACACAGCGATCGTCGAGACGACGGCGATCGATACCAACGGCGCTTGCCTGAGGATCATCGATTTCGCTCCGCGGCATGAACGATTTGGCCGTTCGTTTCATCCGCAACTGCTCATACGTACGATCGTACCCGTCGCCGGGAGACCCCGCATACGCGTGCGAATGCGCCCGACGTTCGATTACGGGGCAAGCGCCCCAAGAGTGAGCCAGGGGAGCAATCACGTCCGCTACGCGAGTTCGTCTTTGACGTTGAGAGTGACGACCGACATGCCGCTCGCCTATCTTGTCGAAGAAGCTGAATTCGCACTCGACCGGCCGATCTATCTCTTCATTGGCGCCGACGAACCGGTGCCAGACAGCTTGGCGACGCTTGCTGCGAACTTTTTGGCGGAGACCGAGTCCTATTGGCGGCGTTGGGTGCGCGGCCTGTCCATTCCATTCGAATGGCAAGACGAGGTGATCCGTTCGGCAATTACGCTGAAGCTGTGCAATTTCGAAGACACGGGGGCCATTGTGGCCGCGCTCACCACGTCGATCCCCGAGGCCCCGTCGTCGACGCGCAATTGGGACTACCGCTATTGTTGGCTGCGCGACGCCTATTTCACCGTGGGCGCGCTCAACCGGCTGGGCGCGACGCGAACGATGGAAGGCTTCATTCGCTTCATTCTGGACGCGGTGTTGGCCGGCAATGAAACAAAGGCGATCGCGCCGCTCTACGGCGTCCGCGGGCGGCAGGATCTCGATGAGCGCGTGGCGCCGACGCTTCTCGGATACCAAGGAATGGGACCCGTCCGCTTCGGCAACGGCGCTGCATTGCAAGTGCAAAACGACGTCTATGGCTCGATCGTTCTGACGGCCGCACAGATGTTCTGGGATCGTCGATTGCCTAGCGCAGGTGACGCAACACTCTATGAACAACTGCGCGCCGTCGGACATGTCGCCCTGGCGCGCGCATTTCAGCCGGACTCTGGCCCGTGGGAGTATCGAGGACGGATCTTGCCCCACACGTACTCCGCAGCAATGTGCTGGGCGGCAGCGCACCGGCTGTCGATGATTGCAGAGCGTCTCGGGTTTCACGACGAAGCTCAAAACTGGCAAACGAACGCGTCGAAGGTGAAATCCGAGGTGCTCGCACGTGCAACGACGCGCGACGGATGGATTTCCGGCGCACTCGATCGCGCCGTCGTCGACGCATCGACACTGCTCTTGACCGAAATCGGAATCCTTGACGCGAGCGATCCGCGCATAGCAAAGACGCTCGAAATCGTGGCCGAGCGGCTCATGCGCGACGGCTTCATCTGCCGCTACGACGAAGCAGACGATTTCGGCACACCGCAAACGGCGTTCCTTGTTTGCACATTCTGGTACTGCGATGCATTGGCCCTTGCCGGTCGCAAGGCTGAGGCGCGCGAACTCTTCGAGTACGCAATCGCGTGTCGCAATCACGTTGGACTGCTGAGTGAGGACTTCGACACGCAGAGCCGGACGTTGTGGGGCAATTTCCCACAGGCATACTCGCACGTGGGCCTGATTCACTCGGCATCACGTCTCTCGCGCGGATGGGAAGAGGCGCTTTGGCGGGCGCCTTAGCGACGACAGGCCTCAGGTATCGAGCTTGACCTCGATCAACTCTTTGAGTCCAGCTGGCATGCAACATTTCAATTGATTGGCGGAGCGGAGCAATGATCAAACGTCTTCTCCTCGCACTTGACCGCACACCAGCGGCGCTTGAGGCGAAAACTCTAGCGCTTGCCTTGGCCCGCAAGCATGACGCAGCGATCGAGTGTCTCTCGGTCATTGATCCTGAGGTCATTGCCCCGCCGGAACCGACGCCGATAGGCGCCGGCCCCTACAAAGAGCACAAGGACGCCGTGTTGATCGAACGCGCGAGGACAGAGGCGAAAGCGTTCGCGCAGGCCTTCACGGAGGAATGCCGCGCCGCCGGTGTAAGAGATCAAGCGACGGTGGTCGTTGGTTCGGCCTCGTCTGCCATCGTCGAGGCGAGCGCACAACACGACGCTGTCTTGCTTGGCGTCGATAGCGACTTTTCAGGTAGTCCCGCTCCCCTCAGCCGTCTGATCGTAGAGTTACTGCGCAACAATCCGCGCCCGTTGATCGTTTCGCCAAAGCAGGCCTCTACCAATGGCAAGACCGTCATTGCGTACGACGGTTCGATCCCGGCGATGCGCGCTTTGCAGCTCTTCTGTGCGATGGGATTGCGCGTCGACAACGAAGCCATCGTGGTCAGCGTCGATCGCGACCCAGCGAAGGCCGCCGAAACGGCCGGCGTGGCTGTACGCTTTCTCGGCGAGCGAGGCTACAAGGCGAGTCCGTTGGCGGCGCCCGCCGAAACGGATGTCGCAACCGCGATAACTGCGGCCGCCGCAGGCGCCGGCATGGTCGTCGCTGGAGCCTATGGACACCGTGGCTGGCGCGAGTGGCTTCTGGGCACGACGACGGAGCGTCTTCTGATGACAAGCCCTACGCACCTCTTCGTCCATCACTGAAACGGTGATGGGTGAGCCGATGTTCGCCCTGCTGCTGATCGCAGCGCTCGTCTATTTCGCTTGGTGATACGACAGAGGCGATCGTTCTGTGCGCCTTTGCGACGTTCTCCGTTTCGATCGCGCTGGTCCAGCAGTTCCGCAGCGAGCGGGTGCTGGATGAATCGCGCGAGATGACGGGCCCACGCTCTCACCCCCTTCGCTGTGGGAGTTCACGTGGCCAAGCCGCGACGGATCGTTGCCCGCAACCGGGTCGTCGGCGCACAATGCTCGCGACGCGCGGCGCAGGTAGGTCTGCAGTTTCAGTGGACCGAACTCATCGTCATCACCACATAGGCAACATACGTAGCGATCAGTAATCCTCCCCGCCAACGACCCAGATGCAGCCGGAACAGCGGAACGATCAAAATCGTGACGGCGAATCCCACAGCGAGCGTCGGCGCTGCGGTGCTCCATCCGACCGATATGGGGGCAATCAGCGCGGCTGTTGGTACGATGAAGAGAGAGTTGAAGATATTGCTGCCCAGGATGGTCTGCAGTCCGACATCGTGCTGCCCGCGCAGCGATGAGATCAACACGGTGGCAAGCTCGGGTACCGACGTACCGATCGCGACCACCGTGGCACCGATGACGAAGGGCGGCAGCCCGGCCGCGGCGGCCATTCCCGTCGCCCCGGAGACGATCAGTTGGCCGGCCAGGAACAACATAAGCAGCCCGACGATGGACGTGGCGCCAACGAGAAAGCCGCTCATACCGGGTTCGATGTCGTCCGAACGGTTCCTCAGGGCCCAAAGCACGACGACGACGAGCCACACGACGAACACCAGAAGCAATAGCAGCGCCTCGCTCCGTTCGACCCTGCCGTCGGTCACGGCGAGCGCAATGATCGGAAAGAGCGCAAGAGCAAACGGCAGATCTCGGAACGTTGCCTCACGCGTGACATTGAGACCGAGCAGCAATGTTGGAATGGCGAGCACAAGCGCAATGTTCACAATGTTGCTGCCCATCGCGTCGCCGAACGAGATCTCGGGTACCCCATTGGTCGCTGCCGTGATGCCCACGACCAGTTCCGGACTCGACGTGGCGAAAGCTCCAAAGGTGGCCGCCACCACGCCTTTGGGCAACCGCCCGAGATTGGCAATACCAACCAAGCCGTGAACGAACAACTCGCCACCAATCGCAGCACAGATGCAGCCAGCGGCGAAGACGAGAAGATCGATCATGCAGGATTCCGGCGACAGATAAGCGAGAGGTAGCTTGTAGCACAAACCTGGAAGGCCAACTGCGACTTCCAAAACTCTTTTCGCAGGGAAGCGGGAAACTCTATAGAGGCTGAACCTGATCCGTAAATCGCGTCTGGCTGATCAAGCTGCATCAGGCGCTCCGGCGCTGAGGCTCGACAAGCGGCCCAGAATAGTCGATGGGGACACCAAAACCCATCACGCCGCCTTGCCGCTGTGCGCGACCCGAATGCCGAACGCTGCGCGAAGGTCGCAAAGCGGCGTTTGCAGGTGCGCATCGAAATCCGACCACGGCCAGCGCTTGCGCTGCCGCAGGCACCGCCAAATCGTGCGGGGCACGATAACGATCGCGGCCAGCATTGTGCCCAGAACCTCGCCGAGCTTCAATTTTCGATAGATGTCGATCGACTCGTAGAGGCTGTAGCCCTTGAGTACGCCGAACCCCGCCGAAGTCCCGAAGATGCTGGAAAGCTTCACGACGGCTTCGTCCGGTAGCGATGTGTCGCAACCGTAGAGCACGTGCACGGCATCATGGCAGCGGAAGAACTCTTGCGCTTCGGCGCGAAGGTGATCTCCGCGCGTTAGAAGGGGATGTTCCCGGTAATACTCGGCGAGCCCGTCTGCCAAAGACATCCGGGCACTCTGGCTTCGATACGCAAGCACCTGACGGCCTCTCGGATCTGCTGATGCGCCGTGTGCAACATACTCACGGTGCGATCGAACGCCAAGACCGTGGCTTAGATGTAGAACAACAAGGTCACCAGCGCGAAGCAGGGCAGCAAGAACAGTCCCGACCAAAGCATGTAGCCGAAGAAGCTCGGCATTTTCACGCCGGCTTCCTCAGCGATCGCCTTGACCATGAAGTTTGGCGCGTTGCCGATATAGGTGTTTGCGCCCATGAAAACGGCGCCTGCTGAGATTGCCGCCAAAGTCGTCGCAAGCGGGCCCATCAGTTGCACGGGATCGCCACCCGCGGCGTTGAAGAAGACGAGATACGTCGGCGCATTGTCGAGGAAACTCGATAAAATACCGGTCAGCCAGAAGTACATGACATTGTTGGGCTCTCCGTTCGGTTCCGCGAGAAGCGTCAGCAGCGGCGCAAAGGCGCCGTTCTCGCCGGCGCGCAGCATCGCGATCACGGGAACGATCGTCATAAAGATACCGGCGAAAAGCTTCGCAACCTCCTCGATCGGACCCCAGGTGAAATTGTTTCCCTGCCGGTAGGCGATCGGCGTCAGCCGTACGGAAAGCACCGTGAGCCCCAAAAGCGCGACGACACGAGCGATGTTCGGGAAATCGACGTGGACCCCGAGCACATCGACGTAGCCCTCGGTTTTCCACATGGCCGAGCCCAGGATGACGCCGATCGCGACGGCAAGCAGCAAGATGTTGCGCCAGCCGTTGATGGTGATCGACGGGTGCGTATCGGGAGTTGGGTCGTGCTTCTGCCGATTGTCCCGCCCATAGATCACACTGTCGATTGCGAAGAACGTGGCGAGAAGAACTCCCGTAACCAGCAGCATTGGCCAAAACAAGTATTGCGTCGGCCAAAAGAACGACACGCCCTTCAAGAAACCCAGATAAAGCGGCGGATCCCCCAACGGCGTCAGTGATCCGCCAACGTTCGAAACCAAAAAGATGAAGAACACGACCACATGGACGTTGTAGCTACGACCGTGGTTGGCGCGCAGGATCGGGCGTATGAGAAGCACGGATGCGCCCGTCGTACCGACGATGCTGGCGATGGCGGTGCCGCCGGCCAATATGCCCGTGTTTGTCCACGGCGTTCCGCGAATGTCGCCCTTGAGAAAGACGCCACCCGAAATCGTATAAAGCGCGAGCAGCAGAACGATGAACGGCACGTACTCGAGCAGCATGACATGCAGGAACTCGTAGGCTGCAATTGCAAAGCCGTAGCTCGCGACGAACGGGATCAGGAAGAGCACCGCCCAGCCGGCGGCAATCTTCCCATAGTGGTGATGCCAAACCTGCGGGATAACGAGAGGCATGATCGCAATCGAGAGCAGCAGGCCGATGAACGGCACCGCCCAAATGGCACCCAGTGACGCGCCGTCGAGGTGCGCCGCGCCAACATCCGCAGCAAAGGCGGTTCCTGCCGGCGAAACGAAACAAGCAAATCCGAAAGCCACGCACCGCATGATTTTGTCCATAAGCCCCACACGCGGTCGATCTGATGCGTACGCAATACAAGTCCTAATGGTTCACGCCAGGCGCAGCAATGTGGCGGTGCCTACATTTCGGAGCGGCGGACGAAGCGCCGGTAAAGCCACAGCGTCAGCGCCACATTGAGCACCGGAGTCAATAGCAGCTCAAAAAAGAAGGGCCGGCCGTCCACAGCCAGCCAAAGCGCTTTCATCTGCCAGAAGGACGGTACGGGCCAAGCCAGCAACTCCTGCAATGGCGTGGCAAAGTAAGCGAGTATCGGCAGCGCCAGGGCGGCGTTGACGACGCGCATGATCGCAAGCGCGACCAGCTTGTTCGACGCGAACGTCACGATCGTCAGGGTAACCACCGGGACCGTCGTCGCGCCGACCAAGGCAATTGCGGCCACCGTCCCGAGCGGCAAGGGCGCAAAACCGGCCACGGGATAGGCTGCAATGGTCATCAGAAGCGACAGCAGGCACGGCGTCGCCATCCGCGCCGCAAGATAGCGTGCAAACGGCAAGGGCATCACCCGCAGCACCGCAAGCGTGCGTTCGTCGCGCTCATCGACGAGCAGGAGCCCATACACGGCTCCGACCAATCCCGGCGACATGCTGGCGAGAATGCTCATCAGCAAGGGCTCCATCGCGCTGACGAGCGTCTCGAGTTCTTGTCGATGAGGCGCCAGGTCGGCGCTCAACTGTGATCGCACAGTCAGCAAGAGCGATGCCGTGTCGGGGATGACGAAGCGGAAGATCAGTGCAATCAATAGCGGTGACAGGATCAAAAATGCCAGCAAAGCGTCGCGCGACACGTTGCGCAAATCCGCGAGCATCAGCGAAAGCGTCAACCGCGCTACGGGGAAGGCTGATGAGCGACGTGCCGGCACGGCCTTATCCTCCCGCTGCGCGCAATTGCATCTGGTAAAGCGCGCGGCTGGCAAGCGTGGCTCCTAAGCCTAGCCAAACGGCCGTTCCAATGAGCCCATAGACAAAGCGCCCAGCCGGCAAGGGCGTGAACGCGCCTTCCAAGAGGGCCATGGGCGGAGCGGTCGGGTGCCATGCCAGCCACAACGGATCCCAACCCAGGAGAACGCCATACCCGGGCGCACCCAGAAACAGGATCCACCCAATCATCGGCAGGACGAACGGATAAAGCGCATCGAACGGCGCAACGGCGACAAAGGCGATCAACGAGGCGATCGCCGCGACGCCCAAGAGCCCAGTCACCAACAATTCCGGCGACAGCTTCGCGTCATAGGCGACTAGCACGAGAAGCAGCATCTCCATGCTGCAGATCAGGCTCACCGTTACGGTACGCGCCGCCACAAAGGTCGAGCGCGGCAAGGGCGTCGCAGCCAGTGCAATGAAGCTGCCCTCGCCCCGCTCGAGCAGCATCATCAGCCCAATGAGCAGCACCGGCGACAGCACGGTGTCGAAAAGAATGATTGCTGCGACGACGTTGGCGAAACCGCCGAAATCCAGTCGAGCCGCTTGCGAGGCAATCAGCAACAGCAACGCGAAGATCGCCACGGTCGCGGCGATATAGCCTGTCCGAAAAAGGACGCGCAAATCGTTCTGCGCCAGTGTCAGGAAGTGCCTCATGCAAGGCCCTTGCCGGTGACTTTGAGAAAAACGTCTTCCAGGCTTGGCTCTTGCGTGTGAATAGTTTCGATGTGTTGCGTGCGGATCAGGGTCTGAAAGCTATCGTTCTCGGCCAATCCGTCCAGGGGAAACGCGTCGGTCCTGCTGGTGCCGTCAACCGTGTATTGCACACTTACGGCACGCGTGCCGTGCTGCAAGCGCAGGGCTGCGGGCGCGCCGACACTGGAGAGGTGCCCGTCCACCAGAAAGCCCACGCGATCGCAGAGTTCATTCGCGACCGTCATGTCGTGCGTCGTCAGGAACACGGTGGCACCGCGCTCCCTTTGCTGCAGGATGAGCCCGCGGATGTTGCGCGCGTTGCCGGGGTCGAGCCCGGCGGTCGGTTCGTCCAAGAACAGGATTGCCGGCTGGTTCAAAAGCGCGCGCGCAAGGTTGAGGCGGATTTGCATGCCCTTCGAGAACGTTTCCACGCGTTTGCCGGCGGCATCGCCCAAGCCGACGCGGTCCAAAAGCAATTGCGGGGGCTCGGTTGGCCCGGAAAAGAATTGCGCGAAGAACCGCAGGTTCTCTAGCGCGGTGAGTTTGCGGTAGTTGCTGGGCATCTCGAAGCAAACGCCGATTCTCTCGAAATAATCTTCGCGCCAGTCATCGAGCGGTCGGCCCATCACGCTCACGCGTCCGCGATAGCCCTTCAGAAGGCGCATCAAGATTTTTTGCGTCGTGCTTTTGCCCGCACCGCTGGGGCCGAGAAAGCCGAATATTTCCCCCGCCGGAATGCTGAAAGTGAGATCGTGCACGGCCGGCGGGGCTTTGCCGTAGGCGAACGTCAGACCATTCACGGATATCATGCTGCCTCTCGCGTTGGCGCAGACTTATACAGTACGGGCAATCGATTGACGCGGTCAGATTTGCCGCCGAGTGACGGGCCTATCGACCTTGGGACACGCCTAAGCAAGCAGCCGGAGCCTTGCGCACTTGGGCGACCTGGGACCAATCATCAAGCGAACTCGACGAACGTCAGTTCTCCGGGCAAGTTCTGGGGAGCCGAAGGCGTCGAACCGCAAAGAATACCGTCGGAACAGCGTGGCTTGCGTTCACTCGTTCGGCATCGGCTTGCTCCGTGAGCGAAGTGAGTCGGGCACGGCCTCTGTCAAATCCATCGTACGCTACGTCGAACCGGCTCGGGAGCGCGGCCTCGTGCAAAGACTGTGAGCGAGTAATCCAGCCACAGGTGTAGTCGCAGCCGAACAATCAATAATATCGCAAAGGTGATCGTTGTCCCCCCATTGCTAACCAGTTCTGTCATTGTTGCCACGTCTTCGACACTAGGCGCGACAGGGAACGATGGGTGCGAATGCCACTCGCCAAGGTAGTTGTAGCGACCGAAGTCGCGCCCCGTACGGTCAAAGAAGGCATCCAGCGCTTTCTGGTGAATTGCTGAATCTCGCTGGAAATTCGTGTGCGATCCGGAATACAGATCGACAGAAAAATCGATGATGCAAAAATGGCTAGGGGCCAGTTGTTCCGCAAACAACATTCCGCCGGTTTCGCACCGACCGGCCGAGCGTAGGGCTTTGCACAGCCGCCCTTCGAGGTCAGGTGCCAGTTCGATCCGCATCAACACTCTGTTCTAGCAACGAAATGACGTAGCCCAAAGCCGCACCTGCCTGCGCTTCGGGAAGTTTCTGACGCCATTCGCCTTCGGGTGAGAAATCAAACGGGTAGGTTTCAAAGGGCGCCGAGAAAATCCATCCGGTCGCCAGGCCGATGACATAGGCAGAGTGAGGGAACACCGAGATCTCTGGGCGAAGAAGCACGTCGATCGCCACGCGCGCGGTATGGGCGGCAATTACAGTCACATCGGCATCATCCGCAACCAACGGCGGGCCGTCCTGGCGATTTAGCTCGTAGCGGTCGCCCTCGCCTTGCCAAGGCACGCCACGTTCACGACACCACGTCAGATACTGCCGGCGCGCCGCGTGCGGTGGTGGCTCAATACCCGGCCGCACACGTCCCACAAAACCACCGATCCCGCCAACATATACCTCCGCCCAAATCATGGGCGTAGTCGTTCTGCGCGCGACGGATGCAACGAAATTAAACGCTTGCGGATCCGCTGAGGCATCAATCAGCAGATCGCAACTCGCCAGTTCATCGAGCACAGAGGCGGTCGTGCCGGACGATTCCTGCCCCCCCAGAACAACACGCCGAACACTGACGCGCGCAGCGGGCGCGACGGCATGCAACCGTGCCTCAAGCCCATCGACTTTGTGGGCACCGAGGCTTCCGACATCGAGGTCATGTCGGATTAAATTGCCGGGCTTGAGTATGTCGTCATCGACGAGAACAAAAGCACCCACGCCGCTGCGGGCGAGGCTGGTTGCGATTTTCGATCCCAGCGAGCCCGCACCGATCAGGCCGATCTTCTTCTCCGTGAGCGCAGCGTAAGCAGCAGGCAAGCGTGTTGCGGCCTCGTCCGTAAGGTCGATGGTATAATAAGGAATGACTCGCCATTCGCGTTCATGCCTATAAGAAAAATACAGGCGCACATCTGCATGGTCGGCCACAATGGTCATGCGGCTCAGTGCGTCTTCGTTGGTCGGCAGCGGCTCAACCGGCGCAGCGGTGGCGATCAATCTGTCCAATGAGTTCTGATCCGTAACAACCGCTTCCTCCACGGATGGCACACGGATCAGCACGGCCGCCTCGCGCGTGTTATGGCCCAAGGGGATCGTGGTCTCGTTCCAACTCGGTGCCACATCCGCGCCAACGGCCGCGACATAGGCCGTCCAAGTCTTGTTCGGTCCGGTAATTTCAACAGCACGACACGGGTGGCATGTTCCCTCAGCAAGCCCTGCCACATGGTCTCGCAACCCACGTGTAAAAAGGAAGCGGCAGCCGGTGCCGCGCAACTGTTGGCCCAGCGACGCCCGATGGGCGCTGGGAACAACGGCGCGTTCATCGACCGCCGGTTGTTCGCCTGAGAGAAGGCGGTAGGCGCTTTCGATCATCATCGCGCCGGTCACGGATGGATCCCAGTTGTCGGATCGAAACTCCAAACACAATTCGCCACCCTCACCATACTGGTGGTTGGAGTGACGGCGCCCGTCGCGTGGAATGATCGACGGCGGTGTCTCCGGAAAAAATGCGGGGTATTCTAGCGCAAAGGGCAGCGCTTCACCGTTGACAACGAGGTCGAACTCGACAGTGAACCGCAAACCCTTGCGCATTCGATTGTTGATCTCGGTCAGCCACGGCGCACGCGCCTGCAAGGCTTCGATATCGGCGATCTCCGTCTTGAAGCGTTCAGTGTGCCGGATGAACCACATCAGCCAAACCCCCGAGGCTTGTCGTCGATGCGGGGCACGTTGGGAAAGGTGAATGCACCCGCCGCCGGCGCGACCGAGGACACCTTCAGTAAGCTGGCTCTTGCTCCTGCCTTCGCTTCACGGTCACTGAAGAACGTGGTCGCATATACCTTGTCCCAGCACTTGAGCGCCTTGGCGCGCGTGCAGTTGGGCTCGAAAAGCGGCGCGAGGGTGTCAATGGCATCAGTCAAGCGCACGCGCAAAAAACGGGCGCTGGCGTCGTCGGTGCCCTTGGTGATGGTTTCGTTCGGCGTAACCGGATGGGCGACGACCAAGTTCAAATTCAGTCGGTCGCGGATAGCTTTCATCGTGTCGTAGAGCGCGCGGTCCTCACGCGCGGCGTTGCCGCGAAAGCACTCGGTCACAAGTTTGGAGATACCGAAGCCGCTGAGAATTTGGTCTGCCCAGCTCGCGCGGCTGCGCGCGTATTTTTTGATTTCACGCACCACGCGGCGGAGCTGGCGGCCATTTTCGGTGTCAGGGCTCTGCTTAGTATTTTCGTTCTCGAACCATTTCGTGACTTCGCGTGCGTCCGATCGTTTCCAATCGCTGCTGGCAAGCTCATAGTGATAGGTCTCGTTCCCGAAAACATTCTTGGTGGTCACACGGCGGCATACCGGCACATCCACGCAGTATCCGGCGGCGTAGTAAACGCGCACGCAATTTTTGCGCACTTCCGGCGGCGTCTTGAATGACCCGTCATCCAGCGCGTCGCGCACCATCTGGCGGGCTTGCAGCGCGGTCATCTCTGCGCCGCGCTCGCCGACCAAGGCCTCCTTGTCGAAGTACACCCCATCGTCGATGTCGTAGTCTTTGGCAGGATGCTGCACCATGGTCTTCATGGCATAGCTGCCTTGGCTTGCGAATTCGCGCGGAGCCGGTTTGCCTTTGTCCTTTAGGCCCTTCTTCAGGCGCTCGCGGTTGGCGTCGCGGTGTTCGCGCATGTTGGTTTGCTCTGCGCGAGGCAGAGTGACTTCGTCGTCGTGATAGGCAAATACATCGGTAGAGCAATCGATCATTGAGGGGGTTCCTTGTTGGTCACGCTGCAGCGGTTCGGTCATCGGGGGGTGGTACTCGGGACGCCAGCGGATTGGTGCGCAAGGGTGCGGCGTTAAACAAACCGCAGATCAATGCCGCCTCGGCGTCGGTATCCGCGTAAGCGCACCTGCTGTTAGTCATGTCCGCGTCCGTGCGGGCCTGATTGATCAGCGCACGCATCGCCGCAGCCCGCGTTTCATCCAAATCAAGGTGAGGAATAAGGGCGGCAGGCACCTTCTCGCTGGGAAAGCGAACGATGGTGCAGGTCCGGTTTACATGGCACGCCAACTTCTTGGCCATATGATCGAAGGCGAACTGCTGCGCATCGACGGCGAGGCTTGCGGCGTTGCCGCCGTATTTCCATTCGCCAAGGCCGCGGTGAATCGCGGCCTTGGGAATTTGCTCGCCGGCCGGCATAGGGCAAGTTCCAAGACAGAAGATTTGAATTTCCTGCCCTGGCGCGGTCAGATCAAGCGCGTCGATGAGGCCGATCAAGACGGGGTTGTTTGCCCACAGACCGCCGTCGACAAAGACGTTATAACCGCCGGACGAACTGTCGGGATGATCGACGGCTGCCATCGACCGGTAGATCGGCGCGGCTGTCGTTGCCAGGCAGACGTCAACGAGCAAGTAATTATCATCGCGGTGGTTCGTCGTGGCTTTGAGGTGAGGCGTCTTGAATACCCACGCGCGATGCTGGCTCATTTCGACGGCTGGGATCGCGAGACCGATGCCGCGCGTTGCGTAGATTTGGCCAAGGGTTGTTTTGCCGAATTTGTCAGCGAGCGCGTCGTGCAAAGCCTTCGTCCCGTCCTCTAGCGCTTGCGGGCGTTTCCATTCGTCGAAGATCGCTCCGCCGGCGCCGGACGGCAGCGGCCGCGAGAAGATTTTTTGTCCCTGCTCGAGATAGAGCGCCACGATGCCTGCGAGTGGAACGCCTGCTGCGAGAGCGCAGGCGATGATGCCGCCGGTGCTGGTGCCGACTACGAGATCGAAAGCTGCGCCAACATCGATCGCGTCAACGCCGCGCCGTTGCGCGAAGGCCGCCGCGACGCGATCAAGGTAGGTCGCCGTGTAAGTTCCACGCATGCCACCACCATCGAGGCTGAGCACGCGGAATGGCGGCAAAGATAAAGTCATTCGACCCTTGTCCTATTCGTCAGTGTTTCTTGTCGCGGGGCGGAAACGGATCACGGCCCGGAGCAACCGTGTCGGAGTCGCGCCATTTGCCGTCGCGCCCTTGAATGCGAATTTCACCGCCTCCGAGATCACGGACGGTTGATTTCGCCTGCTGCTCGGCGCGGCTTTGCTTGTGGTGAACGCTTTCGGGTTTCTCGACACCGGCCTTCTTCACGGCCCAGTCGTCGCCCTGCCGGACGACAAAACGGTCATTCTTCTTGGACATTTCCAACTCCTCTGGTTTGGGCTTGCACAATGCGAGTTCGCCATGGCATGATTGCCATTGTCACCATGATGGCTCGGATTGGTGAAAGCGTCAAGTATTTCATGTCGAAAGCACCATGAACACAGATCAACCCACTGATATCTTTAAGGAACGCCTTAAAACTGCCCGAAACCTACGAGGTTTGAATCAGGCGGAACTCGCCGCCAAAGCAGGTCTACCCGCTGCCTCGGTCTCCCATTTCGAGTCCGGTCCGCGGAAACCTTCATTCGACAATCTGAAAGCGCTGGCGTCAGCGCTTGATGTCACGACCGATTACCTACTGGGGCGGTCCGACTCGCCCGAGGCGTCGGCGGAAACCGTCGGACGCCTTCACCGAGATCTCAGTAAGCTGACACAACAGGACCTAAAGCTCGCAACAGACTTCATCGATTTGTTGAAGCAAAGAAGCGCTAAGGAAAGCGAATGACGGCGAAGGGGCGGCTTGCACGGCGAGGTCTTGCTGAAGCCACCGCGAATTCGGTCCTTCGGCAGATGAAAATCGATGGGCTATGGGTCGACCCTGAAGCAATCGCAGCCGCCAAAGGAATTGTCGTTCAGCCGAAACCGGACACGGCATCCGGTGTGTCCGGCATGCTGCTCAAAGTCGGCGATGACTTTGGCATTATGTACGCCACCAACATCCCCAGCCGTGGCTTTCAAAGGTTCAGCATCGGGCACGAGCTGGGGCACTATTTTGTTGAAGGTCATTCCGAGGCACTGCTTACGTCAGGGGTTCACCAATCACGCGCAGGTTTCGTGTCCGGCGATCCTCTTGAGCAGGAGGCCGATCACTTTGCGGCTGCGCTTCTCATGCCTGAAATTCCATTCAAGAAGGCTATTGCAGATCACGATGCCGGTCTTGTGTGTGTCGAGGCCCTTTGCAAGGCATGTGAAACGTCGCTGACGGCTACGGCGATTAGGTACAGCGCGCTGACAGCCGACGGCATAGCCGTCATTTGTACCGTTGGGGATGTGATCGACTGGTGCTTCATGTCAGATGGTCTCAAGCAAGCAAAGGGCCTGAGCTACTTGCGCAAAGGCACCCCGGTTCCAGGGGGCACGATCACGTCGAGCTTCAATGCAGAGCCGGAAAATGTGCGCACCGGCCAGCGCGATGCGGGCGACGGCCGGCTCAATGATTGGATGGACGGTGATCGAGTTTACCGTGTGGTCGAAGAGGTGGTTGGTCTCGGTCAGTACGGGCGCACTTTGACCATCCTCACCTGTGCGCATCTAAGTTTGCGATCAGAGAGTGAAGAGCCGGATGACGACGAGGACGAGCTGATCGAGCGCTGGACACCGCGCTTTCGCCGGTAGCTCTGTACCATGCCAATGCCTATCGGCTCGCGTGTCTGACCGCGGGAAAATCGAAACGGCGACGCTGACCAAGAGTCAGTTATCTGATCACAACGCGCGCCGGTTCCACACCAGCTGAAACTCCCCTGCCTTACTCGACTCAAACAGCGCTGCAGAGATTCCCTCCGGCAGCGCTGGATCTTGCAGCGTCACGCTAAGATAGTCCCGCGGTTGCTCCCCTAGACTTCGCTTGCGCCAGGCCGCCCCAATCTCCGACTCGCCGGCAAACACACGAAACGCGGGCGCCACCTCGTTCGCTTGGTTGTCGTTCGGCACAAACCGCACTTTCAAGTCGATGAGCAATGTCCGGATGTTTCCGGTCCAGCCGCCCTCTTTCGTCGGCACAAACGTTCCGATCACAGCCATAGCTCTCTCCTTCTCTTACTCGCTCTTAGGCACAACGCCGCGCACCTGCCGCGCGCGAACAAAACTCCGATCGCTCTCAAGAAAGCTCTTGAGCATGTAGGGGATGAGCTCCGTCAACGGCTCTTCGGCGCCGTAGGTCTCGCGATAGAGCGTCGCGTACGCCTGAAGCATCGTATGCACGGCGGGATCGATCGCGATTGTCATCTTCACGAGTGCCCGCTCAGGCAGTTTCGGGAGCCTCAAGGAGACCGGGCGCGCCTCGCTCATCGCTTAAACTCGCGCAGAACCAGATCCCTGTGCACGATCACGCGGAGCGGCCAGCCAGCGCGAATGGTGATCGTCGGTTGGATGTCCAGGTTTCGCTCGGTGAGCTGCTGCCCGATCCGCGTCGCGTTCTGTTGAACAGACTCGCGTGCGGCGCTCAACGCATCGCCGTTGGCGTTGCCAGCGCCAGTTTCGGAGCCAACGCTGAGCAGCGTTGAAAGGGCCGCGCCTTTGAGTAACTGCCAGGTGTGAACATCCACGTCATCTTCAAGACCCGCATAGCCCGCCGCATCCGTCGCCGGCAGATTGTCGACGACGATCGAAGAACCGTCCGGCAGGATCAGCCGGTTCCAGACCACCAGCGCCCTGCGCTGCCCATACGACACCGCACTGTCGTACTTGCCGATCAGCTTCGTTCCTTGCGGGATCAGCAGCCGTCGCCCGGAGACCGTGTCGAAAACGTTCTCCGTCACCTGCGCGATCACAAAACCAGGTAGATCGGAGTTGATACCAGTAACAAGGCTTGCCGCAATCACGGTGCCGGCGAGCACCTGATCCGGCGAGACCGGAAGCTCAAGGCGGTGTGGATTGAAAACACTCTCGGAGGATCGGACATTCAAGAAATCGATCTTGCGCGCCTGACCGGACGGGCCGCTGGCTTGTTCTGCGGCCACCACGCCGGGCCGACCCACCGAAGCGGCTGCATCAGGCGGCGCGACCACGGTTGAGACACCGCCGACGGCAGCCCCCCGCCGCGCGCTCACCTGAAAAAACACAGTTGCCTCGCGCGCCTGTTGCGCTTGCCGAACCAGGCGCAATCGCTCCGCGCGCGCTGCGTCGGCTTCGGCGTCCGGGCGGAAGCCTGCGCTCTGGTCAACGCCAAGGTCGCGCTCCATTCGGACCACAGGCGGGCCGATGTCGCCCTGCAGCGGTGGCCCAAGCTCCGGCGGCTTGATGTCGCCATAGCTGCGCGGCAACGCGTCGAGCCCCTCGGCTTTCGCCTTGCGTTCGGTATTGATCAATTCCTCGCCTTGCCCTGCGCTTCGAAACCTCACTGGCTCCAAAGCAATCAGCGTCGCAGCGAGCACGACCACGCACACAAGCCCCGCAACGCCAATGAGCACCTTGCGATTGAACCGCGTCACCGGCCTCGGTCGCGCGCGGAGCGCAAGCGGCTCTGCGTCCGGCTTTGGCGGCGAAGGCTTGTCGCCACTCACGGTTGCCGCCCTCCGCGATTGGTGGCGCCGTCGTCGCGGCTGATGCGGACAATCTGTTGCGGCTCGGCGCCCAACCGAAGCTCTGCCGCCGCGAACAAACGATCGACGATGTAGTAGCGGCCGCGCACCCGGTAGTTCACGAGTTCCGCGTCGCCGCCGGCGCCGACCACAAAGAGCGGAGGCGCTTCGCCTTGATCGATCCGCGCCGGGAACTCGATGTAGACTTTGTTGGTGTCGTCGAACGCGCGCAAGGGACGCCACGGCGGATAGTCACCCGTGATCTCGTACCGAAAGCGCAATTCCTCCAACGTCACGCCGTCGGCAACGATTTGGCTTTGCGCTTCTGTGGCCTGCTCGTTGCGGCCGCGAAGGGCAACCAGTTGATCCTGCGGATAGCGCCACGACACCGCCGCCATGTAGCTGCGCTCGGTGCTCTCAAGCTCCAAATGATAGACGCGCCGGTCGGTCGTGATGACGATGTTCGTTTTGAGATCGGACGCCGTCGGCTTCACCAGTATATGGGTTTGTGCCGTGGCCCCGGTTCCGCTCGTGGTGTCGCCGACCACCCAACGCACCGTGTCGCCTGCGGAAACCGCGGTGAGTTTCTCGCCAGGCTCAAGCGCAATGTCGCTGACCTTCTCCGGCGCGGCGTAGAGCCGATAGAGCGCGCCCGGCGTGAACGGATAGACCTGCACCGCGTTGAGATAGCGGTCGCGCGTCGGTTCCTGCGCGGCTGCGCGGTTCGCCGCGTCGACGCGCGCCTGCGGCGGGAGTGTTCGCACACGCGCACTCTTCTTGGGGACAGGCTGCAACTGACCGGGAAGCGGCAGTGGCTCGGGCAAAGTCACGATCTCGACCGGCTTGGCTGGTTCCGGCACAGGCACCGCTGGCTTGAGCTCTTCGCGGTCGTAGGCGATCTGCGGCGGCGGGGCGCCGGTCGCCGCGCATGCGGTGAGCATCAGGGCGCAAGCACCAACGGCGACGGACTGACGGTTCATTGATTTTCTCCGGGGGTGAGTTCGCGCGACCAGTCGAGACCGTGGACGTAGATGCCGAGCGGGTTCTTGCGCAGGATTTCCAGGGACATCGGCTGACGGATGACGATGGTCAGGATACCGGTCCAGCGTTCCGTCTTCGCGGCGCGACCGTTCTCGAACTTGCGCTCGGTCCACTTGACCTGAAACGAGTTGTCGGAGGCCCGCACCACACTCGTGACCTCGACCGAGACCGATCGCTGGCCGACGCTCTTGAACGGATCGCTCGTCCGGGCGAATTCGTTCAGCGTTTCAGCAGCGCGGTCGGTGACAAGGTCATAAGCGTCGAGCCAGGTCTTGCGCACGACAATCGGGTCGATCGAGAGCGAGCGCACGTCGGTGATGAATCGCGACACCGTCGCGGCGATCTGGGCGTCCGTGGGATTGTAGGGTGTGGTCGCCGGCGCGATCCCTTGAACGCTGCCGAACTTATCGACTTCGACGACATAGGGCGTGATCCGCCCTTGCGCCGATTGCCAAACCAGTCCGGCCGCCAAGAAGCCAGACAGACCAAGGCAGGAGAGCGCCATGAGCCGCCAGTTCATGGCTTGCACGCGGGCCGCGCCGATCCGGTCGTCCCACGCTTGCCGCGCGCGGTGGTAGGGTGTTTCGGCTTCGGGCGTGTCCCCGTAGCGGTGTTGCGCGCGCTTGAACATCAGTGACCTTCCTTCAGATCGGGATTGGCACCGCCGCCGGACTTGTCGCCCTCTTTGAGAGCTTGTTCGACGGTGTGCACGCGGCGATGCCAGCGTTGCTCGGCGCGCAGACGCCGGGCCCAACTGGGTGTACTGCCACCACTGTCGGCACTGCTGGACGACGGCGCGCCCGAGCTTGCAGGAGCCGCGTTGGCGCCTGCCGCAGATGGAGACCCACCCGTTGCGCCGCTCCCGGCAGAAACGGTGCTCCCGACCTCGGCGCTCGGTGCGTTCGCGGCATTCGGCGCATTCGTTGTGTTTGGCGCTGTGTTCGGCATCACGGAACCCGCCCGCACCGCCGACACCGCACCGGCCCCGGCGCGCGCGGCGCCCAGCGCAAGGCTGCCGGCCGCCATCGTGCCAGCGCCGATCGCACCGACCGTGCCGACGGCAGCGCCGGCGCCGAGCTGCGGCGCGCCGGATACGAGGCCGGTCGCAATCCCCGGCCCGAAGATGCCGAGGCCGAAGAGCGCGATCGAGGCGAGCACCAAGGTCATCGCCTGTTCGAGATTAGGCTCCTGCGCGTTCAACGCCGTCGTGAACTCGTTGAACAGCGTCGTGCCGATGCCAATGATGACGGCCAAGACCATGATCTTGATGCCGGATGCGAAGACATTGCCGAGCACGCGCTCTGCCAAGAACGCGCTCTTGCTCCAGAGCGCGAACGGGACGAGCACGAAGCCGGCCAGCGTCGTGAGCTTGAACTCGATGATCGTGATGAAAAGCTGAACGGCCAGAATAAAGAACGCGAGCACGACGACAAGCCACGCGAACACGAGCACGAGGATCGTGACGGCGTTGTCGAAGAAGGTGGTGAAGCCCAGAAGCGAGCCTGCCTGCTCCATCAACGGCTGAGCCGCGGAGAAGCCCGTCCCCGCTACATAACCCGGCCGCAACAGATCTTGGGGCGTCAGCGTGTTGTTCGTGGCTTCAAGCCCAAGCCCCGAGAACGACTGAAACACCAACCCCGAGAACACCGCCCAATTGTTCAAGATCAGCGCAAAGGCACCGACATAGAGGACTTTCGCGAGTAGGCGCGCGATCAGATTCGAACTCTCGTCCATCGCCCAGGAGAGGCCTGCTAGCGTGATGTCGACCGCAACCAGAATGGAAGTCAGAAACGCTACCTCCCCCGCGAGCAGCCCGAATCCGGAATCGATGTAGCGGATGAACGTGTCGAGGAAGCGGTCGATAACGTTGACGTTGTTCATGGGTGCTCGTTCCTGCTCAACGGTCGGCGTCAATTGCTAGGCGTGTAGATTTGCCCGTCGCCGACGAAGCGTTTGAACTGCGCCCGCGCCTGTTCCTGCGCTTGGCCCTGGCGCGCCTGCTCCAGCGCCACGGCGCGATATTGGGCCGCCATGAGTTCTTGGGTTTGTAGCTGCTGTTTGGCTGAGAGCGCCGTGAGCTGGTTCGCCGCCTGTTGCGCCTGAAGACTACCGACCGCTGCCTGACTTTCGCTCACCAAGCGCGACAGGTTCGTCGTGTCCGCCTCGACGTTGGCGACGACCTGCGCTTGCACGGTCATCGTGTGCTCCAGCGCCTTCATGGCCTCACTCCAGCGTTCCAAGGCGCCGCGCCCCAAATCGCTTGAGGTGATGGATGCGTCGTACTTCTCCGGAAACAGGCGCTTGAAAGCCGTCTCCGTCGCCTTGACGTCGAAGGCAATGCCTTTCGCTTTCGCCATCAACTGGTTGATGTCCTTCAGCGCCCCTTCGATCGCCGGCAGTGAGGTAAAGTCGAGCTTCTCCAGATGCTTTGCCATATCCTCGAGCATCTGCACTTCGTTCTGCAGGCTCTTGATCTGGTTGTTGATCTGCTCAAGCGAGCGCGCCGCTTGCAGAACGTTCTCGGCGAAGTTCGAGGGATCGAAGACGACGATGGCGTGCGCAGGTGCAACGGCGAGGGCCAGCGCGACCGTCGTCGCGAGAGTCAAGCCTTTGAGTTTGGTCATGGTTGATCCTCCTGGGGTTGAGGGGTGACGGGCGCAAAATCGCGCATGAGATCGGCCGCCCAGCCGAGGCCCTTGGCGCGAAGCCAAGCTTCCGCGAACTGAGGCTGACCGAATTCGTCGAGGACGCGGTTGATGCGGGCTTGATCGGCGGCGTTCGAGGTGGCGCAGAGCGCGAGCGCGATCGGACCGAGCCCCAGCTCGAACAGCCGGTTGCCGCGCCGCGATTGCACGTAGTAGTCGCGCTTCGGGACCGCGCTCGCGATCAGATTGATCTGACGCTCGTTCAAACCGAAGCGCTCATAGGCGGCACGCGAGAGCGGTTCGAGCGCCCGGTCGTTTGGCAAGAAGACACGCTGCGGGCAGCTCTCGATCAGGGCGGGGGCGATCTTGGCTTCGGCGATGTCGGCCAGCGACTGCGTCGCGAACACGACCGCGACGTTTTTCTTCCTGAGCGTCTTCAGCCATTCGCGAATACGGCTCGCAAACAACGGATTGTCGAGAAAGAGCCAGGCCTCGTCGAGCAACAACAACGTCGGCTTGCCGTCGAAGCGTTCTTCGAGTCGGTGAAAGAGGTAGGTCAGCACCGGTCCCACGGCCGCCGGAGCGTGCATCAACTCTTCCATCTCGAAGCATTGCACCTCGCCGAGGCTCAAATGATCTTCCGCCGCATCGAGCAGACGCCCGAACGGACCTTCCAGCGTGTAGGGTGCGAGCGCCGCTTTGAGCGCGTTCGACTGCAACAAGACCGAAAGACCGGTCAGCGTACGCTCGGATGGCGGCGCGCCGGCGAGATTCGTCAGCGCCGACCAGATCGTCTCCTTGACCTCCGGCGTGACGGCGACGCGCTCGTGCGCAAACAGACCCTGAACCCACTCGGCCGCCCAACTGCGTACGGCCGCATCATGGATGCGACGCAGCGGCTGAAACGCGAGCGACCCTTTTGAACCGAGTGCAAAATGCGCGCCGCCCGTGCCGAGCACCACTGCGCGAGCGGAGAACCCCTTGTCGAAAATGTAGACCTGCGCGTCCCGGTAACGGCGGAACTGCGCCGCCATCAGAGCCAAGAGCACCGACTTGCCGGCTCCGGTCGGCCCGACGATGAACATGTGGCCGACATCGCCGACATGGGTCGAGAGCCGGAACGGCGTCGATCCTTGTGTGGCGGCCAGAAGCAGCGGCGGGCTGTCAAGATGATCGTTACGCGCTGGTCCCGCCCACACCGCCGAGAGCGGCATGAGATGAGCGAGATTGAGCGTGTGCACCAGCGGTTGCCGGACATTGGCGTAGACTTGGCCGGGAACGGAACCCAGCCACGCCTCGACCGCGTTCACGGTCTCGCTGATTGTCGTGAAGCCGCGGCCGTTGATGACACGCTCAACCGCACGGAGCTTGTCGGCGGCGGCAGTAACGTTCGTATCCCACACCGCGACGGTCGTGGTGAGGTAGCCGAAGGCGACATCATCGCTGCCCAACTCTTGCAATGCGGCGTCCGCGTCGGCGGCCTTGTTGTCAGCGTCTGAATCGACGAGCGACGTCGGCTCGTTGAACATAACCTCGCGCAGGATCGCGAGCAGCGACTTGCGTTTCGCGAACCACTGACGCCGGAGCTTGGTCAGCGCGTGCGACGCCGCCGGCTTGTCGAGGGGCACAAACCGCGTCATCCAGCGATAGGGAACATGGAGGTCGTTGAGTTCGTCGAGCAGTCCTGGTCGCGTCAGGTTGGGAAAGCCCTTGATGCTGAGGACGCGCACATGCCGGTCGCCCAACATCGGCTCAAGCCCGCCGAGCAAAGGTTCATCGACGAGGACCGCGTCGAGATACATCGGCGTCTCGGGGACCGCGACCGGATGGCGTTTCGTCGAGATCGTACCGTGCAGATAGGTCAGGGTCTCGGCATCGTCGAGCGCCTTCAGTTCGGGCATGAGCCCCGACAACAAGTCCTGGATACGGCCACTTTCAGCGGTGAAGAACGCGAGATAGTCGCGGCCTACGAGGCCCTGTCCGGTCCTGGGCCGATCAAGCAGAGCCTGTTCCGCCCGGTTCACTCTGTCCTCGGGCGGCAGATAGAGGAGCGTCAGGTGATACGAGCTCTCGTGATGCGGCCGTTGCGCCTGTCTCGCGTCGCCACCCAAATCGAGTTCTGGCTCGAACAGCGCCCGGCGCTCTTCGTCGATCGCCCAAGACAGCGGATCGGGAAACGTCGCCACCGGATAACCCGGCGCCGGCGAGCGCTCCGCTTCAACAAAGAGCGCCCACCCCGATCCCAAACGCCGGAACACATTGTTGAGACGCGCGCAGGTCGCCACCAACTCCGCTTCGGTCGCACTCTCGAGATCCGGCCCGCGAAACCTAAAACTCCTCTGAAAACTCCCATCCTTGTTGAGAACAATCCCAGGCGCGATCAGGGCGGCCCACGGCAGATAATCTGCGAGCAGTTTCGATGTCTTCCGGTATTCGCGCAGGTTCAGCATGCGAGATAGGCCTTGTGCCGGAGGTGGCGACCGAGGACCTCGACGAACTGCGGATCGCGCTTCGCGGCGTAGACGGCGATCGCGTGACCGATCAGCCCAAACGCGATGCCCGCAATCCAAAGCCGCAAGCCAAGGCCCAGCGCGACCGCGATCGTGCCGTTGACGATGGCAACGGTTCGCGGCGCGCCGGCGAGTAAGATCGGCTCGGTCAGCGAACGATGCAGCGGTACTTCGAAGCCCGAGATCTCCATCAAACGAGCGCCCCGCCGCCAAACGAGAAGAACGTCAGGAAAAAGCTCGTCGCGGCGAAGGCGATCGACAGACCGAAGACGATCTGCACCAAGCGCCGGAACCCGCCGGAGGTCTCGCCAAAGGCGAGCGAGAGGCCGGTGATTATGATGATGATCACGGCAACGATCCGGGCGACCGGCCCCTCGATCGATTCCAAAATCGACTGCAGCGGCGCTTCCCAGGGCATGTTCGAGCCCGCAGCGAATGCTGGAGTCGTGAGCCCAAGCAAGATGACGACCGAGACCGCTAGCGAAAGACGATGCGTGAGCGTCATGGGCGAGGTCGTTCTTGGACGAGGGAGAGGGCTGAGTGCGCATCGATGCTGCGGAGCCGGTAGTCGCCGCCGGTGAACCCTTCGACGACAGCGATGGTCTCGACACGGCGGCCGGGCCCGCGCCCGGCGATGAAGACAATGAGATCGATCGCCTGGGCGATGAGTGCGCGCGGGACAATGCTGACCGCTTCCTGGATGAGCAGCTCGAGCCGCGTCAAAGCGGAGGCCGCGGAATTGGCATGGACGGTCGCAATGCCGCCCGGGTGGCCTGTGTTCCAGGCCTTGAGCATGTCGAGCGCTTCACCGCCCCGCACCTCGCCGACGATGATCCGGTCGGGGCGCAGGCGCATGGTCGAGCGCACGAGATCGGCCAGCGTCACGGCGCCGCGATGCGTCCGCAAAGCCACCGTGTCCTTGGCCGGACATTGCAGTTCGCGCGTGTCCTCGATCAGGACAATCCGTTCGTTCGCGTCCGCCATTTCGGCGAGCAGCGCGTTCGCGAGTGTGGTCTTGCCCGAGCCGGTTCCGCCCGCAATCAGGATCGTCTTGCGCTCGGCGACCGCCTTGCGCAGGACCGCCCCTTGGAGCGCTGTCATGATTTGGTCGGTGAGGTAGTCTTCGAGCCGCAACACCTGGCCGATCGGTTTGCGGATCGCAAAACAGGGCGCGCTGGAGACGGGCGGCAAAATCCCTTCGAAGCGCTCGCCGGTCTCGGGAAGTTCCGCACTGACGACGGGGCTTGCCGCACCCGCTTCAAGGCGCACGTGGCTCGCGATAAGACGGATGATCCGTTCGACTTCGGCGGGCGCCAGTACCTCACCGGTATCGACACACCCCTGCCCTTGCCGCTCGATGCGCAAGCAGCCGTCCGGGTTGACCATGATCTCCACGACAGCGGGATCGGCCAGGGCGGACGCGATCGTCGCTCCCATGGCGGTGCGCAGCATCAGGCGGCGTCGCTTGCGACTTTCGTCGTGGGGATGAACGGTTGTCATTGGCGCACCGCCTGAAGCTCTTCGTCCCGCTCGACGACGCCGTCCGGCGTAATTCGCTCCAGGACGTCGCGCGTGAGGCTCTTGCCAGCGGCGATCCGCCGGCCCACTTGCTCCACGAACGTACTGAAGCGTTCCGTCCCCAACGCTTTCGCTGCGGGCTGATCGCCGTCCGGCAGCGGTGCCGTCACCATCAGTTCGAAGCGAATGAAGAGCGCCAGCGTCTCAAGCACGACCTGCTGATCGCGTTCGATCCGTGCCAAATGGCGTGCGACTTTGTCGAGACGCACTTTGAGGACCGCATCGATCTCGGCCGCCGCCCCGCGCGCGAGAAAATGCTTGAGCGCGTCGGACACGATCGCCGATTTCGAGGTGCCGGGCTTTGCCGCCAAGGCGTCGAGCCGATCGTTCAATTCTTCGTCGAGGTAGACGTTGAGACGGGGTTTCATGGGATCAAAAGCTCGGGATCAGATCGTCGTCGCGCCGGCCGGCATCGCCGTTCATGGCGCGGGCACGTTGGACGGGTGTGGTGCGGATGGGTTTGCCGGCGCCGGTCGCTTGCAAGTCGTCATCCAACAGTTGAACGAGATCGTCGGCAGGCTCTTGCGAAGACCGCGCGATCTGTTCATCGCGGAGCGTGGGATGACGCTGTAGGCCGCCTTCGTCTTCGGTCGTGTCGCCGAGTTCGTGGGAAAGTGCTGCGGCCAACCTCGGATCGGTCACGCGCACCAGCCCGCTCCAATCGTCCGCCACTGAGGAACACCGAAAATTTGCGGGATTGGGAGCGGGCAGGATGCGGTCCGTGAAGTTCCGGTCCTCGAAATAGCGGAGCTTCTTGCCGCGGATCGGGGGTAGCCCTGAGATCAGGACAAGCTCGTCGCTCGCCGGCAGCTGCATGACTTCGCCCGGGGTCAACAGCGGCCGCGCGGTCTCCTGCCGGCTGACCATGACATGCGCGAGCCAGGGCGCGAGGCGGTGACCCGCATAATTGCGCTGGGCGCGCAGTTCCGTCGCGGTGCCGAGCGCATCCGAGATGCGCTTCGCCGTGCGCTCGTCGTTCGACGAGAAGGCAATGCGCACATGACAATTGTCGAGGATGGCGTTGTTCTCGCCGTAAGCCTTCGTCACCTGGTTGAGCGACTGCGCGATCAGATAGGCGCGGATGCCGTAGCCCGCCATGAAGGCGAGCGCCGTCTCGAAGAAGTCCAAGCGCCCCAACGCCGGGAATTCGTCGAGCATCATCAACACTTGATGCCGGCGGCGCTTCCCCGGATCGCCTTCGAGTTTCTCGGTGAGACGGCGGCCGATCTGGTTTAGCACCAGACGGACGAGCGGCTTCGTCCGCGAGATGTCCGACGGCGGCACGACGAGATAGAGTGAGGCCGGGCGCTCGCTATCGACGAGATCGGCGATGCGCCAGTCGCAGGCGGAGGTGACCTGCGCCACGGTCGGGTCGCGGTACAATCCCACAAAACTCATTGCGGTCGAGAGAACGCCCGAGCGCTCGTTTTCGGATTTGTTCAGCACTTCGCGCGCCGCTTGCGCCACGATCGGGTGAACTTGCGGTCGCTCCCGCGTACCCAGATGGTTCGTTGCCATCATGGCGCGCAACGTGTGCTCGAACGAACGGCGCGGGTCGGATAAGAAGCTTGCGACACGCGCCAGCGTCTTCTCTTCCTCGGCGTAGAGGACGTGCAGGATCACCCCGACGAGGAGCGCGTGGCTGGTTTTTTCCCAATGGTTGCGGCGCTCCAGCGCGCCTTCCGGATCGACCAGGATGTCGGCGATGTTTTGCACATCGCGGACCTCACACGCCCCCTTTCGGACTTCGAGCAGCGGGTTGTAGCGAGCCGAGCGCGCGTCGGTCGGATTGAACAACAGGCAGCTCGAGAACGTCGCGCGCCAACCCGACGTGATCTGCCAGTTCTCGCCCTTGATGTCATGGATGATGGCGCTCTCCGGCCACGACAAAAGCGACGGAATGACGAGGCCGACGCCTTTGCCGGAGCGCGTCGGGGCAAAGGCCATCACGTGCTCCGGCCCGTCGTGACGCAAGTAACGGGACTTCAAGGCGCCAAGAAAAACGCCGCGCGGCTCATAGAGACCGGCCCCCGCGATTTCGCGCGCGGAAGCCCAGCGCGACGAACCGTAGGTCGTCACGAACTGATTTTGCCGCGCGCGCCACAAAGAGCCGATGACGGCGACCACACAGCCCAGCAACCCGCTCCCCGCCGCAAGCATGCCGGCGCGATCGAAGAGTTGCGGCGCGTAGGCACCGTAGCCGTACCACCACTCAAACAGGCGCCAAGGGTAATACACTGGCACAGAGAAAACTTGGAACCATGGTGCCCCCAAGCGCGGTTGGTAGCCCAGCATCGCCGCCGCCCATTGGGTCGACATCCAGACGCCGCCAATCACGATGGCAAATACAAGCGTGATCTGACCAATGAGAAGCCGAGTGGGAGACACGGGTCGTTCCGCGCAATGATGCGTTGTGGTCGGCGCAAGTGATCGCGCGGAATGTGAGATTCAGAAATCGCGTTTAATTGCGCTCTCGTACGCTTATCAACACCGGTTCGCGGACATCGCCCGCGCGTCCGGTTTGGGGGCCATTTGGGTCACTGGCAATGTTTCGTTCGTTAGACCGCTTATGGCCCTAGTCGGACAGTCGACCCCGCCGGCGGCCAGCTCCTCTTCCACGTCATCAGCCGGCTCCTCGAGTGCGAGTCCGCCGGCGAGATGTCATAAACCAGTTCGAAGAATGGAAAGAGAGCAGTGCCCCTTGACTGATAGTTAGCCAACACGCTAACTATCCGCCTCGCTAAGGAGGAGCACTCATGAACAAGAGCAAATCAGGTCCAGTGGATGTTCTCTGCATCTACAGGGTGACGAAGGGCAAGGAGTCCGAGTTCACGAAGATCTTGGCCAAGCACGGTCCAGCACTTCACAAGGCCGGTCTCACCCCGGACGGTGCGCCGAAAATCTGGAGGTCGGAAACCCGCGACGGAAAGACCGTCTTCGTCGAGATGATGCAGTGGAAAGACGAGAACTCCTCCAACGCCGCGCATCAGATGCCCGAAGTCATGGCCGTCTGGGAGCCGATGGGCAACCTGACCGATGGGATGGAGTTCCTGCACTTGCAGCCTGCTGGCCTTGGGACGCCGTAGTCCTGAGGAGCGCCTCGATGAGCTGGATGCCGTCTTCTCGGCACTGGCTCACCGCGCCAGAAGGCAGATCCTCATGGCCCTTCGGTTTCGGGGCGGCACCATGAGCGCTGGGGACATCGCCAAGCGTTTTGAACACGCATGGCCGACAACGACGCGGCACCTACGGGTTCTCGAGGACGCAAAGCTGATTACCCACGAGCAGCAAGGGCGGGGACGCTTCTACCGGATCAACACCCAGAAGCTCGGGGTCATTGAAGAATGGCTCGCATGGTTCGAGGAGCAGAACGAACAGGAACAGGATTCCGCCACACAGCGCAGGGTTCGCAACCATCACTGAGGATCAAATGGTTCGAAAACAACAAGAGATCGTCATCGTGGGCGCCGGGCCCGCTGGGATGATGCTTGCCTATCAATTGGCCTCGAACGGCATCAAGGTTCGGGTTCTTGAACGCCACCCGGACTTCGAGAGGGAATTCCGCGGTGAGTTGATGCAGCGATCGGTGATCGAGCAGCTCGAGAACGCTGGGATACTCCGCCTCCTCGCGGAGCGAGGTCTGCTGTTGATCAACATCGAACGTCAAATGTTCCTGGGCCTGAAGCGCAGGGTTCAGATTCCGGGGCCTGTCGAGATGGGCGCCATCATCTCGCAGCCGGGGTTCTTGGGGCTGCTTCACGAGCTTTGCAGTGCGCACCCCAACTACCGCCTCGACTTCGGGACGACGGTCCTCGAAACGGTCCAGGACAATGGGAGGGTCGTGGCGCTGAAAACGCGGGGGCGGCAGTCTGAGGGACGAGTAGAGGGCGATCTCTTCATCGTCTGCAACGGTCGGAACAGCGCGCTGCGCAAATCCTGTGGGCTCGAGACGGAATTGTTTCCGAGAACAGCAGATGCGCTGTGGCTCCGGTTCGACTTGGCGGATGCGCCCGAGGTGCTTCCGAAGTCCCTCAACGTACACATGTTCGGCAAGGGTGTGGTGACTGTGCTGTCGCCATCGAGCGCAAACCGCCTTCACATTGCATACAGCGCCCCCGGAGACCTGGGCCGCCTCCGCAAGAACATACCCGAGCTGCGACGGGCGTTGCTGCCAACGCTGGGCGAGCAAGTGCGCCGGGTCGTGGACGCGAAGCTCGACGAGAACACCGAGTCCCAGATGCTGAAGATCATCGTTGACAGGGTGAAGTCATGGCACGCGCCAGGGATCCTATTCCTCGGTGACGCAGCCCACACGATGTCTCCGTCCGGCGGCCAGGGCCTAAACGTCGCCATCCGCGACACCTTCGTTGCGGCCAACCTCCTGATCCCCAAGCTCCAGCGCGGCGAGCCGATCGACGCTCAGGTGCTGCAACAGATCCAGGATGAGCGCCAGCCCGAGATAGGCGTCCTTCAGAGAAACCAAACCCGGGCGGCCCAGATGGTCATGAAGCCAATTCCTGTCCTGCACATGATGATGACGATGCTCGGGCTGGCGATGAAGGTTATGGGCAAGAAGATCCGGAGTGGCCACGGCATTCCAACCCCGGAGCCGAAGTATGTAAAGCCCGTGGACCCCGCCAACCGGCTGCAGGCTGCGGATGCCTAAACCCAGGAGCAAAACCATGGCAACCGCCGAAGAAGCGCTCGAGAAGATGCGGGAGATCTGCCTCTCGCTACCCGACACCCGCGAGGGCGGTCACTTCGGGGAGACGGCCTTCTACGTGAAGGGCAAGCTTTTCGCGACGTGCGGAGAAAAGCATGGTGTCTGCGAGATCACCTTCGGGCTTGAGCCGGACCATGCAGCCGCGCTCGTGAAGAACGATCCTCGCTTCAAGCCGTACGCCCGGGATAAACGAGGTGTCGTCCTGGATGCGGCGAAGGTAAGGAACTGGAGCGAGATCAAGACGCTCATCCTCGAGAGCTACGAACTCCGGAAGCCGCCGAAGGTGCATCGGAAGTCGGCCAAAGGGTCAGCGCTGGGCAAGCGCCCCCGCAGGTGAAACGCTGAGAGGACACCAACGTCCACTCTCGAGGCAGGTCGCGTGAACGGCTTTTGAGGGCATCACGAAATCTGCTGCAACAGCGTTCTCAATCGCAGCTTTTGTATTTTGACGCTTTGCACCGCGCAGCCATTTCCTTCGCTTGCGCAATCTGAGCTGGCGTCATTTCCGCCTCGATCTCGCTCAGAGATACCGAAAGGTGAGCCACACCTTGGGCTGCCCCCAGGCTGACCCACATGTGAGCGCGCACGCTGTCCCGCGCGATACCGTTGCCGAACTCATACTTGAAGCCAAGGTTGACCTGCGCCGCCGCATGGCCCTGTTCCGCCGCCAGCCGAACCCACCTGAACGATTCCTTGTCGTCGACCGCGACGCCTTGTCCCTTGTTGTACATTTCACCGAGCAGATCTTGCGCCGACGCATTTCCTTGTTCCGCAGCGAGCCGAACCAATCGCGCGGCTTCGGTCTCGTCCTTCGCTACACCAAGCCCGCCAGAATACATCACACCGAGACTGAACCGCGCGCGCGCATTCCCCTGGTCCGCGGCGAGCCGATACCACTTGGATGCTTCATCAAAGTTCTGTGCAACGCCTTGGCCTGACGCGTACAGCAAACCCAGATTGCACTGCGCGTCCGCATTGCCTTTCTCCGCCGCAAGCCGAAACCACTTCGCTCCCTCCTTCTCATCTTTCGGAACGCCAGCCCCGCCGAGATGCATGACGCCAAGATAAAGTTGTGCGGTCGCTTCGCCCTGCTCGGCAAGCGCACGAAACATCTTCAGCGCCGTCGCGTTATCACCGCGCTCAAATGCCGTCTTCGCGTCTTCAAGTTCACCTGCAATCCCGACGCCGCCAACGGCGCAGAGACCGAGCGCGAGGATTCCGACTATCAGAAAAACGCGAATGTGGTTGGTCAAACTCGTCTCCTCGTGACTACGGAACAGCACGAATCAACCGTAGCTCACTCGCAATAGAAAGCCCCGAGATACTTGGCGGGTTGGGCTAGTCGCCACGCGCGAATGACTGGTATCGGCGAATTTGAGCCAGTCCCGCTGTTCACGCCAATTGTCCGCATTGCGGTGGGAATCGGCTAGGCTGCTAGCCAAGAAACCAAGCGTCCCCCTTTGGGGTGTCATGAGCCGGACGACCGAAGTGATCCTCCTACCGCGATCCTCGATCCCTTCGCGTCATGAGCCCCCAAGTGATGTTGGATCCGCGCGCAGGTCCAGTGACCGCCTTTCCAAGATTCCGATCAAGCACCGGCCGCCACGGCACCAATGTGAAATCCTGCGCCCGCTCGATCACCGCGAAGCGGCCACTCACGAGGTCAAGCCGCCGCCGGTAAATACCTTCGATCCGCTTAGCGTCGCCGGCTTCCACATACGGCAACCCCAACTCCCCCGAAACCTGGACCGCCACCCGCGCCAGCTCGCGCCGGCGCAGGATGGCAAGCAAGTTGGCGCGATAGACCACCTGGTCCTGCCGCTCGTCGGCAAAGCCCTGCTTGATCAACCACTGCCGGCGTTGCGCGAGCGCGCCCTTCACGTCGCGTCCAAACCCTGTATCGCGAACGCTTGAGGGCTCCCCGGCAACAAGTTCGCGGTCGAGCCAAGTCTCAGCGTCTGCCTCCACTTGGCGCTGCACAGGCATCGTCGAAAGGACTTCGACAGCGACGGGTCGGTGCCTTGATTGTGCTCGTTCATGCACCTCGATGGCCTTGATGAAGCCCGCCGGGATCCGCCACGACCCGTCCGCCGCTTGCTCGGCGATGTTGGCGCGCCGCAATGCTTCGAGCCGCCGCACATGCGCCGCCACATACGCGCCGCTCGCGCTTGGATCATGCTGGCTGTGCAGCTCCGCAGAATAACGGCCGCCATGTTGTTCCGCGATATCTGCAATGGTTCGATCCGCGCGCTTCGGTTCGGCCCGCCGTGCTGCGATCGTAACGACCGTCCCCACCGAGACTTGCTCTACCGCTTCGCCGACGCCCACATCGACCCAATGCGATCGTCCATCGATGCCGTCGACGATCAGGTAGTGACGGTCATTGAGTTCGTCGCTCAGTCCGCGCTCGACCACGCGCCCCACCAAACAGGCGTTCAGCGCCGCGGGGTCGAAGATGGCGTAATCGGCCGGCGCCCGCTCAATCCGCGCCTG
>CAZXAQ010000018.1:0-56814 GCA_964638635.1 uncultured Flavobacteriaceae bacterium
CTCCCCCCCCCGACCCTGTCCCCCATCCTTCACCCCCCCCCCCCCGCCCCCCGCGCGCGCCCCCGTGGGGGGCCGGGAAACCCCCGGCCATGACGAATTGAAGGGGGTGCGGATAGGTTGAAAGTCGCGCGGGCAAAGAAAAAGGCCGCGTTCCGGTCGGGAACGCGGCCTCTGTGTTTTTGCCTGGGTCAGTTGGAGACGTTGGCGATCGCGACCGGTGCCTGCGCATCGAGCGACTTACGGAGCATTGAGCTCTGGTTCTGCGTCGCCGGCTTCGCGGCTTCGGTCTTTTGCGCTTTGGGCACGATCGGCGTCGGAACGGTCGCGTCGTCGGCAATCGGCGCCATCTGGTAGCGGGATTGCACAGGGGCGGTCGCGACGGGCGCCGGCGCCGCCGTCACGATCGGCGCAGTCTCGGTAATCGTGGTCTCTACGACCGTCTCGGGCGCCGGTGCGACCGACGCGGTTTCGACGGTCTCGACGACCGGCGCCATCGCCTCGGGCTTTGCTTCGGGCTGTATGATGTCGGGTAGCGCGGACACCTTGGCGTTGCTGGCGTCCAGCTGGCGCAGGACGGTCAGGTTGTTCGTCGCCTGGTCGGCCGGCAGGTCTTCGCTCGCCAACGCGGCCGCTTCGGCCGTGTTGCCCTTCAGGCTTTCGACCATTGCCAGATTTTGGCGCATTTCCGGGGTTGCGTCGGGGCGCGAGACTAGGCGGCGCAGGATCGTTTCCGCGCGGTCGACGTTGCCGGTCAAGATGTACGACATGGCCATATTGCTTTCGACCGTCGCGTTACCGGGGGACAACTCCAAAGCCGTTTCGTAGTTCTTGCGGGCGGCGTCGTGATTGCCGCTTTGATCGAGGGCGACGCCATAAGCCGAGAACGCCGACCAGTCGGAGCTGGTCATCTGGGTCGCGCGTGCCAAGAACGGCACCGCATCCTGCGTCCGGCCGACGGCGGTCAGCGCCTTGCCGTACTCCGACAGAACCTTCGGGTTGTCCGGCGCCTTCATGACGATTTCCCGCAGCACCGCGACAGCCTGGCGCGCCCCGCCCATCAGGCGCAGATTCCGCGCAAAGCTGAGGGCTGCGGCCGTGTCGCCGCGGTTTGCCTCGTATTTGGCGCCCCAGTAGGCGGCTGCGGCGGCATAGTCCTGGGTTTCTGCGCCGTCCTTTTCGAAGGCGGCTGCCACAGCAGCGTTTGCCGCAGGCTGGCTGGAGCTGAAAATCCCCACGCCGCTACAGCCGGATAAGAATGCGGCCGCACCCGCGGCCAACGCGATCCTGCTCGCCGACCGGAGCAGCGCGCGGTTCAGTTTCAGACGCATGTGTAATCCCCTCGCTAAAGTCGAGGCGGCCGCACGGACGCAAGGCGGGGCCGCTCATGTTGAAAACGACCTAATCTCGCTGCAAGCGGATAACAAAGGTTTAAGCATAATCGCGGGTTAACAATGCTTTCCGACACCGGATCGCAGGCGTATAAGGTCCGCCCTGGAGGATGGCGTCCGTGAAACGAAAACCGCGTCAGCTGAGACATGCGCTGATCGCGATTGCGGCCGTCCTGATACTCGCACCCATCACCGCGCAGAGCAGTCCGCCCGAAGCGCAACGGATTGCGCTTCCCATCGCGACGGGGCCCGTTTCCGGATCCTACCTTCGGGTTGGCGAGACCATCGCGAAGATCATCAGTCATCCGCCCGGGCTTGCGCGCTGCGATGCGCCCGGCGTGTGCGGCCCCGAAGGCTTGATCGCGACGCTGCGTTCGTCGAGCGGGTCGGTCGCGAATGCCATTTCCGTCAATAGCGGGCGGGTGAAATCCGCGTTGATCCAAGGCGACGTTGCTGCGGCCGCTCGCGAGGGCAGGGGACCGTTCGCCGGGAGCGGGCCTTTAACCGAACTCAGGGCGATTGCGCGATTACACGAGGAGACGCTGCATCTGGTCGTGGCGTCCCGGTCGCGCATTCGCAAGCTTGGCGATCTCGCCGGAAAACGCGTTGCCATCGACGGGCCTCGATCGGCGACCAACTATACCGTCCGGTCTTTGTTGAAAGCCACGCAGATGAATCCCGCGCGCATCAAGCTCTCGTTTGAGCCCGCCGAACGGGCGAGCGATGCGCTTCGCGACGGCAAGCTCGACGCGTTCTTCGCGATTGGGGTTGCTCCTATCCAAGCGGTCGACAGGCCGGTGCGCCGGGGTCAAGCGCGGGTGATTGCGCTCGATGCGCGCGCGATTGCGGCGCTTACCGGCGGCGACAGCCCCTTCAGCCGGTATGTCTTGCCCGCCGACAGCTATCGCTCGTCCAAAGCGGTCGCGACGCTGAATGTGCCCGTCGTCTGGGTCGTTCAGAAATCCGTGCCCGACGATGTCGTGCGGGCGATCCTGCGGTCGTTCTGGAATCCGGCGAACAGTCGCGACGTGCGGCGTCTGGGAAAGATCGCCGACACGATCAATGCGGCGAAGGCCGCAGAGAACTTGCCGCTGCCGCTGCATCCGGGCGCGGCGCGGTTCTACGCCGATGCGGGACGATAGGAGCAAGCGTTCTGCGTCACCCGGCCGGCACTTACTTGACCATGATGGTGCTTGGGTTTGCGCCCATCGCGCTCGTCTTGCATTTTTACAACGTTCTTCCGAACCGCACGGTCATTCGCTGGGACCTGTTCGGCAACACCACGATTATCGGGACGCGACCCGCGACGGTGCTGACGCTCGCCTGCGCCGGGGGCGTGATCGCAGTCCTGTCCGTGCTGGTCGCGATTTGGCAGCGGCGGGCGCTCAGCGCGCTTGGGCTGCGGCGGGCGTATCTTTCGCTCAATCTCGCGCAACTTGTGACCATCGCCTTGACCTGCGCCATGATCGTCAGTGAGGCGCTTGGGTTCCAGTTCAAGATCAAGCCGATGATCCCGCCCGCCATGGCGGTGTTGCTGTTTGCGGGTGGCGTGTTGTGCGGGCGGCTCGACGGTTACCGGCCCGGCCCTTTGCGGATGTTTGCGATCGTGCTCACGGCCGGTGCCGTGGCGCTTCTGGCGTTCAGCGCAATTGCGATGAATGCGGTCGTCGGATACTACGCTTCGGCGTTCGCGCTCTTGGCCATGGTCGCGATCGCGCTGCCCGAGCGTGCGCCTTAGGGGACTTTGGAACATGAAGATCGACGAGCTGTTTTCGACATCCGCACAAGGCGCGGTGCCGGTTTTTGCCGTGACGCCCGCGACGCTTGAGAGCGCGCTCAAAGGGCCGCTGGAGAAACAAGCGAAGTGGCTCGCTGCGTCGAGCTTCAAGGCCGCGGCGGGGAAGATGCAATTTCTCCCAGGGGCGGACGGCGGTGTCGGCGGCGTGGTGTTCGGACTCGGCAGCAACGACGATCCGTTCGCCTGCGCCGCGTTATCCGGTGCGCTTCCCGCGGGAACGTATTCCTTTGCGATGAGCCCGCCCGATTGCGGCGGCACGCGGTTGGCGTTCGCTTGGGCGTTGGGTGCGTATCAGTTCTCGCGGTTCAAGTCGCAGGACAAGGCGAAGGCCGGTCCGCGCCTTGTGTGGCCGGACGATGCCGACCGTGCCGAGGTTGCGCGCATCGCTTCGGGATTGTTCCTGGCGCGCGATCTCGTCAATACGCCGGCGAACGAGATGGGGCCCGCCGAGTTGTCGCAGGCGGCCGCGGGCGTCGCGCGCGAGCATGGGGCTGCGCTTTCGGTCATCGAAGGGCGCGAACTCGTCACGCAGAACTATCCGATGATTTGGGCGGTCGGCGCGGGGTCGTCGCGAGCGCCGCGGCTGATCGACTTTCGCTGGGGCGATGCGAAGCATCCGCGCGTGACGTTGGTTGGCAAGGGTGTCTGCTTCGATTCCGGCGGGCTCGACATCAAGCCGTCGTCGGCGATGCTGACGATGAAGAAGGATATGGGCGGTGCGGCCGCGGTGTTGGCCATCGCGCAGATGGTGATGGATGCGAAGCTTCCGATTGCGTTGCGCGTGCTTATTCCGGCGGTCGAGAACAGCATCTCAGGCGACGCTTACCGGCCCGGCGACGTGCTCAAGAGCCGCAAGGGTCTGACGGTCGAGATCGGCAACACCGATGCGGAGGGACGGCTGGTGCTGGCCGATGCGCTTGCCGAAGCCGACAGCGAGGCGCCGGCACTGCTGATCTGCATGGCGACGCTGACGGGCGCCGCGCGCGTCGCGACAGGGTTCGACTTGCCGCCGTTCTTTACGCAAGACGACACGCTCGCGGCCGAGTTGACGGCGGCGTCGGAGCGCGAGGCGGATGCGATGTGGCGGCTGCCGTTGTGGCGCGGCTATCGCGATTTGATCGACAGCAAGGTCGCCGATCTGAACAACAGCCCGGCAAGTCCTAATGGCGGCGCGATTACCGCAGCGCTGTTCCTGTCGTGCTTTGTCGAAAAGGCGAAGGCGTTCGCGCACTTCGACATCGCCGCGTGGAACGACCGGGCAAGGCCCGGGCGGCCGATCGGCGGCGAGGCGCAGGCGGTGCGCGCGATTTACGCGACGCTTCGCGCCCGCTACGGCCGTCAGTAGCCGCGGGCGAAGTCGACGAGATTTTCGGGCGCGAGGCCTTCATCCATCCGGCGGATCGTCGTTGCGACTTGGCGCATGAACGATTCTGGGTCTGTGAAGGCCGCGGAGTGGGCGGTCATCACGATCTTCGGATGCGACCAGAGCGGGCTTGTGGCGGGCAGCGGTTCCGCGCTGAAGACGTCGAGCGTCGCGCCGCGCAAGTGGCCGCTGTCGAGCGCGTGGATGAGATCGTCCTCGACGACGTGGCCGCCGCGCGCGGCGTTGATCACGCAGGCATCCTTGGGCAGCGCCGCGAACGCCTTCGCGTTCAAGATGCCTCGCGTCTCGGGTGTCAGGGGCAGCAGGCAGACAAGGATGTCGCTTTGCGCGAGGAACGTGTTTAGCTGATCCAGGCCGTGATAGGTCGTGACGCTGTCGAAGCGCTTCGGCGTCGCGCTCCAGCCGGAGAGTTGATAGTTCAGCGCGCCCAAGGGGCGGGCCGCCGCTTGTCCGAGCACGCCGAATCCGAGAATGCCCACGCGGACTTGCGGCGCGCGCGGCGCGGGAAGCTGGCGCCACTTCCTGTCGCGCTGCAGGCCCATGAAGTCGTGCATGCGGCGGTGCCAGTAGAGGACGCTGAGCACCACGTATTCGCTCATCGCCTGGGCCAGTGTATCGTCGACGACGCGCGCGAGCGGGATGTGGCGGGGAAATGTCGGGTCGGCGACGATGCCGTCGACGCCGGCCCCCATCGAGAAGACGATCTTCAGGTTCGGCAGTGAACGCAGCTTTCCCGGCGCGGGTTTCCAGGCGACGCAATAGGTGATGTCGGCCGCGGTTTGCGCGTCGACGGTGTCGCGGATGTCGAGGTCCGGCAGGAACTTGCGCAGGTGCGCGGTCCAGCGCTCGTGAGGATAGTCCGGCAGATCGAACAGAAGCGCGCCTTGCGGCATGGATCGGCGTCCTCAAAAAAAAATCCGGCGCAGCTTGTTGCGGCGCCGGACAAGAAATCAATCGAATTGAAGGGCGGTTATTGCCCGGGCGGCTTTGCGGGCGCGCCGCTGGGTGCTGCCGAAGGTGCCGTCGTTCCGGGCGGCGCCGGCGGAGCTGTTGCGGGTGTTTCCGGCGTGCTGCCCGGCGGCGGCGCTTGCACTTCGCCGGCGGGCGGTTCGGCCGCGCCATCGGTCGCAGGTGCGGGCGGTGCGGCGGGGTTCGGCGCGGGGATGGCGATCGGCGCGTCGGCGAGCGTTCGCAAATAGGCGATTAAGTTGACGCGATCCTGGCTCTTCGACAGACCGGCGAACGCCATCTTCGTTCCGGGAATGGCGCCCTTCGGATTGCCCATAAACTCATAGAACTCTTCGTAGCCCCAGGTCTTGTCCGCCAGCGCCTTCATCGCAGGCGAGTAAGCGTAGGACGGTTCGTGCGCGTGCTTGTTTCCGACGATGCCGTAGAGATTGGGGCCGATCTTGTTTGGGCCACCCTTCGCAAAGTCGTGGCACTGCACGCAGCGTTGGTGAATCTTCTCGCCCGCGGCCAGATCGGCGGCCGGGATCACCGTGCCCCAATCCGGTTTGACTTCGACCGGCGCGGGTCCACCGTTCGCGGGCGTTTCAACGACGGCGACTTCCATGCCCGGCTTTTCGGATTTGTGCGGCGCCATCCATTTGCCGACCACAATGTTGACGGCGGCCACGAACAGGACGGTGGCAAGAACGGCGCCGAGAATCTTGTTCCACTCGAAGGAATCCATCAGTGCAATCCTTGGGACTAACCGGTGTTGTTGGGAGGTCGCGACGGTGCCGCTTCGTGAAGGCGGCGAGACAATAGCGGGGGTGACTTTCGGGTCATTGCGGCGGAACGTCGCATTTTGGCGCGCGCGGGAAGCCTAGAACACACTCGGTGTCATGAGCGAACCCTTGATCCTTATTCCCGCCCGCATGGCGTCGACCCGGCTGCCGGGCAAACCGCTCGCCGACATCTGCGGCGCGCCCATGATCGTGCAGGTCTGGCGGCGCGCGATGGAGGCGAAGTCCGGGCGCGTTGCCGTTGCGGCGGCCGAGCGGGAGATCGTCGATGCGGTGGTGCGCGCCGGCGGCGAAGCGGTGCTCACCGAACCCAATCATCCGTCCGGGTCGGATCGCATCTACGAAGCCCTCACAAAGCTCGATGCGAAGGGGGCGCACGATATCGTCGTCAATGTGCAGGGGGATTTGCCGACGCTGGATCCCGCGCTTGTGCGCGCCGTTGTGGACGCGCTGAAGAACTCGAGCGCGGACATGTCGACGCTCGCGACCGAGATCCGCGAGCCGTCGGAGCGGACGAACCCGAACGTGGTGAAGGCGGTCGTGGCGCTGGGCGAGGGTGCGCGCGAGGGGCGGGCGCTTTACTTCACGCGGGCGACGGCGCCCACCGGCGACGGACCGCTGTACCATCACATCGGCATTTATGCTTACCGCCGAGCGGCACTTGATCGGTTCGTGAAGATGGCGCCCTCTCCGCTTGAGAAGCGGGAGAAGCTTGAGCAGTTGCGCGCGCTGGAAAACGGCATGACGATCGCGGTTCGGATCGTCGATACGATGCCGCTCGGCGTCGACACGCCGGAAGACTTGGAACGCGCGCGGCAGACGCTTGCGAAGGATAAGAGATGAACGCCAAGGCCAATACGATCGCGTTTCAGGGTGAGGCCGGGGCGAATTCGCACCTCGCCTGCCGCGAGGTCTATCCGCAGATGACGGCGCTGCCGTGCCAGACGTTCGAAGACGCGTTCGCGGCGGTGAAGGAGGGCAAGGCGCGCCTTGCGATGATCCCGATCGAGAATTCGCTGCATGGGCGGATCACGGATATTCACCACATCCTGCCGGAGTCGGGGCTCTACATCGTCGGCGAGCACTTTTTGCGCATCCATCATCAGTTGCTGGCGATCAAGGGTGCGACGCTGGAAGGCTTGAAGTCGGTGATGAGCCAGACGCCGGCGCTCGGCCAATGCCGCAACATCATCCGTTCGATGGGCTTGAGCATGATCGTCGGCGCGGACACGGCGGGCTCCGCGCGGCATGTGGCGGAGGCGAAAGACCCGACGGTCGCGGCGCTGGCGTCGTCGTTGGCGGCGGAAATCTACGGTTTGAACGTTTTGAAAGCGAACGTCGAAGACGCGCCGCATAACACCACGCGCTTTCTCATCATGTCGGGCGAGCCGGACGATGCGGACGCCGGGTCAGGCGACGTCGTCACGACGTTTGTGTTCCGCGTGCGCAACGTGCCGGCCGCGCTCTACAAAGCGATGGGCGGGTTTGCGACGAACGGCGTGAACATGACGAAGCTCGAGTCCTATCAGCTCGAAGGCTCGTTCAACGCGACGCAGTTCTACGCGGACATCGAGGGGCATCCGGAGGAGCGGAACGTGCGGCTCGCACTTGAGGAGCTGCAGTTCTTCACCACGCACCTGCGCATTCTGGGCGTTTATCCCGCGCATGCGTTCCGGAAGACGGTAGCCGCGCCTAGTTAGTTAGGGCCGAAAAACTGACTTTGATCGCGTGCGCCATGAAGGACGCGCAATACGCGGATGCCGAAAGAATCCAGCGCCTCGTAGTAGATCACATAGGGATGACGACGAAAGACGATGGATAAGGGGCGGCCGTGGAGGTCGTCCCTTCGACGACCCATTCCAGGCTTTCGCGCGAGAGTCTTGAAGAAGTCGTGCAGCTCTTCAATGAAGGTGAGTGAGCGGTCGAAATTCCGTTCTCCGATGAAAGCGCCGATCTCGAGTATGTCCTCTTCCGCGGCCGGCGAGAGGATGACGAGCGTCTCTTCGCTCACTTTTTCTTGGTTGTCTTTGCCTTACGCCGCTTCTTCAACTCGGCGATGAGGCGCTTGGGATCGAAGGGGCGGCCTTCGCCGCGATCGAGCTGATCGCGCCCGACGTCAAGGGCTTCCTCAAGTTCACGTTTGCGCGCGGCCACCCAGCTCTTCTGCGTTTTGGTCAACGCAGGAAAGCGCGGCGGCGGGGCGGTCAGTGTTTGGCGACGGCTCGACATCGCAAAAGCTTAGCACAAAGAGAGCCGCGGCCTCAAACATAGATGCTCGGCGGCAATCAGACCGATTCGAGCCAGCCTTTCACCAGCTGATGCGCGATTGCGAGCGGCGGGGGGAGGCGCAGGTCCGGTTTTCCCTTCGCTTGGATCGAGGCGGTGATCTGCTCGCGCGTGAACCACTGCGCGTCGGAGAGTTCTTGCATGTCGAGCGTGATGTCGGCGGTCACTGCGTTCGCGTAGCAGCCGATCATCAGCGACGACGGGTAGGGCCAGGGTTGGGTCGAGTGGAACGCGACCTGGTCGATTTTGATGCCCGCTTCTTCTTGCAGTTCGCGGGCGACGGCTTCTTCGATCGTCTCGCCCGGTTCGATAAAGCCGGCTAAGGCCGAGTAGAAGCCTTGCGGCCATTTCGCTTGGCGGCCCAAGAGGCACTTGTCGCCGTGGAGGGCGAGCATGATCACGACGGGGTCGGTGCGCGGGAAGTGTTCCGTGTTGCAGGCTTCGCAGTAGCGCTTGTAACCCGCGTCGGCGAGTACGGTCGCCGTGCCGCAGTTCGCGCAGAAGCCGTGGCGCTGATGCCAATCGATCAGCGCCTTCGCTTGGGCCAGGATCGCGGCGTCGCCGGGGTCGATTTCTTCGGCGACCGTGCGCAGGTCGGCGAATTGGCCGAGGCCCGCGAGCGGGCCGCTGCTCGCGGGGTCGGGGAGCGGCGAGATATCGATTGCGAAATGCGCAACGCCACCATTGAGGCCTAGGAAGATCGTCGGGGCGCCCGGGGTCTTGAGCGGCAGTGCCAGTTCCGACGTCACCCAGCCCGCTTCACGCCGGCCGTCGCGGTTTTTGATCAGAAACGGCATCAGCTTCCACACCGGGATGAACAGTGAGCGTTTGTCCTGGAACGCGGCGCTCAGCCATTGCTGGTCGGTGCGGTGGTGGCCGGCGCGGTCGAGCGGCGAGTTCGCGAAAACGTTCGGGTTCTTCGGCAGGACCAGGCTCGTGCTCATGCACCCCCGCTTTTGGCGAAATCCACAGGAAATGGGCCGCGACCTTGCCACGAGCGCGCACGGGGCCGCAACGGATCAACGCTTGCGTCGGGCCACGCCCGGTCTGCTATAGTTTTGCCGGGAGGTTGGCGGCGGACGTGTCCCTCGCCAACCCGGTCAGGTCCGGAAGGAAGCAGCCGTAACGAGTTTCGACTCGGGTCGTTCACCAGCCTCCCACCTGCGCCCCGCTTCGCGGGGCTTCGGTGGGCGCGGCCCACCTACGCGGACCATCGGATGGCGAAGAAGGATAAGGGGTCGGACGCAGAGGCGGACGAGCCAGGGCTGAAGTTGGGCGGTGGTGGCGGCGAGAAGAAGATTCTCGCGCCGAAGACGCACGTCAACGAGAGCAAGATTCATACGCCGTACCGGGTGCTGGCGCGGAAGTACCGGCCGCAGACGTTCGAGGATGGGTTCATCGGCCAAGGGGCGATGAAGCGAACGCTGGAGAATGCGTTTGCGGCGGGGCGGATTGCGCATGCGTTCATGCTGACCGGCGTGCGCGGCGTGGGGAAGACCACGACGGCGCGCATTATCGCGAAGGCGCTGAACTGCATCGGGCCGGACGGGAAGCGGACGGAGCCGACCGTCAAGCCTTGCGGCGCGTGCGAGCCATGCCGGTCGATCACGGAATCGCGGTGCGTCGACGTGTTCGAGATGGACGCGGCCTCGCGTACTGGCATCGACGACATTCGCGAGATCGTCGAGGGTGTGCGCTATGCGCCGGCGGAGGTCAGGTTCAAGGTCTACATCATCGACGAAGTTCATATGCTGTCGAAGCAGGCGTTCAACGGTTTGCTGAAGACGCTGGAAGAGCCGCCGCCGCATGTGAAGTTCATCTTTGCGACGACGGAAATTCGTAAAGTTCCGATCACGGTGCTGTCGCGCTGTCAGCGGTTCGATTTGAAGCGCGTGCCGGTTGAGGAGTTGGCGGCGCATCTGGCGTTTGTGTGTAAGTCGGAGAAGCAGCCGGCGGATGATGCGGCTTTGGCGCTGATCGCGCGGGCGGCGGAAGGGTCCGCGCGCGACGCGCTGTCGCTGCTCGATCAGGCGTTCGCGCATGCGGGCGGGGCGACGATCGAAGAAGACGCCGTGCGCGCGATGCTGGGTCTCGCCGATCGTGGTCGCGGGCTTGAGTTGTTTGCGATGCTGATGCGCGGGGCGATCGGCGATGCGTTGGGCGAGTTCCGCGGGCAGTACGATTCCGGCGCCGATCCGCTCGCGGTGCTGCAGGACCTCGCGCAGATTTGTCATGAAGTGACGCGCACGAAAGTGGTCGGCGGTGCGTCGAGCGCGGGCGCGACTGCGGAAGAAGCGAAGCGCCTTAAGGAACTCGCCGAGAAACTCACCGTGCCGCAGCTTGCGCGCACGTGGCAGCTGATGCTGAAGGCGCTGGCCGAGGTGCAGGTGGCGCCCGACGCGGCGGCCGCAACCGAGATGGCGTTGATCCGCGTCGCCTATGCGGCGGAACTGCCGCCAACGGATCAGCTGGTCAAGAGTGCGGGATCGGGGGCGCCCGCTGCTTCCTCGTCCGCCCGCGGTGCTTCGTCTTCGGCGCCGCCACCTTCACCGCCGCCGCTTCGGATGAGTTCGCAGAGCGGCACCGCGACGGCGCGGAGCGAGCCGACGATGAGCGTTGCGCCGCCGGTGGCGCAATCGGCGCCGCGGGTGAACTTGCAGAGCTTTGCCGATGTTGTGGCGCTGGCGCGCGAGAATCGGGAAGTGCGGCTCGTCTACGCGCTTGAACATTGGGTGCATCTGGTGCGGTTCGAGCGGGCGCGCATCGAGCTTCGGCTTGATCCGGCGGCGCCGCCCGCGCTGCCGGGCGAATTGTCCGACAAGCTCGCCAAGTGGGCGGGCGAGCGCTGGGTCGTGACTGTGTCGAGTGCGCAGGGTGAAGCTACGATCGCGCAGCAGCAGGAGGCGCAAGATCAGGCGCGGCGCGCGTCGGCGGCGCAGGATCCGCTGCTGAAAGCCGCGATGGCGGCGTTTCCGGGGGCGAAGATCGTCGCGGTGCGCGATCGCGATGCGTTCGATGTCGAGGGTGAGCCGGAAGGCGGGGAGGCGTCATGAAGAATTTCGGCGACATCGTGAAGCAAGCGCAGCAACTGCAGGCGCGTTTTCAAGAGGCGCAGGAGAAGGTCAAAGTCGTCGAGGCGGAAGGCCAATCCGGCGGCGGCATGGTGCGCGTGACGCTGAACGGCAATGGGCTCGCGACCGCGGTCAAGATCGATCCGTCGCTGATCGACCCGAAGGACGTTGGCATGCTCGAAGACCTGCTGCGCGCCGCGATCAACGACGCGCGCGCAAAGGTCGACGCCCGCGTGAGCGACGAAATGGCGAAGGCCACGGGCGGATTCCCGCTGCCGCCGGGCTTGAAGTTTTAGCGCGATGGCCGCGCTTTCCGGACCCGAGATCGAACGGTTGGTGCAGCTGCTCGCGCGGCTGCCGGGCTTGGGCCCGCGTTCGGCGCGCCGCGCGGCGCTCGCACTGATCAAGAAGAAGGAGAGCCTGCTGCAGCCGCTCGCCGCCGCGCTGGAAGAGGCGGGGCGGGTGATCAAGTCGTGTGCGACGTGCGGCAACCTCGACACGTCCGACCCGTGCGGCGTGTGCACGGACGCGAAGCGCGATGCCGCGTTGATTTGCGTGGTGGAAGACGTCGCGGACCTTTGGGCGCTCGAACGTGCCGGCGTGTTTCGCGGACGATATCATGTGCTCGGCGGCACGCTCTCCGCGCTCGACGGCCGGGGGCCGGATCAGCTGAATATCGGCGCGCTGGTCGAACGGGTGAAGGTGGGCGGCATCCGCGAGGTCGTGCTGGGTCTGAACGCGACCGTCGAAGGCCAGACGACCGCGCACTACGTGACGGACTTGATCGCGCCGCTCGGTGTGTCGGTGACCCGCCTCGCGCATGGCGTGCCGGTGGGCGGGGAACTCGACTATCTGGACGAGGGCACGCTGGCGGCGGCCTTCGCGGCGCGGCGGGCGATGTAGCCAACGCTGCCTCTGCGTTACAGCGGGGCTTGCCGCGCGTCGGCGATTTGTTAGGTGGAACAACTGCGAGCTTAGGAAGGTATTCTTGAAGGGCCACAAGTACGCGGTCGCAGTGTTCGGCCCGGACGGCAAATTCTTGCTCTTGTCTATTCGGCGCGATCCGCGAGGCGACGTTTATGTCAATTTTCCGCGCCGAAGAGAGCGCGCCGACTGGAAGCCGCATGCAAGCTATCATCGCGACGGTCGCCATCATCAGAAGAGCTTTGGCCGAGAGTTTCTAGGCCGCAAAGGTCCGAAGCCAGATGCGCAGTTCGCTGGCGCGTTCAATCTTGTTACCACGATGATTGAACCCGGCGACGGGGCAGCTATAGGCTTCGATGTACCGATTGGAACTTACGATGCCGTATTTGAGATTCCCGTAACCGACCTGTCGTCAGGGCCCGACGCAACTCAAATCTCGGTGGACATCACGGACGCACATACCAAACCAATGCTTGTCCCTGAGGCGCGCATAATCCGATCTTTCGTCGGCAAAGACGCCCTCCCATGGATAGCCGTTACGGTCTACCGGCTTCCTTTGCGGCAGGGGTAAAGCGCTGAGTAATCGGGCGCCAAGGTCGGGAAACTTGACGGATTTGGCGGTTGGCCTTACGTCCACGGGCATGGCTCTTAGACCTATTCTTGTTGCTCCGGATCCCGTGCTGAAACAGGTGTCGCAGCCTGTGGCGGAGGTTACGGACGAGTTGCGTCGTCTGATGGACGATATGCTGGAGACGATGTACGCGGCGCCGGGGATCGGCTTGGCGGCGATCCAGATCGGCGTGGCGAAGCGCATCATCGTGATTGATGTCGGCAAGCCGAAAGAGGGCGCCGACGAGGCCGACGACGACGAAAAGAAAAAGGAGAAAGATCCGGATCCGATGTACTTCGTGAATCCGGAGATCGTGTGGGCCTCCGACGAGAAGGTGATGTGCGAGGAGGGGTGTCTCTCCGTGCCGGACCTCTATGAAGAGGTCGAGCGGCCGGCGCGGGTGAAGGTGCGCTATCTCGACTATCACGGTAAGGCCCGAGAGATCGACTGCGAGGGGATGCTCGCGGTTTGCATTCAGCACGAGATGGATCATCTGGAGGGCGTGCTCTTCATCGATCATCTGTCGCGGCTGAAGCGCGAGATGATGCTGAAGAAGCTCATCAAGGCGCGGAAGCGCGAGACAGTCGGTTGATGCCATTCCATCGTCATGGCCGGGCTCGACCCGGCCACCTAGGGTCGCTGCCTGAGCGCGTGATCCTGGGTGGCCGGCTTAAGGCCGGCCATGACGATTTTTGTTGAGGCGCCGCGGTATGAAGCGCCTCCGCCTCGCCTTCATGGGCACGCCGCAGTTTTCGGTGCCGACGCTTGAGGCGTTGGTCGCGGCGGGGCATCAGGTCGTCTGCGTCTATTCGCAGCCGCCGCGGCCGTCGGGGCGGGGGCAGAAATTGCAACCATCGGCGGTGCAGGCGGCGGCGGAGCGGCTCGGCATTCCGGTGCGCGTGCCGGCGAGTTTGAAGAGCGCGGAGGAGCAGGCGGCGTTTGCGGCGCTCGCGCTCGATGCGGCGGTCGTGGTGGCTTACGGGCTGTTGCTGCCGAAAGCTGTGCTCGCGGCGCCGCGGCTTGGCTGTTTCAATCTGCATGCGTCGCTGCTGCCGCGCTGGCGCGGGGCGGCGCCGATTCATCGCGCGGTGATGGCGGGCGATGCCGAGACCGGTGTGATGGTGATGCGCATGGAAGAGGGGCTCGATACGGGGCCCGTTCTTTCGACGTGGCGCGTGGCGATCGGGGATCAGACGACGACCGGCGATTTGCAAGACGTGCTCGCGCGGGAGGGCGCGCGGTTGATGGTCGAGACGCTCGCGGGCGATTTGCGGGACGAGCCGCAGAGCGCGGAGGGCGTCACCTATGCCAAGAAGATCGTGCCCGAGGAAGCGAAGATCGACTGGACGCGACCGGCGCACGAGGTGTTGCGGCATATCCATGGACTCAATCCGTCGCCCGGTGCGTGGACGATGGCGGGCGAGGCGCGGTTGAAGATTTTGCGCGTGCGCTTGGCGCCCGGCGGCGGCGTGGCGGGGACCGTGATCGCGGCGCCGTTTGTTGTCGCTTGCGGCGAGGGGGCGCTCGAGGTTGTCGCGTTGCAGCGGGCGGGGCGTGGCGCGCAAGGCGTGGAAGAGTTTCGTCGTGGCTTTCCACTCGCCGTCGGCACGCGGCTCGGCTGATGCGCTGGAAGCTCACCATCGAATATGACGGCGCCCCGTTCGTGGGCTGGCAGCGGCAGGATAACGGGCCGTCGGTGCAAGGTGCGGTCGAGCAGGCGATCCTGAAGCTGACGGGCGAGGCCGTCACGATTACGGCCGCGGGGCGGACGGATGCGGGCGTGCACGCGTACGGGCAGGTCGCGCATGCGGACATCGCGAAGGAGCTTGCGCCTGACAAGATGCGCGATGCGCTGAACGCACATTTGCGGCCGCATCCGGTGGCGGTGCTTGCCGCCGAGGTGGTGGTCGACGCGTTTCACGCACGGTTCGGCGCGACGGCGCGGCACTATCTCTATCGCATCGTGAACCGGCGGGCGCCGCTGACGTTCGACGCGGGCAAGGCGTGGCAGGTGCAGGCGGCGCTCGATGCGGCGGCGATGCATGCGGCGGCGCAGCGGCTTCTCGGCACGCACGACTTTACGACGTTTCGCGCGGCGGAGTGTCAGGCGAAGTCACCGGTGAAGACGCTCGACCGGCTGGATGTTTCGCGCGTGGGCGAGGAGATCACGGTGCGCGCGTCGGCACGCTCGTTCCTGCATCACCAGGTGCGCTCGATGGTGGGGACTTTGAAGCTCGTCGGCGCAGGCAGGATGACGGCGCATGATGTCGCGGCGGCGCTTGCCGCGCGCGACCGGACGCAATGCGGGCCGGTGGCGCCGCCGGACGGGCTCTATTTGGTTCGCGTCGATTACGGCGTTAAGGGTTAGCGGTCAGCACTCGGGAGGCAGCCATGGATCGTCGTCAATTTCTCTTGGGTTCGACGGCGCTACTGGCGGCGGCTGCTTGCGAGACGTTGCCGATCGACGGCGTGTACGACGGTCCGTTCGAGGCGATCATTCGCGGTGGAACGGTCTACGACGGTACCGGCGCGGAGGGACGTCGTGCGGACGTCGGCATCTCGGGCGACCGCATTATTGCGATCGGCGATCTTTCGAGCGAGCGCTCGGCGTATACGGTCGACGCGCGGGGGATGGCGGTCGCGCCCGGGTTCATCAATGTGCTCAGTTGGGCGAACGAGAGTTTGCTGCATGACGGGCTTTCGCAGAGCGATATCCGGCAGGGTGTGACGCTTGAGGTGATGGGCGAGGGCGATTCGATGGGGCCGCTATCGCCACGCACGAAGGCTGAACTCATCAAGCAGCAAAGCGACATCAAATACGACGTGCCGTGGACCACGTTCGGCGGGTACTTCGAACTGCTGGAGAAGCGTGGGGTTTCGACGAACGTGGCGTCCTATGTGGGGGCGGCGACGGTCCGCACGCATGAGGTCGGCTACGACAATCGCCGGGCGACGCGCAAGGAGCTCGCGCGGATGCAGGAGCTGGTGCGGGCGGCGATGCGCGAAGGGGCGATGGGCGTCGGCTCTTCGCTAATCTACGCGCCGGGGAGTTTTGCGAATACCGATGAGTTGGTTGCGTTGACCGCTGCGGCGCATGAGTTCGGCGGCGGCTACATCTCGCACATTCGCAGCGAGGCCGACCGCTTCTTGGAGGCCATCGACGAGTTGATCGAGATCGGGCGGCGGACGGGTGCGCCGGTGCAGATGTATCATATGAAGCCGGCGGGGCAGGCGAATTGGGGCAAGAGCCAGGCCGCAATCGACCGGCTGAACGCGGCACGCAAGGCCGGAGTCGATGTGACGGCGAACATCTATACCTACACGGCGGGGGCGACGGGGCTCGATGCGGCGATGCCGCTTTGGGTGCAGGAGGGCGGGCATGACGCGTGGGTCGCGCGGCTGAAGCAACCTGCGATCCGCGCGCGGGTGTTGCGCGAGATGCGGGGCAAGCCGGTTGGGTGGGAGAATCTCTACCGGGCGGCCGGTGGGCCGGACAAAGTGATCCTGATTGCGTTCAAGAACGAGAAGCTGAAGCCCCTGACGGGCAAGACGCTGGCCGAGGTTGCGGCGCTACGCGGGACATCGCCGGAGGACACGATGATCGATCTTGTTATCGAGGACGACAGCCGGGTCGGTACGGCTTACTTCGTGATGGACGAGACGAATATCCGCCGCAACATCGCTTGGCCGTGGACGTCGGTTGGGTCGGACGCCGAGAGCTTGGCGCCGGAGGGTGTGTTTTTGAAGTCGAATCCGCATCCGCGGGCGTATGGCTGCTTTGCGCGTTTCTTTGCGAAGTATGTGCGCGAGGAGAAGGTGATCTCGCTCGCCGAAGGCGTGCGGCGGGTGACGGGGTTGCCGGCTGCGAATTTGCGGCTGAAAGATCGCGGGCGGTTGGCGAACGGGTTCATGGCCGATGTCGTCGTGTTCGATCCCGAGAAGATTCAGGATCACGCGACGTTTGCGAAGCCGCATCAGTATTCGACCGGCGTCAGCCACGTGTTCGTGAACGGCGTGCAGGTGCTGCGCGACGGCGAGCACACGGGTGCGAAGCCTGGGCGGTTCGTGCGCGGGCCCGGCTTTAAGGCGTGAGGTCGACGAGTTCGACTTGATCGGGCGCGATGCTCTGGCCGAAGAAGCCGCTGCCGACGCGGGCGAAGCGCTCCGGCGCGTCGGTGCCCATGAACGTCGGCGGTTTCGGTCCGCTGGCGCGGCGCAAGGCGCGGGTGTCCAGCAGGGTTTCGACCTCGCGGGCCGTTGTCGCGGCACTATCGACGAGCGTTACATGGCTTCCGACGGCTTTGGCGATCGGATCGACGAGCACGGGGAAGTGCGTGCAGCCGAGCACCAGTGTGTCGGGGCGTTCGGGGCTCGCGAACAGATCGTGCAGGTAGCGTTCCGCGGCGCGCTCGGGCACGTCGCCGTTGGTCCAGCCTTCTTCGGCCAATGCCACGAAGAGCGGGCAGGCGCGCTGCACGACTTTGGCGTCGGGTTTCAGCGCGTGGATCGCGCGCACATAGGCGCCGCCTTTGACGGTGCCTTCGGTGGCGATGACGGCGATCGGGCCGCCTTTGCTGGCGGCGACGGCGGCGCGGGCGCCGGGCTCGACGACGCCCAGGACGGGCACGGGTGCGTAGGCCGCAGTCAGCATCGGTAAGGCGACGGCGGAGGCGGTGTTGCAAGCAACGACGATCAGCTTCGGCTGAAAGCGCATCAACGCGCGCGTTGCCTGCACGGCGTAACGGGTCACGGTCTCCGCGCTCTTCGTGCCGTACGGCAGGCGCGCCGTGTCGCCGAGGTAGACGAGATGCTCGTTGGGCAAGCGCTTGGCGATCGCGGACGCGACCGTCAGGCCGCCGACGCCGGAGTCGAAGATCGCGATCGGGGCGTCGTTCATTGCGCGGCCGGCAGCCAGATTCGAGCTGCGAACGGGATCACCAGGAACCAGAAATACGACTGCAGCACGAGGCCCAAGAGCGCGCTGCTTGCCGCGGGGCTCCAGCCCGCGTCGAGCGCGGTCTCGGCGGTGTAGTAGCGATAATAGAGCGCGAAGAGGATCGTGATCAGGTAGAGGCCCGCGGCGTCGTCCGCGGCGACGAGCCCCGCGGCAAAGAGCAGAAACGGCGCCAAATTGAACAAGTAGACGACGACCGTGCCCCAATTGTGCGCGATGATGAGCGGCGCGTAGCGATGCGTCAGGCCCAGAAAACGCAGGACATAGATCATCACGATCGGAAAGATCATCCACTGGATGCAGAGCGCGACGGTCGAGAAGATGGCGTCGCCGAGCCCATAGACTTGGTCGATGACGGGCTTGCCTTCCTTCGCGCGTTCGATGATCACGACTTGTGTTGCGAGCAGGTCCTGGATGAGATTCATCGGGATGATGACGAGCAACGCGGCGAACGAGCGGTAGAAACCCTCGACCGTCAGGTCGAACTTGTCCCAAGCCCGCCGGTCGCGCAGGACCAGCCCAAACGCAGCGTCGACGGCGCGGTTGACGTAGGCGAGATCGACGCTCACGCAGCACCTTCGAAGTAAGCGGTCACGATGGCCTCGTAGATCTTGGTCAGGCGTTCGAGGTCGGCGAGGCGCACGCACTCGTCGGTTTTGTGCATCGTCGTGCCGGCGAGGCCGATTTCGGCGACGGGGCAGTGGTGGTGGATGAAACGGGCGTCGGACGTGCCGCCGGTCGTCGAGAAGTTCGGCCGGTCGCCGGTCGCGCCGGTGATTGCGCGGTCGAGCAGCGCGGTGAAGGTGCCTTGTTGAGTCAAGAACGGGTGGGCGCCGCGAACGAATTTGAGCTCGTGCGTGAGGTTCAACGGCTTCAGCGCTGCGTCGCATTCGCCGGTGATCCAGCGCTCCAGGTCTTCGGCGTTTTGCTCGGTGTTGAAGCGGATGTTGAACGTGGCGCGAGCAGCGGCCGGGATCACGTTCGTCGCAGGATTGCCGACATCGACGGTGGTGACTTCCAAATTCGACGGCTGAAAGTCCTTTGTGCCGGTATCGAGTTTGCGCGCGGTGATGCGCGCGAGCGCGGCGACGAGGCCCGGGATCGGGTTCTTCGCGCGGTCGGGATAGCCGACATGGCCTTGCACGCCTTTCACCGTCAGGTAGCCGGTCAGGCTGCCGCGGCGGCCGATCTTGACCGTGTCGCCGGCGGTGAACTCCGCCGTCGGTTCGCCGACGATGCAGTGGTCGATGCGTTCGCCGTTCGCCTTCATCCACTCGAGGACGCGCACGGTGCCGTCGACGGCGGGGCCTTCTTCGTCGCCGGTGATGAGCAAGCTGATCGAGCCTTTGTTGCCGTGGCGCTCAGCCGTGCGCGCGACGGCGGCGACGAACGCTGCGATCGCGCTCTTCATGTCGGCGGCGCCGCGGCCGAACAGCGTGCCGTCTTCAACCTTGGCTGCGAACGGATCGTGGCGCCAGATCGACGTGTCGCCGGGCGGCACGACGTCGGTGTGGCCGGCGAAGCAGAAGTTCGGGCTCGCGGTGCCGAGGCGCGCGTAGAGGTTCTCGATCTTCGGACCGCCGGTTGCGAAGGCGAGGCGCGTACACGTGAAGCCTAAGGCTGTCAGCGCACGCTCCAGCACGGCGAGCGCGCCGCCGTCTTCGGGGGTCACGCTACGGCAGCGGATGAGGTCTTGCGCCAAGGGCAGTGGGTCCGCCAAACGCGCGCGCACTTGTGTTTCCATGGGGGCGATTTAGAACCGGCAATCGACGAGGTCAATTGAACCACGGCCTGAGTTAACAGCGAGGAAGCCATGGCAGGGCGGTTGGACGGAAAAGTGGCGGTCATTACGGGCGGTGCGTCTGGAATTGGCCGGGGGACCGTCGATTTGTTCGTGCGGGAGGGGGCGAAGGTCGTTGCCGCCGACATCCAGGACGACAAGGGCGCGCGGCTGGAGGAGGAATTGGGCCGGGCCGTCCGCTACATCCGCTGCGACGTGACGCGCGAGGCCGATGTGAAGGCCGCGATCGATCTGGCGGTGAAGTCGTTCGGGCGGCTCGACTGCATGTTCAACAATGCGGGGTCACCGGGGGCGCTCGAGAACGCGGAAACGGTGACGGCGGAGAGTTTTGACGCCGTCATGCACTTGCACCTGCTGGCGGCGATGTTCGGCATGAAGCACGCGGTGCCGGTGATGCGGGCGCAAGGTGCGGGCTCGATCATCTCGACAGCGTCGATCGCGGGGTTGCAGAACGGGTTCGGGCCGCTTCTCTATTCGGTCGCGAAGGCTTCGATCGTGCACATGACGAAGGTTGCGGCGGCGCAGCTTGGGCCGATGAACATTCGGGTGAACTGCATTTGCCCGGGGCTGATCGCGACGCCGATTTTCGCGAAGGGCGTCGGCCTGGCGACGCAGGTGGCCGATCAAACGGTGACCGCGATCCAAAGTGTGATGAAGAACTCGCAGCCGATTCCGCGCGCCGGGTTGCCGGCGGATATTGCAGAGGCAGCGCTCTTTCTTGCGTCCGATGGTTCGGGGTTCGTAAACGGACATGCGCTGGTGGTCGACGGTGGCATCACGGTCGGGCCGACGGGTGCCGCGCAAGAACAGGTCTATGCGCCGTTCATGCAGGCGATGGGGATCGATCCGGCGCTCCTCGAACAAATCAACGCGCCGGCGAAAGGGTAAGCGCGATGATTATCGTGGCAGGCAGTGTGCGGGTCGATCCGGCGAAGCGGGAAGCTGCGCGCGCGATCATGGAGAAGACGATCACGGCGTCGCGGGCTGAGGACGGCTGCATCGACTATGCGTATTCGGTCGATGTGCTCGATCCCGGTTTGGTGCGCGTGTGGGAAGTCTGGCGCGACCGCGAGACGCTGCAGCGGCATTTCCAGATGCCGCACTTGGCCGAGTGGCGCGCGGCATGGCCGACGTTCGGGATCACCGACCGGAAGCTTGCGATCTATGACGTGAGCGGGTCTACGGCGCTCTGAGGTTCCAAGAAATTTGAAAACGCCAAGAACGCCAAGCGGCTCATGTCAATTGGCGGCGATGGTGCGATAGCGAGGCTGCAAAGAGCGTTTCACGCGAAGCCGCGAAGAGGGAAGAAGCGCCTCACACAATGGGACAATGAAACAATGATGTGAGAACCTCTCTTGCGCCGAAGGCGCAGAACTGCCGTTCGATTGGCGCTGCGCGCCGAAGAGACCCGCCATTGTTTCATTGTCCCATTGTGTGAGGACATTCTTCTTCGCGGCTTCGCGAGACAACCTTGCTGCTTCGCCTCCGCGCAAGCGCCGCATGTTGGCATGAGCCGCTTGGCGTTCTTGGCGTTTCAAATTTTAGGTGGCGGGGCCTGCTCCAGCGCGGTGACCAGCAACGCCAGCGCGCTGTCCGCGAACCAGTTCATATTCGTCCAACGGTCGTCCGTGCCGGTGCGTAGCGTGCGCACCAGCGGGATCGGGCCCGACACGGCGAAGCAGGTGTGGCCGGCGGGATCGCCGTAGCCGTTGCCGGTGGGACCTGCGGCGCCGGTTTCGGCGAGGCCCCATTCGACGCGGTGTTTGGTGCGGATCGTGTCCGCCAGGAAGGCCGCGTAGGGTTCGCTGGACGAACGCATGCCGCCCAAGCTTTCGCGTTCGAGATTGAGCAGGCCTTTGAAGGCGCGCGCCGAGTAGATGACGCCGCCGCCTGCGTAGTAGGCGGAGGCGCCGGGCACGGCGAGCAATGCGGCGGAGATCAGGCCGCCGGCGGAGGACTCGGCGATGGCGATGCGCTCTTTGCGGGCGATCAGCAGGGCGGCGGCTTTGGCGGCGGGGATGCGTGGGTCGTGCATGTCGGCTCTCTCAGTACACACCGGGGATGATGCGATAGGGGACGCGTTTGACGTAGGCGGCCCACAGCGGGCCGTATTTTTCGGCGCAGCGGCGGTCGTCGTCGATTTGGCGGGGGACGAGGAGGGCGACGTAGTAGAGCGGGTAGAGCCAGGGTCCGATGTGGCTGGGGTAACCCAATGCCAGTGCGAGGCCGGTCGCCATCAGGAATTCGCCCAGGTAGTTGATGTGGCGGGACGCTCCCCAAAAACCGTTGACGAGGAGTTTGTGTTTGCCGTCGGTCAAGGCCTCCGGCGCGATCCCGAGAAACGTCGCCGTGGGGTCGCGTTTGAATGTGTACTTTTGCATGTTCGCGCCGCGGGCGAGCGACCAGCCCGCGAAGAAGAGGACGGCGGCGGCTATGAGCATTGCTGTCGGCGTGTGCGGATTCGGTAGGTCGGCGGTCGTCCAGAGACCGACGGCGTAGAAGTAGGGGTAGAACAGCAGGCAACCCCAGCCGAGCTTGAAGCCCATGCGTTCGGCGAAGAAGTCGTACGTGTAGAGGTGCACGCGCTCGAAGAAGAGGTACTCGACCAGGAAGAACGTGAACAGCGCGGCATAGAGTGCGACGCCGGGTGAGGGATCGCCGGGGTAGGTTAGATAGTGGTGGGCTGCGAACGAATAGACGTTGAGGCCCAGCATCGTGGCGCCGACCATGTAGAGCCACATTTTTGCGTCGATGCGTCCACCCAGCCATTGCGGGTTTGGGGCGCGGCCGAGGAAGAGATCGGTCAGCAGGCTCTTTCCGGTGGAGGGTTCGGGTAGGACGACGGCCGCCGTGAAGATGAGGCCGAAGACACAGGCGCCAGCCAAGCCTTCCCAGCGTGTCGTCCAGAAGAAGTCCCACGCGAGCCAGCCTTGCGAGCACGCGAACGCCCAGAGGCCGATCGTGAGGGCGAAGACGATGACGCCGTTCAGGCGATAGCGGAGGGGTTTTCCGGTCGCCGGGTCGATCACGTAGCCGTCGACGGTTCGCGCGTGCACGACGAGATGCAGAAGCGTGATCAGCGCGTACACGGCAAGCGGCGCGAAGAAACCGGTGAGCGTCATGAGAGGTCCTTCGTCGAGCGGGCGAAGATGTCGATGGCGGTGCGGCGCGGCAGAAGGCGTCCGAGCGCGAACCGGGCGATGCGATTGACGGTACCGGGGACGACGACCGGGCCGTGGCCCAGCGCGTCGAGCGTGCGGTTCGCGACCTCTGCGGCGTCGAGTGTCCCGGGGGCGTCTTTGGTTGCCGCTTTCGCGTAGCCCGGCGTGCGGATGGCGCCCGCGCTCGAGACGACGACATCGACGCCGTGCGGTTTGAGTTCGGCCCAGAGCCCTTCGCCGAGCACGATGTTGAACGCTTTCGACGCTGCGTAAGTCGCAATGCGCGGCGCTCCTTGGTAGCCCGCGAGCGAAGACATCAGGACGATGCCGCCGCTGCGGCGGGCGATCATCTTGGGTGCGAGCGTGCGGGCAAAGATCAGGGGCGCGCGGATGTTCACGTCGATCACGCGGGTGAGGTCGTCGACCGGCCTGCTTACAAGTTCGCCGATTGGCGCGTGGGCGGCGTTGTAGACGGCGAGGCCGATGTCGAGATTTTTCGTGAGTGCTTCGAGAGCCGAGGGTAGATCGGGGCGCGCGAGGTCGAAAGTCTCGGTGCGGATTTCAACGGTTGTGGCTTTGCGCAGGTCTTCGGCCACACGCGCGAGGTGGTCCGCCCGGCGCGCCAGAAGCAGCAGATTGAGCCCCCGCGCGGCCAGCGCCGCCGCAAAGGCGGCGCCGAGGCCCTCGGACGCACCCGCGACGATGCCCCAAGGGCCGTATTTGCCGGCAAAGGCTGATGTCATTGTCCTTTGGTTCTTTGCAGATGCGTTCGCCCGGCGCAACGGTACAATGCGGCGAACCCTTTCGGTCATTGGTTGGATGCAGTTCACCAAACGCCTTCGCGAACCAATCATGCGCGGCGAGGTCACGTGCAGCGTCCGCATCTGGCAAAGCCCGCGCGTCAAAGTGGGTGGCCGGTATCGCCTGGGGTCCGGCACCGTCACTGTGACCTCCATCCGGCAGATACAGCTTGGCGACATCACGCCCGCGCTTGCGCGCAGGTCCGGGTTCGCAGGTGTCGTGGATTTGCTGAAGGTGGCCAAGCACGGGGCGGGGGAGAAGGTGTATCTGGTGGCGTTCGTCTACTCAGAATAGTCTGGGAGCGCGGGCGTCCCGCCCGCTCTTTCTGAATCTCCGCGGGCGGCGCGTTTGAGGCGTGGGCAAAGAGCGGGCGGGACGCCCGCGCTCCCAGACTGCGCTTTTGACTTTTGTCGCTTAGTGTGATATATTTCAGACTTATTTTTTACTGTTACAGCGTGCGCATAGAGGTGTTACGAAGTAACGGCGATGTAACAGCCGTGTAACGGGATTTTTGGCGGACGGCTGCGGTTGTAACGGTGTAACGGCAGAATTGAACTTGTTTTGGTGCAGTTCGCACGGCGGCACCCGCTACGGTCCGTGCGTTGAGGCCGCTACAAGTAGCGGCGCGGTAGCGGGTGTGTAGCGCGGTTTTTGGCTCAAGACTGCGGATGTAGCGGTGTAGCGGCAGAATCAAACATGTTTTCGTGCAGTTCAGTCGCGCAGGAGGTCGTTGATGCTGGTTTTCGAGCGCGTGCGTTCGTCGACGGTCTTCACGATCACGGCGCAATAGAGGGACGGTTTGCCGGGGGCGCCGGGCAGCGTGCCCGCGACCACGACGGAGTAGGGCGGCACGCGGCCTTGGTGGATTTGGCCGGTTGCGCGGTCGACAATTTTTGTGGAGGCGCCGATGAAGACGCCCATGCCGATCACCGCGCCTTCGCCGACGATGACGCCTTCGGCGACTTCGCTGCGCGCGCCGACAAAGCAGTTGTCTTCGATGATGACGGGGTTTGCTTGCAACGGCTCCAGCACACCACCGAGGCCCGTGCCGCCGGAGATGTGGCAGTTCTTGCCTACTTGCGCGCAGGAACCGACCGTCGCCCACGTGTCGATCATCGTGCCTTCGCCGACATTGGCGCCGACGTTGATGAAGCAGGGCATCAACACGGCATTGCGGGCGACGTGGGCGGAGTGGCGGACGATCGCACCGGGCACGGCGCGGAAGCCGGCGCGCGCGAAGTCTTCGGCGGACCACGTCGCGAATTTCGACGGCACCTTGTCGTACCAGTGCGCGCCGCCGGGGCCGCCCGGGATCGGTTCCATCGGGTTCAGGCGGAACGAGAGCAGCACCGCCTTCTTGATCCATTGATGCGTGTGCCATTCGCCGCTTACTTTTTCGGCGACGCGGAATTCGCCGACGTCGAGCGCGGCCAACGTTTCTTCGATCGCCTTGCGCGCGGGGCCTTGCGTCACCGGCGAGATCGTGTCGCGGGCTTCCCAGGCTTCGTCGATCGTCAGTTGCAGTTTCGTCCAGCTCATGGGGCAGCCTTTACGCGAATGGTGGTCAGGAACTCGGCGAGGTCGTCGGTGCGGAAGTGCACGTGCGGCGCGTCCGCCGGCGCGTCGCCCCAGCCGCGTACCGCCGGGTCGGCGTGGCCGTCGGCTGCGCGCACGAGCACGGTCGTCATACCCAACGCGTGGGCGGGTGCCAAGTTGCGGTCGAGATCCTCGAACATCGCGGCGCGTTTTGGGTCGATTTCGTGCTTGTGGACGAAGCGCTCGAACGTCGCGAGCTTCGGCTTCGGGATGAAGTCGGCGTGGACGATGTCGAAAATGTCCTCCACGTGGTCGTGGATGCCGATGCGGTCGAGCACGCGTTTGGCGTGGAAGACGGTGCCGTTCGTGAAGACGAGGCGGCGGCCGGGCAAGCGCTGGAGGGCGTCGGCCAACGCTTCGTTGGGCGGCACGACAGACACGTCGATGTCGTGCACGAAGTTCAGGAATTTTTCCGGCTTGATGCCGTGCAGCTGCATCAGGCCCGAAAGGGTCGTGCCGTGGTCGCGGTAGTATTGCTTCTGCAGGCGGTAGGCTTCGTCGGTGTCGACGTTCAGGAGCTCGCTGATGAAGGCGCGCATCTTGACGTCGATCTGCGCGAACAGATTGCAGGACGGCGGGTAAAGCGTGTTGTCGAGGTCGAAGACCCAAACGTCGATGGCGGTGAAGTCGGGCGGGGTTTGGGTCATGGCGCAGGGGCGGAATAGCGTGCCGGGCCACCTCATCGCAACCGAATGTTAACCACCTCAAGCAAAGCGCCCTTAAAGGGCGGGGCGTAGACTTAAGGCGGCTCAAAGGAACGAGTGACGGCCATGCTGAAACGGATGATCAGCGACATTGGCGGGCGTGAAGCGCCGCGCGGAAAAATGTCCTATGCCGAGGCGCGCGCCTCGCTGGAGCGGCATGCGCACGACGCGCGGCTGTTCTTGGCGGCGCGCACGGACGTGGAGCCGGAGATTCTCTTCTATCTCGCGAACGACGAGACGACGGAGGTGCGCCGGCTTGTGGCCGCGAACTCGAGCACGCCCCAGCAGGCCAACAAACTTCTCGCCGCTGACGGCGACGAGGAGGTGCGCCTTGCGCTGGCCGCGAAGATCGGACGGCAGGTGAGCGATCCGGGCCTGACGCCGCGGGCGCATGCGCTCGCCAGCGAAGTGGTGGAGCGGCTGGCGCACGACAAGGCGCAGCGCGTGCGGGATGCGCTGGCGCAGGCGCTGAACGCGCACTGACTATTGCGCTGGCGCCTCTTCGCGGCGTGCGGCGAATTCGAAGGTGAGGCCCGGGCGGCCGCCGGTGTCGATTTCGAGGAAGCCTGTACTCTTGAAGCTACGGCCTTGGCAGTCGCTTGCGTCGTCGATTTCGAATGTGGCGTCGCGGGTGCAAAACTGCTTCGTGCCGCCCCAGGTTTCGCCGACACCCTCGGCGCGATCGGCGGCGGCGAAAGCGTAGACGAAGCGATCGGTCAGACGGTCCTTGATGACTTTTTCGCATTGGCCGGGCTGCAAGCGCCACCAGCCCATGGAACGTTTCTTGCCTTCGGATTCGAGCCCGAGGGCCGAGAAGATGATGTCTTGGGTGCGGTTGCAGAAGGTGAGGCCGGCGCCGGCTTGGTTCTTCGCCGCTTCGGCGAGCAGCTTGTTGTAGAGGCCGACGGCGTCGTTCGGCGCGATGCCGAGCGCGGTGCGGACTTGGCCTAAAGCTTCGATCAGTTTGGGGCCGACGGCGCCGTCGATCGTGCCTTCGAAGCGGCCAAGGTCGGCGAGCAAGCGCTGCAGGCCCGCGACGCGGGCTTGGTCGAGCGACTTGAAGCCCGGGGTCTCGGCCAGCGTCGTGGTCCAGGCGGTTTTGCCTTCGGTGTCGACCTTGGCAAAGCCCTGGCTCTCGTAGCCGGGGCCGCATTGACTGCTGCCGTCGCTGGTCGCTTGGAACGTGCCCTTGCCGGTGCACAGCGTCTGCGTGCCGCCCCAGGTGCGGATCGGGCCGGAGTGGGCGAACGAGGAGCGGGCGAAGGTGTAGAACGTGGGCTGTTTCAGTTCGCCCTTGATGACGATGCGGCACTCGCCGGCGGGGACGATCCACCAGCCGCGCGTCGAGAGCAGGCCGCCGTTGCGGATGCCGACGGCGATCGAGAGCGCATAGGAGGTGCGGTTGCAGAACTCGTAGTCGCTCTTGGCGCTGCGCGGCTGACGTGGCGGCTGGAGGCTGGCGACGGCGGGCGAGGGCTTCGGCACGGCTTCCGCGGGCGTGGTGCCCGGCGCCGAGACGATGCGCGGCTTCGAGGTGCGTGTGGTGGCGGGCTTGGTCGGCTGACGCAGTTCGCTGCCCGGCGTCATCGGCATGACGACGGGGCGCGGCGTGGTGGCGGGTGGCGGCGTCTCCTCGGCCGGTTGCGCGGCCGCAAGGCCGCTCAAGAGCGTGAACGCGACCCCGGTCAGGAGCGCTAGACGGCGCAAGGAAGCGATCACTTCAAGCCCTTGAAAACGCAGAGAACTATCCGCGCACGATCATGGTGCCTGCGCCGTGCTCTGTAAACAGCTCGATGAGCAGGACATGTTGAACACGGCCGTCGAGAATGACCGCCGCCCGCACGCCGCGCTCGACCGCGTCGATGCAGGTTTCAACCTTGGGAATCATGCCGCCGGAGATTGTACCGTCTTTGATCAAAGCGCGCGCCTCGGTTGTGGTGAGGCGTTCGATCAAATTGCCGTTGCGATCCATAACCCCTGGAACATCGGTCAGGAGCAGCATGCGGTCGGCCTTGAGGGCGCCCGCGACGGCGCCGGCCACCGTGTCGGCGTTGATGTTGTAGGTCTCGCCGCCGTGGCCGATGCCGATGGGGGCGATGACGGCGATCATGTCGGCACGGACGATCGCTTGCAGGACTTCGGTGTTGATCGTTTCCGGCTCGCCGACGAAGCCGAGGTCGACGGTTTCGTCCTTACCGGTGTCAGGGTTTTTGCGCGTCTTCAGGAGCTTCTTGGCGACGATCATCTGACCGTCCTTGCCCGAGACGCCGACCGCCTTACCGCCCGCGTTGTTGATCGCGGAGACGATCTGCTTGTTGACGGTGCCGGTCAGGACCATCTCGACGACGTCGATGGCGGCTTGATCGGTCACGCGCAAGCCGTCGACGAACGACGACTTGATCTCGAGCTTTTTCAGCATGGCGCCGATCTGCGGGCCGCCGCCGTGGACGACGACGGGGTCGATCCCGGTCTGGCGCATCAGCACGATGTCTTGCGCGAAGTGTTCGGCGACGCCTTCCTCGCCCATGGCGTTGCCGCCGTACTTCACAAGCACGGTCTTCTGGTCGTAGCGCAGAATGTAGGGCAGCGCTTCGGTGAGGACGCGCGCGGTCGCGCGCCACTTCGCGAGCTGACGGAGGTTTTGAACGCGCTCGTCTTTGCCTTGAAAGGTCGGATCGTCGGGAGAGCTCATGCGCGTCCTGAAAAGCTAACGGCGCGCCTTATAGACGGTTTCGGCGAGGTCCGCGAGATGGGCGCGCAATTCCGGAATGCCGGTTTTGCTTTCGGCGGACGTGGCAATGACGTCAGGATGGGCGGCGGCGTGCTGCTTGGCCACTGCTTGAGCGGCGTTAACCGCCTCGGCGACTTCGCTTGGGTTCAGCTTGTCGGTCTTGGTCAGCACGACGAGGAAGGAGGCGGCCGCTTCGTCGAGGATCTCCATCATCGTGCGGTCGTTCTCGTTCGCGCCATGGCGGGCGTCGATGAGCAGGCAGACGCGGCGGAGCTGCGGCCGGCCGCGGAGATAGGCCTCGATCAGGCGACGCCAGTCGGCCGACATTGCCTTCGAGACGCGGGCGAAGCCGTAGCCCGGGAGATCGGCGAGCGTCAGCTTGTGCCCCAAGTCGAAGAGGTTGATCTCGCGCGTGCGGCCCGGCGTGTTCGAAACGCGGGCCAGCGTCTTGCGGTTCGTCAGCGCGTTCAAAAGGCTCGACTTGCCGACGTTCGAGCGGCCGGCGAAAGCGACCTCGGGCAGCTTCGTCGGCGGCAGGTCCGCGAAGGCGCGAACCGGCCGCAGGAACTTGCACTCAAGCGCGAAGAGCAGATGGCCTTGTTTGAGCGCACCCTTCGTGACCGTCATTCGCCGGGTGCGCCGCGCTTGTCGGGTCTGTTCAACATCTTCGAAAGCCAGGCCGGCGTCTTGAGGTTGATGTCGATCGGCACGTTGAGCCGGCGCATGATGAGCCATTGCTGCAGGATCGAGAGCACGTTGTTCACCGTCCAATAGATGACGAGGCCGGCCGGGAACTGCGCCATCAGATACGTGAACATCGGCGGCATGATCGTCATCATTTGCTGCTGCACGGGATCGGTCGCCGGCGGGTTCATCTTGGTCTGGAACCACATGGTCAGGCCCATCAACACGGGCCAGACGCCGATGTGAAGCCACGACGGCAGCGCGTAGGGCAGCAAGCCGAACAGGTTGAAGAGCGAGGTCGGATCGGCGGCGGCGAGGTCTTGAATCCATCCGAAGAACGGCGCATGGCGCATTTCGATCGTGACGAACAAGACCTTGTAGAGCGAGAAGAAGACCGGGATTTGGATGAGGATCGGTAGGCAACCCATCATGGGATTGATGTGCTCGCGCTGATAGAGCGCCATCAACTCCTGCTGCATCTTCAGGCGGTCGTCTTTGTGGCGCTCCTGCAGCGCCTTCATCTCGGGCTGCACTTTCTTCATTTTGGTCATCGACTCGTAGGAGCGATTGGCCAGCGGGAAGAAGAGAATCTTGACCAGGATCGTGAACAGGATGATCGCGATGCCGAAATTGCCGACGAGCTTGTTCAGCCAATCGATGCCGCGGAACATCCAATACGTGATGATCGAAAACCAACCCCAGTCGATCGTCATGTCGAAGCGTTCGATGCCGAACTGCTTCTGATAGTCTTCGATCAGAGACACGACCTTGGCGCCCGCGAAGACGTTGTGGGTCACGGTCGTTGTGCCGCCGGCGGCGACATTGTGTGCGCCGAGAAGATAGTCGGCGCGGAACAGCTCGCTTTGGCCCTGTTGCAGGCGTGAGAAACGTCCGGTGAATTTTTCCTTCTGCGGCGGGATGATCGTCGCGATCCAGTACTTGTCCGTGATGCCGAGCCAGCCGCCGGTGCTCTCCAGCTTCATCTCGCCCTTTTGGAATTCGCGGGCTTCGGCATAGGTCGTCTTGTTCTGCAATATCCCTTGCAGAACGCCGAGCAGGCCTTCGTGGATCAGCCAATTCGCGGTGTGCTTCGGTTCGCCGTCGCGGGTCACCATCGCGTAAGGGTAGAGCGTGACGGGATTGGCGGACGTGTTCTCGACCTTGTCGGTGATCGTGAACATGTAGTTGGCGTCGAGCGCGATCGTGCGCGTGAACTTCAAGCCTTGGCCGTTGTCCCAGGTCAGCGTCACGGGTGCGTTCGCGGTCAGCTTCGTGCCCGAGGCGGACCAGACGGTGTTCGCGTCGGGCACCGCGGTCGCGGAGCCCGGCGCCTGCGACCAGCCGATTTCGGCGAACGTCGCGCCGGCGGTTCCGCTCGGCGACAGGAAGACGATCTCCGGGCTCGTCTTGTCGATCGTCTCGTGATAGTCGCGCAAGCGCAGATCGTCGATCACGCCGCCCGTCAACTTGATCGAGCCGTCGATCTTGCCGTTGTCGAACTGCAGGCGCGCGCCGCTTGCCGCCAGAACCGTTTCACGCGGTTGCGGCGCGGCGGGTATCGCGGTTCCCGGTGCGGAGGGAATGCCCGGAACGGCCGGCGCCGGATTTTGCTGTTCGATCTTCGCTTGCTGCGCGGCTTCGCGGTGCGGCGCCAGGAAGAAATAGTCCCACCCGAGAAGCACGACTAAGCACAGCACCATCGCCGCGATCAGATTGCCGGTGTCTTGTTGTTTGTTCATTGCTTACGTCTTGGCGTGGTGATGATGGGTGGTGCAGTCGGGAACAGGGTCGTAGCCTTCGCTGCCGCCCAGCCACTTGATCGGATGGCAGCGGGCGAGGCGCTTCAGCGTCAGCCAGGCGCCTTTGAAGGCGCCGTGCTTTTCGATCGCCTCCAGCGCGTAGGCCGAGCAAGTCGGCTGGTAGCGGCAGACGGGACCGATGAGCGGGGAGAGCGCGTAGCGGTAGGCGTAGATCGGCGCTTGGGCCAAGCGCTTGGCCGCGTGCGAAAGCGCGCTTCGAACGGTCATCGCTCCTCCGCTTTTGGGGGGCGGCCCCCATGCACTTTGCGGAGAGCCTGCTTCAGGTCTTCGATCAAGGCGACGAACGGCCGTTCCGCCGTCGCTTCGCGACCGATGAGAACATAGTCATGCCCCTTCGTCCCTAAAAGAGGCAGGACCGCCCGGGCCACCTCGCGCAAGCGCCGCTTCACGCGGTTTCGGACCACGGCGGAGCCCAATTTCTTCGTGGCGGTGAAGCCCACGCGCAACGCGTCGAGGGGTGCCGGGGTCGGTGCCATCTGCAAGACGAGGCCCGGCGCCGACCAGCGGCGGCCGCGGCTTAGGCGCAGGAAATCGGCGCGTTTGAGCAGACGCGACACTTTGACCTTGGGATTTGGCGTGCCGGGCGCGGACACGCGTCGCGCGGAACTTAAGCCGACAGGCGCTTGCGGCCGTGGGCGCGGCGGCGGGCCAGCACCTTCTTGCCGTTGAGCGTGCTTGAGCGCGTGCGGAAACCGTGGCGGCGCTTGCGGACGATCTTGGAGGGCTGATAGGTGCGCTTGCTCACGGCACGAAATCCTTGGGAATACGGTCGGCTTGGAAGGGCGCGGATATAGGGGAATTCCGCCCCCGAAGTCAATTCGTGAAGGGTTACCAAGGGTTTGGAGGCGTTCACGGGGCCTGCGCGAAGCTGTTATGTCGCGGTCAAGGCTTGCGGGTGGCATAAGCGGCAGCCCTTGCGGTCCCAATAGCGGAGTGTTCCCCCATGGCCCTCACGCGTTTTCTCGTTGCTCTCCTCGCCCTCCTGTCCTTCATGACGCCCGCGACTGCCGACGAACTCGACAGCTATTTCTCCCTCAACAATCCGAACGCCACGATGACCGTCGATCACAGTGCTTGGGAGCGCCTTCTCTCTGCCTACGTCGTGCAATCGGCGGACCGCATCAATCGTTTTGCCTATGGGCGCGTGAGCGCGGCCGATAGACGCGCGTTGAAGGCCTATCTCGCTCAGCTGCAGAGCGTGAAGGTGACCGCCCTGAAGGCCGACGAGCAGCGTGCGTTCTGGATCAATCTCTACAACGCGCTCACCATCGACGTCGTGCTCGACCGCTATCCGGTGAAGACGATCAAGGACATTTCGCTGGGCGGTGGGTTCTTCGCGTCGGGCCCATGGAAGAAGGCGCTGGTCACGGTCGAGGGCAAGGCGCTTTCGCTCGACAATATCGAGCACGATATCTTGCGCAAGGTCTGGCGCGATCCGCGCATCCACTACGCGGTCAACTGCGCGTCGATCAGTTGCCCCAACCTGATGGCCAAGGCGTTTACCGCGGCCAACCTCGACAAGATGCTGACGCAAGGCGCCCGGGACTACGTCAATCATCCGCGCGGCGTGCGCGTGCGCGCAGGCAAGGTCACGCTGTCGCGCATTTATTCCTGGTACCGATCCGACTTCGGGGCAAGCGACGCGGAGGTGTTGAGGCATGTCGCCGGGTTCGCGGAACCAGCGCTCAAGAAGCAGTTGGCGGATATCGATACGATAGACGGTTACGACTATGACTGGTCTCTGAATGAGGCTAAGTGAAGGGCTATGGAAACATCGACGCCGAAAGCCACATTCTCATTTGCGCGCCTACTGCCGCTGCTGCTTCTGCTTGCGGTGCTAGTCGCGTTCTTTGCGCTGGGCTTGAACAAGTATCTGACGCTCGACCTGCTGCGGGAGAACCGCGAGGTTCTGAAAACCTGGGTGCATGAACACAAGACCGAGGCGGTGCTTCTCTTCATTCTGGCCTACATCATGGTCGCTGCGTTCTCGCTGCCGCTCGGCGTGTTGTTGAGCGTGGCCGGCGGGTTCTTGTTCGGTAGCGTGTTCGGTGCGGCGTGGATCGTCGTCGGTGCGACGATCGGGGCAACGATCTTGTTCTTTGTGGCGAAGACCGCTTTGGGCGAGCCGCTGCGCGAGCGTTTCGCGTCGCAGCTCAAAAAGATGGAAGAAGGCTTTCGCACAAACGCCTTCAGCTATCTGTTGTTACTTCGGCTCGTGCCGCTCTTTCCGTTTTGGCTCGTGAATTTGGCGCCGGCGTTTCTCGGCGTTTCGGTGACGACGTTTGTGGTGACGACGGCGATCGGCATTATTCCGGGATCGTTCGTGTTCGCGAGCATCGGCAATGGGCTCAACGCGTTGTTTGAGGCGGGCGAGCGGCCAGATTTGAGCTTGATGGCGCTGCTGTCGCGGCCTGATTTCTATGTTCCGATCGTCGGGCTTGCTGTGCTGTCGCTGATCCCGATCGTCTATCGTACGTTCTTCGCGAAGAAACAGGCTTGAGAGCAATGGCGCAGATCAAAGCGGATCTCTGCATCATCGGCGCAGGCTCGGGCGGGCTTTCGGTTGCCGCCGGGGCGGCGCAGCTCGGGCGCAAGGTGGTTTTGATCGAGCGGCACAAGATGGGCGGCGACTGCCTGAACTATGGCTGCGTGCCGTCGAAGTCGCTGATTGCAGCCGCCAGCCACGCACAGGCTATTCGCCGGGCGCCGGAATTCGGCGTCGATGCGGGCGAAGCGAAAGTCGACTACGCGCGCGTGATGAAGCACGTGCACAGCGTGATCGCTGCGATCGAACCGAACGATTCCGTCGAACGGTTCGAGAAGCTGGGTTGCAAGGTGATCAAGGCCGCGGCGAAATTCGTGTCGGCGACCGAGGTCGAGGCGGGCGGCGAGCGGATTGTGGCGCGGCACTTCGTGATCGCGACGGGGTCTTCGCCGGCGAAGCCGCCGATTCCAGGGCTCGACCTGACGCCGCACTTCACGAATGAGACGGTGTTCGAGAACAATGTTCTGCCGGAGCATTTGATCATCATCGGCGGCGGCGCGATCGGGCTTGAGATGGCGCAAGCGCACCGGCGATTGGGTTCGCGCGTGACGGTGCTCGAAGCTTTCCGGATTATGCCGAAGGACGATCCGGAAGCGGTCGCGATCGTGCGCAAGGCGCTTGAAGATGAGGGCATCGTCATTCGCGAAGGCGCTGCCGTCACGGCGGTGTCGAAGATGGATGGCGGGGTTGCCGTCACCATCTCGCGCAACGGACAGAGCGAGGCGATTGCCGGGTCGCATCTGTTGTTGGCTGCCGGGCGGGCGCCGAATGTCGAGGGGCTCGGTCTCGATGCCGCGGGGATCAAGTACTCGCGCAAGGGGATTGAGGTCGACGGTGCGCTGCGCACGTCGAACGCGCGCGTGTCGGCGATCGGCGACGTGGCGGGCGGGCTGCAGTTCACGCACGTCGCTGGCTATCACGCGGGGCTTTTGATCCGGCGCTTGTTGTTCAAAGTGCCGGTAAAGACCGACACGTCGGCCATTCCGTGGTGCACCTATACCGATCCCGAACTTGCGCATGTCGGCGTCACCGAAGCACAGGCGAAAGAGAAGGGCATCGCGCACAGCATTGCGCGCTGGCCGCTCCACGAGAACGACCGTGCGCAGGCGGAGCGCGAATTGCACGGGCTTGCGAAGGTCGTGATCTCGCGCGGGCGGGCGATCGGGGCCACGATTGTGGCGCCGCATGCGGGCGATCTCATCCTGCCGTGGGTGATGGCGATCGGGCAGAAGACGAAGATGTCGGCGATGGCGGGGATGGTCGCGGCGTACCCCACGCTCAGCGAGATTTCGAAGCGGGCGGCGAGTTCGCATTTCACGCCGACACTGTTCTCGGCGCGCACCAAGGCGGTGGTTAAAGTCTTGTCATGGTTGCCTTAAGAGGGAACCAAGCGGTTAACCGCTGAACTTCCGTCTTTTGGCTTGAGCGGGTTGTGCTATCCCTCAACCCGGGCATGGTCGGCACTTTCACGCGCGTTCGAGATTTTTTGCACCGGCACTTGGTTGCAAGTTTGTCGGGGCGATTGCTGTTTTTTACGACCCTGTTCGTGCTGCTGGCCGAGGTGTTCATCTATTTCCCGTCCGCGGCGCGGTACTATCACGACATTCTGGTGGGGCGGCTCGCGTCGGCGCAGGTGGCCGTGCTTGCGCTCGACGAGGTCAAGGACTCCGATTTGTCGCCGGAGCTCAGACGCGAGATTTTGGCGAATGCGGGTGTGCGGCTCGTCGGCCTGAAACGCAACAACACGCGGCGGCTTTATCTCGCCGAGTCGATCCCGCCCATGAAGGATGTCGAGGTCGATTTGCGATCCGCCGAGGTGGGCGAGCTGATTTGGGCGAGCCTCGATTGCATGATCTTCGGCGGGCCGCGGGTCATCCGCGTGGTGAGCGTGCCGCGGCTCGGCGCCGGCGATTTGATCGAAGCGCTGGTCGACGAGGGGCCGATCCGCGCCGACATGCTCTCTTATTCGGTGCGGATTTTGGGATTGTCGCTCTTGATTGCGGCAGTCACGTCGGCGCTCGTGTTCACGGCGCTCTACTTTCTGTTCGTGCGGCCGATGCAGCATCTCACGCAGTCGATGGTCAAATTTCAGGAGCGGCCGGACGACGCGCAGCGCATCATCGTGCCCTCGCTTCGGGCGGATGAGATCGGGCAGTCGGAGCGGGTGCTCGCCGCGATGCAGACGGAGTTGCGCCAGGCATTGCAGCAGCGCGAACATTTGGCGGCACTCGGCACGGCGGTTGCGAAGATCCAGCACGATCTGCGCAACATCTTGGCGAGTGCGCAGTTGGCGTCGGATCGTTTGGCGACGAGCAAGGATCCGACCGTGCAGGCGCTTGCACCTCGGCTGGTGTCGTCGATCGACCGGGCGATTGCGCTGGCGACGAATACGTTGAAGTACGGACGCGCTGAGGAGGCGCCGCCGCGGCGGCGGCGTCAGCCGCTGCTCGCGATCGCGGATGAGGCGATGCATGCGGCGCTTGCCGCGGGCGACGGGCGCACGGGATGGAGCAACGCGTTTGATCCGAAGATCGAGATCGACGCCGACAACGAGCAATTGCTGCGCATTCTGATCAATGTCGGGCGCAACGCGGCGCAGGCGCTGGAGGGGCGCGACGGGGCTGCGATCACGCTCTCGGCGCAACGGCAAAACAACGTGGTCACGATCGATCTCGCGGACAACGGATCCGGTATTCCGGAAGAAGCGCGCCAGCGGTTGTTTGAACCGTTTTCGGGCAAGGGACGCGTCGGTGGAACGGGCCTCGGTCTTGCGATCGCGCGCGAGCTTGCGCGCGGGCATGGCGGCGAAGTGGCGTTGCTCAGCACGGGTCCGAGCGGCACGACGTTTCGCATCACGATTCCGGATGTCGCGGCGCTCGGGGATGGGCCGCCATGAGTGGCGATTTCTTGCTCGCGGATATCGGGGGCACGAATGTGCGCTTTGCGGTGCTGCGCGGCGACGGGCGGATCGAGGGGCATGAGGCGTGGCTGACGGCGCTCTATCCGGACTTCGGCGCGGCGGTGCGCGCGTATGCGGAGGTGACCGGTTTGCGTTTGCCGCTTGGCGGTGCCGCCGTGTGCGCGGCGGGGCCCGTGGTCGGCGATGCGATCAAGCTCACGAATTGTGCGTGGACCATATCGCGCGCCGAGATCGCGGCGGCGACGGGCGGTGTCGCGCATCTTGTGAATGATTTTGCGGCGGTGGCGCACGCGTTGCCGGTGCTTACGCCCGGCGATGTCGTGCAGATCGGCGGCAGCGCGCCGGTTGCGGGCGCGCCGAAGGTGGCGCTGGGGCCCGGCACGGGGCTTGGCGTCGCGAGCGCCGTGTTCGACGGCGCGCGGTGGGTTGCGGTGCCGGGCGAGGGCGGGCATGTCGATCTTGCGCCGACGAACGAGCGCGAGCTCGCGGTCGTCTATCAGCTGATGCGCGAACGCGGGCATGTTGCCGCTGAAGATGCGGTGTCCGGGCCTGGGTTGGAGGCGCTCTATCTCGCGATCGCGGCGCTTGACGGCGTGTCGTTCAAGGCAAAGCCGATTGCCGCCGACATCGCGAAGGCGGCGCGCGCGAAGACGGATCCGGTTGCGATCGAAGCGGTCGCGCTGTTCACCGGATGGCTTGGCAGTGTTGCGGGCGATCTCGCGCTGACGCTCGGCGCGCAAGGCGGCGTCTACATTGCCGGCGGCATCGTCGCGCAGTGGGGTGAGTTGTTCGACACGAAACTCTTCCGCCGCCGGTTCGAGGCAAAGGGGCGGATCAAGTATTTTCTGGAGCCGATCCCATGCTACCTCGTGACCGCGAAGGACCTCGCGTTTCGCGGGCTCGCGGCGATGGTGCGTTGATTCAGATTTAAACACGAAGGACTCGAAGTAGCCTCGAAGTAGTCACGAAGATGCTCGGCCGTGAAACGCGCGCCCGCGCGCGGCACGCGCGCAGTATTGGCGCTTCGCGCCGGGCAGCAACATCGCCAACTCAAGAGCATCTTCGTGACTACTTCGAGGCTACTTCGAGTCCTTCGTGTTTAAGAGCTGACTCTCTGCCGCGCCACGCGCAAAGATTAGTCCCCGCCAACGGTGCCTTCACGTCTGGGGTCGGCGGCGGCGTCGAAGCCGTCTTTGGTGATGCGGATGCTGTTGAGGCCCGACGGGCTGATGCCGTAATCGGTGACTTTGACGTCGTGGCCGAGGGTGCGCAGCGCTTCGACGGCGGTGTCGGGCGTGCGGCCTTGTTCGACTTCGGTGGGTGCGCCGCGGCCGGTGGCGTTGGGCAGCGCGACGGCGTCGGCCATGGCCATGTTCCAGTCGATGAGGCCCATCACCGTTTTTGTCACGTAGGGGATGATGCGGGCGCCGCCGGGGGAGCCGACGACGGCGACGAGGCGGCCGCGTTTGTCGAAGATGAGTGTCGGCGTCATCGAGGACATCGGGCGTTTGCCGGCCTCAGGTGCGTTCGCGGTGCGGCGACCGTCGGTCGTGGGCTCGAACGTGAAGTCGGTGAGCTGGTTGTTCAGGACGAAGCCGCCGGCCATCAGGCGGCTGCCGAACGGGCCCTCGACCGTCGTCGACATTGCGAGTGCGTTGCCGCGGTCGTCGATGAGGCTGATGTGGGCGGTGCCGGGGCGGGCGCGGTCGGGGTTGCTCAGTTGTTGGAGGATGAGCGTTGCGCCGGCGGGGCGGCCGGGTTTGATTGCGGCGCGGTCGACGATCCGCTCAAGTGAGAGGACGCGCGAGCGGCTTGCGAGGTATTTGGGACCGAGCAGGCCTTGGCTGGGCACGCGGATGAAGTCGGGGTCGGCGATGTAGGCGCCGCGGTCCGCGTAGGCGACGCGGAGCGCTTCCGTCATCAGGTGGATCGGCGGGGCGGTTGCGGGTTCCAGTTTGGCGACGTTGAAGCGCTCCATCATCTTCAGCGCTTGCAGCATCGTGAGGCCGGAGCTTGGCGGGCCCATGGTGCAGAGTTTGTACGCGCGATAGGTGCCGCAGACGGGCGGGCGTTTCTTCGCTTGGTAACGGCTCAGGTCTTCGAGCGTGAATTTGACGGCGCTGTAGGGTGCGGTTGTTACGGCGTTGACGATCGCGTCGGCGATGCGGCCTTTGTAGAAGCCGGCGGCGCCTTTGACGGCGATGTCGCGCAGGGTTGCGGCGTAGTCCGGGTTCTTCAGCGTGTCGCCGACTTGGGGGGCTTTGCCGTTCGGGCGAAAGTAGGCCGCTGTGCCAGGCACCAGCGGGATGCCTTGGTCGCGGTCGATGGCGGCGGCCATGCGGGGGCCGACGGGGAAGCCCTTCTCGGCGAGTTTGATTGCGGGATCGAAGAGCGTGGCCCAGGGTAGGCGGCCGTGCTCCTTGTGCGCGAGCGCCAGTACCGCGATCGTGCCGGGGATGCCGACGGAGCGGCCGCCCAAGACCGCTTCGGGATAGGCCATCGGCTTGCCGTCTTTCATGAACATGTCGGGCGTGGCGGAGGCGGGGGCGGTTTCGCGGCCGTCATAGGTTTCGACGCGCTTCGTCTTTGCGTTCCAGAGCACGATGAACGTGCCGCCGCCGAGGCCGGAGGATTGCGGTTCGACGAGGCCCATCACCGCTTGGGCGGCGACGGCCGCGTCGATGACGGTGCCGCCTTTGCGCAGCATCTCGAGGCCTGCGTCGGTCGCGAGCTTGTGGGTCGCGACGATGACGTGGCGGCGCGGCAACTCCGCCGCGCTTGCCGTTGCGGCGAGCATGGCCACTATAGCCAGCAGCGAATTGCGCAGGGCGCGGGCGAAGGCTAGCGTCGGTGTCATGGTTCGTCCTGGTTCGCGCAATCTCATCACCGATGTCCGCGGCATTACGGTCGGCAACGCCGAAGATGCAACGGCAATGAGCGGGTTAACAGTCATATTTGCGGAAGGGCGGGCGGTCGGCGCCGTGGACGTGCGCGGCGGCGCGCCGGGCACGCGCGAAACCGAGTCGCTGATGCCGGAAGGGCTGAATGTCGGGGTGGACGCGATCGTGCTCTCGGGCGGGTCGGTCTATGGGCTCGATGCCGCCGGGGCGGTGACGAATTGGATCGCGCAAGCAGGCCGCGGCTACAAACTCGCGGGCGCGCCGATGGTGGCGCCGATCGTGCCGGCGGCGATCCTGTTCGATCTGACCAACGGGGGGAACAAGAATTGGGGCGCGGAGCCGCCGTATCGCAAGCTCGCTTTGACGGCGTGCGAGACGCAAGGCGCTGCGTTCAAGTTGGGGAACGCGGGCGCGGGTTATGGCGGGCGTGCGGGCGCTTACAAAGGGGGCTTAGGCTCGGCTTCGGCGGTGACGGAGGACGGGCTCGAGGTCGGCGCGATCGTCGCAGTGAACTCGTTCGGCTCGCCGGTGATGCCGGGGACGTCGGTGTTGTGGGCGTGGCCGTTCGAACAGGACGGCGAGATGGGCGGGCAGGTGCCGCCGCGCGTCAGCGGCGTCTCGATGGCGTTCCCCGACGACGTGAAGCGGCCGCCGGTTCCGGCCGGCAACACGACGATCGCGGTCGTCGCGGTGAACGCGGAGCTGACGGTCGCGCAGGCCAAGCGCATCGCGATCATGGCGCATGACGGGTTCGCGCGGGCGCTTCGTCCGGTGCACACGCCGTTCGACGGCGACGTGATCTTCGTGATGGCGACGGGGGCGAAGCTGCTCAGCGAGCCGGCGCTGATGAAGGTGTCGCTGCTGGGCTCGATCGCAGGCGACTGCGTGGCGCGCGCGATCGGGCGGGCGGTGTTCGAAGCCGACGCGCTGGGGCCGTGGGAGGCGTATCGCACGGTGCACGCGAAGGGGTTTGGGAGGAAGTGACCAGGGATCAGGGATCAGGGATCAGGGATCAGAAGGGTGCGATTTCTGATCCCTGATTCCTGATCCCTGATCCCTGCTACCGCGCGTAGATTCGCACCTCGTTGGCCTGAGCGTTCGAATTGAACGCGGTCAGCAAGCGGATCTTCGCGGGCTCGACGCCGAGGGTGGAGAGCGTGTTTGCCACTTCTTGCGCGCGGGCTGTGGCTTCGGGGCTCACGGTGCGGCCGGCGGCGATGCCGACGATGTCGAAGGCGGCGGCGGGGTTGCGGCGCTTCGCGGCGGAGACCGCTTGGGCGAGCGCGTCGCGGTAGCTCACGTTCGCGCGGTCGAATTTGATGGTCACGAACGCGGGCTGCGACAGCAGGGCGGCGCTGGCCGAGCCCGGTGCGCCGGTCGTGCCGACGCCGGCCACCGTTGTCGTCGGGCCGGGGCTGATCGTTGCCAGGCCCGCGCGTTCCTTCGCCAGGAACGCCGACTGCAGAGCCCATTCGTTCGAGATTTCGTTGACGAGGCGGTCGAGTTGGTTCGCGGTCGCGCTGATTTCGCCGCGCAGCGTGTTCAGCTGGTTCTGGTCGGCCTCGTTCGCGTCTTTGATCGCGGCGCTGTCGTTCATCAGCTTGTTCGCTTCGGCGGCGCCTTTCGCGAAGACGCGCATTTCGCCGTCGAGCGCGGTGGTGCCGGCGTTCAGACGCTCGAGGGCTGCTTGCGCCTTTTGCTGTGTGGCGGCAGGGTTCGTGCTCGCCGTCAACTCGCTCTTCGCGATGCGGTAGAGCGCGCCGTCGCTCGCCAGACGCTGGCGGATTTCGGAGAGGCTGGCGTTGCGGGCCGAGATTTCGCCCTGGATCGCGATCAGGCGGTTCCTGAGTTCGGCGATGCGTTCGCCTTGCGGCGTGCCGGACGACGCCGCGGGCACGACGGGCACGGGCGTGAAGAACGAGGTGCCGGCTTGCGGCAGGCTGACCGTGCCGGAGGAGGCGACCGGGCTCGGCGGCTTCTCCGGGAACAACGTGCCCGTCATCGTGGAGCAGGCGGCGAGCGTGAAGGTCAGGCTCAGGGCGGTGAGCCCTTTGGCTTTGGTCGGCAGCATTGGTTTCGTTATCCCTCCGCCTTCGCTCTTCGAGCGACGGCGCGACAAGCCGCGACAATACGGAAGGCAGGCGTGAGTGCAATCCTGGCGCGTCCAAGAAAGGCGCGGTTTCGCCCGCGACGATCCGTCAGTCCCTTAAGCTTTCATCCCTTGCGTGCGGTGCGGCAAAGACTTAAGTTCCGCGCCTTCTTGGGCAGGCCAAGGCCCTCGCAGTCGCGGCCTTGGCGACAGACGCGCCCATTGGGCACCCGTAGCTCAGCTGGATAGAGCACCAGACTACGAATCTGGGGGTCAGAGGTTCGAATCCTTTCGGGTGCGCCATTCCGGGATGAAACTGTGAGCGTCGGCAACGCTGCCGCGCTACGTGCCCGGATAGTCGGCGCCCCACCACTCCGAGCCCGACGGCTTCTCGGCGTATTGCTCGCAGGTGAACTCGGCTAGGTCTTCGTCGCCCGGTAATGTGGCCTGGCAGGCATCGACCGTTTCGAAGGGACCCGCGATCAGGCGAAAGCCGCCCGGCGAGGATTCGCGCTGATACCAGCCCGGACCCGACCACACCGGCACTTCGGCTGCGGCGGCTGTGAGTGCGCCTAACAGTGACATGACGAACAAGAGTTGACGCATCCGGCGCCTCCGCGATCTTCGATTCACATTCTGGCATGCTCGGCGGTTGGCTCAAATAGCGTGTCCGATCCCTTCTGTCGGGCCCGGAAATACGGCGACAGTTTATTGCGTTCCAGGTACCACCTTCGACCTTTGGCACTAACGCTTCTGCCGCCGCAGCTTGGGCCACGTCTGCGCCCATTCCGGGGCTTCGCGGCGCGCCTCGCGCGCGACGATCGCGAACAGACGGGCGCGATTCGGATCGGCGAGCTTCGGTGCTTTCACGCGGGCAGGGGTGTGGGTCATAACGAGCTCGCACGATTGGGACCGCTTGGGGTCGCCGCTATGATATGCAATTCCGCGAACGGAGACCGCATTGTCGAAGCCGCACCTCATGTCATTCGCTACCTCGATTTGGATCGCGGACGGGGAGACCGTTTCCGTCGCCGGGTTCCGGTATCCGACGCGCATGGCGGTGATGCGGCTTGGCGATGGCGGGTTGTTTGTTTGGTCGCCGGTGGCGCTCAGCGACGCGTTGCGGGTTGCGGTAGACGGGCTCGGGGCTGTTCGGTTTATTGCGGCGCCGAATACGCTGCACGATTTGTATGTGGGGGTGTGGGCCTCGGCTTATCCGGACGCGCGCGTGTTTGCGGCGCCGGGGTTGGCGGCGCGGCGCGGCGACCTTCGCATCGACGGTGAGCTTGGCGATGTGCCGGACGCCGCTTGGGCGGGCGAGATCGATCAGGTGTTGATGCGCACGGCGCTGACCACGGAGGCGGTGTTCTTCCACCGCGCGAGCGGTACGGTGTTGTTCACGGATTTGCTGCAGCAGTTTCCGCCGGGCTGGTTCAAAGGCTGGCGTGCGGTCGTGGCGCGGCTCGACCGCATGATCGGGGCTGAGCCCGCCGTGCCGCAGAAGTTTCGCCTGGCGTTCACCGACCGCAAGGCGGCGCGTGCCGCGCTTTCGCGCGTTCTCGCTTGGCCTGCGGAGCGCGTGTTGATGGCGCACGGCGCGCCGGTGACGGCGGAAGCACGCGCGCTTCTCGCGCGGGCTTTTGCTTGGCTCAGATGACCAGCGTGCGTTTGTTCAAGGGCGGCCGGCGTGCGCGGCGTCTACGGTGGCGACCAGCACCTTGCCCTTCGGCTCGTGTCCCGCTTCGTGGGGCAGGGAGCTTGGGGCGGTGAGCATGAAGAGGGTTTTGCCGTCGTCGCCGCCGAGCATGCAGGCGTAGCAGGGTTGTTCGGTTTCGATCACCTCGAGCACTTTGCCGCCTTGGGCGACGCGGTAGCATTCGGGCGCCAAGGGGTTTGCGACCCAGATCGCGCCTTCAGCGTCCAGGCAGATGCCGTCCGGGATGCGCGGCCAGAGGCTTGCCCATTCGCGGCGATTCGAGAGCGTGCCGGTTGCGCCGATGTCGAAGGCGGTGAGGCAGCCGCCGAGGCTTTCGCCGATGATCAACGTTTTTCCGTCGGGTGTGATGACTGTTCCGTTCGGGAAGTGCATGTCGGTGGCGGCGACGCTTGTCGTGCCGTCGGGCTGCACGAGCGCGAGCTTCGCGGTCACGTGATCGGCGATGACGCTTTCGGCGCCGCGTTTCGCCAGTTCCGTGTCGAGGTCGAAGCCGAAATTGCCGACATAGGCGCGGCCCGCGGCGTCGACCACCATGTCGTTGCAATACCAGGTCGCGATCGCGTTGAGGTCCGCGTGCACGCTCATTTGGCCGGCGGGCGTGCGGCGAAGCAGCTGGCGCTTTTCCATCGAGACGATCAGCATGTCGCCGTTCGGCATCCAGCCCAAACCCGATGGACGGTCGTCGAGCTTGAACTCGGTGCGCATATCGCCTTTGAGCGAGACCGACTTCACGGCGTGGGCGAAGAAATCAGAGAACCACAGGCGCCCGTCATGCCAGCGCGGGCCTTCGCCGAAGTAGATGCCGGTGCAGAGGGTGCGGGTTTGGCGGGGCATGGCGTGTCTCCGTGGTTGGCGTTTCGTGGATGGTGGTTAGTGTTTCTTCGTGCTTTCGAAGTGCGTGCGCCAGCGGGCGAATTCGGCTTCGCGTTTGGCGATGGCGGCTTTGCCTTTCGGGTCGCCTTTGACGAAGCGGCGGTACGGTTTGCCGATGAGTTCGATGTAGGTTTCGTCGCCCATCGTGACGGTGCGGGTTGGGGTGAATGCCTCGCACTCGGTCTTTTTCAAGCAGGCCGCCAGTTCGGCAAAGGTCTCGACCGGAAAGTTGTTGGCGACCTTCAGGCGCTTCAGCCACGTCATCGCGGCAAGCGGGGAAATGTCGTCGCCGTTCACTTGCGCGAACAGCGAAAGTTCTTCGAGCTTCTTCAACTGCCCTACCGGCGCGATGCTTGTGACCGTTTGAGTCGAAGTGGCGCCGCCGCAAATGTAGAGGAAGTTGAGGTTGGCGAGTTTGCCCACGGGTGAGAACTCGGTCACGCGCTTCAGGTCGCCGAGCGTGAGCACGCGCAGCGCCGTTAGTTTGGCGAGCCAAGCCAGTGTCTCGACCTTAGGCGCCCATTCGAAGGTCAGGATTTCGAGCTTCGATAGTTGGCCGAGCGGTGCTGCGTTCGCGCCGCGAAAGCCGAACACGCGCAATTCCGTGAGGTCCTTCAGCGTGCGGATCAGGTCGAGCTGTTCTTGCGAAATTTCGCGAACCTGCAGGCGGCGGAGCGCTTTCATGCTCTGCAGGCGATCGAACGCGGCGGTTTTGCCGGTAAGGAAGAGCGCTTCCGCGTTTGCGTTCGCTTGCGTCAGGTCGCCTACGGCGCGTCCGAAACCGGGTCCAGCGTTGTAAAGCCAGTCGTGCCAGGATTGATCTTTGGGCTTGGCGCGCAAGTTGGGTATCCGTTTTTTGTTGGTGTTAGGGCAGTGCGCCTTTGCGGAGGCCTTCGAGGAATGTCGTCACGGTGAGGTCGGCGATCTTCGCTGGTTTGGCGGCGCCAGCGGGATCAAGCCAGGTGTGCATCCAGTTGATCATGCCGAAATAGAGCATGGTGGCGGGGCGTTTCAGCGCCGGTTGGCGGGCGAGATCAGGGCGCAGCGCGGTCAGGATTGCTTCGACGATGTCGAGCAGGCGGCGTTGGATGCCGACGATCGTCTTGCGGCGCGCGGCGGGGAGGTGGCGCAGTTCGTTGACCAGAACGCGCTGGTTTGCGGCGGCGTTCAGGTAGAGCGCCATGAAGCGGTGCGTGAGTTGGCGCAGCTTTTCCTCGGGCGCGCGTCTTGTCTTGGCGATGTCTTCGGCGGCGTCGAGCAGGGCCTTCACATGGTCGTGCATCGCGTCGAACAAAATGTCTTCCTTCGATGCGTAGTAGTGATAGAGCAGCGACTTCGAGGTGCCGCAGGCTTTTGCCACTTCGCTGATCGAGGTGCCGTGGAAGCCCTGTTCGGCGAAGAGCGCCGCTGCTTTCGCGACGATTTCGCCGCGGCGGTCCTCGTAATCCTCAGCCTGTGTGCGCGCCATCGTGGCGCACTATAGCGGTTGAAAATTGACCGTCCATTCGGTTTATTAATCGGGCTCCCTTGAACCCGCTCCACCACCTAAGAAAGTTCTTCGATGTCCGTCGCGATGCCGAAGCGCGCAGGCGCATCCGAAAACCGCATCGACCGCGACGTCGATTGGCGGCGCGTGGCGTGGCTGACGCACGCGTCGCGGGCGCTCGACGAACTCGAAGAAACGAAGCTCGTGCCGGAGCGTAAGATCTTCTATCAGTTCTCCGCGCGGGGGCACGATGTGGCGCAGGTGTTGCTCGGGCTCTCGCTCACGCACAGCCAAGACGCGATTTGCGGGTACTATCGTTCGCGGCCGATTTTGCTGGCGCTCGGCGTTCCGATGGCGGATGCGCTGGGCTCGTCGATGGCGCGGGCGGGCGGGTACTCGGACGGGCGCGATATCGGGGCGGTGTTCAACTATCCGAATGCGAATGGCGCGTCGGCGTTGCCGATGTGCGGCGGTGTGGGCGCGCAGTACACGCCGACGGCCGGGTGGGCGCAAGCGCTCGAGTATCGGCGGACAGTGTTGAAGGATCGCGCGTGTGATGGCGCGATTGCGGTTGCGCTCGGCGGCGACGGGTCGGTCGCGACGAATGGGTTTTGGGCGGCGCTGAATATGGCGGCAGTGCTGCAGCTGCCGATGCTGTTCTATATCGAAGATAACGGTTACGGCATTTCGGTGCCGGGGTCGCTGCAGACGCCGGGCGGCGATATCGCGGCGAATTTGAAGTCGTTCAAGCAGCTTGCGGTGATCGCGGGGGACGGTACGGATCCGGCGGAAGCGGGCGCGCTGATCAAGGACGCGGTGGGCCATGTGCGCGCGCGGCGCGGGCCGGCACTGCTGCGGCTCACCGTGCCGCGGCTTGAGGGGCATTCGTTTCAGGATACGCAGACGTACAAGCCGGCGGATGTGATCGCCGCTGAGAAGGCGCGCGATCCGCTGCCGAAACTGCGCGAGCATTTGGTGCCTGCGGTTTGCGATGCTGCGGAGTGGGAGCGCATCGGCACCGATGCGCGCGCTGCGGTCGAAAGGGCGCGGCGCGAGGCTGAGGCGCGGCCGGTCGCGGATCTCGCGCGCACGGCGCGGCACGTGTTCTTCGAAGGCGAGATGCAGGCGAAGGGCGGGCAAGCGACGCAGGGCTATGTGTCTCCGCGATCGATCGACGTGCCGATGGCTGAGGGCCAACGCATCAATATGGTGACGGCGATCCGGCGGACGCTGGAGCACGAACTCACCGTCAATCCGCGCGTCGTCGTGTTCGGCGAAGACGTGGGGCCAAAGGGCGGCGTGCATGCGGTGACGCTCGGCCTGCAGGAGAAGTTTGGGGTTGAACGCGTGTTCGACACGTCGCTGTCTGAGGAAGGGATCATCGGGCGCGCGGTCGGCATGTCGCTTTGCGGGTTGATGCCGGTGCCGGAGATTCAGTTTCGCAAGTATGCTGATCCGGCGACGGAGCAGATCAACGATTGCGGGACAATGCGCTGGCGCACGAACAACCGGTTCGCGGCGCCGATGGTCGTGCGCATGCCGATCGGCTTCTTCAAGTGCGGCGATCCGTGGCACAGCCAGACGAACGAGGTGCAGTTCGTGCATGCGCCCGGGTGGAAGGTGGCGGTGCCGTCGAATGCGGAGGATGCGGTTGGGTTGTTGCGCGCGGCGCTGCGCGGGAACGATCCGGTGATGTTCTTCGAGCATCGCGCGATGCTGGATGCGCCCAGCGCGCGGCGGCCTTACCCGGGCGACGATTTCGCGCTGCCGTTCGGCGTGGCGCGGGTCGTGCGCGCGGGTGACGATCTGACCATCGTTACGTGGGGCGCGATGGTGGAACGCTGCGAAGAGGCGGCGGCGGGGCATTCAATCGAGATCATCGATCTGCGCACCTTGGTGCCGTGGGATCGCGAGGCGGTCGTCGCTTCGGTCAAGCGCACGCGGCGGTGTTTGATCGTGCATGAGGACTTGATCACGGCCGGCTTCGGGGCGGAGATCGCGGCGGTGGTTGCGGAGAATGCGTTCCTCGATCTCGATGCGCCGATCTCGCGGCTCGCGATGCCCGACATCCCGAGCCCGCACAATCCGGCGCTCATGGAGTGGGCGCTGCCGTCGGTCGAGGGCATTCGCGCCAAGATCGAAGCGCTGGTGGGGTTCTGATGGCCGTCGATATCGTTGTTCCCGCCGAGCAGGAAGGCACGACGGCGGTCGTCAAGAACTGGCTGAAGAAGGTCGGCGAAGCGGTGCGCGTCAACGACCCGGTCGTCGAAATCGAGACCGACAAGGTTGCTGTTGAGATTGCGGCGACGGCGGACGGGGTGCTTTCGGAGATTTTGCTCGACAGCGGTGCGGAGGTGGAGCCGGGTACGGTGCTTGGACGGATCGCTGGCGGGGTTGCGGCGCGCGCCGAGACGAAGCGCGAGGCGCCGGTTTCGCGTGTGGCGGCGACGCCGGCGCGTGCTCAGAACGATCAGCTGCCGCCGGGGATTCGCCGGATGCTTGCGGAGCATGGGCTTGAGGCTGGCGCCGTGCCGGTCAGGGGCGAGCGGTTGACGCGGGAAGACATTCAGGTGTTCGTCGATGCGCGGGCCGCTGCCGCATCGGGACCGGCGCCCGCGGGTGTTACGCGGGTGCCGCACGATTCGATGCGCAAACGCATTGCCGAGCATCTGTCGCAGTCGGTGCGCGTAGCGCCGCATGTGACGGCTGTGTTCGAGGCCGATTTCTCCGCCATCATCGCGCACCGCAATGCCCACAAGGCCTCGTTCGAGAAAGCGGGCGCCAACCTCACGTTCACGGCGTATTTCGTGGCCGCGTGTGTCGCGGCGATGAAGGTGGCGCCGGCGGTGAACGGACGCTGGTTTGATGACCGCATCGAGATTTACGACGATGTGAACATCGGGATCGGGACGGCCCTAGGCGAAAAGGGGCTGATCGTTCCGGTTATTCACAAGGCGCAGAATTTGCGGTTGCTCGATATCGCGAAGTCGCTGACCGATCTCACCGAACGGGCGCGTGCGGGTAAGCTTTCGCCGGCGGACGTGCGCGACGGGACATTTTCGATCTCCAACCACGGCGTCTCCGGTTCGCTTATTGCGTCGCCGATCATCATCAATCAGCCGCAGTCGGCGATCTTGGGTGTGGGCAAGCTTGAGAAGCGTGCAGTGGTGCGTAGCGTCGGCGGAACTGATAAGATCGAGATACGTCCGATGGCCTATGTTTCCCTCACGATCGATCATCGCGTGATCGACGCATTCCAAACGAATGCGTGGCTGACGCGGTTCGTCGAAACGTTGGAGACTTGGGGCCCTTAAGGAGCCCAAAGATGGCGAAGCCGCAGATCCAAGCCGTGCATCCAAGTCTGTTCGGTGCGTTGAAGGCGCAAGCGCAAGATCCGCTGCTTGCGCTGATGGCGGAATTTCGCGCCGACAAGCGTGAGGGCAAGATCGACCTCGGTGTCGGCATGTATCGCGATGCGACCGGCATTACGCCGGTGATGCGCGCGGTGAAGGCGGCGGAACGCATCCTGCTCGAGACGCAGACGACGAAGGGTTACATGGGGGCGGAAGGCGACGCGGTGTTCGTCGAACTGCTGAAGCCGCTTGTGTTCGGCGCGGCGATGGCCAAGAGCGACCGTATCGTCGGGCTCCAGACGCCGGGCGGAACGGGTGCGTTGCGCCTGGGTGCCGAGTTGATCGCGGCGGTGAGCCCGCGCGCCAAAGTGTGGCTGGGCGAGCCGACGTGGCCGAACCACCGGCCGCTGTTCAACGCCGCGCGGCTCGGTGTCGAAGGGTTCAAGCATTTCGACAAGGTGGCGCAGACGCTTTTGTTCGACGAGACGATGGGTGCGCTCAGCAAGGCGGCGCCGGGCGATATCGTTCTGTTGCAGGCGTGTTGTCACAATCCGACCGGTGCGGATTACACGATGGATCAGTGGCGCACGATCGCGGAGACGCTGTCGGCCCGCGGGTTGGTGCCGTTCTTCGACTTTGCTTATCAGGGTTTGGGCGACGGGCTCGACGCAGATGCCGTGGGAATGCGCCTGGTGCTCGAGCAGGTCGATGAAGCCCTGATCGGCTACGCCAGCGACAAGAATTTCGGCGTTTATCGCGAGCGCGTCGGTGCGCTTTATGTGATGACCAACAACCCGCGCGCGGTCTACAGCCAAGCCATGGCGCTCGCGCGGGCGAACTGGTCGATGCCGTCGGATCATGGCGCGGCGGTGGTGCGGCTGGTGCTACAGTCGCCGGAACTGACGCGCGATTGGACGGTGGAGCTCGACACGATGCGGGCGCGCATTCTGAACAATCGCAAACGGCTCGCGGCACTCAATTCTCGCCTCAAGTCGGTGGTGCAGCAACGCGGGATGTTCAGCCAAATCCAGATCACGCCGGAAGCGGTCGTGCGGCTCAAGGACGAGCACGGGATCTATATGGTGGGCTCCGGGCGCATCAACGTCGCCGGCTTTCGCGACGACGGCGAGATCGAGCGGTTCGCCAAGGCGGTCGCCTCAGTGAACGGCGACGCTTAGCGAGGCGAAGCCGCGGAAGCGGGCGCGGCGGTTGCGCTTCGGCGGCTCTTTGAGTTCGTAGTTCGGGAAGCGTTTCAGCCATTTGCCGAGCGCGATGCGGCCCTCCATCCGCGCGAGGTTCATGCCGGCGCATTGATGCGGGCCGGCGGCGAAGGCGAGGTGGCGGTTCGGGTGCCTCGCGATGTCGAAGCGCTCGGGATCGGCGAACTCAGTGGGGTCGCGGTTTGCGGCGCCGATACCCAGCGTCACGAACGTGCCGGCATTGAGGGCGATGCCGCCGATTTCCGTGGCGCGGGTCGTGATGCGATTGCCGAGCTGGTTCGAGCTTTCGTAACGCAACACTTCTTCGATCGCGGGGCGCAGCAACGCTTCGTCCCTGATGAGGCGCGCGCGTTCTTGCGGGAAGCGGGCGAACAGTTCGAGCGCGTTGCCGATCAGGTTCGTCGTTGTCTCGTGGCCCGCGTTGAGCAGGAAGACGCAGTTCTCGGCGAGTTCGTGAGAAGCAAGCGGTTCGCCTTCGCTGACGATCAGGCGGGTCAGGACGTCGTGTTCCGGATCGCCCGGGTGTTTGCGCCGGTTCGCGATCAGTGTTTCGAGATAGGCATGGAAATCGCCGAGCGCTTGTTCGCCGCGCCCGAGGGCCTCTTGCGACAGAACGGGTTCGAGCGCGCCCAGGATCGCGAGCGACCAATCGCGCAACGGCGCGCGGTCGGCCATCGGGATCGCGAGCAGGTCGCCGATCACTTCGATCGGGATGGCGCCTGCGAAGGCGGCGATCGCGTCGATCGTGCCCTTCGCCTCGGCTTCGTCGAGTAGGCGGTCCACGAGGCGCTCGAGCTTCGGTTCCAGCGGGGCCAACGCTTTCGGCACGAGCGCGCCCATGATCGCCCTGCGCACGCGCGTGTGGTAGGGCGCGTCGTTGAAGACGAGGCTCGTCGTGTGGTGGCGGAACAGGCGGGAGGCGGTGCCGAACTTCGGACCGAACTCGGCGTTCTTGTCGGAGGAGAACGTCGCGGTGTCCTGATAGACGGCGAGTATGTCGGCGTAGCGGCTCAGGAAGATCGCGCCGTCGGGCAGGTGTTTGACCGGCTCGTGCTCGCGTAGCGCGCGGTAAGTCGGAAATGGGTCGTCGTAGAAGGCGTCGGGGAGGTTCTTTAGATCGAACGCGCGGGCGAGGGCAGGGTCGCTCATGGTTGCCGGTAAATGCGTTCTTATCGAGGGTTCGGCCGGCACTTTGTCTTGAATACGAACAGCAGACAACTGGTTGTTACTTGAGCGGCGTTTTGCGGCGTTCTATGCCTTGGCGTGGGGATCAACTGGCAAGAGAGAACGATGCGGTTCATCGTGTTGTTGGCAATGTTCATTGCCGCGGGCGCGCACGCGCAGTCGCTGACCAATAGTCTGGGCGAGTGGTATTTTTGGAGCCCGGACAAGACGCAGCTCTACGCCCGCACGATCGGGACGCCAGGCGGCGATCCGGTGGTGGTGGTGCACGGCGGGTACGGCGCGGAGCACAGCTATCTGTTGCCTGCGTTCGAGCGCAACTTTCGGACGCGCCAATTTGTGTTCTTCGATCAGCGCGGCAGCTTGCGCTCGCCGGTTGCGGCGGACCGGATTTCGATGGACGCCTTCGTGGCGGACCTGGAGCAGCTGCGCATGGAGTTGGGCTTGCAGCAGTTGACGATCGTCGCGCACTCGATGGGAACGTCGATTGCGTATGCCTATCTTGCAAAATACCCGGGACGCGTGAAAAATCTGGTGCTGGTTGGCCCGGTGTTTCCGTTCTATCCGGGGCCTGCGCCGGACAAAGAGATGCTGACGCAGCTTGGACTGCCGTCGGACGAAGCGAGCCCCTTCCTCAAAGAGCTGAAGGCTTCAATCGAAAGCCAATATGCCGGCTATGAGCGCAAAGCCGACGAGCAGATCAAGCGCGAGAAGCTGGATGGCGAACCGGTCAACGGTATGCAGCGTACGGCGCGATGGCGCATCCGGTTCGCGTCGGCAAACGTTTACGACATCGGTAAGTGGCGCGAGATGCTGGGCGGGCAGACGCTCTATAACGAGAACATTTTTCCGTCTCTGGTTAAGAGCGCGGGTGGCGATGCCGGTTGGCGCGAGAGCTGGAAGCCCTATTTCGGCGCGCTGCAGAATTACAAGGGCAAGCTCACGTTTATCATCGGGCAGAGCGACTTTATTGATGCGCAGTATCGGTTCTGGCCGAAGATCTTCGCGCAGCTGCCGAATGCCAAGCCCATCCTTATCGAGAAGGCAGGGCACAACATCTGGATCGATGAGCCGGAGCGCTTTGCGCGCGCGGTCGATGAGGCGTTGCGGTAACCGCTCAGAGCGCGTTCATCGTCAGGAGTTCGTAGCTTGCGACCGGTTCCTCGTTTGCGTTCGTGAGCAGGACGGCCCAACGGACTTCGCCGTATTTGTCGGTGCGCGGGGTCTTTTGTTTGACCGTTAGGTTCACTTTGATGGACTCGCCGGGCTTCACCGGTTTGATGAAGCGCAGATTGTCGAGGCCGTAGTTCGCGAGGACCGGACCCGGATCGGGATCGACGAAGAGGCCCGCTGCGAACGAGAGCAGCAGATAGCCGTGCGCGACGCGGCCGCCGAACAGCGGGTTCGCGGCGGCGGCTTTCTCGTCCATGTGGGCGTAGAATGTGTCGCCGGTGAAATGCGCGAAGTGTTCGATGTCTTCGAGCGTGATCGTGCGGGGCTTCGTGACGAGCGTGCGGCCGAGTTCGAGTTCGCCGAAGCGCAGGCGGAACGGGTGCAGGCTGTCGCGCTGTTCCGGCGCACCCTGGAGCCAGTTCGCGGTGACGGCGCTGATCGTGCGCGGCGAGGCTTGGACGGCGGTGCGTTGCATGTAGTGCATGACGCCGCGCAGGCCCCCCATTTCTTCGCCGCCGCCGGCGCGGCCTGGGCCGCCGTGAATGAGAGACGGGAGCGGCGAGCCGTGGCCGGTCGATTCCTTCGCGCAGTCGCGGTCGATGACGACGAGGCGGCCGTGGAAGGAGGCGGCGTCCTCGATGAACTCGCGCACGATCTTCGGGTCGTACGTGAAGAGTGACATCACGAGCGAGCCCTTGCCGCGATTGACGAGGCCGATCGCTTCGGTCATGCCGGTGTAGGGCATCAGCGTTGCGACCGGGCCGAACGGTTCGATCTCGTGGACCTTCGTGGCATGCAGGGGCTTGTCGCAGCGGAGCAGCATGGGCGCGATGAATGCGCCTTTGGCGGCGTCGGCGCCGCGGACGTCCACGTGAGCGGGATCGCCCACGACGATGCGGGTTTCGCCGCTCAAGGCTTTGATCTTCGCGCGTACGTCGTCGCGTTGCGCCGTGCTGATGAGCGCGCCCATGACGACACCTTCTTGGCGCGGGTCGCCGACGACGATTTCGGCTAGCGCTTTCTTTAGAGCGATTTCGGCGGCGTCGATCATGTCGGCGGGCACGAGGGCGCGGCGGATCGCGGTACACTTTTGGCCCGCCTTCACCGTCATCTCGCGGACCACTTCTTTGATGAAGAGGTCGAATTCGGGCGTGCTCGGTGCGGCGTCGGGGCCGAGCACGGCGGCGTTCAGCGAGTCGCGTTCGGCGATGAAGCGCACGCTTTCGCGGGCGATCACGGGGTGGCGTTGCAGCTTCTCGGCGGTTTCGGCGGAGCCCGTAAAGGAGACGACGTCTTGGCCGGTGAGGTGATCGAACAGGTCGCCGATGGGGCCAAGCACGAGTTGGATCGCGCCTTTGGGCAGCACGTTTGCTTCGATGAGCACGCGGAAGGCGGCTTCGGCGAGGTGGGCGCTCGCGGTTGCGGGTTTGACGATTGCGGGGACGCCTGCGAGCAGTGTGGGGGCGAGTTTCTCCAGCATGCCCCAGACGGGGAAGTTGAAGGCGTTGATGTGGACGGCCGTGCCTTTCAGGGACGTCATCACATGCTGGCCGATGAACGTGCCCTTCTTCGACAGGCCTTCGACGGCGCCGTCGGTGAGGATTGTGTCGGCGGGGAGTTCGCGGCGGCCTTTGGAGGCGTAAGCGTACAGCGTGCCGGCGCCGCCTTCGATGTCGATCCAGCCGTCGCTCTTCGTTGCGCCGGTGTCGTAAGACAATGCGTAGAGTTCGTCCTTGCGCGCCATGATCGCGTCGCCAAGCGCTTTCAGCATTTTCGCGCGATCGTGGAAGGTGAGTTTGCTGAGTGCGGTGCCGCCGCCGATGCGGGCATGGGAGAGGATCGCTTTGAAGTCGCGAACGGTCTCGCCGATTTGGGCGATGGGCTCGCCCGTGATGGCGGAGCGAACAGGCGTCATCGTTCCGCGCGGCGGAACCCAAGCGTCCTGCGCGTAGGCTTGCAGCGTTTTCATGTGAGGCCTCCTCAGCGGCCGGTGAATTTGGGCGGGCGCTTTTCGCCGAACGCGGCGACGCCTTCCTTGTAGTCGTGACTGCGGCCGAGCTCGCGCTGCAGGTCGCGTTCGAGGTCGAGCTGCGTGTCGAGCGTTTGCGACCAGCTTCCGCGGATGGCGAGTTTCGTGGCGCCCAGGCCCTTGGTCGGACCGTTCGCGAGACGCTCGACGAGTTTCGTCGCTTCGGCTTGTAGCTCCGCGTCGTCAACAGTGCGCCAGATCAGGCCCCAAGCTTCGGCTTTCTCGGCGCTCAAGGGTTCGCCGGTGAGAGCGAGCGCGATCGCGCGCGGTTGGCCGGCGAGGCGCGGCAACATCCACGTGCCGCCGGAGTCGGGGACGAGGCCGATGTTTGCGAAGGATTGGATGAAGCGCGCGCTCTTTGCGGCGAGCACGATGTCGGCGGCGAAGGCGATGTTGGCGCCGGCGCCGGCGGCAACGCCGTTCACCGCGCACACGACTGGCTTTGGCAGCGCAACGAGGCGGCGGATGAGCGGGTTGTAGCGGTTCTCGAGCGACTCGCCGAGGTCGACACCTGCACCACCGGGCGCGACGGCGCGGTCGGACAGATCTTGGCCGGCGCAGAAGCCGCGGCCTGCGCCCGTGATCAGCAACGCGCGGATGTCGGGGTTGCGTTCGACGGCGGTCAATGCTTCGGCGACTTCCGCATGCATTTGCACGTTGAAGCTGTTCAGCCGGTCGGGCCGGTTCAGCGTGAGGCGCGCCGCGTTGTTCGTGAGCTCGAACAGGATGGTTTCGTAGTTCATCCGCCACCTCCCAAAGATGCAAGCGGGTTGGCCCCGCGCTCGTCGTGCGCACCGCTTTAGGATAGAACGCGGGGTGGGTCAAACCGACACCACGATCGCTATGTGCTTACAAATATTTCGTCATGGCCGGGGGTTACCCGGCCACCCCCGGGATGCGCGCCAAACCACGGGAGGTAAACCGGGGTGGGCGGGGCAAGCCCCGCCAGGACCATCGTTGTTGATATTGATGGAGTGAAGCGAATGACGGCAGAAGCCGACGATCTCGCGCGCCGTGTTGCGGCGCATATGCTTGCCCAGGAGGGGACGGGGCCGCGTTGGGGGATTGCGATTGAGGAGGCGCGCGAGGGGTATGCGCGGCTTTCGATGGTGGTGCGGGCCGACATGCTCAACGGGCATCGGATTGCGCATGGCGGGATGATTTTTGCGCTGGCCGATACGGCGTTCGCTTATGCGTGCAATTCGCGCAATGTTTCGACCGTCGCGCAGCAGGCGTCGATCGTGTTCCTGGCGCCCGCGAAGGAAGGGGCGCGGCTGGTCGCGGAGGCGCGTGAAGAAGCCGTGGCTGGACGCTCGGGGGCTTACACGGTGACGGTGCGCACGGCGGAGGGCGAAAACGTCGCCGTGTTTCAGGGGCTTTCGCGCTCCGTCGGCGGCGCGGTGCTTTCCGGCAATTAATTGACCGATCGGTCGATTTATTCTAGGTTCCGCGCCCAAGTTCGCTGAGGAAATCGCGCGCTCATGTACACCACCGAACTGAAAGACAAGAACCAGAAGGTGGCGCCGGTCACGACGGTGGCGGAGGATCCGGTAAAGCTTGCCGCGTTTGAGGCGCGCGTGGCCGCCGACGATTTCATCGAGCCTAAGGATTGGATGCCGGAGGCCTATCGTAAGACGCTGGTGCGACAGATTTCACAGCATGCGCATTCGGAAGTCGTGGGGATGCTGCCCGAGGGGAATTGGATCACGCGGGCGCCGTCATTGCGGCGCAAAGCCGTGCTGCTTGCCAAGGTGCAGGATGAGGGCGGGCACGGGCTTTATCTTTATGCGGCGGCCGAGACGCTAGGCACCAGCCGCGACGAGATGATCGAGGCGCTGCATTCGGGGCGCGCTAAGTACTCGACGA
>CAZXAQ010000019.1:0-55545 GCA_964638635.1 uncultured Flavobacteriaceae bacterium
CGGGGTTGCCGGACATTTCGAGGCCCACGTCGAAGCCTTCGCGCATGCCGAGCTTTTTCTGCGCGTCGGCGACGGTCGTTTCCTTCACGTTGATCGCGAGGTCGACCTTCATTTTGCGCGCGAGATCGAGGCGGGCTTCGTTCAGGTCGGTGATCACGACGTACCGCGCGCCAGCTTGGCGCACGACCGCGGCGGCCATGATGCCGATGGGGCCGGCGCCGGTAATGAGCACGTCTTCGCCCAAGACCGGGAACTGGAGCGCGGTGTGCACGGCGTTGCCGAACGGGTCGAAGATCGAGGCGACGTCGAGGTCGACGCCTTCGTGGTGGTGCCAGATATTCGTCATCGGCATCGCGATGTATTCGGCGAAGGCACCGTTGCGGTTGACGCCGATGCCGCTGGTGTTCGCGCACATGTGATAGCGGCCGGCCATGCAGTTGCGGCAGCGACCGCAGACGATGTGGCCTTCGCCCGAGACGATTTCGCCGGGTTTGTATTCGGTGACGTTCGAGCCCACCTTCTCGATCACGCCGACGAATTCGTGGCCGATGGTGAGCGGGACGGGGATCGTCTTCTTCGCCCAGTCGTCCCAATTGTAGATGTGCAAATCCGTGCCGCAGACGCCGGTACGCAGTACGCGGATCAAGACGTCGCTGATGCCCATCGTCGGCATCGGCACGTCTTCGAGCCAAAGACCGGGTTCGGCGCGGGATTTGACGAGGGCTTTCACGGGGTCAGGTCTCCGTAGCGAAATTTGCGGCGCGGACCCTATGCCAAGGGGCCCCGGTTGTCGACTTGGACCGATGCGGTTGCAGTTGCTAAGTGTTGTGCGACGATGCCGGAGCCGCAGATGCAAGAAGAGTTCTTCGTTGACCCGACTCGCGCAAATTTCGACGCCTTCAAGGCGTTGCCGCGCAATACACCGATCAACATGCTGAACCTGATCCGCTACCGGGAGCGCGCCGTCTATCCCGCCGGGCATAGTCATGAAGCACGCGGGCTCAGCGGCGCCGAGGCCTATGCCGAGTACGGGCGCACGAGCGAGCCGATCTTTTCGCGGGTCGGCGGCAAGACGATCTGGCGGGGCAAGTTCGAGGCGATGGTGACGGGACCTGCTAGCGAAGGCGAGCGGTGGGACTTGGGCTTCATTGCGTTCTATCCGAGCGCGGGCGCGTTCCTCGCCATGATCACGGATGCCGACTACAAGCGGGCGGTCGTTCACCGTCAGGCCGCCGTTCTGACCAGCCGGCTCGTGCGTTTCGCGCCGCTCGACGTGGGGCACGGCTTCGCATGATCACCGGACCCACCTCGCACAGTTTCATCTCGCAGCGGCTGCGCCTTCGTTATGTCGATTGGGGCAATCCCGGTGCACCGCCGCTCGTTTTGCTGCACGGCGGCAGAGATCATTCCCGCAGCTGGGATTGGACGGCGCAGGCCTTGCGCGACAAGTGGCACATCATCGCGCCGGACCTGCGCGGGCACGGCGACAGCGATTGGTCGCCGGACGGCGACTATAGCGGCGCGGCGAACCTCTACGACTTCGCGCAGCTGATCCATCAGCTGAAGCTCGCGCCGGTCACGATCGTGGCGCACTCCTATGGCGGCAACATCGCGCTGCGCTATGCCGGCGTCTATCCGGAGAACGTGAAGAAGCTGGTTGCGATCGAGGGTTTGGGTCCGAGCCCGAAGATGCGGGCCGAGCGCGCGGCGATCCCACCGGGTAAACGGCTTCGCGATTGGATCGAGGCCAAGCGCAACGTCGCGGGGCGCATGCCGCATCGCTATGCGACGCTTGACGAGGCTTACGCGCGGATGAAGGACGCGAACCACCACCTCTCCGACGAGCAGGCGCGGCATTTGACGATCCACGGCGTCAGCCAGAACGAAGATGGGACTTACAGCTGGAAGTTCGACCCCTACATGCGCGTGTTTGGACCGGTCGATATGCCGGAAAACGACGTCGAGGCGTTGTGGGCTTCGATCACGTGTCCGACGCTGCTGATGTACGGCGCCGATAGCTGGGCTTCAAACCCGGAGAAGGATGGGCGCGCGAAGCACTTCAAAAACGCGCGCGTCACCGTGTTCGAGGACGCGGCGCATTGGCTGCACCACGATCAGTTCGACCGCTTTGTGGCTGAGTTGAAGGCTTTCCTCTGACGCTTACTTCGCGTCGCGCGAGGACCAGTGGATGTGCAGGATTTTCCACGCGGTGCCGGTCTTGTGAAGCACCATGGTCTCGATCGAGATCGAGTTCACGGGCTTGCCGTTGAACGTGCCCGTCACCTTGTTCTCGCTCGTGATGTAGGCGAGGTTGCCCAGGATCGCGCCGCCGCGGTTTGTGCGCGTGGCTTTCGTGGCGCCCGAAAAGGCAATGTCGGCGTCCATGTGTTTGGCGGTGTACTCGGCCTTCGATCGTTCGATCGCGCCTTGCTCGAAAATCTCGATGCTGTCGTCGAGCATGGCAAGGGCGGCCGTCTTGTCGCCCTTCCTCAATGCGGCGTGAAACGCGTCGACGGCCGCGGTCGCCTCGGCCAGAACCGCGGTGTCGAGCGGGGCCTTTACGGGTTTGCTCTCGCCTGCAGCGAATGCGGCTGCGGGGGCCAGGACGACGGCCAGTGCCAAGATCGCGGTTTTGAACACTTCGGCACCTCACAAACGACGAATCGAAGCACCGCAATTGGTGCGGCAACGCCAGGCTGTGCGCAAGGGTTTTGCACCCTAGCGTGGGGTTGCTTAAGGTTTCGTCTCGTTCAATTCGAGGGTTTTACACATGCGTAGCCTTTTCGCCTTGCTTTTGGCGCTGCTGACCGCTGGGGCGGTGCTGGCGGGGACACCGCAAAAGATGACGATCAAGGAGGCGCGCAAGGGCTACGACATCGATATTTCGTATCCGCGCTTCGGGCATGGGGCGATCGACCGGCAGTTGGAAAGCTGGGCGCGCGGAATCGCTAGGGACTTCATCGACGGCGCGCGCGAGTCGACGGGCAACCCGAACCCATGGGCGACCGAGGTGAGCTACGAGGTTAAACGCGCCGACGCGCAGATGATCGTCGTTTTCTTCCAAGTCTACAGCTACACGGGCGGGGCCCATCCGAACACGTCGAGCGAAACCTTCAACTTCCTGATGCCGGAGGGGCGGCGGGTCGAGATCGCGGAACTGTTCTCGCCCAAGGGCATTCAACGGATCAGCGACATTTCGATCGCGCGGCTGAAGCAAGAACTCGGCGGGCCCGACGGGCTTTCGGATATGGATTGGATCCGCCGCGGCGCGGGGCCGAACGCGCGGAACTTCGTGTCGTTCGAATTGTTGCCGCGCGTGCTGCACCTCACCTTCGACTCGTATCAAGTCGCGGCATATGCGGCGGGGCCGCAAGAGGTGACCATTCCCCTCTCTAGCCTGCGCGACGTGATGCGGCCCAATCCGCGGTTGCCCGCGGCATCGTTCGATTGTGCTCTGGCGCGCAGCGCCGTCGAGCGAGCGATCTGCGGTTCGAACGATCTCGCGCGGCTCGACCGGCACATGGCCGAGGCGTACGCGTACAAGCTCGTTTGGATGAACGAAGCCGCCGAGCAGCAGGCGCTGCGCGCACAGCAGCGGGCCTGGCTTCGAACGCGCGACGCCTCGTGCAGGGGGCCTGCGATCGCGGCCTGCCTCACCGCGATGTATCAGCGGCGGCTGAAGACGCTTGAGGGTCCGTCTTAGTAACCCTTCGTTAGCGATACCCGCCAAACGTTCCTTAGAAGTTCGTCGCTAGATTGTGTGCCTGATATCAGCAGGGGCTAGCGGCACAATGGATACGTCCGGTCAAAGTTTCGCGGAAGCGACCGATCTCTTCGGCCGGATGGTCCGCGCCGCCAATTTCGCGCTGGACTACTGGTGGCTCTGGCTGCTGGTTGCGTTCTTCGTGTGGCTTGCGTTCCGCTTGCGCGCGCACCATGCGTTGCTGGCGAAGCTCGACGAGCGCGCGGATGCGGCGTTCGGCGATGCCGATGCGCTCCTGATGGAACGCCGGGGTCTGATCGGCAATCTGGTGCAAGTTGTGCGCGGGATCGCGAAACAAGAGCGCGCCATTATCGGTGATGTAATCGAGGGCCGTGTCAAAGCGTTGGAAGCGCTGGGCGAAGGCGTGGGTATTCGCGCGGACGCGCAGATTGCCGCATCGCTGAACAATCTGTTTTCGGTCGCCGAGAAGTATCCGGAACTTGCGAGCGAGAGCCACTACCGCACGCTGCGACAGGATTTGATCCGCGTCGAGGAGCGCATCACGGCGGCGCGCAAGTTCTACAATCTCGCTGTTGAAGAGGCGAACTCGGTGCGACGCGCGTTTCCGGGATTCCTGCTGACGTTCGGAACGCCGGAACGCGAGAAGTTCAAAGTCGGCGCCGATCAGCGCACCGAGCTTGCTCAGCCGGTTTCGATCGACCTCTAAATCCAACTCGGGATTCTCGGCCATGGCGGTGCACGGCTTCATTACGCATGCCGCACACAACAGGCGTCTTACGGCGTGGATGATTGCCGGGTATCTGGTGGCCTTTCAGCTGATCGCCGTCTTCGCGCTGACCTGGTTCCTGCTCATCTTCGATCACGAGCACACAGTGCTTTCCGATCCTTTGGGCTACGCACTGATCTATGCGCTGCCCGTCGCCATCGTGACAGGTGCCGTGTTCTGGTGGATTTACTCGGGCCATGCGGACGCCGTCGCGCGGGCGCTTAGCGTCAAGATCGTCGATCGTACCGCGGAGCCGCGGTTCTGCGCGATCGCGGAAGAACAGTGCACGGCGCTGGGCGTGCGTTTGCCGCGGTTTGGCATCATCGAGGCTGCGGAGCCGAACGCGCTGACGGTGGGCGACGGGCCGGATCGCGGGTTGATCGCGGTGACGCGCGGGCTACTCGACCTGCTCGACGACGACGAGCTGGCGGCGGTTCTAGCGCACGAGGCGTCGCACATTCGCCAAGGCGACACAAAGGTGCTCGCGGCCAATCATGCGCTGATGCGCACGGCCGTCATTCTGCAGACGCACAACGTGCTTCGCATCGAAGATTGGCGGCAACTTATCATTCCCATCTTCATTCCGCCGTTTCTCCCTCTTGTTTTGGTGAGCGGCGCGGTCACACAGCTGTCGTTGCGGCTTGCGCGGTATGCACGGCGGGGGGTGAAGCTGACGCGCGATCACATCGCCGACGGCGAGGCGATTCGCGTCACGCATTTTCCTGAAGCGCTTGTGACGGCGCTGGAGAAAGTGAGCGGCCGTGGCGGTTTCGCGGGCAGCGACGGTGTTGAGGCGGCGCTGTTCGATGGACAAGCGGAGCATGAAGGCGGCAGCCATCCGTCGGTCAAAGACCGGGTCGTCGCCATCGGCGAACTCGGCGCCGATCTGTTCGACGCCAAGCGGTCCCGCCGCGATACGCGCGGGCCGTCGCGCACGAAGATAGGCGGCTTCGGTCAGCGCCGCGTTGGGGCCACGCGCGCAGCCGCGCCGGTCGAACAACCTTCGCTCGGAACGCTGCTTTTGCTTTTCACGGACCCTAAGCGCTTTTGGAAGTGGCAGAACGCGAGCATCGATGCCTTCGAATGGCGCGAGAGCGATGAACGCAATTGGTTCGGCATTGCGCCGAAAATGGTCCTGCCAACCGTGGGCGCCGCAGTGGCCACGATCGCTTTGTGGTGGCCGGCCGACGGCGATCTCACAAAACTTGCGCATCGGATGGGCCCGGGTGCGCTTGTCGACATGGCGCGGGAAGTGAACGGCGGTCCGTTCTGCACCGGCCCCAGTTACCCGGACGGCAAGTGCCCGGGATCGGGCGTGCGCACAGTCAGTTCGCGCAACTAGGCGTCGAAGGCGCCGCGCAAGGCTTCCGCTTTCGCTTCGAACAGCGGGCGGGCTTCGCCGATCGCGTCGACGACGCAGGGGCCGCCGCCTTTGGCGATCGTGCGCAAGACCGGATCGACAACGCCTTCGGGGCCCGGCGTCTTGCGCCAGGGGTCGCCGACATTCGCGGCCATGCGGCGTTCGCCGCCAAAGCGTTCGGGGCGGGCGCGGGCGGCGTCCCAGATGTTCGTGTTCAGCATGCCGGGGTAGAGGATCGTGACGCCGATGCCTTTCGGCGCGAGTTCGGCACCGAGCGCCTCGGCGATGCCGGCCGTACCTTGCTTGCTCGCCGCGTAGAGCGTGAAGGGTCCGCGCACGTTGACGATGGAGGCGGAGGATGCGGTCACGCCGACGTGGCGCGGGCCGTCGGTCGCGAGCATCCGGGGCACGAACGCTTGCGCCGTCCAAATGACGCCGAAGATGTTGACGCTCAAAACCCACTCGACGGTGCGCGGCGAGGCGTCGATCGTGTTCGCGGCGGCGCCGACGCCGGCGTTTGCCCAGAGGATCGAAGGCACGACGCCTGCCGCGGCGAGTTGTTCGGCCGAACGCATCATCGCGTCGCGATCGGCGACATCGGCCGCGTCGGCCAGTGCCTTTACGCCCAGCGCTTCGGCCTCTTTCGCGGCAGCAGCTGCCGCGTCGGCACGGATGTCGCTTGCCACGACGTTCAGGCCTTGGCGCGCGAAGGCGAGCGTGAGGGCGCGGCCGATGCCGTCACCCGCGCCCGTGACCAGGGCCCAGCGGCCGCGATAGTCCTTAAGCTCTGTCATTGTTCCATTCCTTCGCGGCAATCCGCCGTTCTCAAGCCGCGCGCGGGCCATATTGCATCGCAGGCGCACTTACGCCATAACCCTCGGCCTTGAATCGAGGCGCCGGTGACCTGGCGCCGACGGAGCGCGGGCGTAGCTCAGGGGTAGAGCATAACCTTGCCAAGGTTAGGGTCGGGCGTTCGAATCGCCTCGCCCGCTCCAGATTCAAGCCATCCAGCTATTCGTGTATGTTGGCGCCTTGCGATGCGCACTTTGCGTCGCCGGTGGGGGTGCGCCCCGCGACTGCATCGAGGGTGCGTATCGTCATGACGGGGCCTGGCTCATCGTTCGACTTCATGCGGATGTTGCGACGCGCACTCGGATTCGTTGTCCGGAACTTTTCGCCCTCGATGATCTTGGCTCTGCTGTTGGCAGGCGTGCCGCAGTTGGCGCTCTTGTCGACGGCGTTTGCGGCGACGCTTTCGTCCGACAAGGCTGCGGTGACCGTTGCGGCCTATGTGCTGAGCGCGGTGTCCTTTCTGGGTGCGCTCCTTCTGCAAGCGGCGTTGACGCGCTCGATGGCGGACGATGCCGACGGCAAGGCTGTGTCCGTCGGAACGGCGCTGCAGACCGCTGCGGGTGCCGCGTTGGCGCTGAGCGGATTGCTTCTCGTGTTCCTGGCCATCCTCGCGGCGGCAATCGGCGTGCTCCGGTATTTTTACGTCTTCTTGGTCTATAGCGGCTGGCTGATGCCGGCGCTCGGTTTGATGTACGGGCTTGCCGCCGTCTTGGCTCTCTTCTGGGGCGTGGCGCCGCCGGTGGTAGCGCGGGAACGGACGGGCGTGTTCGGCGCCCTTCGGCGTAGCGCCGGGTTGACCAGCGGACATCGGCTGGCGGTTTTCGGTGTTGTCTTGCTTTGCGCCGGTCTTTCCGTCGCCGGGCCGTATGCCGTCGGTCTGCTCCTGCCCGGCGTCAGCAGCGTGATGGCGGAAGGGGTGGTGACCGCGCCTTTGATTGCCGCGGTTCTCGTCGTGGTGGCAATTGGCGCGTTTACGGCGCTGATGGTCGCCGTTTGCGTTGTGTCTCTCTATTTCGAGTTGCGGCAGGCCAAGGGCGGCGCTGCGCCTTCCAGTTCACTTTAGTCCTAGTTGCACCTGCTAAGGCGTGGTCGCGCGCGCCTCGTTCATATCTTGTTAGGGCGCTCCTGAGAGTTCTGGAAGGAATGCCCGATTCGGGCTTTTGAGAGGGAGGACTCGCTCATGGCAGTGGCTGATACGGGTGCGAATTTCGATATCGGGCGCGTGATCCAGCGGACGATGGGCCTCGTCGGCCGGAACTTCGTGCCGTTCTTCGTGTTGACGTTTGTTTTGGCGGGTTTGCCGTCGCTGCTTCTGCAAATCGCCATGCCAACCGATCCGACGGCGATTCAGCAGGCGCCGGGCGCCTATTTTGGGTCGATCATCATCGGCCTTTTGGTGACGATTGCGACCGGCGTCATTTTGCAAGGTACGCTGACGCGGGCCGCGATCGACGACCTATCGGGCAAGGGTGTGCAGTTGGGCGCGGCTCTCAGCAACGCCGTTTCCATCATCCTGCCGCTGCTTGGTCTCGGCCTTTTGGTTGGTCTGGGCATCGCAGCCGGATTCCTTTTGCTCGTCATTCCCGGCGTGTATCTCGCTTTGTGCTGGATCGTGTCGTCGCCCGTGATGGTGGTCGAGCGCCTCGGCATCACGGCCTCGATGCAACGGAGCATGGCGCTAACGCAGAACCACAGGTGGGCGATTCTCGGGCTCCTCGTGCTCTTCTTCATTGCCTACATGATCGTCGCGGCGGTTGCCGGTGCGCTGATCGGCGGGTCGATGGCGAGTTTCGCGGATCCTTCGGGACCGCCGCTTTCTTTCCTGATCGTCATGACGCTGATCGGCGCGATCATCAGCATGGTCGGCACGGTCGGCGCGGCGGCGATTTACTTCGAACTACGCCAGATCAAAGAAGGCGTGGGCGTCGGCGAGTTGGCGCAGGTGTTTTCGTAAGGTTTGATGCTCTCTCGATCGACGACTCAGGGAGCGCGCAGTCGTGGCCCCGTCCGATAAGGGCGGGGCCTTTGACATTGCCCGCGTGATCCGCCGGACGTTCGGGCTGATCGGGCGGAACTTGGCGCCGTTCGCATTTCTTGCGGTGCTGTTTTCGGGTGTGCCGTATCTCGTCGCAGCTTTGGCTCTTCCGGCCGCGCTTTCGACGCCAAGCCCCGGTGTGCGATTTCTGCCGACAGCGGCGCTGGTGCTCTTTGCGATCTATTTGTTGGGCGCGATGGTGCTTCAAGCGTCGCTGACGCGGGCATCGGTCGACGAACTTGCCGGCAATCGGGTCTTGCTTGGCGCATCTGTGCGCGCGGCGCTCGGCGCGTTGTTGCCTATGTTGGGTCTTCTGCTTTTCTTTTTCTTCTTGCTCGTTGTCGGCATTCTTGCCGCGGGTATCGTGGTCGGCATCGCGGTGATGAGTGGCGGTTCCGTGCTTGTGCTGATCTTCTATGTCGTCGTCATCGTGACCTTTGTCTATCTGTTCGTCCGTTGGATCGCCGTCGTACCCGTGATTGTGGTCGAGCGGCCGGGCGTCGTTCAGAGTTTGCGCCGCAGCAGTGCTCTGACGGAGACTCATCGCTGGGCGATCTTCGGGCTGGTCGCTCTCTATGCCGTCGTGCTGATTGTGCTCCAGGCGATGCTCGCCGCGGCGCTTCCGGGGTCCGGTCTCGATCTAAGTGCGATGCCGTCGAACGTGCTGTCGATTGTTGCCGTCGTGGTTGCCTTAGCCGTCCAAATCGCGACCTCGCTGATCGTCGCGGTCGGTATCGCGGCGGTCTACTTCGAGCTTCGTCAGATCAAAGAAGGCGTCGGGGTGACGGAGCTCGCGCAGGTGTTCGCCTGAGCTAAATTTTGTCGTGCTTGTCTTTTTTGCGGACGCCCAGGAGCAGGCGCTGCTCCAGGCGGCGGCGGAGCGCGGCATAGTAAGCGCTGAGGAAGTCCTTGTCGTTCTCGTAAGCGCGGGCGGTCCAGCCGATCTTGGTGCGGATTTGGGTGGCGACCGCTTCCATGGCGGTGGGCTCGCTCACGCGCAGAACCTGCTCCAACACCTGCAGCTCCTTGACGCCGTAGGTGTCGAGTTGGGCCGTCGTGAACGCGTAAGCCGCCTCGGCCGGCTTTTCGCTGGTGAGGTCGGGGAGCATTTTCTGCTTCGGCGCCTTCAAGACCCAGGTACCTGCGATCAGGTCGCCGGCGCGCAGGCGGTCGCGGTTGAAGAGCGGGAACAAGACGAAGACGCCGCACCAAACGATGCCGGCCAGGATGATCCAGGCCTCGATCCCTTCGCCGCGCGAGATCAGAAAGATCATCGGGATGTAGAGTTCAAGTTCGCGCATGGCGTTGCGGGCGATGACGGCGTCGGCGCTTAAGGCCGCCCCGTCGCGGGCGACAACGCGCAGGCCCATGATGCGCTTGCCGGGCGTTGCCGAGCGGCGGCTGCACTCGAACAGCGTGAAGTAGAAATTGCGGAGCAGGAAGAAGCCCAGCATCCAGATGATCTGGGCGATGGGGATCGATTCCATCTGCATTGTGGTGAGGACGGAGCCTGCGAGCAGGGTCAGGCCGATGAGCGCGCCCAGGATGATCGTGAGGTCGATGACGAGTGCGATACCGCGTTCGCTGACCGCGGCGAGGCGCACGCGCAGGTCGACGCCTTCGGGCGTGATCAGGGCGCGGGTGCCCGGATCGGCGGCGGCGTCAACGGCGATCGAGGCCACGGCGGTCTCCCCGGTAGAAGTAAGCGCCCCAGATAACAGCGGTGGCGGTGGCGATTGCGTAACGGATCGCGTCCGAGGTGATGAGCTGGCGGCCGAAGCCTTCGAGCAGGCCCGCGATGAAGAGCATGATCACGACGCCGATCATAACGACGGCGCCTTCGCGGCCGCTTCTCTCGGCTGCGGCAAGGCGGCTTTGGTCGCCCGGGAAGGCGATCGACCAGCCGATCTTCAAGCCGGCAGCACCCGCCAGGATGACGGCGAAGAGCTCGGTCACGCCGTGGATCAGGATCCAGCCCGCGAACTCGAACCCCAGATTGCGCGAGGCGAAGACCGCGAACATCGCGCCCAGCGTGAAACCGTTGTAGGCGAGCAGGAGCGAGGACGGCAGGCAGAACGCGAAGCCGAGCGCGAAGGCGAAGATCGCGATCTGGGCGTTGTGCGTGAACAGGAACGTGGCGAAGACGCTCAAGCCCTCGGATTCGCTCCCTTTGTCGTAGAGCGTGCTTTTCAGATATTCGGTCGAAGCAGTGGGATCGCGGCCGCCCGCCATTTCCGGCGAGACGAAGGCCGAGTACCAATCGGGGTCGGCGATCACGAGCATGTAAGCCGTGAGCGCCGCGGCAAACGTGATCAAGGCCGAGACCGCGGTTTCGCGCCAGATGTTCTTAACGGCGATCGGCCAGTCCTGGGCGAAGAAGCGCAGCATGCGCTCCTTGAACGACGTGCGCGAGCCGTAGACGAAGAAATAGGCACGCGCGCAGAGCGCTTCGAGATAGTCGACGAGCGCTTGGTCCAGCGACGTCGCGCGCGCGACGGAGAGCGAGGAGAGCGCCGCGCGGTAGAGGGCGGGGATCGCGAGCAGTTCGTCGTCGCTGAGGCGCGAGGCGGCTTGGCGTTCGGCGCGGTCGAGCAGGCCTTCGAGTTCGCGCCAGGAGGCTTCGCGTTCGCGGCGGAAACGGAGGGAGCGGAGGGTCGCGTCCATCAGATGCGCTCCCGGCGGCGGAGTTCGTCGTACACGCGCACGAGTTCGGGGCCCAGATTGTCGGCAGGCGCGTCGACGATCGTGACGCCCAGGCGGCGCAGCCTCGCGAGTACGATGCGGCGTTCTTTCAAGAGCTGGTCGGCGATGACGGCGCGGGCCACGTCGTCGGAGGCTTCGGGCAGCGCCGAGCGGAGCGATTCCAACTCCTCGTCGTGGAAGGCGACGAAGACGATCATGTGGCGGCGGGCGAGGCGGGCGATGTTTTCGACCATCAATTCGGCCGAGATCGTGTCGGCGAAATCGGTGAAGACGACGATCATCGAGCGGCGCTGGAGCTTTTCGGCGAGCGTCATCAGGCCCAGCGTGTGGTTCGTCTCCTCGGTCGAATAATCGAGGTCGGCGGTCAGGGCCTTCAGATGCGTGAAGGCGCGGACGCCCGCGACGAAGCCGGTTTGCAGGTTGGGCTTGGCGTCGAAGCCGAAGAAGGAGATACGGTCGCCGAGCTTCAGCCCGACGTAAGCGAGCATTAGCGCCGCGTTCAGCGCGCGGTCGATGCGCGGGGCGCCGGCGACCGGCTCGCACATCAGGCGGCCGGTGTCGATGGCGAAGGCGATTTGGTGGTTGCGTTCGGCGCGGACTTCCTTCGCGAGCAGATTCAGGTGGCGGGCGCTTTGCTTCCAATCGACGAGGCGGCGGTCCATGCCGGTTTCGAACTTCGCGAGCGCGTCGAACTCGGAACCGTCGCCGCGGTCTTTCATCGGCTTCAAACCGTAGACGAACGTGCGGGAGAAGAGGCGGGTGGCGTGGCGCTCGACCGCGTCAAGATCGGGCGTGATCGCGATCTTTTCGTTCAGCGGCTCAACGCGCTGGCACCAGGCGAGGCCCAATGGGCCCTGCCAGCGGATGAAGGCGTATTCGAGGCGGCCTTTGCCGCGGCGCTGCGGCTCCAGCTTGAAGGCGGTCTGACCGTGGCCTTCGACGACGTTTGCGTCGCGGCGCACGGGCGAGACGGCGAAGAACTGGTTCGTCTCAAGTGAAATTTCTGCATTGCGCGGATTGGCGGCACCGAAGGCGAAGCGGAGAAGCGCGGTGATCGCGCCGGCGCCGATTCCCGCGATGCGGGGCACGATGGCTTCGACGCGGAGCGGGCCGGTGGGGCGGCCGAGCTGCGCGTCGGCGAGGGCCAGCGCCAGAATGCCCAGTGCCCAGGCGGGGCCAAGGGGCCAGGCGGCGGGCACGGTTGCCGCGAGCACGAGCGAGATCGGCGCGCCGGCGGCGGCCAACAGAATCGCGCGGCTCGTGGGTGAGATCATCGCGGGGCTTCGGTTTGGTCGATGATGGTTTTGAGGGCGGCGTCCGTCGTGCGGCCTTCGATTTCGGCCGTGGGCGAGAGGATGACGCGGTGGCGGAGTGCGGGCGCAGCGAGTGCCTTGACGTCGTCGGGGATCACGTAATCGCGGCCGTCGAGGGCAGCGCGCGCGCGCGCTGCGGAGGCCAGCATTGCGGCGGCACGCGGGCTTGCGCCCAGCTCGAACGTCGTGCCTTCGCGCGTCGCGCGGACGATGCGCACGACGTAGTTCACGACTTCGTCGGGCAGGCGCGTTTGGGCGGCGAGGTCGACGGCTGCGTTCAGCGCGTCTTGGGTGAGGACGCTTTCGATGGCGGGCGTTGCGCGGTTCGAGGGTCTCGTGCCGTGCTCGGCGACGATGCGGGTTTCTTCGGCGACGCTGGGATAGGAGAGGATGTGCTTGAACAGGAAGCGGTCGAGCTGCGCTTCGGGCAGTGGATAGGCGCCTTGTTGCTCGATCGGGTTTTGGGTCGCGATGACCGTGAAGCGCGGGCTCAAGACGTGACGCTTGCCGTCGAGCGTGACGCCGCGTTCCTGCATCGCTTCGAGCAGGGCCGCTTGCGTCTTCGGCGGCGTACGGTTGATTTCGTCGGCCAGGAGGACGTCGCAAAAGATCGGGCCTTTGGTCAGCGCGAAGGCGCTGGTTTGGAAATTGAAGAGGTTCGAGCCCAGGATGTCGCCGGGCATCAGGTCCGGCGTGAACTGCACGCGGCCGAACTGCAGGTCGAGCGTTTTGGCGAAGCACTGCGCCAGCAGTGTTTTCGCGGTGCCGGGCGGGCCTTCGAGCAGCACGTGGCCGCCGGCGAAGAGCGCGGTCAAGAGCAGGTCGACCGTGTCGGTTTGGCCGACGACGTGGTGGCCGATGGCGGCGCGGATGCGGTCGGCGGCGGTGCGAAGATCAGCGAGTTGCACGGATCATGTCTCCAGTCCAGGCATGCAGCCTTCGGGCCGCGTTCAGGGTTTCGGTGGCGTTTTGGGCTTGGGCCGCTTCGGCGGCGAGTTCGGAGTAGGTCGCGCGCACGCCGCGGCTTTGCGCGATGCGGTCGAGTTCCGCGTTCGTCGTTTCGTTGGCGTCGCGAGCGACGTGGATGTGTTCGGCGACGACGGTGCGTACCATCTGCGCGTAACGGGGCGCCATCGTGTGGTCGCGGCCGGCGAGGCGGATCAAGGCCGCCGAGTTGTCGGCGAGCGTGCGTTTGCCGAGTGCGATTGCGCGTTTGCCACGGGCGGTCGGGCCGGAACGCGTCGCCGCGCGCCAGGCGAGCATGGCGGCGACGATGGCGAAGCTTAGCGTGGCTGCCAAAAGCGGCGGTTCGAGGGCGAGGCGCAGAAGGCTGCGCGAGCGTTCGAAGCCGTTCAGCGTGACGTCGAACGTGATCGCGGCGCCGGGGTCGTTGATGGCTTCGATCAGCGCCAGGCCCGTGCGTGCGGTGGCGAGGTCGTGGATGCCCTGGTTGTTTAGGAGATCTGGTTCGGTCAGCACGTAGATGGCGGGCTCTTCCCGGTTGCGTACGACGCCGAGCACGGTCTTGCCATCCTTGGTCGTCACGATCGGCGTGATCTCCGGCGCGACGACGGTCTGCAGTGCGGCGATCTTGCCCGGACGCAATGTGCCCGGATTTTTCGCGAGCCAGGCCGAGTTGGGATCGATCAGCAGCGTTGGGGCGAGTTCGGCTGTTTCCCGCTTGATTTGGGCTTTGGGCGCGATGTCCTTCAGGATGTCGGCGATCGTGTCTTCGGCGAAGGGGACGGACTCGCGAACCCAGCCGGGGCGCGTGACGCTCGGCCGCGGCAGCCATTTCGGCAGCACGATGAGCGCGTTGATGTGGGCGTGGCGTTCGATCTCTTCGATCTTGAGTTTGGATTCAGGCGTCAGAACGACGAGCGGCGCGCTCAAGCCGCTGGGGCCGGAGCGGCTGACGTGCACTTGCGTGCCCGTGCCCTTCAAGAGCCTCACGGCACCCGCGTAGCCGATCGCCGACTTCGAGAGGGCGTGCGCCTCGCCGTTGTTGCCGTCCATGAAGTCGGGGGCAAAGGTCGAGAGCGTGATGAAGGCCGAAAACGAGAAGACGCCGACCAGGAACAGGATGATCGCGACGCGGGCTGAGAAGACTTCGGGCGGGCGGCCTTGCGCTTCGACGCTCATGCGGCGGGCTCCAGCGCGAAGCTTTCGTAGGCGCGGCGGCAATCGGTGTAGGTGTCGGCGGTGAGGGGCCGGCCGGCGAACAGACTGCGTTCGACGGCTTGGGCGATCTTCGTGAAGGTCGAGCGGCCGTCGGCGGAAAGGTGTTCGATCGCCGAGATTTCGCGGCTTGTCATGCTGGGCATGATCGCGGTCGGAAAGACCTTCTCCATGTCTTCGATGCTGCGGTGGAGCAGCACGCGCACCGCGTCGCCGAAACGGCCTTCGGCGGCGAGGCGGTCGGCCTCTTCCAGGAGCGCGTGCGCGCGTGCGGCGGCCGGGCGGTATTCGGGGACGGGGATTTCTTCCTCCGCCTTCGTCTCGTCCGTCGATTGCGGGAGGCGGCGCATAACCTCGCGGACGATGACGTAAACGATCGCGCCGACAACGAGCGCCACGCCAGCCCAAAAGATGAGATTCAGAAACGGGCCTAAGAATTCGAGGAACCTGATGAGCGGTTGCAGCCAATCGGGCGGGGCCGGCGGCACCTCGGTGCGCTCAAACTGAAACTGCAATGAAGGGTCGGCCAGGAGGTCCCGGTGCAACCGTTCGAACTTCTCGGCGTCAGCGGCGGTGCCGGCGGCCATAGGACCCAGTCATGTTGCGTTGCACTGTTTCTGCCAGAAGCCGGCGTGAGGGCGCAACCCGCGCGGCTCAACCCTTGATGCGCGCTTCGATCTCCGGCAGCACGCGTTCCGTGGCGGCTGCACCGATGGCGATCGCTTCGTCGGCGCGGTCGAACTCAAGGATCGCGATCTTGCCGATGTCGGAGTTGATCGTGACGTCGGGCGGGTCGCTCGCCAGCCGAACACGCGTCATGCGGTCGAGCAGGATGTTGAGGGCCGCCACCGAGACGGTCGCCGTCGTCAGTTCGCCCGGTTCGTCGCCGAACAGCTGACGGGCGACGAAGCGTTCGGGTTCGCGGAAGAGGGCGAGTGCCTTTTGCCAGGCGTTTCCCTCGGCTTCGGGCACGGGGGTGCTGGCGAAGCGTTGGTTCGGGCTTTGGCTCGCCGGCACGGGGACTGCGATCACAAACTGCCCGCCGAGCGCGCGGGCCGCCGAAACGGGGACCGGGTTCGTGATGCCGCCGTCGATCAGCGGGCGGCCGTCCACCGTCACGGGGACCAAGATGCCCGGCAGCGCGTAGGAGGCCCGCATCGCGACGCTCAGGCTTCCTTCTTCCAGCCATATTTCGTGGCCGGTCATAAGTTCCGTGGCGACCGCGGCGAACTTCTTCTTGAGGTCCGGGATTTCGACGTCGCCGATGATGTCGATGAGGGCTTGGGCGACCTTGTCGCCGACGACGAGGCCACCGCCTTTGCCGAGATTCAAGTCGGCGAGTTTCCATGCTGTGCGCCGGTCGAGCGCGCGCGCGAATTTTTCGAGTTCGTCGAGTTTGCCTGCTGCGTAGGCGCCGCCGACAATCGCGCCGATCGACGTGCCGGCGACAACTGTGGGTTCAAAGCCTGCGCGCTCCAGCGTGCGCAGGACGCCGATATGGGCCCAACCGCGCGCGCCGCCGCCACCAAGTGCAATGCCGATCCTCATGGCCCCAGAGATTGCCGCGAGGAGGGCCGTGACGGCAATGGGGGAAGGTGCTTTAGTTCGCCTATCGTTATTGGAGCCTTGGTCCATGCTGAAACCGCTTGCCGATCAGATTCTTGAGACCTATGCGCCGGAGCCCAAGTACGGGCGGAGGTTCGCGTTCGATCCGCCGGTCGATCTGGCGCACTTCTCGGCGTTCACGGGCGGGCAACCGTTCGATGCGTTCAAGATCATGCGCGAGAATGCGCCCGTGATCTGGTGCAAGGAGCCGCCGGAGCTGGGCGCCGGGTTCTGGGCGCTGACCCGCTATGACGACGTTCGGGCTGTGTCGCTGAACCCGCAGGTGTTCTCGTCGCAGAAGGGCGGGATCTTGATGGCGTATGGGAATCCGGCGCAGCGCCATCCGGTGCTGCACCGCGCTTCGCTCGATCAGCTGATCAATATGGATCAGCCGATCCACTTCGAGCTTCGGCGCGAGCATCTGCCGTTCTTCACGGCAAAATACGTGGCCGATCTGAAGGTCAAGGTCGAGGGCAAGGTGACGGCGTTGCTCGACACGATTGCGCCGCTCGGCAAGTGCGATTTGGTCGAGCAGCTGTCGGCGGAGTTGCCGTTGTTCACACTCTCCGAGATTTTGGGGATTCCGGAAAGCGATCGGCCGAAGCTTGTGCGGTGGATGCACTATCTGGAGATTGCGGGCTACATCATGGCCGAGAAGAACTTCGGCGCGCTCGATCCGAGCTTCTTCGGCGACTTCATGTCGAACGTTGCCGAGATGTTCGAGTATGGGCGCGACGTGCTTTTGAAACGGCGCGCGGAGCCGAAAGAGGACCTGCTCACCGCGTTGGCGCACGCGAAGGTCGGCGGCGACGTCCTGCCGGACAACTATCTCGACGGGTCGTGGCTTCTCATTGTGTTCGCGGGCAACGACACGACACGCAATTCGATTTCGGGGACGATGAAACTCCTGACCGAGAACCCGGCCGAGAAGGCGCGCGTGCAGGCGAACCTATCGCTGTTGCCGACTATGGTCGATGAGGCGATCCGGATGGTTTCGCCGGTCATGTACATGCGCCGCACGGCCACGAAGGACACGGAAATTCGTGGGCAGAAGATCGCCGAGGGCGAGAAGGTGATCATGTATTACGGCGCGGCGAACCGCGATCCCGAGGTGTTTGCCGATCCCGACCGTTTCGATCCGGCGCGTGCGAACGGCAAGGATCATGTGGCGTTCGGCATCGGGCCGCATGTGTGCCTGGGGCAGCGGGTCGCGAACATGCAGCTTGAGGCGGTCTACCGGCAGATCTTGACGCGCTTCCCCGATATGCGTTGGACCGGCGAGATCGATATTGCGCCGAACAACTTCGTGCATGCGATCAGGAAGCTCGGCGTCGCGTTCACGCCGGAAACGAAGCGCGCGGCATGAGTTGGGAAAAAGACGTTGAAGAACTGCGCCGGCGGCAAGCGCTCGCGCAGGCGATGGGTGGCGAGGAGCGGGTCGCGAAACATCGCGCGCTCGGCAAGCTGACGGTGCGCGAGCGCGTGGACCGGCTACTCGATCCCGGGTCGTTTCATGAGGTGGGATCGATTACGGGTTCGGCGGAATACGGGCCGAACGGGGAGATGATCGGCTTCACGCCGGTGCCGTTCATTTTCGGGCGCGGGTTGATCGATGGGCGGCCGGTCGTGGTCGCGGGCGACGACTTCACGGTGCGCGGCGGCTCGGCCGATATGGCGGGCAAGCGCAAGCAGGAAGTGGCCGAGCAGATGGCGCGCGAGCTTCGGCTGCCGATGATCCGCTTGATTGACGGGTCGGGCGGCGGCGGCTCGGTCAAGACCTACGAGCAGACCGGCTTCACTTATGTGCCGGCGAATCCGGCGTGGGACGATGTCGTCGCCAATCTGGCGACCGTGCCGGTCGTGTCGCTCGCGCTGGGCAGCGTCGCGGGGTTGGGCGCGGCGCGCGCGGTGACGAGCCACTATTCGATGATCGTCAAAGGCACCGCGCAGATGTTCATTGCGGGGCCGCCGGTCGTGAAGCAGATCGGTGAGGATTTGACGAAGGACGAACTCGGCGGCTCGGCCATCCATACAAAGAACGGCGCGATCGACGACGAGGTCGAGAGCGAGGTCGAAGGGTTCGCGCGGGCACGGCGGTTCTTGTCCTATCTGCCGTCGTCTGTGTTCGACGTGCCGCCGCGCGGTCCGCGAACAGACGATCCGGCGCGGCGCGAGGAGGCGCTGATCAAGATCGTGCCGCAGTCGCGCCGGCAGGTTTACAAGATGCGCACGATCGTCGAGGCCGTTTTCGACAAGGACTCGTTCTTCGAGATCGGGCGCGGGCATGGGCGCTCGTCGATCACCGGTTTGGCGCAGCTCGACGGCTGGCCGGTTGCGGTGCTGGCCAGCGATCCCTTCGTCTATGGCGGCGCGTGGACGGCGGAGTCGAGCCTGAAGGTCACGCGCTTCGTCGACTTCGCGGAGACGTTTCACCTGCCGGTCGTGCATCTCGTCGACATTCCGGGGTTCCGCATTGGGCTCGAGTCCGAGCAGGCGGCGACGATCCGGCATGGCGCCCGGGCGATGACGGCGATCTATCAGGCGACGGGGCCGTGGTGCACGATTTTGATCCGCAAGGCGTTCGGCGTTGCGGGCGCGGCGATGAGCAATGCGTCGCGCCTGCCGTTCCGTTATGCGTGGCCGTCGGGCGATTGGGGTTCGTTGCCGCTCGAAGGCGGGATCGAGGCGGCGTATCGGCGGGATCTTGAGGCGGCGGAAGATCCTGTGAAGCTGCGCGCGGAGATCGACGAACGCTTGAACCGCGTACGCTCGCCGTTCCGGACGGCGGAGAAGTTCGGGATCGAGGAGATCATCGACCCGCGCGATACGCGCAAAGTGCTGTGCGCGTTTGCCAATCTGGCGGCGCCGCTCAGGACGCCTGGCATGCGCGCGACGGGATACCGGCCGTAATCCAAGCGGGCGGCGATCAAGCCGCTCCTTCGTTCCATGCACGAACGAATCGTTGCCAAAGCCTTTCGGCGACAAGCCGGGCGGCGCGCTCGCGACTGCGTCCAGCCACACCTGAATCTCAAATGTCACAGATGGTGCGGCCTCCGCGCAGCCATCTGTCAAAAGAGTCAAGCGCAACTCGTTGATACCCGGCAACTATTGCGGGGACAGTAAAGATTTCAGCAACGAATTGTCTCCAATCTCCGGTTCTTAAGAAATCATTCCTAAACCACGCACCGACGGGTGTGGAGGCGGGGCCGTGAAGTACGACCAGCCTGGCGAACAGCCGGGTTCACTGCTGTCGCATGAGAGGGGAGCCGAGCCCGGCGCCTCTGCACAGCCGCGCGCCGTCACAAAGAACTCGTACAGGGTTCGCAACGCGGTTCTGATTGCCGGCGTGTCGGCTTACGCGCTGATGGCGGGCCTTGCGGTTGGCGACCCCGCGCCGAATGCGGCGTCGTTCAGCCAAACGACCGCAGGTGTGATCTCAACGACGGTGCCAGACGGCATCTGCGCGATGGCCGTCTCCGTCACGGGCGGTGGCGGCGGTTCATCGGGTACCACGGCGGCGCTTGGTGGCAGAGGCGGCGGTGGCGCGATCATCGGTGCGCGATTCGCGGTGTTGCCGGGGCAAGCCGTCACAGGGAATGTCGGCGCCGGCGGTCTTGAAGGATCGTCGGTCGGAAACGGCGCCGGTGGCGCCGGCACGGCAAACGGCGGGACCGGCGGCACGGTAGGCATTGCCACGATTCACCGCGGTGGCGGTGGCGGCGGCAGCAGTTCGATCAGCGTTGGCGGCGTCAAAGTTATTGAAGCCGGCGGCGGCGGCGGCGGCGGCGGTGCGCACCAAGCTCCGACCGCAGGTAATGGCGGCGGCGGCGGCTTTGCGGGGATCGGCGCCGGCGTCGTGGCACCGGGCATCGCAGGCAATGTCGGTTTCCAAGCCGCCGGCGTCACGATCGGCGGCGGGCAAGGCGGCTTGGCGGCCGCCGGCGGTGCCGGGGGCGTGCATTCGACGAACGCAGCGTACAATGGTTTCGGCGGTGGCGGCATCGGTGTCGGTACCGGCGGGAACGGCGGCGTCGATCCCACCACGGACTCCGGTGGCGGCGGCGGCGGCGGCTACACGGGCGGCGGCGGCGGCGCATCAACGGTCAACTCTTCGCTCACCGGCGGCGGTGCTGGCGGTGGCTCGAGTTTCGTTCGCGCGACATCGCCGACTGTCGCGGCTCCGGCACCCACCAATATCAGCGGCGCCGGTGCAGCTGCCACCGCGGGCGGCTTCGTCAATGGCGCGACCGGTTCGGCTTCGATCGACTGGATCCCTTGCGTCTATCAGCTCGCTGTCAGCAAGTCGGCTTCACCGTCACCGGTGAACGCAGGCGCGCGGACGATTTGGACGGTGGCGGTCACGAACAGCGGCCCCGATCCGATGACGCGGAACGACACGCTCACGATTTCGGATACGCTGCCGGCCGGGCCGATCGGATCGCCCACGCCGACGTTCCGCGTTCTCTCCATCGGGACCAGCGGCGGGAGCAACACAAATCTCGCCAGCGGTGCGATGACCTGCACGGGCGTTACCGTCGGCTCGTCGATGCCCGCTTCGACGACATGTACACGTCCCTATAGCGCGCCGTCCGCGCCGGGCGCCCCCAGCGGCGGCGCGCGCGGGTTGAACGCCGGCGAAACGCTGACGATCACCTACGAGCAGATCTTCGCGAACACCGCGGCCGCCACGACGATCACGAACACGGCCTCGACGGTCGATCGATCGTCGACGTCGGGCACGACCGACATCATCGGCGTCAACGCGAATCGGTCGTCTGCCGCTTCCGTTTCGATCCTGCCGTACAACTTGGCGGTCACGAAGACCCGCTCGGCCGCGACCATCGGCGCCGGGCAGCCGGTCACCTGGACGATCAACGTCACGAACAATGGCCCCGGCGACATGCAGGGGCCTAATGAAACAGCGGCAAATCCGCTGGTCGTGAGCGACACCGCGCCGACCGTGAACGTCTCGGCGCCGACGTCGTTTACGTCATCCGGTCCTGCGACCGGGTGCACTTACATATCGCCGTTCAATACCATCAACTGTACGTCGGGACTGGCGAACGGGCAGACGCAGACGTTCACGTTCCAGCAGACCGTCAATGGCGGTGCGCCCGGCGGTGCGGTCGTCTCCAACACGGCGAGCGTGACCGACTTCTTCTCCGGCGACACCAACGACTCCGGCTCGGCTTCGTTCACCGTCACTCCCGCTTCCGACCTTGCGGTCACGAAGACGAACGGCGTCGCGAGCGTCAACGCCGGTGGCACGACCAGTTACACGGTGACGGTGACGAACAACGGGCCGTCGACAGCGACGGGGGCCACGCTCAGCGATCCGGCCGTCGCAGGCTTGACGAAGACTTCGGTTGCTTGCTCCGGCACGCCGGGTCAGTGCACGGCGGGCACGACGCCCACCATCGCGCAGCTGCAGAGCGGGTACGCGCTGCCGGCGCTCGCGAGCGGTCAGACGTATCAGATCATTGTTGGCGCCAACGTGACCGCGCTGAGTGGGAGTGTCGCGAATACGGCGACGATCGCACCGCCCTCGGGCACGATCGATCTGACGCCGGCCAACGACAGCGCGACCGATACCGACACGGTGACGCCCGTCGCGAACCTTGCGGTGACGAAGACGAACGGCGTCACCAGCGTCAATGCCGGCGGCACGACGAGCTACACGGTTACGGTGACGAACACCGGGCCGTCGACGGCGACCGGGGCGACGCTGAGCGATCCGGCCGTTGCGGGCTTGACGAAGACCTCGGTCGCTTGTTCCGGCACGCCGGGGCAGTGCACGGCAGGGACAACGCCCACCATCGCGCAGTTGCAAAGCGGCTATGCGCTGCCGGCGCTGGCGAGCGGTCAAACCTATCAGATCACCGTTGGCGCCAACGTAACCGCGTTGAGCGGCAGCGTCGCGAACACCGCGACGATCGCACCGCCGTCGGGCACGACCGATCCGGTGCCGGGCAACGACAGCGCGACGGATACGGATACGGTCACGCCGGTCGCCGACCTCGCCGTCACGAAGACGAACGGGGTTGCGAGCGTCAACGCCGGCGGCCCGACGAGCTACACGGTCACGGTGACGAACAACGGGCCTTCGACGGCGACCGGCGCAACATTGACGGACCCCGCGGTTGCGGGTCTGACGAAGACCTCGATCACTTGCTCCGGCACGCCGGGGCAGTGCACGGCGGGTACGACGCCCACGATCGCGCAGTTGCAAGGCGGTTATGCGCTGCCGGCGCTTGCGAGCGGTCAGACCTATCAACTGACGGTCACTGCGAACGTGACGGCGCTGAGCGGCAGCGTTGCGAACACCGCAACGATTGCACCGCCCTCCGGCACCACCGATCCGACACCGGGCAACGACAGCGCGACCGACACCGACACGGTGACGCCGGCCGCCGACCTCGCGGTGACGAAGACGAACGGTGTCGCGAGCGTTAATGCCGGTGGCACGACGAGCTACACGGTTACGGTGACGAACAACGGGCCGTCCACCGCGACCGGTGCCACGCTCACCGACGCCGCTGTTGCGGGTCTGAGCAAGACGTCGGTCGTCTGCTCCGGCACCCCGGGTCAGTGTACGGGCGGCACGACGCCGACCGTTGCGCAGCTTGAGGCGGGCTATGCGTTGCCGGCGCTCGCCAGCGGGCAGACGTATCAGATCGTCGTCGCCGCCAACGTGACGGCGTTGAGCGGGAGCGTCGCGAACACCGCGGCGATCACACCGCCGTCGGGCACCGTCGATCCGACCCCGGGGAACGATAGCGCGACCGATACCGACTCGGTGACGCCCGTCGCCGACCTTGCGATCACGAAGACGAACGGCGCGACCAGCGTCGATGCCGGCGGTACCACGACCTACACGGTCACGGTGACGAACAACGGGCCGTCCTCCGCGACGGGTGCGACGCTCAGTGATCCGGCTGTAGCCGGTTTGACGAAGACGGCGGTGGCTTGCTCAGGCACGCCCGGCCAGTGCACGGCGGGCACGACGCCGACGATCGCGCAGCTGCAGGGCGGCTATGCGCTGCCGGCGCTTGCGAGCGGGCAGACCTATCAGATCACCGTGACGGCGAGCGTCACCGCAACCAGCGGCAGTGTCGCCAACACGGCTTCGATCGCGCCGCCGTCGGGCACGATCGATCCGACGCCAGGCAACGACAGCGCGACCGACACCGACACGGTGACGCCTGTTGCCGATCTTGCCGTGACGAAGACGAACGGGGTCGCGAGCGTCAACGCCGGTGGCACCACGACCTACACGGTTACGGTCACGAACAACGGGCCGTCCTCTGCGACGGGTGCCACGCTCAGCGATCCGGCGGTCGCGGGCCTGACGAAGACGGCTGTGGCTTGTTCGGGCACGCCGGGTCAGTGCACGGGTGGCACAACGCCGACGATCGCCCAGTTGCAGAGCGGCTATGCGCTGCCGGCGCTTGCGAGCGGGCAGACGTATCAGATCACGGTCACGGCGAACGTCACGGCGACATCCGGGTCCGTCGCCAACACGGCGACAATTGCGCCGCCGACCGGGACGATCGACCTGACTCCCGGCAACGACAGCGCGACCGACACCGACGCGGTCACGCCGGTCGCCGATCTTGGGGTGACGAAGACGGATGGGGTCGCCAGCGTCAATGCCGGCGGCACGACCACCTACACGATCACGGTCACCAACAGCGGACCGTCCACCGCCACCGGTGCCGTTCTCACCGACGCAGTGGCGGCCGGGCTGAGCAAGACTTCGGTCGTTTGCTCCGGCACGCCGGGTCAATGCACGGGTGGGACGACGCCGACGATTGCGCAGCTTGAGGCGGGCTATGCGTTGCCTGCACTTGCCAGCGGGCAGACGTATCAGATCGTCGTCACCGCCAATGTGACGGCGCTGAGCGGCAGCATTGCGAACACGGCAACGATCGCACCGCCGTCGGGCACGATCGATCCGACGCCGGGGAACGACAGCGCGACCGATACCGATACCGTCACACCGGTTGCCGATCTTGCGGTGACCAAGACGAACGGGGTTGCGAGCGTCAATGCCGGCGGGACGACGAGCTATACGATCACAGTCACGAACAATGGGCCGTCCACGGCGACGGGCGCGACGCTGACGGATGCTGCAACCGCGGGCCTCGCGAAGACCTCGGTTACTTGCTCCGGCACGCCAGGTCAGTGCACGGGTGGCACGACGCCGACCGTTGCGCAGCTTGAAGCGGGCTATGCGCTGCCGGCGCTCGCCAGCGGTCAGACGTATCAGATCGTCGTCGCCGCGAATGTGACGGCGCTGAGTGGCAGTGTCGCGAACACGGCGACGATCGCGCCGCCGTCGGGCACGATCGATCCAACACCGGGCAACGACAGCGCGACGGATACCGATACGGTGACGCCGGTTTCGGATCTCGCGATCACGAAGACGAACGGCGTTGCAAGCGTCAATGCGGGTGGCGCGACCAACTACACGATCACCGTCACGAACAATGGGCCTTCTACGGCGACGGGGGCTACGCTGACGGATGTGGTTGCTGCGGGCCTCGCCAAGACGTCGGTTACCTGCTCCGGCACGCCGGGTCAGTGCACCGGCGGGACGACGCCGAGCGTGGCACAGCTTGAGGCGGGTTATGCTCTGCCGGCGCTCGCCAGCGGTCAGACGTATCAGATCGTCGTTGCCGCCAATGTGATGGCGCTGAGCGGCAGCGTCGCGAACACGGCGACGATTGCGCCGCCTTCGGGCACCATCGATCCGACGCCAGGGAATGATAGCGCGACCGATACCGATACGGTGACGCCGGTCTCGGATCTCGCGATCACCAAGACGAATGGCGTTGCCAGCGTCAACGCCGGCGGCACCACCAGCTACACGATCACGGTCACGAATAACGGACCCTCGACGGCGACGGGCGCCACGCTCACCGACACGGCGGTTGCAGGGTTGGCGAAGACCTCGGTCACGTGCTCGGGCACGCCGGGTCAGTGCACGGGCGGCACGACGCCGAGCGTCGCGCAACTGGAAGCGGGCTACGCATTGCCGGCGCTCGCGAGCGGACAGACCTATCAGTTGACCGTCAATGCGAACGTGACGGCGCTGAGCGGGAGCGTCGCGAACACGGCGACGATCGCGCCGCCGTCGGGCACGATCGATCCGACACCGGGGAACGACAGCGCGACCGATACCGATACCGTTACACCGGTCGCCGACCTCGCGATCACGAAGACGAACGGGGTCGCGAGCGTCAACGCTGGCGGCACCACCACTTACACGATCACAGTCACGAACAACGGCCCCTCGACGGCGACCGGTGCGACGCTGACGGATGCTGTGGTCGTGGGCCTCGCCAAGACGTCGGTTACGTGTTCGGGCACGCCGGGTCAGTGCACGGGTGGCACGACGCCGACGGTTGCGCAGCTTGAAGCGGGCTATGCGCTGCCGGCGCTTGCGAGCGGTGAGACGTATCAGATCACCGTCGTTGCCAACGTGACGGCACTGAGCGGGAGCGTTGCGAACACAGCGACGATTGCGCCGCCGTCGGGCACGATCGATCCGACGCCGGGCAACGACAGTGCGACCGACACCGATGCAGTCATGCCGGTAGCCGATCTCGCGATCACGAAGACGAACGGGGTCACGAGCGTCGATGCGGGCGGCACGACGACCTACACGATCACTGTCACGAACAACGGGCCGTCCACGGCGACGGGCGCCACGCTGACGGATGCTGCGGCTGCCGGTCTCGCCAAGACGTCAGTCGCTTGCTCCGGCACGCCGGGTCAGTGCACGGGCGGGACGACGCCGAGCGTTGCGCAGCTTGAGTCGGGCTTTGCGTTACCGGCGCTTGCCAGCGGGCAGACGTATCAGATCGTCGTTGCCGCCAACGTGACGGCGACGTTGGGAAGTGTTGCGAACACGGCGGCGATCGCGCCGCCCTCGGGCACGATCGATCCGACGCCGGCCAACGACAATGCGATCGACACCGACACGGTGAATGAGATCGCCAACCTTGTGACCGTGAAGACGTTGACGTCGGCGAGCGCGACGCCGTCGGTCGGCGATACGGTGACGTTCCAGATTTCCGTGACGAACAACGGTCCGTCGGCTGCGACGAATGTGAGCCTGACCGACGGTCTGCCGGCCGGCCTCACGCCGAACGGGGCGAACGGAACGGTGAGCCAAGGCAGCTACAACGCCGGCAGCGGATTGTGGACGATCGGCTCGCTCGCGAACGGTGCGACGGCGACGCTTACGCTGTCGGGTACGGTCAATGTCGGCCAGGGCGGTCTTGCGATCACGAACACGACGACTGCCGCCGCGACGGTCGACCAACTCGATCCGACGACGGCGGGCGACGACTTGAACGAGACGGTCAACGTCTTCCTGCCGCCGATCGTGGCGGCGGACGACAGCGTCGGCGGGATCAACGGTGCGTCGGGCGGTGCGAACGTGCTCAACGCGTTCACAGGCGATACGTTGAACGGCGTGCCGGCGACGGCGGCGACGACGACGCTTGTGGTGGCGTCCGGTTCGAGCGTGCCGGCGGGGCTGACGTTCGACACGGTGACAGGCAACGTTTCGGTCAATCCGGGGACGGCGGCCGGTACCTATAGCTTCGACTACACGATCTGCGAGATCGCGAACCCCACGAACTGCGACACTGCGACGGTTTCGGTGACGGTCATTCCCGCGCCGATCATTGCTGCCGACGATAGCGTCGGTGGGATCAATGGCGCTTCCGGTGCGTCCAACGTGGTCAATGCTTTCACCGGCGATACGTTGAACGGCGTGCCCGCGACGGCTGCGACCACGACGCTGGTGGTTGCTTCGGGGTCGAGCGTACCGGCGGGTCTGACCTTCAATCCCGCGACCGGCAACGTTTCGGTCAATCCGGCGACGGCCGCCGGCACCTACAGCTTCGACTATACGATCTGCGAGATTTTGAACCCGACGAACTGCGACACGGCGACGATCTCGGTGACGGTCGTTCCGGCGCCGATCGTGGCTGCCGATGACAGCGTTGGTGGCATCAACGGTGCATCCGGTGCCGCGAATGTCGTCAATGCCTTTACCGGCGACACATTGAACGGCGTGCCGGCGACGGCTGCCACCACGACTTTGGTGGTCGCGTCGGGATCGAACGTTCCGGCGGGTCTGACCTTCAATCCCGCGACCGGCAACGTTTCGGTCAATCCGGGTACTGCCGCCGGCACTTACAGCTTCGACTATACGATCTGCGAGATTTTGAACCCGACGAACTGCGACACGGCGACGATTTCGGTCACGGTCGTGGCTGCACCCATCGTCGCGACCAATGACAGCGTCGGCGGGATCAACGGGGCGTCGGGCGGCGCGAACGTGCTCAACGCGTTCACCGGCGATACGTTGAACGGTGTGCCGGCGACGGCTGCGACGACGACGCTTGTTGTGGCGTCGGGGTCGAGCGTCCCGGCGGGGCTCACCTTCGATACCGCGACAGGCAATGTCAGCGTGGCTCCGGGCACGGCCGCGGGCACGTACAGCTTCGACTACACGATCTGCGAGATTTTGAATCCGACGAATTGCGATACGGGCACGATCTCCGTGACGGTGACTGCGGCGCCGATCGTGGCGGCCGACGATAGCGTGGGCGGCGTCAACGGCGCATCGGGCGCGACGAACGTCGTCAATGCGTTCACCGGCGACACGCTCAACGGCGCGCCCGCGACGGCGGCGACGACCACGTTGGTGGTTGCTTCGGGATCGAGCGTGCCGGCGGGGCTGACCTTTAGTACCGCGACAGGCAATGTCGGCGTGGCGGCGGGCACCGCGGCGGGTACCTACAGCTTCGACTACACGATCTGCGAGATTTTGAATCCGACGAATTGCGATACGGGCACGATCTCGGTGACGGTCGTGGCGGCGCCGATTGTGGCGGCCGACGACAGCGTGGGCGGCGTGAACGGTGCTTCCGGCGCGTCCAATGTGGTCAACGCGTTCAGCGGCGATACGCTGAACGGTGCCGCTGCGACGGCGGCGACGGCGACGCTGGTGGTTGCTTCGGGATCGAGCGTTCCGGCGGGGCTGACCTTCGATACCGCGACGGGCAACGTTTCGGTGTCTGCCGGGACCGCGGCCGGCGTCTACAGCTTCGACTATACGATCTGCGAAATTTTGAACCCGACGAACTGCGACACGGGCACGATCTCCGTCACCGTGATTGCCGCGCCGATCGTGGCGAACAACGACACGCCGCCAGCCGTCGTCAACGGCATCGGCAACGCCAACCTGATCAACGCGTTCGCGAACGACACGCTGAACGGGGCGCCGTTCAGTGTCGCCGCCATCACGGCGACCGTGACGACGCCGGCGTCGAATCCGGGCGTCGTGCTCGATACCGCGACAGGCATTGTGTCGGTTGCGCCGGGGGTGCCGGCGGGCGACTACACGATCCAGTACCAAATCTGCGAAGTGCTGAACGCGACAAACTGCTCAAGCGCGACGATCTTCGTTCACGTCGACCCGGCGGTCAGCGCGGTCACCGGCACGGTCTTCTTCGACGCGAACGGGAACCATGCGCTCGATCCGGGCGAGCAGCGCCGCCCGAATTGGATCGTCGAAATCTTCCAGAACGGCACGCCAGCCGGCACGACGACGAGCGACAGCAACGGCGACTATCAGTTTACGGGACTGTTGAGCGGCCCCGGCTACTCGATCCAGTTCCGTAATCCGGAAAACAACGTCGTCTATAAGATCATCGACAATCTGACGCTGCCCGACAACGCGACCGTTCCCGATCAGAACCTGCCGATCGATCCGTCGGGCGTGGTCTACGACTCGGTTTCACGCAACCCGGTTGCGGGCGCCGTGGTGACGCTGGTTGACGGCGGCGGCACGCCGTTGCCCGGCATCTGCTTCTTGTCGCCGACGCAGCAAGGCCAGACAACGGGCGCGTCGGGTCAGTACCGGTTCGACGTCGCCGCGGGTGCGGCTGCGCAATGCCCCGTGGGCGAGACGGTCTATCGCATCGCAGTGACGCCGCCGGGCGGGTACTCGGCGCCTTCGACGGTGCTTGTGCCGCAAGCGGGTCCGTTCGATCCGACAGGCTTGCCGAACCCCGCGTTGATCGCGCCCAGCATCAATCCGCCGGCGGTGGGCGATCCTGCGGTCTATTACCTGACGTTCCGGCTGGCGTCGGGCGATCCGGACGTGATCTTCAACCACATCCCGATCGATCCGTTCTTGAACCGTCCGCCGCTGCTCGTGACGAAGACGAGCGTGAAGCGCACGGCCAGCGTCGGCGATCTCGTGCCCTACACGATTACCGTGCGCAACACGGAAGCGGTTCAACGCGCGGGCGTGACGGTCGTCGATATTCTGCCGCCCGGCTTCAAGTATGTGCCGGGCAGCGCGACGGTGAACGGCGTGGCGGGCGAGCCTGCGGTCGCCGGTCAGGAGTTGACTTGGGTGAACCAAGTCATTCCGGCAAACGGCGCTGTCGTCTACAAGCTTACGCTTGTGGTCGGGGCAGGCGTGACCGGTGGCGACCGGATCAACACCGGCCTGGCGCGCAACGGCGCCGACAACAGCGAGATTTCGAACCGCGGCTTGGCGATCGTGGCGATCGTCGCCAGCACCGTGTTCGACTGCTCGGAGATCATCGGCAAGGTCTTCGACGACCGCGACGGCGACGGCTATCAGGACGAGGGCGAGCCCGGCATTCCGGCGGCGCGGCTTGCGACCGTGAACGGGTTGCTTGCGACCACCGACGAATTCGGCCGCTATCACATCACCTGCGTTGCCGTGCCGAACGCGCTGATCGGGTCGAACTTCGTGTTGAAGCTCGATCCGCGGTCGGTGCCTGCGGGCTTTGCGCCCACGATCGACAATCCGCAATCGATCCGGCTTACGCGCGGCAAGATGAGCGAACTCAATTTCGGCGTCAAAAAGGCCGAGGTGCGCGAGGTCAATCTCGATGCGCGTGCGTTCGCGGACGGCGGCACCGCTTTGAAGCCGGAACTGGCCGCGAAGTTGAAGCTGCTGGCGGAAGGCAAGCCGCAGCCGCTGATCGTGCGCATCAACTATCGCTTGGCTGCCAGTGAAGACGCGGGGCTCGCGGACGTTCGCTTGGCGCAACTCAAGACCGACATCGAAGCTTGCTTCAACGCCGATTGGAGCGACGTGCGCCCGGTCGTCGAGACGAACATGGATCGCGCCGACGGCGCGGCGGCAGGGGAGCAAACGCCATGATGAGGTCATTGCGCACGCTCTTGCTCGCCGGGCTGTCGGTTGCCGCCGCCGGCGTGCTTCACGCCGAAGACGGCGGCGTCCTTGCGGCGTCCGGCGACGGGTCGTTCGAAATTCGCACCGCACCTTCCGACGCGGCGGCCGAACGCAAGATCGAGGTTCGCACCGACGGGCTTTCGGTCGAGCCGGTGTTGTCCGTTGAGCTCAATGGATCGCTTCGCACGGTGGAGCGCGGCAAGGCGGCGCAATTCACGGCACACACGAATTATCCGTCCTATGTCGAGAAGGGCGAGGTTCGGATTTTTGCTTGGGGCAGCGCGCCGGACGCAGCGCCCGTCGCCACGGTTCCGGTCGGCCCGGACGGTGCGGCGGCTTGGGTTACGGACGGCGGTGCGCCGGACAATCTCTATTACGTGTATCGCGTCTACGACCGCGAAGGCCGTTTCGACGAGACGGCGCCGAAAGAGCTGACGCTGGTCAACAAAGCCGTTGAGGTCGACGGCGCGCCGGTTGCGCGGCCCAAGTTCGGCGACGTGGACGAAGCGCAAGTGCGCAACATTCCGCTCAAGGGCGCCGCGACCATCACCGTGACGGGGCAGGCCGACGCCAAGCGCGAAGCGGTGCAAGTTGCCGGGCAGTCCGTGAAGGTCGAAGACGGCAAATTCGTCGCGCAGCAGCTCGTCGACAAAGGCACGAGCAAAGTTCGCGTCACGGTCGAGCGCGACGGCAAGGTGAAGCATGCGGCGACGCGCGATGTGAAAGTGCCGAAGTCGGACTGGTTCTATGTCGTGCAGGGCGACCTCACGTTTGTCTCGTCGAACGGCAAAGGTCCGGCCGTCGTGGTCAGCGGCGATCCGCTTGCCGACGGCGATCACGTGGCGGCGCGCGGCGCGTTCTACACGAAGGGCACGTTCGGCGACGATTGGAAGCTGACGGCCTCGCTCGATACGGGCGAGACGCTGATCGAGGACTTGTTCAGCAACCTCGACCGCAAGGACGCGCGGCAGCTTCTGCGCCGGCTCGATTCGAACGAGTATTATGCGACCTATGGCGACGACAGTGCGGTCGTCGAAGATGCGCCGACGCAGGGCAGCTTCTATCTGAAGGTCGCGAACAGCGAGAGCAGCCTTCTGTTCGGCAATTTCATCGCGAACATTCATCAGGCGGAGTTGGCGCAACTCGATCGCGGGTTGTTCGGCGCGATCGCCGAGCACAAGAGCAGCGACGTCACGAGCTTCGGCGAACGCAAGCTGCAGCTGACGGCATTTGCCTCGGATCCGGGAACCGTTCCTGCGCGCGACGAATTCCGCGGCACGGGCGGCTCGCTCTATTTCTTGCAGCGGCAGGATATTTCGGTGGGCTCGGAGCGTGTGCGCATCGAGGTGCGCGATCGCGATACCGGGCTTGTGTTGCAGACGCGCGATCTCAGGCCGCAAGAAGACTATGACATCGATTATCTTCAAGGCCGCGTGACGCTGCTCAGGCCACTCGGCTCTGCGGCGGCGGATGGCGGGACGGTTCGCGAGTCGAGTTCGGCCGGGAACGTGCCGGTGCTCGTGGTGCGCTACGAGTATACGCCGGCGGTCGGCGATCTCGACGGCTACACGATCGGCGGGCGCGGGCAGGCGTGGCTCGGCGAGTATGTGCGCGTTGGCGCAACGGCGCAGCGCGAAACGACGGAGGCTGCGGATCAAGTTCTGCTCGGCGCCGATGCGGTGGTGCGCTTGCATGCGGGTACGTATCTCAAGGCCGAAGTCGCGCAGACCGACGGTCCGGGGTTTGGGCAGGCGAATTCGGTCGACGGCGGTTTGACGTTCACGGACATCGCCTCGCCTGCGGGCGCGGGCCGGAAAGCAGCCGCCTATCGCGTGGAACTAGCGGCTGACTTCGCGGAGTTGATGCAGAAGAAGGGCGATCACGGGCGGTTCGCGGCGTTCTACGAGACCTTTGACGCCGGCTTTGCGGCGAACGGGCATTTGACGCAGAGCGACACGCGGCGCTGGGGCGCGTCGGGGTCGGTCGTTGCCTTCGAGAACACCGAACTCGCGGCCAAGTACGAAGAGTTGCGGTCGGACGCCACCGGCGCGCATCGCGTGGCGAACGCGGACGTGAAGCAGCCGCTCGGCGGCGGGTTCGAGGCGAAGCTCGGCGTGCGGCATGACTCGCAAGTGCCGGGATTGCTTTACAACAGCACCGAACGCGGCAAGCGCACGGATACGGGGATCGAGCTGCTCTACAAGCCAAAGGGCGAGAATTGGTCGATCTACGGCTTCGGGCAGGTGACACTCGCGCACGACGCGACGCGGCGGAAGAACAACCGCGCGGGTGTCGGCGCGAAGGCGGAGCTGACGGACCGGCTGTCGCTTGCGGCGGAACTGTCGGAAGGCGACGGCGGCTTGGGCGCCGACGTCCAGCTGAACCATCGCTACGGCGACGGGTCGGAGGCCTATGTCGGCTATTCGCTGCTGGCGGAGCGCACGTACACGGGGCTTGAGCCTGCGAACATTTTCACGCGGTCGAATCGCGGCACGTTGAGCGTGGGTACGCGGCACCGCTTCAGTTCCGCGTTCAGCGTCTATGGCGAGAACGGGATGGGCTTCGGCGCGTCGCCGAGCACGATGTGGCGCTTTGGCGCGAAGTACGATCCGACGGAGCGGCTGTCGTTCACCGGTTCGTTCGAGAACGGGCAGATCGACGATGCCACAACGGGCTTGTTCAAGCGCACGGCGGTGACGGTCGGCGCCGGCTATACGACGAAGAAGCTGCAACTCGGCTCGTCGGTCGAGGCGCGGTTCGAAGACGGCGTGGGGCGCAAGCAAGAGATCTTCCTGGTGCGCAACACGGGGTCGGTGCAACTCAATCCCGATTGGCGGGCGCTTGCGCGGTTCAATTTCGCGATCGCCAACGACGATCTCGTGAGCGTGCGCGCGGCCGATTACATCGAAGGCGTTGCCGGGTTCGCCTACCGGCCAGTGCTGAACGACCGTTTCAACATGCTTGCGCGCTACAGCTATTTCCGCGATCTCGGCCCGATCGGGCAGGTGACGGCGGGCGGCGAAACGGGGAGCCCGAAGCAGGTCAGCCAAATCGTCTCGATCGACGCGAACTACGACCTCACGCAGGCGTTCACGATCGGCGCGAAATACGGCTACCGCCAAGGGCGCGTGTCGATCACGCGCACGAGCGATACGTTCGTGTCCAGCAACACGCATCTGGGCGTGCTGCGCGCCGACTGGCGCCCGGTGCGCGAATGGGACGTTGTCGCCGAGGGGCGCTATCTCACCAACGACATCGCGGGCGACAGCCGCACGGGTGCGCTTGTAGCCGTCTATCGGCACGTGAACGACAATGTGAAGGTCGGCGTCGGGTATAGTTTCTCGGACTTCTCCGACGATTTGACGGATCAGAGCTACACGAGCCGCGGCGTGTTCGTGAATTTGGTCAGCAAGTTCTGAGGCTGGTGTAAGGGATTTTGGGTCGCTGAGACTATTCACCCGACGAGAACTTTCTTGTGGGGTCGGAATGGTGCGGTTCAGCGCAGTTCTTCTGGGAATGGCGGGCATTGCGGGCGCCGCGGCGGCAGGTCCGATGTCAGAGACCCGTTGCTACGTCGATGGGTTCGAGACGCCGGTCAGGTGCGTTTCGATTGTTGTGCCGCTCGACTATGCCGCGCCACAAGGCGAAACGATCAAGGTTACGGCTGCAATCGCGCCTTCGACGTCGGCACGGCCCGCGCCGGACCCGCTGTTCGTGTTCGCGGGCGGGCCCGGGCAGGCGGCGACCGGCATGGGGCCGTGGCTCAACTCCGCCTTTGCACCGGCGCGGCGCGAGCGGGATATCGTGCTGTTCGACATTCGCGGGACAGGGATGTCGGGGGCACTCGACTGTCCGTTTTCGCTGACGCCGGAACGAGACAGCGCGGGCGCTTTGAAGCGCGACGCGGCGGCGTGTGCGGCGAAGGTGGGACCCAAGGCGGTGTTCTACTCGTCGCGCGAGATCGTCGAAGACATCGAACGGTTCCGTGCGGCACTCGGCACCGCGAAAATCAATCTGTGGGGCGGGTCGTTCGGGACGCGGGTGGCGCAGCACTACACGCGCCGCTACAGCGCGCGCGTTCGCGCCGTGGTGCTCGACGCAGCGACGCTGGCAGACGACTCGATCTTCGTCAGCGCGCCGCGTTACGGACAGGCGGCGCTTGAGCGCATGTTCGACGATTGTGCGAAGGAGAAGGCTTGCGGGGCGGCGTTTCCGAATCTGCGCGCCGATTTCGACGCGCTGTTGGAGCGTGCCGCCGCGGAACCTTTCGCGGTGGACATCGTCGATCCGCGGACGGGGCGCCTGCAGAACGTCGTCATCGACCGCGACGGCGCGGCGGGGTATGTGCGCGGCGCTCTTTATGCGGGGTTCACACGCAGCGTCGCGCCCTATGCGATCACGCAAGGTGCGCGCGGCAACTTCGCTCCCCTGGCGGCGCTCGGATCGATGACCGGCGAGTGGTCGGTCGAGACGATGTCGCTGGGTTCGATGCTCAGCATCCTGTGCGGCGAGGATCAGCACCGCGCTTCGCGCGAGAAATCGGCGGCTATGTCGTTCGGCTTTATGCGGGACAGCTACGTCCGGATTTTCACCGGCGGGTGCTCGGTTTGGCCGTATCGTCCGCTGCCCGGCGAGATGATGCAGGCGTTCAAGTCCAACGTGCCGGCCATGGCGATCTCAGGTGTGGCCGATCCGGTGACGCCGCCGGCCGCAGGGGAGGGGGCGTTGAAGATGTTCGGCGCGGGCGTGCATGTCGTCATTCCGAACGGGTTTCATACGAACAGTTCGTCGAGGTGTATCGCGGACTTGATCGGCTCGTTCCTCGCCGATCCGGCGACAGGTGGGCGCGATCATGCGTGCGTCGCAAAGATTGCGCCGCCGCGGTTCATTGTTTCGCCGACGCTTTAGGAGGGGATGTCATGATTGCAGGCGAAGGTTTGCGCAAGCGGTTCGGCGCGGTTACGGCGGTCGACGGGTTTTCGTTCGCGGCGCAGGATGGCGCGATCACGACGCTTTTGGGCGGCAACGGGTCGGGCAAAACGACGACGCTTCGGATGATCGGCGGATTGATCAAGCCCGATGGGGGCCGTGTTTCCATCGACGATGCCGGTGTGGCCCAGTCACGGGTGCGGGCGTTGTCGCGGCTTGGGATGCTGCACGACGAGTTCGGGCTCTATCCGCGGCTGACCGTGGTCGAGCATGTGCGGTTTGCCGGGCAGCTTTACGGGTTGAGCGGGCGGAAGCTGTCGAACGCGGTGGAGAGCGCGATTGATGCGCTGGGGCTCGCCGACATTCGCAACCGTTTCGCGGCGGGCTTGAGCCACGGACAGCGAATGAAGACCGCGTTGGCACGCACCATCGTGCATGCGCCGCGCAACCTCGTTTTGGATGAGCCGACGCGCGGGCTCGACGTGTTTTCGGTGCGCGTGCTCCGCGAACTGTTGAAGCGGCTCAGAGCCGATGGCGTCTGCGTGTTGATGTCGAGCCATGCGATGGCCGAGGTGATGGAGCTTTCCGATCGTCTGATCGTGATCGACAAGGGGCGGTTGATCGACGAGGGCTCACCGCACGAGATCATCACGCGGGGCGGGGGCGGCGATCTGGAATCTGCCTTCCTTAGGCTCACGGGAGTGGCGGCATGAACGCGCTGACGATTTTTCTCAAAGAGTTCATCGATCTGTTGCGCGACCGGCGCGCACTGTTTTCGGGGCTTGCTTACGTCGCGTTCGGGCCGGCAGCGGTGTTGCTCACGGTGAATATGCTCGCGACGCAGACCCGCGAAGCTTCGCACGCACCGATCAAGTTTTGCGAAGCCGAGTCGGCGTTGCTGGCCGAGCAGCTGACCGCAGCCGGGCTTACGTTCGATCCAAAGGCCACGATCTGCGTGAATGTGCCCGAGGATCTCGAGGCGCGGCTTGCCGAGGGCAAGGGCGTGCGGGTGCATGTGCGCGGCGACCTGACGGCGCAATCGTCTACCATTCGCAAGGTCGAGAGCACCCTGGCGCGCTTTTCCTCGACGCTGGGCGGGCAGCGGCTGCTGGCGCGCGGGATATCGTCCTCGGTGATCAGTCCGCTCATCATCGATACGCAGACGACGAACAGCTTCTCGCGGCAGGCGGACATCATCGCACGGGTGCTGATCATCCTGTTCGTTATGGCGCCCTTCTTCGTGGCGGTTGCGGCGGCGGCGGATATGACCGCCGGCGAGCGCGAGCGGCGGTCGCTCGAACCTCTGCTCGTGCATCCGGTGGGGACGTTCAGCATCGTTATCGGCAAGTGGCTCGCGGCGGCGGCGCTCGGTGTGTTCGGGACCGCGGCGTGCGTCATCGGCGGCCTCATGCTGCTGAACTACTCGGCGCTTGCCGAGCTTGGGATCAGGCTCGAGACCGGGCTTGAGGCAGGGTTGACGGTGACGCTCTATCTGGTGCCGCTGACATTGCTCGTGACCGCGCTGCAGATCGCGGTCGGTTTGTGGTCGAAGAACTTCAAGGACGCGCAGAGCTATCTGATGCTGATGTCGTTCGCGCCAGCGGTCATTGGTTTTGTCATGACCGGTGAGCGCTTGGCGCAGGCCGGATTGTGGCCGTTGGCTTGGGAGTTGGCCGCGCTTTCGGGGCCATTGCTCAAGTCAACCACGCCGACGGCACCGTTTGCGACGGTGGCCCCTCTCGAGCTTGCGCTGACGTTCACCGTGCTTGTCGTTTGCGCCTTTCGGCTCAGGAGCGAAGCGATATTGTCGCGCTGATGACGAGCTACGACGAGATCGCGCGGGCGCATGGGTCGCTGATCCGGCGCATCGCGCGTTCCTACGAGGCGAACGGCGCGCGCGCCGAGGAGCTTGTGCAGGACATCCACCTGGCGCTGTGGCAGGCGCTGCCGCGCTATCGCGGCGAGGCGTCGGTCAAGACGTTCGTCGCGCGCGTCGCGCACAACCGGGCGATCAGCCATGTTGCCCGTGAGGTGCGGGAGCCGCGGCCCGTCGCGCTCGACGACAGCCTGCATGCGCCGGATGCAACACCGGAAGAGCATGCGACGCGCGCCGACCTGCGGGCCAAGCTTGAGGCTGCGGTGCAGCGATTGCCGGTGAGTTTGAAGGTGGCGGCGACGCTCGCCTTGGAAGGATTCTCGCCGGAGGAGGTCGCCGAGATCTTGGGTATCGGTGTGTCGGCTGCGTCCGTGCGGCTGCACCGCGCGAAGGAACAGTTGAAAGAGATGTTGAAAGGATCGGTCACATGAGCGGAACCGATTGGAACGACCTGGAACGCGCTTGGCAAAGCCTGCCCGCCAGCGCCACGCCCGTGGTCGAAGAGTTGAAGCGCGAACGGCGTTGGGGATGGTGGTCGCATGTGTATTTGGCCGGCGAGGTCGTCACGGCGGTGGCCGGATTTGCCGCGGCCGGCTGGCTGCTGTGGCGAGGCGGTACGTTTTCCATCGTCACGGGCCTCGCGACGGCCCTGTTTGTAGTGGCCGTCTCGGCGGCATCATTGTGGGCGCGGCTGCTCCCGCACGCGCGTTTGGACGATCCGGTCATGCAGAGCGTTGCGACAGCGCTGCGGCGCGTCGAGTTCGGTGTGCGGCTCGCGCGGGGAACGCTGTGGTCGGTTTGTGCCGCGCTTGCCTACCTTGCCGTGCTGGCCATCGTCATCAATGTGTACGGCGATGCGCGCGAGTTGGCGCGGGGCTATGTCGCGATTGCGATTGCGCTTGTGTGGCTGGCCGTTGTCTTGGCAGGGACGCTCATCTACCAGAAGCGCCGAGAGGGCGATCTGGCGCGCCTCAAGGCGATCGAGGCGTCGCTGAAGACCGAGGTTTGACGGCAGAAACCGGGGTGTGACAGGCGCCCGATTTCCGCATCTTGCGTTCACAACAAAGGACGCATCAGATGTTGAACATGGACGGCATCAAGACCTACGCGACCGACGCAGCGCGCTATCGCGCGTTTGAGACGCGTGATGCAGGGGCCGAAGGGCACTTCATTGTCGCGGTGAAGACGACGGGCATCTATTGCCGTCCCGGTTGTCCGGCGCGGCCGCCGAAGCGGGAGAATGTGGAGTTCTTCGACACGATCGGTGCGGCACGTGCCGCGGGTTATCGGGCGTGTCTGCGCTGCAAACCGGACGAACCGGCGCAGGGCGTCAAGATCGCCAAGGTGATCACGGACGCTTGCCGGAAGCTGGAGCGCGATGAGCGCGTGCCGAGTGTGGCGGCGCTCGCCAAAGCCGCGGGCTTTAGCGAAGGGCGGTTTCACAAGCTGTTCAAGCAGGCGACGGGCTTGTCGCCGAAGCAATATGCGCTGGCGAAGCGCGTCGAGAAGTTTCGCGACCGGCTGAAGGGCGGGGAGACGGTGACGGCCGCGCTCTATGACGCGGGGTTCAATGCGTCGAGCCGGGCGTATGAAGCGAGCCGGCGGTTGGGTGCCAAGCCGCGCGACGTAAAGTCGGGCGGGGTGGCGCTGACGCTCAAGGCTGCGGTGGCGCGGTGTTCGCTGGGGTTCGTCGGGATTGCGATGAGCGAACGCGGGCTTTGTGCGCTTGCGTTCGGTGACAGCGCGAAGGCGGCGCATGAGGCCGTTCAGGCGCGCTTTCCGAAGGCGCGGCTTGTGGAGGCCGAAGATGCGCTCAGCGGCGCGTTGAAGCGCGTTGTTGCGTTGGTCGAAGAGCCCGCCGGGGCGCTCGATCTGCCGCTCGACATTCGCGGCACGGCGTTTCAGGAACGGGTTTGGCAGGCGCTGCGGAAGATTCCCGCCGGGGAGACGCGGAGCTACAGCGCGATTGCCAAGGCGATCGGCGAGCCGACCGCACAGCGGGCTGTGGCGCAGGCTTGCGGGGCTAATAAGATCGCGGTTGCTATCCCCTGTCATCGCGTGGTGGCAAGCGATGGCGGCGTCGGCGGGTATGCGTTCGGCGTCAAGCGCAAGAAGGTGCTGCTGGCGAAGGAAGCGGACGGCGGAACTTGAGCGCGATCGACCGGGACAGTTTGTTGCGCGACTTGACGGCGCTCGGCGTTTGGGCGGGCGACACCGTCATGGTGCACGTGTCGCTCCGCAAGATCGGTCTTGCGCGCGGGCAATTCGGCGAGGGTGGGCCGGCATTGCTTCTCGAGGTGTTGGAGACGGCGGTCGGTGACGACGGCACGCTGCTGATGATTTTGGGAAGCGACTACGCTTACGACTGGATCAACAGAAAGCCGGTCAAACAGCGCGCGCAACTGCTCGCCGGAACGCGGCCGCTCGATCCGCTGACTGCGGCGGTGTTGCCGGAGGTGGGGTGGTTCGCCGAGGTGTTTCGGCAGGCGCCGGGCACGATCTTGAGCGACAATCCGAGCGGACGCTTCGCCGCGCGCGGTGCCCGCGCCGCCGATCTGCTGCGAGGCCAACCGTGGAACGACTACTACGGTCCCGGCTCACCGCTGCAGAAACTGTGCGATGGCGGCGGCAAGGTGTTGAGGCTCGGGGCGGATAACAACACCGTAACGGTGCTTCACTATGCGGAGTATCTCGCGCGCTTGCCGGCGAAACGGCGGACGCGGTGGGACTATGTGTTGAAAGGCGAAACCGGTCCGCGGCATGTCTGGATCGAGTGCCTCGACGACTCCGATGGCATCGTCGATTGGCCGGGCGAAGACTATTTCGCGCTCATCACGAAGGCCTATTTGGCGACGGGCGCTGCGCAGCAGGGCGTGGTCGGTCACGCGCCGAGCGAGTTGATCGATGCGGCTGCGTTCGCGGCATTCGGCGCTGCGTGGATGGAAAGGAACTTTGCCTAAGCTGCGGCCTCACGAGAAGAACACATGCCGGGGTGGCTCTAACTCAGACGCGCTTGTGCCATATGGTCAGAAGCCTCCTGTCAACGACGAGCAGTCCGGCGGTGATGATCGCCATGCCAGCGAATTCGCGCGCCTGAAGGCGCTCGTCGAGGAACAATGCACCGAGAATTATTGCGCTGACCGGTATGAGCATCGTGACGAGCAGAAGATTCGTGGCGCCCGCGGTTGCAAGCAGGCGGAAGTAGAGAACGTAGGCGAGCGCGGTGCTGGCAAGCGCCAATGCGCAAAGGGCGGCGATGCTCTGCAGCGATGGCGCGTCAAGCGTCCAAGGTTGCTCGACCAACATCGAGACCGGCGCGAGGAGGATTGTGCTCGCCGCCAGCTGCCCTGCGGCCGGGACGATGGGCGGGAGCTCGCGAAAGCGGCGGCCGTATACGCCGGCCAGTCCGTAGGAAAGTGCGGCTCCGAGGCAAGCAAGTACCGCCAATGGGATGCCGGCCCCATTTGAAAAGAGCGATGGACCGTTCAGGACGGCAACGCCGGTGATGCCGCAAACGATGCCGGCGAGCTTTCCCGGCGACGCTTTCTCATCTGCCGTGAAGGCATGGGCTACCACGATCGTGAAGAAGGGCGTTGTTGCGTTCAGGATCGACGCGAGGCCGACCGGTATCGTTTGTTGCGCCCAGAAGATCAGGCTGAACGGCAGCGCGTTGTTCAGCAAACCCATAACGAGCAGCGCGATTGCGTGCGTACGCGAGAGCTGTGCTGCGCGAATGCTTGGTGCCGCAACAAGCAAGAGCACCGCTGCCGCTATTGCGACCCGGCCGAAGGTCAAGGTCAGCGGTGGAATGTCGGCGAGCGCGACTTTGGCGAAGAAAAACGAGCCGCCCCACAATGCGGAAAGTGCGACGAGAATCGCCCACTCCCGCGGTGTCATTCGTCGGGACATCGTGATCAATCACGCTCGATCAGCGCGGCGTAGCAGCCGCGCCGGGCGAAGTGGGCGTGCAGATGGCTGATGCTCGCGTCTGCGAGAAAGCGTTCGATCAGCGTCTCCAATGCTCTGCCGTCAACGACGTCGGCGTCGAGCATCATGCCGTCGCCGGCGTAGGCGCGCAGCGAAATCAGCCGGCGTTGCAACTGGTCTGGGACTTCGTTTCGGTATTGAGCACGCGGGGCGATGCGTTCGCGGACGAAGATCGGTCCTTGAGATGCGTAGGCGGTGGCTGACGTCTGGTGGGCGAACGGCACGAGCAGAAGCGTTTCGCCGGGTTCGGCATCTTCGAGCGTGACACGACAGGGGTAGCCGGGCCTTTCGTCGGCGACATAGCGTTTGGCGTTGTGGCGGGCGAGGGCATCGTCGCTCAAGCCAAAGAGGTGTGCGAACGGTTCGGCGTCGAGGCCCGTGATGAGAAAGGACATGGTCGGCTCCTGGCGTTGGAGCTAAGATGAGGCGCCGCCTCGCGCGGAACACTCCGCAAACTGACGTCGAACTCTTACTTCAAGCCGGCGTCGGTGACGACGCGCTGCAACGCGGCGCAGTAGGCGCGCAAGTCTTGGCGCTCCGCCCAGGCGCTTAAGCCCTCGCCGACGGTGTTGTTGTAGGCAACGTATTCGTCTTGGCTGATCGTGCCTTGCTTGCGCCCCTCGGCCAGTTTGCGCTGAATGTCTTGGGCCTTAAGGCCGGCCTCGTCGATCGTGCGGCAGGCCATGCGGATGGGCTTCGACGTGCCCGCCGATTGCTGGGGCTTGGAATCGCCGCACGCGGCGAGGGCGAGTAGGGCCAGAATGCTTAACGCGAACCGGGTCATGCCCCGCATGTTTCAGAGAGGCGGCGTCAACGTCAATGGGTGCGGGTGAGCGTCGCTAGGTCCGCCTTAAAGAGGACGAGGTCGCCGCGCTTTTCGACGATGCCGGATAAGCGTACGGGGTCGGCAACGTAGTCTAGAATTTGTTCCGGTGGAATGGCGCGGCCGTCGAATAGCGTGAGCAGCATCACGGTCCGAACCCCGCCGGCGCGGGTGACGAACATCGGCGGGATGCCGCCTCGGATGCAGAGGCTCGCGCAAGCTTTGTGGATGTGGCCGTCACCGGGGCGCATGACGCCGAGCCAGCATTTCGAATCGACGATTTCGCCTTCGATCGTGGCGCCGCCGTGAATTTCGCGGGCGGGTTCGGCGATGGGGACGGCTTCGACGGCCGCCACGTCCGTTGCGGCGAGTTGGATCATTCCGACGCCGGCGCGGCCGATTTCGTAGCCCGACAGCTTGAGCGTGGCGCCGTCTTCGAATTTTTCCAGCGCAGCTTCGGCGCCTCGTTTCTCATCCGAGATCACGACGTAGGTTTTGACTCTGCCATCCTTGTCGACGCGCAGCATTGGGTAGGGATCGCGCGTGAGGGTGCCGACGAAGTCGGTCGGCGTTTCAGCCCAATGTCCGTTACCCGATTGCGGCTGCAGTGTTGCAACAAGCCATGCGTCGAACGCGATGAGAGCGAATAGCACGAGCACGAGGGCCGCGATCGTACCCTTGAGGCCGGGCGGGAGGGCCAAGTAGCCGACGTAGAAATTGTCGTTCTTCTCGGCCATGGCTATCCGATCGCGGCCGGAGTGGCGGCCGTGCCTTTTGGGTTCGGTTTGGGCGCGACGAAGACGCGGCCGTCCTTCACGCGCACGGCGAAGGTTTCGACTTTTTCGGTGTAGGGCGCGGGCGAGCGGCCGGTTGCGGGATCGTACTGCCAACCGTGCCACGGGCAGGTGACGAGACCGTCGATGATGCAGCCTTCGGCGAGCGGGCCCATCTGGTGGGCGCAAACGTTCGAGATGGCCGAGACTTTGCCGTCATAGCGGAAGATCGCGATCTGCTGGCCTGCGGGTGTTGTGATGCGGCGGGCGCGTTTTTCCGGAATGTCGGCGGCGAGGCCCGCGTCGATCCAGTCGGCTTCGTTTCGTCGGGTTGCGGCGTCGCGCCCGGCTTGCACGAGCGCTGCGGTCGTGTGGAGGCCGACAATCGCCGCGAAACCTGCCGTGACCGCCCAGACGTAGAGTGGGCTTCCGCCGTGGCCGCTGGCGGCGCCCAGAAGGACGTGCAGAACGATCGAACCGTAGGCCGGATAGATCAGCATGTGCAGCGTCTTCCACACCGCAGGCGAGAGGTTGTTCAGCCAGAAGTCGTGGCTGGTGGCGGCCATGAGGAAGAGGATCACGAGTGCCGCGACGCCCAAGCTCTCGAAGGGGAAGGCGCCGATGGCGTCGTATCTGGGGTTCGAGACGAAGAGCGAGACGATCGGATTGATGACGCCGTAACCGTGGTACCAGATCGTGGCGTAGATCGCGTGTGTTGCCGCGACAACGAACAGGGCCACGCCCAAGTGGCGGCGGTTGTAAAGCAGCGGCAGGAATCTCGGCGAGAGCCGCGCGAGCGGGCCGATCGCGAGCACGATGTGCAGCATGAAGAATGCGCAGGCGCCAAGCGCGCTGATGGTCAGGATTTCCATCGAGGTGTTGGCGCTGTCGGCGGTCGCGTAGCCGACGCTGATGAAGATCGCGAGATAGGCCGCGATGCCGCCGATCAGGATGGCATCGTAGATGCGCTTGTGATGGTTCCAGAGGACGGGTTTGTAGGTCGCGGCCATCTCGCGTCTATCTCAAGCTCAGAAGCGCGGGTTGGTCTTGCACGAGCGCGATCAGGACGAACACGACCGTCGTCGCGACGGCGAGCCAAATCCAAGGGTGAGCGCGGCGTTGCCAGAGGCGCATGCTGTTATCCGTGTGGTTGACCGCCGGCGATCCAGCGGATGAGCATGAGCGGCCATAGCACGACGAGGCCGGGAAGGATCAGCAGCCGGAAGCCGATCCCGGTTCCCTTCGCGCCGTTGTCGATCCGCGCAATCCCGAACGCCAGAAAGAGCAGCGCGAACACCACGCCTGCCGCTGCGTAAAGCGTGACGCCTTGCAGAACCGCCGTAACCGTTTCAATGCTCCCCATGGGGGCGAAGATTGCATGCGGGCCGGGGCGGTGCCAATGCTGCGCGGGTATGAAATGCGCGGTGTTCGGGTATTGTGCCGCGCCATGTTCGACTTTGGAGAGAGAAGATGATGCGTGTTCTCGCGTTCCTGGTGTTGCTTGTTGGGATTTCGATTCCGGCCGGTGCCGATGTGCCGCCGCCATATGACCCGTACGGGATTGGCGCGACCATGGTGGACGCCACGCCGTTCCCGAAGATCGGGACGGTGGACAAGGGCGGTCCGGCGGCTTTGGCGGGCGTGAAGGTCGGCGATCAGGTTCTCGCGCTGAACGGCACGTATTCGGCGACGCCCGCGCCGTTCTACTTCTTTGCGCGCGGGTTGCAGGGGCCGAAGGGCAGCGTCGCCGAGCTGATCCTGCTGCGGAACGACGCGCAGGTCTTTGTCATCAAGGTCAAGCGCACGGTGCGGAGCTAGGCCGATGCGGATCGAGAACCGTTTGTCGAAGATGCTGGGCGTCGACTACCCGATCGTGCAGGCGCCGATGGGGTGGATTGCGCGGTCGCAGCTGGCCTCGGCCGTGTCGAACGCGGGCGGGCTTGGGATCATCGAGACGTCGTCGGGCGAACTCGATGCCGTGCGCGAAGAGATCAAGAAGATGAAGCGCCTGACGACGAAGCCGTTCGGCGTGAATATCGCGCTCGCCTTTGTGCGCGACCCGAACATCGTGAAGTTCGTCGATGACGCGGTTGCGAAGGAGGGCGTGAAGTTCGTCACGACGTCGGCCGGCGATCCGTCGAAGTTTTGCCGCGAGTTGAAGGCACTGGGGCTGACCGTCTTTCACGTCGTGCCGACGTTGAAGGCGGCGCTCAAGGCGGTTGAGGCCGGTGTCGACGGGCTTGTCGTCGAGGGCGGCGAAGGCGGCGGGTTCAAGAATCCGCAAGCCGTGATGACGATGGTGCTGCTGCCGCTCGTGCGCGAGAAGGTGGATGTGCCGATCATCGCGGCAGGCGGCATCACTTGCGGGCGGACGATGGCGGCGGCCTTTGCGCTCGGCGCTGAAGGCGTGCAGATGGGGACGCGAATGGTGTCTGCGGCCGAGTCGCCGGTGCATTCGAACTGGAAGCAGGCGATCATCGATGCGGAAGACACGGGGACCGTGTTCCTGAACCAGTTTTCGCGGCCCGCCTTGCGGGCGCTGCGCACGGAGAAGACGTCGCGGCTCGAGCGCGAGTTGGTGCCGGGATATCAGGGGCCGCCGGTGATGGCAGAGTTCGGCCACGCGAAGGACCTCTATTTCGGCGGCGACATGGAGGCGTCCATTGCGCTCTCCGGCCAGGTTGCCGGGCGCATCGACAGCGTGAAGCCGGTCAAACAGATCATCGACGAGACGGTGGCGGAGTTCTACGAGACGGTCGGCGGGCTTGGGCGGCGGTACGCGAAAGCTTAGGCTGGCCACGATTCGACGGGATTGATCCATGCTCGCACCAGCTTCCGTTTCGGACTATCGCGAATTGGCGCGGCGGCGGTTGCCGCGGTTGATGTTCGACTATGTGGACGGCGGGGCGTTCGATGAGGCGACGCTTCGGGCCAATCGGGACGATTTGGGTAAGCTCACGCTGAAGCAGAAGGTGTTGCGGGATGTGTCGTCGCTCGACACGTCGACGACTCTGTTCGGGCAGCGGTTGGAGTTGCCGGTGGTTTTGGCGCCGGTGGGGTTTGCCGGGATGATGGCGCGGCGGGCGGAGGCTCAGGCGGCGCGGGCGGCGGAGACGGCGGGAGTGCCGTACACGCTTTCGACGGTTGGGATTTGTCCGATCGAAGAGGTGCGGCGCGCGACGACGAAGCCGTTTTGGTTTCAGCTTTACATGATGCGCGATCGCGGGGTCGTGAAGGAGATTCTGGCGCGCGCGCAGGCGGCGAACTGCGGGGCGCTGGTGTTCACCGTGGATTTGCCGGTGTTGGGCACGCGCTATCGCGATATTCGCAACGGTATGGGCGTGCAGTTGCCGCTGCTTTCGAAGCTCAGGCTGGCGGCGAATTTCGCGTCGCGGCCGGGATGGATTTGCGACGTGGGCGTCAAAGGGCAGCCGCTGACGTTCGGTAATCTTGCGGGTGTCGTGAAAGATGCGAAGTCGTTGGGCGCGTTGCTCGCGTGGACGACGACGGCGCTGGATCCTTCGGTCACGTGGAAGGATCTCGAATGGGTGCGCTCGCTTTGGAAGGGGCCGCTGATCCTGAAGGGCGTGCTCGATCCGGAGGATGCGAAGGAAGCGGTGGCGACGGGTGCGGACGGGCTCGTGGTCTCGAACCATGGCGGGCGGCAGCTTGATGCGGCGCGGTCTTCGATCTCGGTGCTGCCGAAGATCGTTGAGGCGGTGGGGTCGAAGACGACGGTGCTGATGGACGGCGGCATTCGCTCGGGGCAGGACTTGACGCGGGCGCTCGCGCTCGGCGCGAAGGCCTGCATGATCGGACGCGCGTGGGTTTATGGCGTTGCGGCGAAGGGTGAAAAGGGCGTCACCGCCGTGCTTGAGACGATGAAGCGGGAGCTGCGGACTAGCATGGCGCTTGTCGGCAAGTCGCGGATCGCCGACATCGACGGGTCGGTGGTGGAGAGCTAGGCTGTCTGTCACTCACCTCTTTCACACCCACATCGTCATGGCCGGCCTTGAGCCGGCCACCCAGTGACGCTGTTACTCGGTTAGGCGTGGAGCCTGTGACCCTGGGTGGCCGGGTCGCGCTTCGCTTGCCCGGCCATGACGAACTAATTTGATTAGGCGATCGGCTTCGTGGCCGCGAATTCGCGGCGCATTTCGGCGAAGGCCATCAGCTTGTCTTCAACGCGGCGGTTGATCGTGTCTTTCGGGTAGAGGCCGTCAGGTCCTCGTTCGCCCGCCGGTACGCCGGTCAGGAGCGTGATCCCTTCGTCGATCGTGGCGGCGGAGAAGATGTGGAATTTTCCCGCAGCGACGGCGTCGACGACCTCGCGGTCCAGCATCAGGTGTTGTTCGTTTGCCTTCGGGATCATGACGCCGTGCGTGCCGTCGAGGCCGCGGGTTTTGCAGAGGGCGAAGAAACCTTCGATCTTGTCGTTGACGCCGCCGATCGCTTGGACTTCGCCGCGCTGGTTCACCGACCCCGTGACCGCGATGCCTTGGCGGATGGGAATGTCGGAGAGCGCGGAGAGGAGCGCGTAGAGTTCGGTCGACGAGGCGCTGTCGCCGTCGACGCCGCCGTAGGATTGCTCGAAGACGAGGCTCGCGTGCAGCGATGTCGGGCGGTTGAGCGCGTAGCGGGTGGAGAGGAACGAACTCAAGATCAAGACGCCCTTCGTGTGGGATGGGCCGCCCATGGCGGCTTCGCGCTCGACGTCAATGACTTGCCCGGCGCCGACGCGAACGCGCGCGGTGATCCGGCTCGGTTTGCCGAAGGCATAGCCGCCGAGCGACATGACGGCGAGGCCGTTGATCTGGCCGACCTTGGCGCCCGCCGTGTCGACCAGCATGATCTCGCGCTCGATCATCTCTTGGCCGCGCAGGCTGACGCGGTCGTGGCGGCGTTCCCAGGCGGCGCTGGCGCGGTCGATGTCTGCGGCGTCGATGACCTTGTGGCCCGCCTCGCCGGCCCAGAAATCGGCTTCGCGCAGGTGATCGGCGAGGTTGCCGATGCGCAGCGAGAGTTTCTTTGCGTCCTCGGCTTCGCGGGCGAGTTCTTCGACGATGAGGGCGACGGCCGCGGGCGAGAGCGGGCGTAGGCTTTCGCGTCTTGCGATTGAGCCGATCAGTCTGGCGTAGTCGTTCGCGGTCGCGTCGGTCCAGTCGACTGTGTCCTCGAAGTCGACGGCGATTTTGAACAGTTCGGCGAAGTCCGGGTCGCCTTCGAAGAGTGCGTAATAGAGTTGGCGGTCGCCGAACAGGATCACTTTGGTCGAAAGCGGGATCGGGTCGGGCTTCAAGCCCTGCATCGACATGATCGACATGCGGTCGGTCGGCCCCTCGATCGTGATCGTACGTGCGCGCAGGCAGCGCTTCAGCATTTCCCACGCGTAAGGTTCGAGGAGGAGGCGGCGCGCGTCGATCAAGAGATAGCCGCCGTTTGCGAGGTGCAGGCTGCCCGGGCGGATCAGCGTGAAGTCGGTGAACAGCGCGCCCATCTGCGCTTGCTGCTCGATGCGGCCGATCAGATTGCCGATCGAGGGGTTGTCTTCGACGACCACGGGCGCACAGGTCTTCGCCCCGTCGCCGACGAACAGGTTCACGCGGAAGCGGCGAAAGCGCGGATCGTTTTCAGTGATCGCTTCGGCGGGCTGCATCAGCTGCGGCGGGCCGTCTTCGCGTCTCATGGGCCCGGCGGCGCGGAACAGACCGACGTGTTTGATGAGTTCGGCGGTCGTCGTATCAACGTGGGCACGAACGTCCGGCAGATCGGCGACGCCGGCGGCGACGTCTTTCATCACATCGGTAACGGCGAGGCGGGCGTATTCGCGATCGAGGTCGGTGACGCGCTGTCGCCGTTCGCGTTCCCAGCCGGGCAGGCGCTCGATCAGGACGGCAAGGTCTTGCTGCAGCGCTTCGATCTTTTCGATGATCGCCTTGCGTTCCGCCTCGGGCAGGACGTTGAACGCCTCCGGCGGCATGACACCGTCTTTGGCAAGCGGCGCGAACGTGAAGCCGGCTTGCGTGCGCATCAGCGTGATGCCTTGGCCGTGGGCTTTTTCGTTCAGCGCTTCGAACGCTTGTTCCTGGTCGTTGTTGACGGCGTCGAGGGCGGTGCGGCGTCGCGCCTGATACTCCGCGCTCTCGAATACCGACGGGATGAGTGCGAACAGCTCGTCGATCGCGTCGTCCATAGCGGCCTTGAACTTGGCGGCGCGTCCGGGCGGCAGCGACAGCGCGCGGGGGCGATCGGGCTGTTCGGTGTTGGCGATGTAGATCCAGTCGGCTGGGACCGGCAGCTTCTTCGCGTACGAATCGATCAGGCCGCGCACAGTGCCGTGGCGGGCTGTGCCGCGCTCGCCCAGCACGAACAGGTTGAAGCCTGGCTTGTCGATTCGGGCGCCGAGGTCGAGCGCTTCCAGCGCGCGGCTTTGGCCAATGAGACCGTCGAAGGGCGCAAGGTCCGCCGTGGTCTTGAACTTGAACTGCTTCGGGTCGCAAATGCGGCGGAGTTTTGCTGGGCTCAAGCGTAGCGGGTGCTTGGCGAGGTCGGCTGTCTTGTCCGGCATGTGCCCCATGTCCTTCAAGTCGTAAGGTGAATAGCCACAGCGGGTTTCGCAGTGCAACCGAGGCCGAATTTCCACCACTGTTGTGGGGAGATAAGGGCACTGGCGCTGAGGGCGGCGGCGACTATAGTGGCGGCCCCGGGGACCGCTTTGCTTTGCGCTAAGAACAGATGACGCGACCTCGGCGGTGAGGAGACACTTTCGCGCGATGAGTATCGACGCCCTTGACGCACCGGCGAAGCGTTCGCGGCCGGGTATGAAGCCGACGGACATTTCCAATCCCGACTATTTCCATAAGGTCGTCGACTGCCAGTGGGCGTGTCCGGCGCACACGCCCGTGCCGGAGTACATCCGGCTGATCGCGGCGGGGCGCTATGCCGACGCCTACATGGTCAACTGGAAGTCGAACGTGTTTCCGGGCGTGCTCGGGCGCACGTGCGACCGGCCGTGCGAGCCGGCTTGCCGGCGCGGACGCGTCGAGGCGGAGCCGGTTGCGATTTGCCGCTTGAAGCGCGTCGCCGCCGACAACAAGGGCGAGATTCTGGACCGGCTGCCGACGCCGGCCAAGACCAAGAACGGGAAGCGGATTGCGTTGATTGGGGCGGGACCGGCGTCGCTGACTGTTGCGCGCGATCTGCTGCCGCTTGGCTATCACGTTGTCATCTACGATCAGGATCCGGCGGCGGGCGGGATGATGCGGACGCAGATTCCGAAGTTCCGGTTGCCTGAGAAAGTGCTGGACGAGGAGGTCGGCTTTATCACGCAGCTGCAGCCCGAGCTTCGCATGGGCAAGCGCGTCGATAGTCTGAAGTCTGTGCTCGCCGAAGGATACGACGCGGTATTCGTCGGTTGCGGCGCGCCGCGCGGGCGCAATCTTGAGATTCCGGGGCGCGAGGAAGCGAAAGCGAACATCCATATCGGCATCGATTGGCTGTCGTCGGTGTCGTTCGAGCATGTCGACAAGATCGGCAAGCGCGTGATCGTGCTCGGCGGCGGCAATACGGCGATGGACTGCTGCCGGACGTCGCGGCGCTTGGGCGGCGAGGACGTGAAGGTTGTCGTGCGCTCGGGGTTCGAGGAGATGAAAGCCTCGCCTTGGGAGAAGGAAGATTCGATGCGGGAGGGAATCCCGATTCATAACTTCCTGGTGCCGAAAGAGTTCAAACACAAAGGCGGCAAGCTTACCGGCGTGTTGTTCGAGAAGGTGAAGGCGGAGTTCGACGCGAAGGGCAAGCGCAGTCTGGTGCCGTCGGGCGAGCCGGATGTGCACTTCGAGTGCGACGATGTCTTGGTCGCCGTTGGGCAAGAGAATGCGTTCCCCTGGATCGAGCGCGATGCCGGCATCGAGTTCGACAAGTGGGGTATGCCCAAGGTCGATGAGGTGACCTATCAGTCGACGAACCCGAAGGTGTTCTTCGGCGGCGATGCGGCGTTCGGACCGAAGAACATCATTTGGGCGGTGGCGCACGGGCACGGTGCGGCGGTTTCGATCGACAAGTTCGTGCATGGGCAAGACGTGGCCGACCGGCCGCCGCCGTTTGTCACGTTGGCAAGCCAGAAGATGGGCATTCACGAGTGGTCGTATGACAACGACATCGCGCTCGACCTTCGTTACAAGGTGCCGCATCTGCCGAACGAGATCGCGCTGAAAGATGTGAAAGCCGAGGTCGAGCTCGGGTTTGACCGCGAACTTGGCTACAAAGAAACGCAGCGCTGTTTGAACTGCGACGTGCAGACGGTGTTTTCCGCAAAGCTCTGCATCGAGTGCGATGCGTGCGTCGACATCTGTCCGCTCGACTGCATCACGTTCACGGAGAACGGCGAAGAGAAAGAACTGCGCACGCGGTTGATGGCGCCGGCCAAGAACACGACGCAAGATCTCTACATCGGCGACGGGTTGAAGACGGGCCGGGTGATGGTGAAGGACGAAGACCTTTGCCTGCACTGCGGCTTCTGCGCCGAACGCTGCCCGACCGGCGCGTGGGACATGCAAAAATTCCTTCTTGAAACTGCACAGGCAGGCGAGAAATGCCAAAGCCGATAGAGGCGACGAACGACTTCGTCGTCAAATTCGCGAATACCAACGGCTCGGGCTCGGCGAGCGCGAACGAGTTGTTCGCCCGCGCCATCCTGCGCATGGGCGTGCCGATTGCGGTGCGCAACATCTTTCCGTCGAACATCCAGGGCCTGCCGACGTGGTACGAGGTGCGCGTCTCGGGCGAGGGCTGGATCGGGCGGCGCGGCGGCGTCGACCTGATGGTGCCGATGAACGGGCAGACCTGGGATAAGGACGTCAAGGAGGTCGAGCCCGGCGGATATCTGTTCTACGACTCGACGAAACCGATGCCGCAATCGAAGTTCCGGCCCGACATCAACGTCATCGGGATGCCGCTGACCGAGATGGCGAACAGCCGGTACGACGTTCCGCGCGATCGGCAGCTCCTCAAGAACGTCATCTATGTCGGCGCGCTCGGTGCTCTGCTCGACATGGATCACGAGGAGCTGGTGAAGCTCGTCTCGGAGCAGTACGCGGGCAAGGACCGGCTGATCAAGCCGAACGTCGAGGCGCTGGGTTTGGGGCGCGACTACGTGCGCGAGCATTTGAAGGGCAAATGCGGGCTTAGTGTGAAGCGGTCGGACAAGGTCGGCGACCGGATTTTTGTTGCTGGCAACGATGCGGCGGCGCTTGGCGCGGTTTACGGCGGCGCGACGGTTGCGGCCTGGTATCCGATTACGCCCTCGACGTCGGTGGCGGAGGCGTTCGCGGCGCATTGCAAGCGGTTGCGCGTCGATCCGGAGACGAAGAAGAATCAATACGCCATCATTCAATCGGAAGACGAGCTTTCGGCGATCGGTTCGGTGATCGGGGCGAGTTGGAACGGTGCGCGGGCGTTCACGGCGACGTCGGGGCCGGGCATCTCGTTGATGCAGGAGTTTTTGGGGCTCGCCTATTCGGCGGAAGTGCCGGCCGTGATTTTCGACATTCAGCGCGGGGGTCCGTCCACCGGCATGCCGACGCGGACACAGCAGTCGGACCTCACGCTCTGCGCCTATTCGAGCCACGGCGACACGAAGCACGTGATGATCTTCCCGGAAGATCCGCACGAGGCGTTCGAGTTCGGGGCGCTGTCGTTCGATCTGGCGGAGCGGTTGCAGACGCCGATCTTTGTGATGCTCGACCTCGATATCGGCATGAACGATTGGCTGGTGAAGCCGTTCAAGTGGGACGACAGCCGGCAGTACGATCGCGGCAAGCTCGTGACCTACGAGGAGCTTGAGGCCGGGAAAGAGTTTTGGCGCTACATGGACGTCGACGGCGACGCGATCTGCTATCGCACGATCCCCGGCGTGCATCCGACGAAGGGCGCTTATTTCACGCGCGGGTCGTCGCGGAACAAGTTTGCGAAGTATTCGGAGGAGGGCTCCGACTACGTCGAGAACATGACGCGGCTGCTCCGGAAGTTCGAAACGGCGAAGAAATACGTGCCGGGGCCGGTGATCCGGCAGGCGAAGCAGCCGTCGCGGCATGGCGTGATCTATTTCGGCTCGACGTCGGCGGCGATGGATGAAGCCATGGATGCGCTGGAGAAACAGGGCATTCACCTCGACACGATGCGGCTCAGGTCGTTCCCGTTTGCGGACAGCGTGATCGATTTCGTCAACGCGCACGATCAGGTGTTTATCGTCGAGCAGAACCGTGACGCGCAGATGCGCGCACTGCTGGTGAACGAAGGTGCGATCGATCCGGCGCGGTTTATCTCAATCTTGCATTACGACGGCACGCCGATCACGGCGCGCTTCATCGCCAAGGAAATCGGGGAGCGGCTCAAGGCCTTCGGCAAGCCGGCTCGTACAAAGGTTGCGTCATGACCTATCTCGCCAAACCGAAGTTCCGCCATCCGTCGCTCGAGAAGAACGAGCGCGGGTTTACGAGGCGCGATTATGAAGGCTCGATCTCGACGTTGTGCGCGGGCTGCGGACACGACTCGATTTCGGCGGCGCTGATCCAGGCGTTCTTCGAGCTCAACATCGAGCCGCATCGCGTGGCGAAGATGTCGGGCATCGGCTGCTCGTCGAAGACGCCGGACTATTTCTTGGGTCAAAGCCACGGGTTCAACAGTGTGCATGGGCGCATGCCGTCGGTGCTGACGGGCGCGAATTTGGCGAACAAGAACTTGATTTATCTCGGCGTCTCGGGCGACGGCGACTCGGCCTCGATCGGGCTCGGGCAGTTCGTGCATTGCGTCCGGCGCGGCGTGAACATGACCTACATCACCGAAAACAACGGTGTGTACGGGCTGACGAAGGGGCAGTTCTCGGCGACGGCCGACCGCGGATCGAAGTCCAAGGCGGGCGGCACGAACAGCGACGCGCCGATCGACCTCGTTTCGATGGCGATGCTTGCCGGGGCGACGTTCGTTGGGCGGTCGTTTTCGGGCGACAAGCAGCAGCTGGTGCCGCTGATCAAGGCCGCGCTGTCGCACAACGGGCCTGCCTTCATCGACGTGATCAGCCCGTGCGTGGCGTTCAACAACCATGCCGGGTCGACGAAGAGCTTCGACTTCGTGCGCGACCATAACGACGCGGTGAACCGGCTCGACTTCTTCGAAGGGCGCGCCGAGATCGTGACCGACTACAAGCCCGGCACGGTGCAGGACGTGGAGCAGCACGACGGCTCGATCATCCGGCTGCACAAGATCGCCGACGGCTACGACCCGACGAATAAGGTTGCGGCGATGAACTATCTCGCCACGCATCACGAGAAGGGTGAGGTGGTGACGGGGCTGCTCTATCTCGATCCGAATCCGAAGGACATGCACCAGTTCTTGCGCACCGTCGACGTGCCGCTAAATAGGCTCGGCATGAAAGAACTGTGTCCCGGTTCGAAGATGCTTGAGACGATCAACGACGAGTACCGCTGATGAGCCGGCTTTCGGGTAAGCGCGCGATTGTCACCGGCGCGGGGTCGGGCATCGGGCGTGCGACGTCGAAGCTGTTCGCACGCGAAGGGGCTGCGGTGCTCTGCGTCGACAAGACCGACGCGGTGCATGAGACGGTCGAGGCGATCACGAAAGCCGGCGGCAAGGCGATCGCAATGACGGCCGACGTCGGCGTAGAGGATCAGGTGCAAGGCTATATCGGCCGCGCGATCAACGCGTTCGGCGGGGTCGATGTGCTGTACGCGAACGCAGGCATCTCGGGCGGCTATGTGCCGATCGTGGATCAGACGGTCGAACAGTGGCAGGAAATTCTGCGCGTGAATTTGATCGGGCCGTTTCTTGCCATCAAGCGCGTCGTGCCGCTGATGGTGGCGCAGAAAAAGGGTTCGATCATTTGCACCGCCTCGGTTGCGGGCATTCGCGCGAATGCGGGACCGACGCCCTACAGTGCCTCGAAGGCCGGCGTGATTTCGCTCGCGCAAGTGACGGCGAATGAGCTTTACGGCACGGGCGTGCGGGTCAACGCGATTTGCCCCGGCCTCATCGAGACGGGAATGACGAAACCGATCTTCGATGGCGCGCGGGCGCGCGGGAACGAGGGTCGGATCGGGCAACTGAATCCAACGGCGCGGTATGGGCATCCAGAGGAGATTGCCGCGATGGCACTGTTCTTGGCGTCCGACGAGGCTTCCTACGTCAACGGCCAGGCCTTCCCCGTGGACGGCGGATTGACGTCGACGCTGCCCTTCGTCGCGCGGAAGCAATAGTCGTCATCTTCTTATTTGTCATGGCCGGGCTTGACCCACGGCTGTCCGGTTCAGCATGGCGCGAAATCCATGTTCATTTGCGTTTTGTT
>CAZXAQ010000020.1:0-54179 GCA_964638635.1 uncultured Flavobacteriaceae bacterium
CCGCGAAACGTGCCCGCAAAGACGATTTTCCCGTCACACGGAGACGTGACCTGCGATCCGGGCCGTGTTTCGAGGTGAATCCCCGCAAGATGCCCGCCCATGCCGTCAGCCGCACCGAACCGCGAAACGAGTTCACCGTTAGCGGGTAACGTCAACAGCCCGCGCAACTGTTCGAGCGGCATGTTCCGAAGCTGGCCCGTCGACGCCAACGCGGCCGGCGCCCCTGCCGAAACCGGCCGTTTGGAGTCCTCGTTCAGGCTTGCAATCAGGGCGCGCAGGTCCGCCGCCTGCTCGGCCAGCGTGCCCACCCGCGCCTGGGTCGCCTTCAGCTGCTCACGCGTCTGCGCCGCCAGATACCGCCGCTGCGTCAGCAATTCGCTGAGCACGTTGCGGTCCTTGTCCAGCGCCTCGGCCGCCGCAGCCACTTTGAGCCGTTCTTCCGCAGCCTTACGCCGCATCTCGCGCAAGTTCGCAAGGTCGTTGCTGAGTCTGCGGGCCTCGTTCTGCACCGCGGGCACGACCGCAGTCAGCATCATGGCGGAACGCGCAGCCGCCGTCGCATCTGTCGGATGCACGATCAAAGCGGGCGGCGGCTCGTTGCCCATGCGCTGCAAAACGGCGAGCAAAGACGCCAGTTTCCCGCGCTGCCCGATCAACGCACGCATGCTGTCGGCCTCGCGCGTCTCGTACATCGCAAGCCGCTGCTCCACGACGTTGAGATCCCGCTCGCGCGTCTGCGCGACGGCCGCCGCGCGGATCAGTTGTGCGCGCAACTGCTCCTGCTCCGCCGCCAGCTGCTCGGCTGAACGGCTCAGCGTCTCGATGTCGTGCTTGTCTTGGCGCAGTTGGCGCTGAATGTCGTCGAGCTTGTCGTTCGGGTTCGAAGGCTCCGCCGCAGCCAGCGAGACGCCGGCCGCCAACGCAACCAATCCACCCAAGATTCTTTCCAACGGCACGCTCACGGCGACGCAACCTTAAGCGAATCAATGTGGCGGATATTCGTCGCCTTTGGGGCCGAGGTCGAGGTCAAGTCCCTTTCGTTTGGCTCACAACCGCACCGATGCGCTTCGCGATTTCGTCGGGATCGCCCACAAAACCGTGCCGTTCCGACAACATTTGGCGGTTCAATTTGTAGGCCCGGGGCACGCCGGTCGGCAGGTTGATCCCCTCAATCTCCGCGTCGCTCACGCCTTCGAGGTGTTTCAGCAGCGCCCTGAGCGAATTCCCATGCGCCGCGATCAGGATTTTCTTGCCTGCTTTCAGCTGCGGAACGATGTCGCTCTGCCAATAGGGCAGCACGCGCTCCACCACGATCTTCAGGCTCTCCCCGCGCGGCAACTCGGCCTCGGGAACGGACGCATAGCGCGGATCGAATTTCGGATAGTCGGGATCGGTCTTGTCGACGAGCGGCGGCACCGTCGCATAGCCGCGCCGCCATTGATGCACCTGCGCCTCGCCGAACTGCTTGACGGACTGCATCTTGTCCTTGCCCTGCAGCGCGCCGTAGTGCCGCTCGTTCAGCCGCCAATGCTTGACGACCGGAATCCACATCAGGTCCATCGCTTCGAGCACCAGCCACAGCGTCTTGATCGCCCGGCTCTGCAACGACGTGAACGCCAGATCGAACGTATAGCCCTCGCGCTTCAGCAACTCGCCGGCCGCGCGCGCCTCGGCAACGCCAAGCTCAGACAGCGGACTGTCCCGCCAGCCGGTGAAGATATTGAGCTTGTTCGCCTCGCTCTGCCCGTGACGAATGAAGACGAGATCGTAGTCGTTCCGCATGGACCCTTCCGCAGCACCTTGAACGAGCGCCAGGTACGCCAAAACCGCCATCTCGGCAACTGTACGGGCAGCTGCCCTGATCGCACTCCGGTGATACCGGTGATAAGGTCGCGCGGGAGAAACGCGCGACGGCGGAGAAGTCATGCAGAACCGAATTTGGCTACTGGCAGTGGGATTGCTGATCACCCTTTCAGTCGCCCACCAGGCGACGGCAGTTGAGCCGGTTCGTCCAGGTCAGGAAACGTTTCTGCGACGCGCAGTCTTCGTCGATGGGCGACTATGGCTATTGTCGGATGCGGGCGAGCTTTGGATGGTCCCCGGGAATGGAAAGACCAGCCTTAAGCAGGTATTGCCGCAGCCCGTGATGGACATCTGCGCATATCACGGCAAGCCGATGATCTTGACGCAGTCGGACGCCAGGACATGGACGCTGTGGTACCGCAATCTTGGCTGGTCGGTGGACATGAATTTCGCCACACGCGGCGACGAATTCGTGGCGTTGCACTGCGACGAGCGGAATTTGATTCTGCTCTCTTCCCGGCGCGTCATTCAACTAAGTGACAAGAAAATGCCGATGACGGCACTTTCCGGCGATCTCAACTGGCGCGGCATACCGAGCGCGATGGGCTTAACGAACGAGTACATATTCATCGGCTTCAACGCGGGTGAGTGGGGCGGAGGTTTGAAACGGATCGACCGGCAGACGGGCGAGGTCGAAACCGTTGAACGCAAGAGCAGCGGCGACTTGTGCGCCGGCCCTCTGAACACCGAGTGCGATCCGGTCAACGGCGTTGCCCCGATTCCGTGGCAAGAAAATTGCGTCGCGGCTGCCGTGGGCTTGGTACACATGTCTGCGCACGGGCGCATCCTAAAGATTTGCGATGGCAAGGTCGAAGTACTGTTCGAACCACCCGCCAGTAAGCAGGGAGACACCGATGCGATGTTCGGTCTTGTAAGAACAGGTGAGTCATTGCTCGCGAGTGGCGTCGAGAAACTCTACCGGCTGGATGCCAAGGGTGAGGCAAAGATCGTCGCCATGCCCAAGTTTGAGAGCTATGGGGCCTTCCAAGTCAGCTTCGACCTGCCAGGTGTGGTTCTGGTGCTGACGGACGTCAATCAGCGCCGTTCGGTTAGCGGCAGCACGCCCATTCTCGTCGCGCGGTGACCCTCTACCGCAGCACCGTGAACAGAGCGGCCACGTACGCGAAAATCGCCGTCGCGGCAACCAGCGCCGCGACCCTGTGAAAACGCTCGTCGGTGATGAACACGGCCGGCAGCGCGCCGGCGATGAAGCCGATATGGAATACCAGATCGGGCGTCGCGGGTAGGCGCCCGTGCGTCGCAAAGCTGCGCAGCAGGCTGACCAGCAGCAGCGCGACGATGATCCCGAAGAACCAGCGCACCTGCGAGAAATAATTGGCCTTGAGGTCCAACGCCTCGTCGCGGTCGAAATCGGGCATGACGAGCGCGCTCAAGAAGAACAGCAGGATCGGCTGCATCAGCGTCAGGCTGAACGCCACGAACGTCCACGTCTCGACGTTGCGCAACCCGAACATGCTCCACCACGTCTGCACGTGAATGAGCAAGAGCGAGAGCCCCCACAGGATCACCGGCCAATAGACCTTGACCCGCCCGCGCATCTGCACGATCCGCGCAAACCCCATGAGCAAATTCGTGATCCCAAGACCAAGCACGATCGAGATCAGAACGGAGAGATGCGTGAAGGCGTCCATGGTCGTTTAAGTCCTTGTCAGGCGCCGGCGCGAGCAAAGACCGCGATGGTGGCGAGTTTGCGCGCATCACTCATGCTTCGCCCCCTCACGCACCGCCTTCTCGCATTCGGCCTTGAAGTCGTAGGGCACCTCGCTCGCACAATCGGGCCAGCGCCCGCTCGACTGCCAGTACGCAGCCAAGCCCGCGTAACCGCAGAAGCGGGCAAAGCGGGGATCGGCGCGAAACGCCCTCCCATTGATGAAGAAGATGCTTCCAAGCAGATAGGCGCGAACGGCGCCACCGCCGAAATCGTCCTGCGCTTGGGCGACATGACGCCCGGTTGCAAAGGCATCGAACAGCCGCGCGTACGCGATGTCGGCACATCCCGCATAGACCGCTGCCGCGCAATCGGTCAACGACAGGACCGCCGAAGTCGCCGGGTCGAGCATATCGCTCACCATGGCCGCACGTGCCGCCTCTGGCGCGCGCATGATCGACAGGTGTCGCGTATAGACGTCGCGGCGGCGTTGAATGACATCTTCCGTGGGCGCGTCCGTTCGCACCAGCAACTCCGCCGCCTTGTCGTATTGCCCGGTGTAGAAGCGAAGCAAACTGCGCAAGCTCACCACCCACGGTGAGTTGGGGAATCGCCGATCGAGATCTTCGAACGACGCCTCCGCCTCCTCCTGAAAGCCCTGCCCGCCGCGAAAATACGCAACGTGAGCTGTTAAGAACGGCGCCATCGGCTCAAGCGCGGCTGCCCGCGCGAAATGCGCCGCGGCCTCGTTGTATCGACCGACCGAAAGAACGGCCCCGCCCGCCGCGCTTGCGATAACGGGATCGTTGGGCGCGAGAATGAGCGCTTGCTCGATCAGACGCAGCTTCTCAGCATGATCCGAAAACGCCGGCTTCAGCATCGCCAGCGTCCGATACCCGCCGGCGCAGCTTTTGTCCAAAGCCAGTGCACGATTTGCCGCCGCCAGCGCCGCCTCGTGCGCGGGCTCGCCGAGCGCGTCGCGCGTTCGCGGTAACAGAAACGCGCGCGCCGCCCCAAGCTCGGCCCAGGCCTCGGCGAACTCGGGCGCGATGGCGACCGTTTGCTCGAGCAGCGTCGCGGCGCGGCGCAACGCCTCGCTGCCGAGGTCCCGCGCGACGACGCGGGCCTTCAGATAGAGATCGTACGCGTGCGGATCGACCGGCCGCCGCGAGAGCGCCGGCAATGCCGTCTCGAGCGCCCGCGCGATGGCGCCGGCGATTTCGTCCTGCACGGCGAAGATATCGGTGAGCGCACGATCGTAGCGCTCGGACCACAACGTGGTTTGGCTGCCGGTCTCGACCAATTGCGCGCTGACGCGAAGCTGATTCCCGGAGCGCCGCACCGACCCGTCGAGCATATGCGTGGCGTGCAACTCGCCGAGCACCTTGCGCGCCGACTTGTCGGCGCCGCGAAATTGGAAGCTTGACCCTTTGCCGATCACCCGCAAGCCCTTCGCGCGCGCGACCGCATGCAAGATCTCCTCACTCACGCCGTCGGAGAAAAACTGCATCTCCGGATCGTTCGACAGATTGTCGAATGGCAGCACCGCAAGGAGCGGCTCCGCACTCTTAGGCGGCGCCGCAACCATCGCCGACGCGACGGCGGCCAGCGCAAACGCCTCGATCGTCTCCGCCATTTTGTCGAGCTTGAGTAGTCCGCGCGAAACCAGCCGCTCAGCAAGCGGGCCGCGGATCGTTTGCCTGACGGTCGCCGAGACCAATGCCGCCCCAGGCTGCGACTGCGCCATCAACCGCGCCGCGACATTGACGCCGTGCCCGAGCAGGTCGCCGTTCGGCTGCACCGCGACGTCGCCGAGGTGAACGCCGACACGAACCTTCGGCTCGCAAGTCTCCGCCAGCTCGAACGCAGCCTCAACGGCCGCAAGGCTCGACCCGAACTCCAGCATGAAGCCGTCGCCCGCTGTGTTGAACACCCGCCCGCCGTGCTTCGCTGCGATCCTCTCGATCACTTTGCGAAGGGCGGCCACCTCCGCCGTCGTGCGCGCCTCGTCGGCCTCTGTCCGCGCCGAGTACCCGGCGACGTCGAGGGCCACGATGGTAGCGAGTTTGCGCGTTTGGACGTCGTCGGCCATGGCCGCTTTCAGGAGAAAGGCGAAGTGAAAGCAAAGCTACAGAGCACGCGCCGCGATGCCAAGCGCTGCCTACTTGGCCGGCTCGCACGGGCCCGAGCGGACCGTGAGGTTAAGATGGTCGATGTCCGGCTTCTCGAAGCCCGCGTGATAGAACCAAAGCCACCCCGCCTCGCCGATGAAGTCGAGCCGCAAGAACGCCTGCTCCTTGCTGGCCGCGAACCTCCACCCGTCACCCACATAAGCACCGTGCAGAACGGAAACCGCCTCACCTGTCCGCGCCGTCTCCACGACGCGCGCCTTCGCGCGCTTCAGCTGCGGCGTCACCGAAATCCGAAATCGCGTCACGCGCTTGTCGATAAAGGCGGCAGGCGGATCGGCCCCTTCCTGCATCTCCGCCCCGATTCCCGCCGTCTGTTCGACGGTGCACACATAGGTCCCGCGCGGCACGGCCGAGCCGGCCGATGCGCCGGCGGCGAAGACAACGGCCGTCAGCAGCGCCGCGCCGCAACGCAGTTTAAGGGCAAACATGAGGTCTCCTTCAACGCGCGAAGCCGCATTGTCGGGACACACGCGCCTCGGCGCAAGCTACTTGCTCAGCGCCTTGCGCACGGCCTCAAGCGCCGGATCGCGCCCGGCGCGATAGTCGGCATAGGTGAGCGGTGCCGCAATGTCGGGTTCAAGCGACGTCACGCGGATCGGCTCCTCGCGAATGGAACTGTGGCAATCCTCCTCCGGACAGCCGGTGACGTAATTGTGTCGCTCGGTCGCCGGCAATAGATAGGCCTTCGACACCGGAAGCGCGATCAACCCACCCTCGGCCCAAAACTCAAGGTGATCGCCGACCGGCTCGCCGATGATCGTGACGCGCGAAGGTGCTGCTTGCTTCAGATAGCCGGCGCTAGAGATTCCAGCCGAGAACGTGCGCCCCGATGTCAGAATGAAGATGCGCCCCGGCACCAGCGACGGCAACGCCTGCAAGAAATCGCGCGTCGTGTTGAGATCGCCGCCGCCGTCGAGTCGCAGATCGACGATGACGTGTTGCGGTTTTGCCTGTTTCAGCGTCGCGCGCGCCGCCGCGAAAAACTTCTCAATCTTCTGATCGTAGAACGACTTGTTGATGCGCAGCTGAAAGTGAAAGGCGTCAAGGTCGGCGTGCACCGTGCTCGGGAACGCCTTGCCCGGCGAACTCAAATAAAACGGTACGGCCGGCGCATTCTCCGCCGCGAACGTGACAAGCCGCGAGTGGTCGAAGAAATCGAAAATCTCGCCCTTCGGCGGATCCATCGCGCCGGTGAGTTCGCGCGACACCTTCGTGCCGTTCGCCAACTCAAATTGCCAAATGCTACGCTCGGCGCTCTTGCCCAAACCCGCCGCATGCAGCAGCGCCGGGGACTCCAACAGAAATGGCGCCCACTCGTCCCGCTTACCCTCTCGACCGCCGTAGTAGGTGCCGAAGGCCGTGCGCAACGTATCCGCGCTGTTCCCGTCAATCGCCGTCACCCGTGCCCCCAAGAGCTCGCGCATCGCATCTGGCGCATGCACGACCCGAAGGCCGTCGGCGAAGAAGTGCACCCGCACTGGCACGCGATTGAACTGGTGCTGCCACACGCCGGTCGCAAGCAGCGTGTGCCCATTGCGTGCCAGCGCCGTGATGCGGGCGACCGCCAACTGAAACGCAGCTGGCGACATGTTCGCGGCCTGCGCTTTGAGTTTTGCAAACTCTGCCTCCGCCGCAGCGCGCTCTTCGCGCGCATAAGACGCATCGGCATCGAGGAACGCGCGCAGCTTCGCCATGTCGCCTGTGAAGTCGTCGGCGCGGGCCGGCAAGAAGAACACCGTCGCAACGACGGCCACGATCAACAGAGTGAAAGGTCTCATCACGCCCTCCGATCCGGATCGGCAACTCTACCGCTGCCCGCGGCGGCATGTCAGCTGCGGGTGGCGTTCACAACGCCGTGCGGACACTTCCGGCGGGGTAGCGAGCCACGGAAGTCCGCGCTTGCGCGAAGCAGACGGGGGGCGCTATTGCGATGCGGTATGCACGACCCCGTCGTCCTCGTCGAATTCCTCCTGCGCGGCATCGCGATCGGCGCGCTCGCGGCGAGCGGCGTCGCGTTCTTCCGTGCGGGCACGAACCAGTCATTGCGCGTCGCGGGCTCGTTGTTCTTCCTGAGCACGATCGCCTACGTCGTGAACTCGTCGCATGTGTTGCGGCCGATGCTGGGCCTCTATGACGCGCCGTTCACATTGCTGTCGCTCGGCGGTGCCGGTTATTTTTGGCTGTTCGTCATCACGCTGTTTCAGGACCGTCCGATCACGGCGCAATTGCTTGGGCCCGCCGCGCTGCTGACGGCGGTCGGCTTCGTCGGTCTCGCAACCGAACCTCCGGTCCGCAGTGCTGTATGGATCGTTCACAACCTGATCGAGGTCGCGCTGGCGCTACATGTGCTTTACGTCATCTACGACAGTTGGCGCGGCGATCTCGTCGAAGCGCGTCGCCGCCTACGTGGGCCGTTCCTGGGCGTCGTCACGATCTATGTGATCGTGATGTCGTTCATTGAGATCGGCGAAAGCATGGGCGTCGAGGCGTGGTGGTACAGCCTCGTCGGCGGCGGCGTCATGGCGCTGTTCTGCTTGGCCGGCAGCTTCGTCTTTCTGGAGACACGCGCGGCGATCTTCGGCCGCGCGATGCCGGCGACCCCGGCCGCGCTCGACGCCCCCCGCATCGACCCCGCCGACCGCATCACGCTGGAGAGACTGGCCGAGGTGATGGACAAAGGCGCCGCCTGGAAAGACGAGAACCTGACCATTGGCAGCCTCGCCGAAAAGGTCGGCGTGCCCGAACACCGCCTGCGCCGCCTGATCAACGACAATCTGGGCCATCGCAATTTCGCGGCGTTCGTGAACACCCGAAGGATCGAGGCGGCAAAGGCAACGTTGGCCGACCCCGCCCAATCCCGCACAACGGTTGCCGCGATAGCTTTCGACCTCGGCTTCGGCTCGCTCGGCCCCTTCAACCGCGCCTTCAAGGAAGCGACGGGTAAAACCCCCACCCAATGGCGCCGCGACGCGCTCGAGACTGCGGCGCCGACGAGTGGCGGCCAACCGGCAAACTAAGCGGCGTTGCGCGCCGCGGCGCCGCGCAGAAACGCGTCGACCTCGGCAAACATCGCCTCGTCGTGCCCGACCCACACATGACCGCCGCGTGGCCATGAAACCAGCCGCGCCCCAGGCACAGTGGTCGCGATGTGCTTGGCCGCTTCGAACGTGCCGAAGCGATCGTCTTCAAGTGAAACCGCAAGCGTCGGCACCCGGATTTTTTCGAGCGCTTGCGGTGCCGGATTGCCCGCGAGCTTCGCATCGTTCAACAGGCCTTGCGCCCGCGCGCTCACCGGGAAGATCTCCCGCAGGATTCGCCGCACGCGTTCGCGCTCCGTCGCGTCGGCTTCCTCGACGACGGCCGGATCGGTCGCGAGCAACGCCGCCGTCAACGACGAGGGCGCAAGCTTGAGGCCCGACCAAAACAAGAAGTCCGACTTGAGCCCGTATTCCATGATCGCAGCCCCAATCGCGGACGGCCTTACCGGCGGACGGTTCGGAACGAAGGTCGCGGGTACAAGCGCGCCAAGCGCCGAGCAACGGTTCGGATGGCGGATCGCGAAAGCGATTGCCGAAAGCGCCCCGGCCGATCCGCCCAGCATCGGAACCTTGTCGATGCCGAGCGCATCCAGCAAATCGACAAATGCGTCCGCTTGGTGATCCGACGACGGGTCGTCCGGCATCGCCGACCGCAAATAGCCGAAACGTGACGGCGCGATGATCCGATAGCCCAACGCAACAAGCCGCTCGGTGAAGCTCAGCCCCTGATCGAATCCGCCGCCGGTCCCATGCACCATCAGCACCGGAGGTCCGCGTCCCGCGATCGCATACTCGACCGGCCCGAACCGGCTGCGTGCGATCTGGCTCCGCCCCGCAAGCCGCGCCCGCGCTCGCTCCAAATCGGTCGAAAACGCTCCCCACGCGCCAGCACCCCCGGTCGCCAGGACCGCCGCCGTCCCGGCCAGCCACAAGGCGCTCCGCCGGCTGATCGCCATCGCCCGGTCTCCAAATTGGAGGACGTTTTCTACCGCGCCTGCGCCAAACGCCTTTGACCAGGCTCAAATCCTCTCGCCGAAACCGGAAATCGCTGGCTGATTCCGAAAACGGCCAAGCTTTTCCGCCAACGGTGAGACGGACCGGGCGGCCGCCACCCATGTTCGCGCCTCCACCGAAGGAGCGAACCGATGCCCGACTTCCTCACCGCCCTAAGCCAACAGTGGCTTTCGAACGTCACCACCGACACGACCCGCTACGCCGTCTTTTCGATCGCGGTTTGGGCGGGCCTCTGGATCGTCCTCGGCGGCAACATCCTCAAGAACCGCAAGATCCGCCCGGACACACCCCCGGCGAAACAGCTCGTCACCGAGTTCCTGATCTCGCTTCGTTCCGTTGCGATCTTCTCGACCATCGCGCTGATCCCGTTCGTGCTGGAGCGGGCAGGGTGGCTGCACGGCCACGCGATTGCGACCTCATGGGGCCCGATCTGGTTCTGGGTCAGCCTTGCGCTGATGATCGTCGCGCACGACGCCTACTTCTATTGGACCCACCGCGCGATCCACGACCCGCGCCTGTTCCGGTGGCTCCACCGCCGCCACCACAAGAGCTACAACCCCTCGCCGTTCACCGCCTACAGCTTCGACCTGGGCGAAGCCGCGTTGATGGGCGCGTTCGTGCCGCTCTGGGTGATCCTGGTGCCCACGCCGTGGCCGGCAGTCGGCCTGTTCGTGCTGCACCAAATCGTGCGCAACACGCTCGGCCACTCCGGCTACGAGATCATGCCAGCCCGCCGCGACGGTCGCCCCCTGTTCGATTGGCTAACCACGACCACGCACCACGACCTGCACCACAGCCAAGCTCACTGGAACTACGGCCTCTACTTTACCTGGTGGGACCGCTGGATGGGCACCGAGCATCCCGACTACTACGCACACTACGCGCTGGCGGTGGGCAAAGAACACGAATTCGCGACGTGTAAAGACGCCGGGTCCGCGCCCGACGTGAAGCGCGCCTAGAATGCTCGCGCTCGTCAAAGGCTCCGTGTTCCCAATTGTATTCGTCGGTTCGCTTGCAGCGTTCGAGACGTTGCTGAGCGCTGGGATCGAACCGGGCGTGTCGCTACTTGCAATGACGGTCGTCAATATGATCGTCATCGCATTGCTCGAGATTATGTTTCCCTTGAAGCCGGAATGGGCGTGGTGGCGCGACGGCCAATCGATCAACGACTTGATCCACGGTGCTTTGCTGAGCGTCGTCGGCCCACGACTCGGCGAGATCGCACTCTCCGCAACGATCGCCACCGCGGCAGCCTACCTTTCCGCGCATTTCGAGGGTGGCGTTTGGCCGGCGTCTTGGCCGCTATGGGCGCAAGTTCTGCTTGCAATTGTCATCGCGGACTTTGCCGACTGGACGAAACATTGGGCCTATCACCATGTGCCGTTCCTGTGGCCGGTTCACGCGCTGCACCACAATCCCGATAAGATGCATGTCTTCAAGGCGGGCAGGCTCCACTTCCTCGAAGGCACGATCCGTTTCGCCGTTGTCAGCGCGCCGTTGATCGTGCTGGGTGCAGGCGCCGAAGTGATCATCTGGTACGCGGCCCTGCTCAATGTCCTGGGCAACTTGAACCATTCGAACGTCCACATGCCGATGCCGGCGCTCGTGCACAATTTCTTCGCGACGCCAGACGTTCATCGTCTGCACCACGAAATAGATGTCGAGCTTGGCCGTTCGAACCTGTCGCCGGGCACGATGCTACCCGACCACTTGTTCGGCACGTTTCGCCATCCCAACAAGCACAAGCTTGAAAGCGTTGGCATCGCGCAGAATCCGATCCCCGGAGATGTGCTTGCTCAAATCTTGTCGCCGCTTCTCTGGCCGATACTTGTTTGGCGCCAGCGGCGAGCGACGATTGAAGGAAAGGCAAACTGATGCGCCGACCTGACTTCATCGCACTCCAAGGGCGTCATCCGCACGGGCTTCTTGGCGCGATAGTCGCGCGGTTGATGGCCAGCGAGACCGCGGCAGACAACAAACAGGCAATCGAGCTCCTTGGCCTCAAGCGGGGCCATCATGTGCTCGATGTCGGAACCGGTCATGGCCGCTCCCTCGGCGCAATCGCGGCCCTGGCCCCGGACGGTCTTGCGGTCGGAGTCGACAACTCCACCGTCGCGCTTCGCATTGCCGCACGCGATCATCGCGCGCTGATCGGCGCGGACCGGGTTCGCGTCCAGCACGCACGCAGCGACGCGTTGCCGTTCTCGGATGCCTCGTTCGACCGGGCGATGGCGATGCACACGCTCTATTTTTGGAACCCGGCCGAGCCGCATTTGCGCGAAATCGCGCGCGTTCTCAGACCGCACGGCAGATTCGTCCTGGGCTTCAGACCGGCAGAAGACAAGCGGGTGACGCTGAACTTCCCCGCGAGCATCTATACGTTCCGCACCGTCGCAGAGGTCCAATCGCTGCTCACCAAAGCGGGATTCACAATCTGTGACTCCAAACGCCGCGACATACCCGGCGACTCGATGGTTTGGCTAGCGGCGCAAAAAGCATGACGAAGTGGAACTCTACAGCCACGCAGAACAAGCGCCTGTCTCAAGCCCGGTGGTACGGATGCCCGGCGAGGATCGTCACCGCGCGGAACAGTTGTTCGGCCAGCATCGTGCGCACGAGCAGATGCGGCCATGTCTGCGTGCCGAACGCGAGCGTCATCTGCGCGCGGCGCTTCACATCGTCGGGTAAGCCGTCCGGTCCGCCGATCACGAACAGAGCGCGCGCTTCGCCCACGTCGCGCCAGCGTGCGATCTGCTTCGCGAACGCATCGCTGGTGAGCGAACTGCCGCGCTCGTCGAGCGCGACCAACAGCACGCCGCCTGCGCAAGCGTCGATCAGCCGCTCCGGCTTGCGCTCGTCCCACTCGCTGAGCACGAACGAACTCAAACCGAGCGCGCGCCCCGCGTCCCGCGCGCGCTGCAAATAGGCGTGTGCAAGTTCGGTTTCCGGCGCGGCCTTCGCCCGGCCGCCGGCCAAGATGTCGAGCGCGAGCGCCAAGGGTGGCTACACGGCTTCGGCAGCGACCGCGGCCCCGTCGCCCCACATTTTCTCGAGATTGTAGAACGCGCGCACTTCCGGCCGGAACACGTGCACGATGATGTCCATCGCATCGACCAGCACCCAGTCGCCTTGCGGCAAACCTTCGGCGCGGCCGTTGATGCCGTGTTTCTTCAGCTCTTCCGTCAAGTGCTCCGCGATCGCGGTGACGTGACGGTTCGACCGCCCGCTGGCCACGACCATGAAGTCGGCCATCGGCGTTTTCCCGGCAAGATCGATCGCCACGATGTTTTCGGCCTTGTCGCCGTCGAGCGCCTTCAGCACGACGTTGAGCAGCTTTTGGCTGGCTTCGGGCGCGCGCTTCGCAGCCTTCGGCGCCGCCGCTTTTTTCGCCGGTGCTTTGCGCTTCGGCGAGGTGACTGGTGACTTCGCCCGCGAAGTGCGGGTCGTACGCTTGAGGGTCAGTGGTGCACTCCTTCGGTTGAACGGTTGAGCGGGCAACGCCAATCCGTGGGCAACCAAAACGCTTTGAGATGCACCGTCAGGACCAGAGCCGACATCCTCGTGTTCGAGAAAGACCCGCTTGCCGAAGCATCGCTTCGACCATCAAACGCTAACACAGTTCGGTGAACCACACGATGAACATTCCCGCGAGAATTCAATCAAAGTGAACGCGATCGGCCTTGATTTCAGCGGAAAAATCGAATGGCAAATGCGGCCCTAGCGCCACACGCCGCGGTTGCGCAGCGCCGTCGCGGAGGTCGGATCCAACCGCTCGCGCAGGAACGTCCACGCCGGCGCCGCATGCTCGGCGAGCGTGGCCGCTTGCTTGTCGTCGATCCGCGCGTCGTCCAGAAACTGCGCGGCCGGGCTCGCCAGCGCGCGGATGGTGAACCCCGGCCGCGCGACCACGGCGATCGGCAACAGCTTCGCGATCGCCTTCCACCGCCGCCAAAGATGAAACGACGCCAAACTGTCCCCGCCCATCAGCCACACGAAATGCGCCTTCGGGAACTTGGCGGTCAGCGCTTCCAGCGTGTCGATCGTGTACTGCGTGCCGAGCACCGTCTCGGCCGCGCTGACATGAATGTCCGGATGCGCCGCCACCTCGCGAGCCTTTTCGAGCCTGCGCTCGAGCGAAGCCATGCCGGTGGTGCTCTTCAAAGGGTTCTGCGGCGACACCAGCCACCACACCGCGTCGAGCTTGAGCCGCCTCAAAGCAATCAAGCTGATATGCCGGTGCGCCTGATGGGCCGGATTGAACGACCCGCCCAACAGCCCGATGCGCCCGCCGTCGCGCGCGAGCGCCACGACCGGCGGCGGCAGCGCGTCAGGGTCGTGTCTGACCATTGCCCCGCACGACGTATTTGTAGGTGGTGAGTTCCCGCGCGCCCACGGGCCCGCGCGCATGCAGCCGCCCGGTCGCAATCCCGATCTCTGCGCCGAAGCCAAACTCCGCCCCGTCCGCGAACTGCGTCGATGCATTGTGCAGCACGATCGCGCTGTCCACCTCGCGCAAGAACGTCTCAGCCGCCGCCTTGTCTTCGGTCACGATCGACTCAGTGTGCGCCGACCCGTACTTCGCGATATGCGCAATCGCGGCGTCCACGCCCTCGACCACCTTCACGGCCATGATGGCGTCGAGATACTCGGTGTACCAATCGTCGTCGTCCGCTGCCTCCACGCGCGGATCGACCGTCTGCACGATCCTGTCGCCGCGCACCTCGCAACCCGCATCGATCAACGCAAGAACCAGCGGCCGGAGCAACCGCCCCGCCCCCGCCGCATCGATCAGCAACGTCTCCGCCGCCCCGCACACCGACACGCGCCGCATCTTTGAGTTCAGCACGATGTCGAGCGCCTTCTGCAGGTCGGCGGCTTTGTCGACATAGACGTGACAGTTGCCTTCCAGATGCGCGAGCACAGGCACGCGCGCATCCTTCTGCACCCGCGCGACCAGGCTCTTGCCGCCGCGCGGAATGACGAGATCGATGTTGCCCTCAAGGCCCGCCAGCATCCGCCCGACAGCGACGCGATCGGCGGTGGGCACGACCTGCACCGCATCCTTCGGCAAACTCACGCGCTCCAGCGCCTCGCCGATCGCAGTCTGGATCGCACGTGCCGAGCCGAGCGCCTCCGACCCACCGCGCAAGATCACGGCGTTCCCCGCCTTGATGCAAAGCGCCGCCGCATCCGCCGTCACATTCGGCCGGCTCTCATAAACGATGCCAATCACCCCGATCGGCACGCGCACGCGCGCAATTTTCAGCCCGTTCGGGCGCGTCCACTCCGCTTCCGCATCGCCGATCGGATCGGGCAACCACGCGACGGTTTCAATCCCCTTCGCCATCGCTTTGACGGCGTCGGACGAAAGCTTCATCCGGTCGATGAATGCGGCGCTCAACCCCGCCGTCTTCGCAAGCTCGATATCGCGCGCGTTGGCGGCCAGAATCTGCTTCTCGCAAGCGAGGATCGCCTTCGCCATCGCGACCAGCGCTCCCGCCCGCTGGCTCTTGTCCGCCTTGGCGAGCACGCGCGACGCCTCGCGCGCGGCGCGGCCCATGCGCGTCATCAATTCGTCGACGTCTTGCGTATGCGGCGCATTCATCAGCGCACCAGCGCCATGTCGTCCCGGTGGATCATCTCGGCGCGCCCACGGTAGCCGAGCAGCGCTTCGATGTCGCCGCTTTTCGCGCGCACAATCCGTCGCGCATCGTCCGCGCCGTACGCGGCAAGCCCGCGTGCCACTTCGCGGCCGGTCGAATCCTTAACGACAACACAGTCGCCGCGCTCGAACGCACCCTCCACGCTAACGACGCCGGCCGGCAGCAAACTCTTGCCCTGCGCCAGCGCAGTCGCCGCCCCCGCATCGATCGTGATGCTCCCAGCCGCCTTCAGCGTGCCGGAGATCCACCGCTTGCGCGCAGCCGCGGGCGTGGCCGACGCGAGGAACCACGTGCAGCGCGCCCCGTCTTCGATCGCCTTCAACGGCGGACGCAAACTCCCGTTCGCAATCACCATGTTCGCGCCCGCATCCGTCGCGATCCGCGCCGCCATGATCTTCGTCGTCATGCCGCCCGACCCCATGTCGGAACCGGACGCCCCCGCCATCGCGTCGATCTCGGGCGTGATCGCGGGCACCTCGGCAATGAACTTCGCGTCTGCATCCGTGCGCGGGTTGGCCGTGTAAAGCCCGTCGATGTCGGAGAGCAGCACCAAACAATCCGCCTCGATCATCCCCGTTACGCGCGCGGCCAGCCGATCATTGTCGCCGAAGCGAATCTCGGCCGTCGCCACCGTGTCGTTCTCGTTGATCACCGGCACCGCGCCCATCGCGAGCAATGTCTTCAATGTCGAGCGCGCGTTCAAATACCGCCGCCGGCTCTCCGTATCGCCCAGCGTCAGCAACACCTGCGCGACGGTCAGCCCATGCGCCGCCAGAGCTTCGCTCCACGCCCGCGCCAGCGCAATCTGCCCGACAGCAGCCGCAGCCTGCGCCTCCTCCAATTTCAAACCGCCAGATGCGAGCTTCAAATTGCGCCGCCCGAGCGCAATCGCCCCCGACGACACCAGCACCACCTGCTGCCCCCGCGCCTTCACCCGCGCGACATCGGCCGCGAACGCGTCGAGCCAATCGCGCGCCAGCGCACCCGTCGCCGCGTCCACCAGTGTTGAAGATCCGATTTTGACGACGAGTGTTTTCGCGGATGTGAGCTTACCGCTCACGGTGTCCACCCGCGTTCGGTCGGCAAGCCCTCAGGCTCCTCCTGCCGCTCGATCAGACGAACGCCGTCGGGATCGGCGCGAAACGCCTCCGGATTGTCCCGCCGGTGATAGGCGAGCGCGACCGCGATCTCGCGCAACACCTCGGTGACGCCATCGCCTTGCACGCCCGACATCATCATCGCGTTGACGCCAGCGACTTCGGCGAGCGCCCGTCGTTTTCGCTCGACGTCGCCGCTGGTCATCAGATCGGCTTTGTTGAGCACCAAAATCTCAAGCTTGTTCTCCAGCCCGTGGCCGTAAGCCTCGATCTCGCGCCGCACCTGAACGTAGGCCTTCGCGATCTCCGCCGCCGTCATGCCGCCGTCGACGAGATGCAGCAATACGCTGCACCGCTCCGCATGGCCCAAGAACCGGTCGCCGAGCCCCACGCCCTCATGCGCGCCTTCGATCAACCCGGGCAAATCCGCAATCACGAACTCCATTCCGTCGATCGCCGCGACACCAAGCTGCGGGTGAAGCGTCGTGAACGGATAGTTGCCGATCTTCGGCCGCGCACTGGTGACGGTCGAAAGGAACGTCGACTTGCCCGCATTCGGCTGCCCGATAATCCCGACATCGGCGATGAGCTTCAGGCGCAGCCAAATCGTCTTCTCTTCCCCCTCGGTCCCGGGCGTCGACTTGCGCGGCGCGCGATTGGTCGCGCTCTTGAAGTGCGCGTTGCCGAGCCCGCCCTCGCCGCCGCGCGCAATGATGAACTCCTCGCCCGCCCGCGTGAGGTCCGCGAGCAGCGTCTGATTGTCTTCCGCGAACACCTGCGTGCCCACCGGCACCTTCAGCGTCACGTCGTCCCCGCCAGCGCCAGTGCGGTTCGAGCCCATGCCGCCGGTGCCCTTCTTCGCCTTGAAGTGCTGCTGGTAGCGATAGTCGATGAGCGTGTTCAGATTGTGCGTCGCCTGCAGGATCACATGCCCGCCGCGCCCGCCATTGCCCCCATCCGGCCCGCCGAATTCGATGAATTTTTCGCGGCGAAAGCTCACGCAGCCCGCGCCACCGTCGCCGGCTTTGATAAAGAGCCTAACCTGGTCCAAAAACTTCATGGCGCCACGAGCGTGAGGGGTTGCTCGCCCACCGCGGCCGCCAATCCCCAAAGGCGCCGCCTGAGCACCCCTCTAAGTAGTACGAACAGGCGAAATTCGCGAGTCTGTTTTAACCGTCAAGGTGAAGGCGCCGGCAGGATTTGAGCCCGCCCGCGCCAATCCGACTCAAGAGGCCGCCATTTCGCAGCTGCGGCCGCCCGTCAACGCCAACCACCGTTCCCGCGGCAGCACCATATCGAGACACTTCACCTTCCCGCGCTGCGCCAGGCAGTGGCGCATTGTCTCCTTCGTGTAGCGAAAGCCAAGCTTGGTGAGGATCGTCCCCGACGCGTGATTGTCCGGGTAGTGCCCCGCCACGATCTTGTCGAGCTTGAGCTCGTCGAATCCATAGTCGCACAACGCCCTAGCCGCCTCGCTCGCGTAGCCGCGATTCCAATACGGCTGGCCCAGCCAATAGCCGAGCTCCCAGTCGCCGTGATCGCGCACGCCGACGCCGATCCCGCCGATCAACTCGCCGTCGAGCGCGATGACCAACGTGACACTCTTGCCCCCAGCCCATAAGCCCTCTTGCATCCCGAGCCACGTGTCGGCGGCCTCTTCGGTGTACGGGTAGGGCAGCATCGCGAGGTTCTTCGCGACGCGCCAATTGTTGGCGAGGGCGATCAGGCGTACGCGGTCGCGCGCCTCAAACGGCCTCAACACCAAACGCTCGGTCACAATCGGTTCGAACTTCGTCACGACACGTCTCTCCGTCACAGGCGAGGGAGAAAAAAAGAGGGAGATGGCGAACCATCTCCCTCTGAAACTTCTGGACCGCCATCCCGTTTAGTCCGGGTGCGGTCGATATGGTGGACCGCCCCTTATGCGCTTGCCGCCGCCGGCTTTACCCAAATGACTTGGCGGCCGCGCGAGTCGAGCTTGAACGCAACGTTCCCGCCGACGAGCGCGTAGAGCGTGTGATCGCGGCCCATGCCGACGCCCGCGCCCGCATGGAACTTCGTACCGCGCTGACGCACGATGATGTTGCCCGGCACCACCGCTTGGCCGCCGAACAGCTTCACGCCGAGATACTTTGGATTGGAATCGCGTCCGTTACGTGACGAACCGCCGGCTTTTTTGTGTGCCATGACGCCCTACCCTTTGATGGCCGTGATCTTCACCGTCGTCAGATCCTGACGGTGGCCACGCGTGCGATGATAGTTCTTGCGGCGGCGCTTCTTGAACACCTTGATCTTGTCGCCGCGCGAGTGGTCGACGATTTCGGCTTCGACCTTGGCGCCGCTGAGCACGGGTTTTCCGACGGTGGCTTTCCCGCCGTCGATCAGCATCAGCACCTCGCCGAGCGAAACCTTCGCGCCCTTTTCGCCCGCCAAGCGGTCGATCGTGAGCTCGTCGCCCTGCGCGACCTTGTATTGTTTGCCTTGGGCCTTGATGACCGCGAACATTTGAAGCCGTCTTTCGTCTGCAATTGATCAGGGCGGCCGCCGGTGCGAAAACCAGCGTCGCCCAAGAGGGGCGCACTTATGATGACCCGCGCCACCACTGTCAAGGCGGAAAGCCCCGGAATTCGGCCAGTTTCATGAACTACCGCCACGCCTATCACGCCGGAAACTTCGCCGATGTGCTGAAGCACGGCGTGCTGGCCTGGGTCGTGCGCTACCTGCAGCAAAAGGAAGCACCCTTAGCCCTGATCGACACCCACGCGGGGGCCGGCGTTTACGACCTGACCGGTGTGGCGGCCGGCAAGACGGGGGAGGCCAAGGACGGCATCCTGCGTCTGGGCCACGGCGGCGGTCCCGCAGCGCTCCAACCCTATCTCGAAGTCGTTCGCGAGATGAACGGTGCGGAGATCAAATCCTACCCCGGCTCACCGGCGCTCATGCTGGCACTCGCCCGCGCAAACGACCGCGTCTTCGCCTGCGAACTTCACCCCGAAGACAGCGAGGCGCTACGCCGCGCGCTCGGCGCCGACCCACGCCTGCGCGTCGCGACGGGCGACGGCTACGAACGCCTGCTGACGCTGGTCCCGCCGCGCGAAAAGCGCGGCCTCGTCCTCATCGATCCGCCGTTCGAAGAGCCTGACGAATTCGAACAACTGGCCCGCGCCTTCATCGCCGCCCACCGCAAATGGCCGACCGGCACCTACGTACTCTGGTTCCCGATCAAGCACCAAAGCGAACTCGACCGCTTCCAAGCTGAACTGCTGACCTCCGGCATCAAGAAACTGACGTTGGTGACGCTCGATGTTGGCCGTGTGGAGGGCTTGAGCAAGACCGGCCTGATCCTCTGCAACGCCCCGTTCACGTTCGGCACCGACTGGAGCGCCGCCGTGGCGTGGCTCACCGAAAAACTCGCGCAAGGGCAGGGCGCCCGCGCCGAAATCGTGGCCTTAACCGGCGACTAGCGCCTTTCTTGCAGCCGAAAGCCGCCTCGGCTATTCATCCCGCCCTCTCAAGGGACCACGCCCGCACTGGACTACGGATGGGTGGCAGAGTGGTCTATCGCACCGCACTCGAAATGCGGAGTACGGGCAACCGTACCGTGAGTTCGAATCTCACCCCATCCGCCAGCCTTCGCTCGCGAAGCGTGCGAAGGCTGCCACGCCGAAGCCCTCTTGGGCGAAGGCGGGCGACGCGTCCGCGAGCTACGGCTCGGCAAGCCACATTTTGATCTTCGATCGAACTGTGCTCTGCGAAGCTTCCATCGGCGGCCAATCGAAGGAACCCCTCATGAAACCCACCAAGCTCCCCCTCACCGGCGCCTGCCGCTGCGGCCGCGTGAAGATCGAGGTCACCGCCGCCCCGGTGATGACTGCCGCCTGCCACTGCACCGGCTGTCAGCGCATGAGCGCAAGCGCTTTCTCACTGACGGCGCTGATTCCGAAGGGTGCGTTCCGGGTAACCGAAGGCGAAACGGTGATCGGCGGGTTGCACGGCGCCGATCTGAATCACAACTTTTGCCCGCACTGCAAATCGTGGATGTTCACCCGCCTCGGCATCCCCGGCATGGACGCCTTCGTCAATGTGCGCCCCACGATGTTTGACGATTGCAGCTGGTTCTCCCCCTTCATCGAAACGGTGACGAAAGAGAAACTCGGTTGGGCGACGACGCCGGCACCGTACAAATTCGACGGCTTCCCGCCGATGGAAGATTTCGGAAAGCTCGTCGAAGAATTCGCGAAAGCGTAGCCGCTCACGTTCGCGTGAATCGCCTAACTTTGACGCACTCGTGAATAGCCTCCACCCGCCGCCACCCGCACCCTGCTTTGCAGGGGAGAGACCGGGCGATGAACGCCAAGGCGAAGTGGGAGCTGTCGAGCCGCCACGACTGGGCGGCTTATGCGCGCCTGTTCGCGCAGGCACGCCGTATTCACATCCCCGACCTGATGGCGCGCGCCGACGCGGAGGCAGCCTACCGCGCGCTCGCGGAAACGACGGCCTGGAACACGGTGATCAACGCAGGCGCGAAAGTCATCGACCTCACGGACGACATCAAAGCGTCCCTGACCGCCGAACAAGCCGAAGCGCTCGACCGCAGTGTCGTGGTCTCCGCCGCCCAAGGCTATCAGTTCAAATTCGACAACGTCCGCCTCAGCGAACAGGGCGAGCCGCACCGCGACAAAGCCCACCCGCTCGCGCCCATCGTCGCCTTCCTGAACAGCCCGCGCGTCCTCGCCGCGATGCGCCAACTAACCGGCCGCCCCGATATCGCTTTCGCCGATGCGCAAGCGACCCGCTATGGCCCTGGCCAATTCCTGCACGTCCACGACGATCTCGACCCGGGCAAGAAACGCATCGCGGCCTACGTGCTGAACCTGACGCCCGAGTGGTCGCCCGAATGGGGCGGCATCCTGCATTTCATGGACGAAGACGGCCACGTCGCCGAAGGCTACGTCCCGCGCTTCAACGCACTGAACGTCTTCGAGGTCGGAATCCGTCACTTCGTAAGCTACGTCGCCCCCTACGCGCGCGCACCCCGCCTCAGCGTCACCGGCTGGCTGCGCGGGAAGTAGCCGCAGCCCGCACCGCGTCGATCATCGTCATCGATTTCACCGGATCGTCGCCGGCCAGGGGAAACGGCGCGCCATCGAGGAGCGTCGCTGCGACCGCCTGAAGCTGCGCCGCAAACGTCGACGGCCCCTCAAGCACCTCGGTGCGCGTCGCGCCGCCAATCGCGACGTCGAGCTTGTGCCCCATCTGCGGCGCCAGCGGGTTCAGCACGCTGATCGTCCCGCGCTCGCCGGCGATCTTGAGGAACGCTACGAACGCATCGCCGTCCATCCGGCACGCCACCGTCGCCGTCGCACCGCCGGGGAAACGCAGCATCGCGGTCGTCTCGGCATCGACGCCGTCGACCATGCGCATCGTCGCGCTCTCGACGACCGGCTCCGCCCCCGTCGCAACCCGCACCCACTGCAGCGGATAGCACCCGAGATCCATCAGCGCCCCGCCGCCGAGGCGCGCGTTCCAGCGAAACTCGTCCGCAGACTTCGGGATCGGCGCATGAAACGCCGCATCGAGCGACACGATCCGGCCGAGCGCGCCGCTGCGGCAGATCTCGACGATCCGATGCCAGAGCGCGTGGTGGCGATAGTGAAACGCCTCGAACACGCGCTTCCCCGCCCGAGCCGCGGCCTCAAGCACGTGGCCCGCCTCGTCCGCGTTCATCGCGAACGGCTTCTCGACCAGCACATTCTTGCCCGCCTCAAGCGCCTTGATCGCGATCGCAGCGTGAAACGCGGGCGGCGTCGCCACATAAACGAGGTCGATCGCAGGGTCGGCGATCAGCGCATCGTACGACGCGTGCACCTTCGCAATCCCGTGTTCACCGGCGAACGCCTGCGCCCGCACCGGATCGCGCGCCGCGATCGCCGCGACCTTTACCCGCGCAACCTCGCGCGCAGGCGCCACCATCGCGTAGACCGCCACGCGCGCGGCGCCGATGATGCCGATGTTGATAGACAAGGTCGCACTCCACGAGCCCCGAAGGGGCGTGGAGCACGCTACCGCGAACGCTAAGGATCTAGAAGATCAGCGAAAACACGAAGTAGACGCCCGCCCAAGACGCGGCGGCGAGCGTGATCCACGCCGGGATGCTCCACTGCAGCGGCACGACATCCTGTTCCGGCGCCGCGAACGCGTCGACCGTCAAAGGCATTTTCGTCCTGAAGTGGATATTGCTCATCCCGCACCCGCACCATTTTTCTTTGTCGTGATTCGTATGCTCGAATCATCGGTGCACGGAGTTTACCAAACGCGGGGCCCTACAAGTAGCGATCGAACCGTCCGTCCCCGGACGATTTGGTAGTGCGCCACAGCTTTAGCGTGAAAGCACCAACCCTACGTTGGTGCTCAGTTGAACGTGATGAGTGCCGAGCCGACCGCAAAGCTCGCGCCGAACCCGATCATCAGCGCGTTCTGGCCCTTCTTTGCCTTGCCCTCGGCGATCAGCTGATCGAGCAGCAACGGGATGCTCGCACTCGACGTGTTGCCGGTCTCGGCAAACGACGCGCAGAGTTTTGACGGGTCGATCCCCGCCGACTTGCAAGCCGGAATCAGAATGCGCGTGAGATTGGCCTGATGCGGGATCAGCCAATCGATCTGATGCCCGTCGTTCATATAGCGATGGATCTCGTCGACCAGAATACGCGTCGCGCCGACCGCAACCGGCGGCCCCGCCATGTACCAGCGCACGTCCTGCGGCACTTCGAGCGTCGGATTGCTCGCCTGCATGCCGGCGCCCTTGATCAGGCCGATCGTGCCCGCATCGATCATCGACGTCGCGCGCGTGACCTTGATCGTGGCGAGGCCCTCGGCGCCCGCCTCCAGCAACACGCCGGCCGCCGCGTCGCCGAACAGCGTCGAAATGCCGAACGCCTTCGGGTCGTAAGCGATACAGCGCGACGAAAACTCGACCGCCAGGCACGCGACCCGCCGGTAGCCCATCGCCTGGACCAGGCTCTTGCCAACCGTCAACGCATACATGAACCCCGTGCATGCGTTGCTCGAAATATCGAGCACGAACGGATGCGCCAGCGCGCCGTACTTCTCGCGCGCCAACGCGACGACCTGCTGTGAAATGCCGGGAAATCCTTGCGTCGACGACGACGATACGATGATCGCGTCCAGTGTCGCCCACGCGTGCTCGTCCATCATCTTCTCAAGCAGCGCGAACGCGACGTCGACCGGCATCTCTTCCGGCGCAAAGAACCGCCGCGCGCGCAAGCCCGTCTTTTGCTCGATGACCTCCGCACGTTGCCGCGCCGTGTCCTCGGCGCCTGCGTCGCGTACATTGCGCGCATGCGCGCCGTCGATCAGCCTCTGGCCGATATCGCGGTTCGTGACCACGATCTCCGGCAAGATGCTTGCAGTTGCAACGATCGAGACGTCCTGCATGCGAAACCCCTTGACCAAACCCTACTATCGGAAACGGGCGGGGCGCTTGTCCAGGAAAGCTTCGACCGCCTCTTTGTGTTCGGGCAAGGCCCAGCACGCGCGCAAGTAGTCCGTCTCCCGCTTTTGCGCGAGTGTCATGTCTTGTTCACACGCATTCTTGGTTAGCAGGTCCTTCGTCATGCGCAGCATTGGATCGGGGTTGGCCGAAATCGCCTTGCCGATCTCGAACGCCTTCGGCAGTAGCGCCTCGGGCGAGGTGACATGATTGGCAAGCCCCATCTCCGCCGCCTCACGTCCGTCAATCAGCCGCCCGCTCAGCATCAGGTCGCTGGCTTTGGCGAAACCAATGCGGCTGACCAAGAAATGCGACGATGCCAGCTCCGGCACGATCCCCATCTTCACGAACACAAGGCCGAGCTTCGCCGCCTCCGACACGATGATGATGTCGAACGGCAAGATCATCGTGACGCCGATCCCGACCGCAGGCCCATTCACCGCCGCGATCAGCGGCTTTGCCGACCGCACGACCGAAATCCAATCGAGGCCGGACGAAAGCCCGCCCATGCCGCTTGCGGTGTTCGCGCCGGGGTCGCGCCCGTCGAGCCGCGACTTAAACGTGTGTTCGATGTCGGCGCCCGCGCAGAACCCGCGCCCCTCGCCGGTGACGACGATCGCGCCGATCCCGCGATCCTTGTTCGCCTGATCGATGGCATCCGCCATCTCCTGGCTCATCTGCGGCGTCCACGCGTTCAGCCGCTCCGGCCGATTCAGCGTGATCAGCGCAATCGGCGCCTGCGTCGTGTAGCGAATTGTGCTGTAGGTCATGTGAAAAGGCTCACTGTCGTTCTTAGGACAACAGTGAGCCTTGAGCAGTCAGATTGACAAGTGCGGCTGTTACGCCGCGGCAGGCACCATGCTGCCGTTGCCGTTACGCCATTCGGCCGGCACCGCGAAATATGTCGTGGGCTCTGCGATGGCGAGCCGCGCCCGCGCACTCTCCAACGGCTCCGACAGCAGCGCGACATAATCTTCGCCGGGCAGCCACTTGGCTTTGCGGCCGTTGCGATAAGCCTGCCAAACCGCCTTGAGCATCGGCTGGCTGGGCAATTCCTTCTTGAGCTTCAGCGCGCCGACGAGACCGATAAAGCCGAAGCCCAGCGACTTTGTCTGCGCGTACGAGAACGCAACCAAACAGGTCTCACCGATCGCATCGCGCCCGTAACCCGTCAGCACGTGCCACAGATCGTGCACGTCGCGCAGCCGCCGGCCGTACCAAGCGAACGGATGCGAGCGCTCGACGTCCTGGTTCCCCGCGCGCATGCTCTCTTCGATGAGCCCCTGCGCCGAAATGTTCTCGCTCGTCGTGAACTGCAGATAAGCGCGCCCGACGCTGCCCGCGGGCAGAGTCTCCAGGAACGCACGATCCGACAAAATCTTGGCCAACTCCTCGCGCCGATAGGCGATCGCCCCGCCGGCTGGCGTCTCCAGCAACCGCGCATACCCGTTCGGGATCGACTTGCCGGACAGCGCCCGCATGATCTCGAACACCTGCACGGTGTCTTCTTTGTTCTTCAGCAGCTTGCCGATCGCCCGGATTGCCGTCAGCGGCCGGTACCCCAGCTTCTCGAATTGCACGCCGTCCGCGGCGGCGGTTTCTTTCTGATAGGTCGGGGCAGTCGCCATGAGGGTCTCCGTCAGCTTGACTTAGGTTTAGCCGTAAACTGACAAATTGTCATTCTTCATCTGATTTCAAGTCTGCGGCAGCACGTCACCCGCCGCTTTGGCTGTTGCAAACACGTCATCTACCCGTGGCAGCCGCGCCTCATTGCCCAAAAACTGGACACCGTAAGCCGAGGCCGCCCGCGCAAACCGGAAGCAAAAATCCCAGCTCTGCTGCGGCCGGCTGAGCCGCGCGTACACATAAGCCCCGTGAAACAGATCGCCCGCGCCGTTCGTGTCGATCACCCGGTCTTCGGGCACCTGGATCGCCGCAAGCCGCCGCTGAGCCCCCGCACCCTCATACCAAAGCAACCCGCGCTCGCCCCGCGTAACGCCGCCGACCTTTACGCCCTTCTCGCGCAAGAGATCGAGCGTGGCTTCGGCCGACCGCCCCAACTGCTCGCAAAACCGTTCGCTCACGATCGCAACATCGACGAACGACAGCAGCTCCATCGTGTTCGACCGCACCCCGCCGCCGTCGAGCGACACGAGCATACTACGCTCGCGCGCCATCTTCGCATAAGCGATCGCCGCATCGCCCTGATGCCCGTCGAGATGCAGCATTTTGCATCCGTCCAAATTCAGCGCCGGAAACGGATGCAGATAATTGTCGTCGCGGCAGCGCACGATCGCGCGCTTCCCGTCGTTCGGCATGATGAAGGAGAGCGACGACCGCGCGACCTTCCGCCCGTGCACCGAAATCCGATACGCGCGCGCCATGTCCAGGAACATGCGCCCCAGCCAATCGTCCGCAACCGTCGTCAGGAGATCGGGCACGACACCCAGCTTCGCGCACGCGAACGCCGCCGTGACCGCGTTACCGCCGAACGCGACCGCGTAATCCTTCGCGACCTCCTTCTCGTCCCCCGTGGGCAGATGGTCGGTCAGGAACGTGATGTCGACGTAAGTGTGCCCGATAAACAGCGCTTGCACGTTGGACTCCCGCGGCAACCCGCAAACCCCTAGCATGCCCGAAACGCCCTTGAGGACCGATGAAGAACGAACGCACCTACCGCTGGGCCGATCCCGCCGAAATCGCGGCTGCCGCCCAAGGCCGCACCGGCCTGGAACTCCTGCGCCTGATGGCCGAAGGCAAAGTCCCGCCGCCGCCTGTGGGCAGCCTGATCGGCGTGACCGAGGACCTCGTCGCCGAGAAAGGCAAAGTCTCCTGCGGCTTCGATCCGGCGGAGTTCCACTACAACGCGCTGGGCACCGTCCACGGCGGCGTCATCGCGACGGTCATCGACATCGTCATGGGCTCGGCCGTCCACTCGACGCTGAAGGCGGGGCAGGGTTTCACGAGCCTGACGCTCGAACTCAAATACCACCGCGCCATCACGGCGAAGTCCGGCCGCCTCACCGCGACCGCCGAGGTCGTGACCCGCGGCCGCGATATCGTTACCGCCGAGGCTAAACTCGTCGACAAGAACGACCGCTTGTTTGCGGCAGCGACATCGACACTGATGATTTTGCGCGGTCCAGCCCCGGCAGTGTGATCGTTTCGCGCTTGACGTGTGCCGGGCGAATGCGCGTGAATAGCCCCCGTGGGAGGGGAATGGGGATCCCCTCGCGCAACTTGGGGAAGACAATGCGGGGGCATTGGTGGGGGCTCGTCGTCCTTTTGGCGGCGACGTCCTTGGCCGTTTCGGCAAAACCGACATCGAAGGCGAGTTCGACTTCGGACTCCGTCACGATTCCGCTCATCTTGCGTCAGCAGCAACCGCCGAAGAAACCTGAGCCGCCGAAGCCCGCGCCCGCCAAGCCGGAACCGAAATCGCCGCAGGACATTCTCGATCAGGCAACGCCCGTCGCGATGAAGACGACGGACACATCGCCGGAAGTGCCGTCGCTCGAACCCCCGCCTGCGCCGACGCTTGAGCCCGCGTTCCCGACGACGCCGGAACTCTTCGTCCCCGAACTGACCGCGCCGTTGCCGCCGCCGAGGCCGCAAGTCGCCGAGCCCAAGCCGCCGCCGAAGAAAGTGATCCCGGCAGCAACACCGCAACTCGCACCCATCGTCGCCGAACCAAAAAAGTTGACCTCGGCGCCCATGTCGCCGTCTGAGCCCAAGGCGCAACCCGCACGCGCCGCCGGGCCGAGAGACCCGACGCCCATGCCCAGGGAAAAGCCCCGCTCCGCGACGATGAAGCCGATCGACGACGTGAAGCCCAGCAGCTTGCGCAAAGCACGCGAAGCGGCGCCGCCGGCGCTCGCGCCGCAAGAAGAGCCGGCAATGCCGCGCGCCGTCGAAATGCAACCCGCCCAAGATGTTGCGTCGGGCACGTTGCGCGCCGCGCCCGACGGCACGCCGCCGTCATTCCGTTGCATCGTGCGTGACGTGATGGCGTTTAGCGACCGCACGCACGTGCGCTGCCGCAACAAAGTCCAAGGGGTCAGCTACTTCGCCGTCGACACGAACCAACCGGTCGCCGAAACGGTGCTGATGAAAGCGCTCGCGGCCATGAAGTCCGGCAAACCCATCACCATCGCATTCGCCCCCGACGTCGACTTGAATCCGCCGAACTGCGACGGCAAAGACTGCCGCCGCCTGATCGACATCGAGAACTGACGGCGCTTCGCTGCGCTCCGTTTGGCTGGGATGACAAGGGCTACCCCGGCAATGTCACGCGATAAACCAGCACCAAATTGTCGTGCTCGAACCCGCCGTCATAGGCGCCGTCGGGCATGAAGCCGCGGCGCGTGCGGAAGTCGTTGTCGTTGCCGATGAAGAGCAGCCGTTCGCGCGGCCGCTTCGCGTCGAGCGGCGGCGACAGCACGAGCGACTCCCACTTGGCCGAAAGCTGCCGGTAGCGCCACGAGCGCGCCCGCGTCGTCAACCCCACGCGGTTCAATTCCGGCTCATCCGCGATGTCGAGGAACGGGCGAAGCCGCACCGGGCTGAGCCCCTTGTCCAATCCGTTGCCGTCGATGATCGACCGCGCCTTGCGCTCGTACTTCGTGCCCGCGATGTTGGTCGCCCCGTCGAGCGAACCCACCATCACCTGCTTGAACGCGATCGCGCGCTTTTTGTGACGCGCCTTGGCGCCGAACCCGAAACTCTCGCGCGCCAGCACCAAGAACTTGCCGCCGCCGAGCGCCACGAGTTCGTTCACCTCCGCGCATTCCGTCTCGCCGAACAGCGGCAACTCGACGACGTAGTGCGCCTTCGGGTGTCGCGGCATGTGCCGCCCCGAAACGTCATAGGTAAGCAAGCGCGTGTAGCGCCGCGACGCGGGCTTGCCCTTCCGGTCCTGCATCAAAGGCGCTTGCAGCAGCGCGAACAGCGTCTTGCCGTCGGGCGACAGCGAAAGCCCTTCGAACCCATCGTTTGCCCCACGCCCGCGATCCAACTTCTCCTCGCGCGACGAGAAGCAAACCGTGCCCTTGCGCGCCGGCACGAACGCGTCGGGCGGCGTGATCACGCCCGTCATCCGCCCGTCCGCCGCGCAGGCGTAGATGTTGGCCGCGAACTCGTCGCTGATGAAGAACCGCTTGTCGGCACCAAGTGCGAGACCCTCGCCGTCGACGGACAGCCGCCCCGCGCCGGCGCCCTTGTCGGGGCTCGGCAACGCCACGCCGAATTGTTTGGTGGTCCCGGGGCCCGGGTCGAGCCCGGTCGTAAGCCCGCCTTTCTCGTCGCGCACATAGCGCGTCGCGCGCGGGGTCAACGTCAGCGTCGCGCCCTTAAGCTCGAACGCAATGCGATGCACGCGGGTCGCATAGTCGCTGAACTTACCGTCTTCCGGCACGTTGAAGCCGCGATCGCCGAGCGTGACCAACGCGCCCGAAACCCCACGCCCGCTCGCGCGCCACGAGCCGGGCTCGAGCGCCATCGCCGAAAACGACCCCAGCGTGTCGCCCATCGCATCGCGCGTCGAAGCCGGCAAACGGCCGAGCGCGATCAGCCGATAGGGTTTTGGCTCAACGCGGCCAGAAGCGGCTTTCATTCAGAGCGCCTTTCTTGACTCCAGAGCGCAAAAGTTCTACATATGTTCTCATATGCGCGAACTTGGGTGCCGGCACCGCTACATCGCGAACGCTTACCCCGTTACAAGTAACGTCTATGTAGCACCCGTGTAACACCGTTTTTCGCGCAAGTCCGCCAATGTAACGCCGTAACGCCCGAATTGATGCTGTATTTTGTGCAGAATGCCCCTAAGCCTCAGAAATCGCTGACGATTCCCTTGCGCTCCCAGTCGCCGTACCGCGTTGGCTCCGGTCCCTTCGGACCGCCGAGTTCTTTGGGCTTCGGCTTCGCGTTTTTCGCCTCCTGGGCGCGCCGCTCCTCGGCCTCTGCAAGCGCGCGTTGCGCGGCGGCGGCGATCCGTTCGGCGATCTCTTGTTCGGTCGGCATGGCTGAGAAAATAGGAGCAACGTCGCTGCACCGCAATGCGCGTAACACGGTGAACCGCGCTTTGTCGCGCGCCAAACCGCGGCGCCTCGCCTATGCTGGCGGCAAGTTTGTGGGGGGCTAAATGTTCAATCGTACCGTTCTTCTGTCGTTGCTGTGCTTGGCTTTGCTGCCGCTTGCCGCGCACGCCACCGACTTCGATCCGAATACCGCAACCGACGCCTATTTGGCGACGATCACCGGCGAAGCCAAAGCAAAATCCGACGCCTATTTCGAAGGCGGCTACTGGCTAATCCTCTACGACGCCCTCTACGCGATCAGCGTGTCGTTGCTGCTCCTGTTCACGCGCATCGCGTCCGGCCTGCGCAGTTTCGCAGAGCGGATCCTGCCCTGGCGCTGGCTCCAAACGTTCGCCTTCATCGTGTTGTTCACGGCCTTGACGAGCGCGTTGACCTTCCCGCTCACGATGTACGAAGGCTTCACACGCGAACACGAATTCGGCCTTTCGAACCAAACCTACCAGCAATGGTTCAACGAGTATCTGATCGGCCTCGCCGTCGGTTTGGTTCTAGGCGGCCTCTTCCTGACGGGTCTCTATGCCATCATCCGCCGCGCGCCGAGCACGTGGTGGATCTGGGGCGCAGGCGCGACGTCGGTGTTCTTTGCGTTCGCAGCGTTGATCGCACCGGTCTTCATCTCGCCGCTTTTCAACGACTACAAACCCATGCGCGACGGCGAATTGAAACAGCAAATCCTGTCGCTCGCCCGCGCGAACGGCATACCGGTTACCGATGTCTTCGAAGTCGACGCCTCGAAACAGTCGAAGCGTATCAGCGCGAACGTGCAAGGCTTCCTAAGCACGACGCGCATCTCGCTGAACGACAATCTGTTGAATCGCTCGACCCCCGCAGAGGTGCGGGCCGTCATGGCGCATGAGATGGGCCACTACGTGCTCGGTCACGTGAACGAGATGATCGCCTACGCTTCGATCCTCTCACTGATCGCCTTCGCGTTCGCGCATTTCGGTTTCCACGCGCTGAACGGAATCTTCGGCGGTATGTGGGGCGTTCGCGACATCACCGACCCGGCGGGCATCGCGGTTATCTCGATGCTGTTGACGGTCATCGGCCTGGTCGGAACCCCGATCACGAACACGATAGTCCGCTCGAACGAAGCCGAGGCCGACATCTTCGGCCTGAACGCCGCCCGCGAACCCGATGGCTTTGCCACCACCGCGCTGAAGCTCTCCGAGTACCGCAAGCTCGACCCGACGCCCTGGGAGGAGTTCGTCTTCTTCGACCACCCGTCGGGCCGCTCGCGCATCTCGATGGCAATGCACTGGAAGGCGGAGCACTTGAACGAACTTCCCCCCGCACCACCCGTCGCACCGGCGGCGCCTGTAATTTCGGACGCCCCGCCCGTGGCGCCCGCGCCGGAAGCTGCAACTCAGCCGGCACCGGAACCAGTTGCTCCACCGGCGCCGAAGTAGCCTGACTTGATGCGAGGCCATGAGCGCGCTTATTGCTGCGCGCTCACTTGTGACAAAGGGACCTTGTCGATGACCTGGATGAAACCCGCGCTCGTCTGCGCGTTCGCGATCGCACTTTGCGCCGAGGCCAACGCGGCCGAAAGGCTGCGCTACGTCGCGCTCGTCGACGGCGGCAAGAAGGCGGGCCATCAGATCGTCGAGCAAGGCGACGACGGCGTCACCCGCGTCGACTTCATCTTCAAAGACAACGGCCGCGGCCCCGAGCTGAAGGAAGAGTTCACGCTGGGCCCCGACGGCACTTACGTGCGCTACGGGGTGAAGGGCACATCCACCTTCGGCGCCCCAATCGACGAAACCTTCCGCCGCGACGGCGACAAGGCGGAATGGAAGTCGACCTCCGACAAAGGCGAGATGACCGTCGCGGGCACCGCGCTCTACGCGCCGCTCGGCGGAACCCCCGCGGGCTTCTCGGTCACCTTCGGCGCGATCGCCAAGCGGCCAGATGGCAAGCTGCCGTTGATCCCCGGCGGCACGCTCAGCATCCGCAAGGTTGCGGGCCTCAGCGTCCTCCGCGGAAACGACCGCCGCCAAGTCGCGCTGATGTCGATCACCGGCGTCGGCCTCACGCCCACATTCGTCTGGGCCACGACCGACGCGAAGCCACGGCTGTTCGCGATGATCGCGCCGGGCTTCCTGCAATTGATCGAGGAGGGCTGGGAAGCCAACGCCGACGCGCTTGAAGCCGTGCAAAAGAAAGCCGAAAGCGACGTCGTTCTCGCGATGCAAACCCGCCTCGCGCACCCCCTCAAAGGCACGACGCTCATCCGCAACGCCCGCGTCTTCGACAGCACGACCGCAACGCTCGGCAACGCATCCGACGTGCTGCTGCGCAATGGCCGCATCCTCTCCGTGACGCCGGCAAGCACACGCAGCATCAAAGCGCGCCACGTTGTTGACGCCGGCGGCCGCGTGTTGCTGCCGGGCCTGTTCGATATGCACGGCCATCTCGGCAAGTGGGACGGCGGCCTCAACCTCGCGGCCGGCGTCACCACCGTGCGCGACATGGGCAACGATAACGCGACGCTGCAACAGCTCATGGCGCAGGAGCGCGCCGGCAAGCTGCTGATGCCGCGCGTCGTGGCGGCGGGCTTCATCGAGGGCGAAAGCAAGATGTCGGCGCGCAACGGCTTCGTCATCTCGACGCTGGCCGAGGCGAAGAAGGCCGTCGACTGGTACGCGAAGCACGGCTACCCGCAGATCAAGATCTACAACTCCTTCCCCAAAGAACACCTGCGCGCCACGGCGGCTTATGCCCACGCGAAGGGCCTGCGCGTCAGCGGCCACGTCCCCGCCTTCATGCGGGCCGAAGAAGTGGTCGAACAAGGCTACGACGAGATTCAGCACATCAATCAGGTGCTGCTGAACTTCTTCGTCACCGACAAGACCGACACGAGAACGCTCGAACGCTTCTATCTGCCGGCGGAGAAGACGGCCACGCTCGATTTCGACAGCAAGCCCGTTCAAGACTTCATCGCTCTGCTGGTCCGCAAGCAAACCGTGATCGACCCCACGCTCACGACGTTCGACTTCATCCGCCAGCGCGCAGGGACGCTCTCGCAGGCTTACGCCGCCGTCGCCGATCACATGCCGCCCGACATTCAGCGCGGCCTGCTCGCCGCCGAGATGAACATCCCGGACGACGCCACCGCCGCGCGTTATGAAAAGTCGTACCAAAAGATGATCGAGTTCGTCGGCCGCATGTACAAGGCCGGCGTGCCAATCGTCGCCGGAACTGACGCGGTCCCGGGCTTCACGATCCAGCGCGAACTCGAACTCTACGTTCAAGCCGGCATGACGCCGTCGCAAGCCCTTCAAGTAGCGACGCTGAACGGCGCCCGCTATTCCCGCACGCTCAACGACCGCGGCACGATCGAGCGCGGCAAGCGCGCGGACCTGGTGCTCATCGACGGCGACCCGACGGCACAAATCGCCGACATCCGCAAGGCCGCCCTCGTCATCAAGGGAGCGACCGCCTACTACCCGAGCGAAATCTACGAAGAACTGGGCATCCGGCCCTTCGTGGCACCGGTTAAGCTCACAGGAGCGCAGAAATGAAGCTGCGCCATCGCGTTCCTTGATGAAGGCGGTGGGCGCACCTAAGTCTTGGGGCCGTGACGCAACTGAATCAGGACTGCCGATGAATTGGGCCAAGACCGCCATTCTGCTCGCCTTCATGACCGCGCTGTTCGTGGCCATCGGGTCGCTGATCGGCGGCTCGACCGGCATGGTGATCGCGTTCCTGATCGCCATCGGCATGAACGCGTTCGCTTACTGGAACTCCGACAAGATGGTCCTGCGCATGTACGGCGCACAGGAGATCGGCGAACGCGAGGACCCTGAGCTCTTCGGCATGGTGCGCGAACTCGCGCGCCGGGCGCAAATCCCGATGCCGAAGGTCTACATCATGCAAAACCCGCAGCCGAACGCGTTCGCAACCGGCCGCGATCCCGCGCACGGCGCCGTCGCGGTCACGACGGGCATCATGCAGCGCCTCAGCCGCGAAGAACTCGCGGGCGTCATCGCGCACGAACTCGCGCACATCAAGAACCGCGACACGCTCACGATGACCGTGACGGCGACGATCGCGGGCGCGATCTCGATGCTCGCCCAATTCGGCTTGTTCTTCGGCGGCGGCGACAACCGCAACAACCCGCTCGGCATCATCGGCACGATCGCGCTCGTGATCCTCGCGCCGATCGCAGCCTCGCTCGTGCAGATGGCGATCAGCCGTTCGCGCGAGTATGAGGCCGACCGCGTCGGCGCCGAAATCGCGGGCCAGCCCCTGTGGCTCGCCTCCGCGCTCGACCGCATTCAAGCGGGCGCCGAGCGCACGCTGAACGTGGACGCCGAACGCAACCCGGCGACCGCGCATCTCTTCATCATCAACCCGCTCGCGGGACAGGGCATGGACAACCTGTTCTCGACCCACCCGTCGACCGCGAACCGCATCGCCAAGCTCCAAGAGATGGCGCAAGGCATGTACGGCGCCGCGCAAGAGGCCCCGCGCCGCGGACCCTGGGGTTGAAGCCGCGCGCCAAGCAACCCGACGCGCAAGGCATCGGCGCGCGCGCAGCCGCACTGGCCGCGATCCAAGCCATGTTCTTCAGCGAGCGCCCACTGACCGAAGCGCTCGACGCCTCGCTCGCGAGGGCGAAGCTCGAACCCCGCGACGCCGCCTTCACCCGCGCGATCGTGATGATGACGCTCCGGCGCCTCGGCGAGATCGACCACGTCATCGCGAACTTTCTGCGCGAACCGCTGCCCGTCCGCTCGGGCCCCGCCGAATTGATCTTGCGTTTGGCCACGGCCGAACTCCTTTTCCTCGACGTCGCCCCGCACGCCGCCGTGAGTTCCGCCGTCGCGCTCGCCGACAAAGACCACCGCGCGCGCCACTTCAAAGGCCTCATCAACGCCGTCGCCCGCCGCATCGCCGCCGAGGGTAAAGCGATGCTGCCAGCACTCGACGCCGAACGCCTGAACACGCCGCCTTGGGCCTGGGACAACTGGGTCGCGGCTTACGGCGAAGAAACCACGCGCGCGATCGCGAAGGCCCACAGCATCGAACCCCCGCTCGACATCAGCGTGAAAAGCGACGCCGAAGCCTGGGCGAAAAAACTCGACGCAACGCTGCTCCCCAACGGCACGCTCCGCCGCACCGCCGGCGGCCGCATCGAAGACCTGCCCGGCTACGCCGAAGGCGCCTGGTGGATCCAAGACGCCGCCGCCGCGATCCCGGCGCAACTGCTCGGCCCCATCAAAGGCAAAACCGTCATCGACCTCTGCGCCGCCCCCGGCGGCAAGACCGCGCAACTGGCGGCGGCCGGCGCGAACGTCATCGCCGTCGATCTTGCCTTCGAACGCATGAAGCGCGTGACGACAAACCTCACGCGCCTCAACCTGAAAGCCAAAATCGAAGTCGGCGACGCCCACACCTGGCGCCCGAAGGAGTTGGCCGACGCCGTCCTGCTCGACGCGCCGTGCACGGCAACCGGCACCGTCCGCCGCCACCCCGACGTCCTCTGGCGCAAAGACCTCTCGGACGTGATGGCGCAAGCAGAGGTCCAACGCCGCCTGCTCGCCGCGGCGGCCGAGATGGTCAAGCCAGGGGGCCTGCTCATCTACTGCGTCTGCTCCCTCGCCCGCGAAGAAGGCGAAGACATCGTCGACGCATTCCTAGCCGAGCACCCAACCTTCACCCGCGTACCCGTCACGCCCGCCGAATCGGAGTTCGCGACCGCGACCGGCGACCTACGCACGCTCCCCAACCACTGGCCAAACCTGGGTGGCCTCGACGGTTTCTACGCCGCCCGCCTGCGGAGAAACGCCTGAGTTGATTGCACCGAAGCCCCCCGACGCGCTAAAGCCGCCCTCATGAAGAAGCCCAAAATCGCCCCGTCGATCCTCGCTGCCGACTTCGCCAGGCTGGGCGAGGAAGTCCGCGCCGTCACCGAAGCCGGCGCCGACTACATCCACGTCGACGTCATGGACGGCCACTTCGTCCCGAACATCTCGATCGGCCCGCAAATGGTGAAGGCGCTGCGCCCCCACACGAAGCTGCCGCTCGACGTTCATCTCATGATTTCGCCGGTCGATCCCTACATTAAGGAGTTCGCCGACGCGGGTGCCGACATCATCACCGTGCACCCGGAAGCAGGCCCGCACGTCCACCGGACGGTCCAGCTGATCAAAAGCCTCGGAAAAAAGGCGGGTGTGTCCCTCAATCCGGGTTCGCCCATTTCCCTGATCGAGCATATCTTGGGCGACATCGATCTGATTCTCGTGATGACCGTCAATCCGGGATTCGGGGGGCAAAGCTTCATCGATAGTCAGCGCGCCAAGATGCGTGAAGCGCGCGCGCTGATCGACCGGTCGGGCCGCGCCATCGAGTTGGAGGTCGACGGAGGTATCAATGGGCAAACCGCTGCCCTCGCTGTCGAAGCAGGAGCCGACGTCCTCGTCGCCGGAACCGCCGCGTTTGCAGGCGGCCCAACCCGCTATCGCGACAACATCGCAAAGCTCCGTGGCGGCTGACGCAAGCGACGCGCCGCAAGCCTACAAGTTCAACATGTTCGCCAACGCGCGCGAACTCATCGCCGGCGCCCGCGCGGCCGCCGCCGCCGCGTGGCAACGCCAACTCTACAAGAGCCCGATCTGGCAGCGCAGCCTGAACGGCCCCGCGCCCGACCGCATCCTCGTCAATCCGAGAAGCTTCCACCCGAAGAGCATCGCCGAAGCGGAGCTCCTCATCATGGGCCGCTTCCGCCTGCCCGGCGGCGACGCGACCGCGCGCGACGGCTCGCCGTTCTTCATCAAACCGCCGAGCGACGAGTGGGCGGAGAATCTGCACTCGTTCCACTGGCTTCGCCATTTCGACGCCGGCGGCTCCGAGCCGGTGCAAGAACATCTGCGCCAACTTATCGCCCATTGGGTCCGCACGCACGGCACCTGGCACGACATCGCCTGGCGCCCGCACGTCACCGCGCGCCGCTTGATGACGTGGGCGGCGTTCGGCCGCCTGATCCTCGCGAACGCCGACGTGCTGTTCCGCTCGCGCGTGCTGCTCTCGATGGCGCGCCAAGCGCGGCACCTGCTCAAGACTGCGAGCACCGCGCCCGCAGGCCACGACCGCCTCGTCGCCGCGATCGGCCTCGTGCAGTCGGGCGTGTTCCTGCCCGACGGCGACGCACGCATGGCCAAGGGCCTGCACATGCTCTCCGAAGAACTCGGCGAGCAAATCCTGCCCGACGGCGGCCACATCTCGCGCAACCCGGAAACGGTGTTGAGTGTCGCCAGCGACCTGCTCTCGCTCGTCGACGCGATGACACAGCGCGATCTGATCGTCCCCGTCACCATCCGCCGCGCGCTCGACCGCATGATGCCGATGATCCGCTTCATGCTGCACGGTGACGGCCGACTCGCGCTCTTCAACGGCGGCACCGAAGGCGTCGGCGGTTGGGCGCAAACGCTCTTAAGTTACGACACTGGCCGCGCACGAGAGACGTTACACTCCGCCCAAGCGGGCTATCACCGCATCGCCTGCGGCGAGACGCTGATCCTCGCCGACTGCGGTTTGGCGCCGCCCGCGGACATGTCGCGCAGCGCGCACGCCGGTGCGCTCTCGTTCGAACTCAGCGTCGGCAACGAACGCATCATCGTCAACGGAGGCACCGCGCCGATGAAGGGCGCCGAATGGGTGCAAGCGATGCGCGCCACCGCCGCGCACTCGACGCTCACCATCGCTGACACGTCGTCCGCGCACGTCGTCAACGGCGCGTGGGCGAAGCGCGTGTTGGGCCTGCGCCTGATCGACGGTCCCACGCGCATCGAACACAAGCGCCACGAAAACGAGTCGGGCATACTTCTCGACACCAGTCATGACGGCTACGTGAAGCTGTTCGGCCTCGTCCACGAACGCGATATCTTCGTCGCACACGACGGCAACGACATCCGCGGCGAAGACCGCCTTGTGCCGCGCGGCGCAACCACGCCGCGCCGCTTCGCAGCCCGCTTCCATCTGCATCCATCGGTGAAAGCCGCACGCGGCGCCGATCGCAAGTCGGTCGTCCTCACGCTGCCCTCCGGCGCCACCTGGCGCTTCGGTGCCGACGCCGAACTCGACCTCGCCGACGGCGTCTATCTGGGCTCCGGCGATGCCATCCGCAAAACCCAGCAGATCGTCATTTCCGGCCTGACAGGCGGCGAACCCACAACCGTGAAGTGGGCACTGAAGAAAGCCACAGGAATCGAAGCCGACACGACCGTCTGAGGCGTTCGGCCGCTTGGGGCCGCGGCGCCCCCCATGCTATTTCGCCCGCGCCAAGGGAAGAGAAAAGGCGCCCCCAATGTCGACGCAAAACCTCCGTCCGGTCCGCCGGGCGCTGCTCTCCGTTTCCGACAAGACCGGTCTGGTCGAGTTCGCACATTCTCTCAGTCAACTCGGCGTCGAACTGATCTCGACCGGTGGCACCGCAAAGGCGCTGACCGCGGCAGGGCTGAAAGTCACCGACGTCGCCGCCGTCACCGGCTTTCCCGAAATGATGGACGGCCGCTTGAAGACGCTGCACCCCCGCGTGCACGGCGGCCTTCTCGCGCTACGCGACGAACCGAGCCACGCCAAGGCAATGCAAGAGCACGGCATCGAAGGCATCGATCTCCTCGTTTGCAACCTCTACCCCTTCGAAGAAACCGTAGCCCGCAAAGCCTCGTTCGACGAGACGATCGAGAACATCGACATCGGCGGCCCCGCGATGATCCGCGCCGCCTCGAAGAACCACGGCTATGTCGCCGTCATCGTGGATGTCGAAGACTACGCGCCCGTCCTCGCCGAACTCGCCGCCAACAAAGGCGCAACGACCCTCGCCACGCGCAAACAACTCGCAGCCCGCGCCTACGCCCGCACGGCGGCTTACGACGCCGCGATCTCGACCTGGTTCGGTCAAGCGAACGCGATGGAGCAGAAGCCGGAAGAGCGCACGCCGCCGCGCCGCTTCGCGCTCGCCGGCCACATCAAACAAACCCTGCGCTACGGCGAAAACCCCCACCAAGGCGCCGCGTTCTACACGACCGGCGAACACCGCTACGGCGTCGCGACCGCGACGCAAGTCGGCGGCAAGGAACTCTCCTTCAACAACATCAACGACACCGACGCGGCTTACGAATGCGTCGCAGAGTTCGACCCGAACGCCACCGCGGCGATCGCCATCATCAAGCACGCCAACCCGTGCGGTGTCGCAACGGCATCGACGCTTGTCGAAGCCTACAAGCTGGCGCTCCGCTGCGACCCCATCTCGGCCTTCGGCGGCATCGTCGCCTGTAACCGCAAACTCGACGGCGCAACCGCATCGGAACTCGCGAAAATCTTCACCGAAGTGATCATCGCCCCCGACGCCGACGAAGAAGCCCGCAAGATCCTGAGCGCGAAAAAGAACCTGCGCCTCCTGATCGCCCACGGCCTGCCCGACCCCGCGACGCCAGGCCAGAACCTGCGCACGGTGGCCGGCGGCTTCCTGCTGCAATCGCGCGACAACGGCCGTGTCACCGAAAAGGAGCTGCGCGTCGTCACCAAGCGCAAACCCACCGACCGCGAACTCAAAGACCTGCTCTTCGCCTTCCGCGTCGCCAAGCACGTGAAGTCGAACACGATCGTCTACGCGAAAGAGGGCGCCACCGTCGGCATCGGCGCCGGCCAAATGAGCCGCATCGACTCCGCCCGCATCGCCGCCTGGAAAGCACAAGAAGCAGCGAAAGCCGCAGGCCTCAGCGAGTCGCTCGCCAGAGGTTCCGCCGTCGCCTCCGACGCCTTCTTCCCCTTCGCCGACGGCCTCATCGCCGCCGCCGACGCCGGTGCTACCGCAGTCATCCAACCCGGCGGCTCGATGCGCGACGACGAAGTCATCGCCGCCGCCGACGAGCGCGGCCTCGCGATGGTCATGACCGGCATGCGCCACTTCCGGCATTAGTGAGCGTATCGTCGCGAATTGAACGCGCAGGGCAAAGCGGATCTTCACGAACAAAGACGCGGCGTGCAGCAATTTACACGCGAACTTCCACGTTCGCGCACTGATGCACATAAGACTCACCGCCCACATTGATTGCGCGGCAATCAACGCTGTCGTTGTCCACAACGCGTGACGCTCGGATAGTTCCAAGTGACGTGCGAATCGGAGACGGCCGACGGCCGCCGCCGCTCACAAAGGTTTTTGCGGGGAGAGTCACATGCGTTTGAAAACGGTCCTATTGGCGTCGGCAGCGGGTGCCGCAGTGTTGGCGGTCGTATCGCCGGTGCAGGCTGGGTCGTACGTCTCGGTGCTTGGTGGCTGGAACACCACCGACGACATCAAGTCCCGCGCAGGGAGCTTGGGCTCAGCGACGTTCACACAAGCGCTCACGCACACGGTGACGACGACGATCACCGAAGTGCTGACGTTCAGTCTACCGACGACGTTCTTCAACAGTGGTGCAAAAGCTGAAGACGGTTTCATCGTCGGCGCGGCGGTCGGTGGCGATCTGGGGCACTGGCTGCAAGGCCTGCGCGGTGAATTCGAGCTTTCCTATCGTCGCAACAGTCTCGGGGGCGGTGTTGCAAGTGCAGCCGCGTCCGGCACTGCGACTGCGAGTGCCGATTTTGGGGCGACGGGCAACTACAGTCACGATTGTGTCATCACGCCTCAGGCGCCTGCGACCGTTGTGGTTGGACCGCCGGGACCGTGCGTCGCGGGTATTCCCGCAACCGGCGTCCACTCATTTACAGGGTTCTTCTCCACCACGAACTCGTTCGCCTCGAGTGGCGGCAGCGTCCGTACATTCGCCCTCATGGCGAACGTTTGGTACGACTTCAATAATATGGGTGGCTTCACACCCTACATCGGCGGCGGTGTCGGCTATGCCGACAACAAAGTTCAAAACGGCTTATTGCTGAACGGAGCCAATGGTGGCTTCGCTTGGCAACTCGGCGCAGGCGCGAACTACGCACTCAGCGACAAGACTTCGATCGGCATCGGATACCGCTACATGGACGCCGGCGATGTGACGCTGATTCGATCGCCCGGAGTGGCCGCAGGCAACAAGCTCATCGCCGACGACCACGACGTGACCCACCAATCCGTGTTGGTGAACCTGACTTTCGCCATAGGCAAGTAAGCGGGTCTTGTTCAGTTGAGTTATTCAAGCGCGGGCGCAAGAGCCCGCGCTTTTTTGTGTGCCGGCGCCTTGCAGCCGAGTCGATGCCCGAAGCGCCGACGAACCACTTGGCCGATGCCCAATAATTTCACGCAGAAATAATGTAAATATACATTCTCCTGCGAAAATAGCCAATCGGGAGAACCGACTGATGCATAATGGACGCACCGTCCAAGTGAACTGAAGCTCGACCGATCAAATGCATAGCCCCCTTCATTGAAGCGCCCACGCTGCGGTGGTACCCACAAATGGGACTAATAGGGTAGGTGGCACGGACAGGTTAACGGTCCGGCGCGGTTTCGTTTTCTGAACGAGTTTGAGGGGAGATTTGTGATGGGCCTGAAGACAACTTTGTTGGCGTCCGCGGGCGCGGCAGCGGTGCTGGCAGTCGTCTCGCCGGTGCAAGCCGGCGGCTACGTGTCGATCTTTGGCGGCTGGAACTCGACGGACGACATCGTGTCTCGTGCGGGCAGCAATGGCGATGTGACCTTCACCACAACGCTCACCCACACGGCGGGACCTGCAGATACGGTGACGTTGACCTTCGGGGCGCCATCGACATTTTTCAACAGCGGCGCGAAAGCCGAAGATGGCTTCGTTGTTGGCGCTGCAGTGGGCGGCGACTTGGGACACTGGCTGTCGGGCCTCCGCGGCGAAGTCGAGGTTTCTTACCGCTACAACAATTTGGGTGCAGCCGCGGCGAGCGCTTCAGTCAACGCTATCGACACGGCCAGCGGCGTGTTCCTGGCGGGCAACTACGGTCACTCTTGCGCCCTAACACCGCAAGCACCGGCCGTGGTGGTCGATCCGCCGCCGGCGCCTTGCGTCGCCGGCATGGGCGCCGGGGGCGTGCGTTCGTTTACAGCGCTGGTCTCTAGCTCGAACGCGTTCGCGTCGACCGAAGGCAGCATCAGAACGTTCGCGCTCATGGCGAACGCTTGGTTCGACGTGCCAATGGGCGGCGGCTTCACGCCGTACTTTGGCGGTGGCGTCGGCTACGCCACCAACGAGGTCGAACACGGCTTGGTCATGAATGGCAACAACGGTGGCTTTGCCTGGCAGGCTGGTGCCGGTGTCAATTTCGCCATGACTGAGAAGATGTCGCTTGGCGTTGGATACCGCTACATGGATGCAGGCGACGTCACACTGATCCGTTCGCCTGCGCTCGCGAACGGCAACAAGCTGGTAAGCGACGTGCATGAGGTGACCCACCAATCGGTGTTGGTGAACTTGACCTTCGCACTCGGCAAGTAACGCGGTCCAGCCGGATCAAGCTTCTCAAGCGCGGGCTCGATGCCCGCGCTTTTTTGCGCCCGCCGCGTCGAGCTACACCGCCACCGCGCGCTCGTTCTTCACGAACATCATCATCACAAACCCGATGCCGAGCAGAAACAGGATCGACCCAAGCCCGATCGCCTGGCTTTGCGACCACTCCGTGGCGCGCGCGACAACGAACGGCGCCAAGAACGCCGTCGCGGTGCCGGACAGCGCATAGAGCCCGAAGAACTCCGTCATCTTCGACGCCGGCGCGATCCGGGCCAGCATCGTGCGGCTGTTCGCGTAAGACGCCGTGATGAAGATCGCGACGATAATCACGATCACCACATAGATGATCTCGGGCCAGGTGTTGAAGAACGGCAGGCTGTGCACCGGCGGCAGAGCCGTGTCGTACGGGATGAAGAACAGGATCGTGTCCGGCCGCATGGAGAGCGACAGGATGAGCCCGACCATCGTCCCGCCGACAGAGATCATGATCCCGCGCTGCGAACCGAACGTGTGGTCCAGCCACCCGCCGAACACGCCCCCGAACGTCGCGAACACGCTCAAGATCACGCCGTAGACCAGCATATCGAGCGGCCCCCACGAAAACGTCGTCGACGCATAGATGCCGCCGAAGATCAGGATCGCGTTGTTGCCGTCGTTGTAGATCATGCGCGCGAGAAGATACGTCGCGACGTTCCGGTATTGGCCAAGGCTGCCCACCGTGCGGATCAGCGAGTTCACGCCGCGATCGATCGCCGCCAGCGGCCCAAGCGCGGTCTTCGGTTGATCGGGCGTGAAGAAGAAGAGCGGTAACCCGAACAGCGCAAACCACACGACGAACAGCGGCCCGACGATCCGCTCCGGCTCATGCGCCGCTTGATCGAGACCGAACCAAGGCGTCGCTGGAACGAACGGCCAATCGACAACGCCGGGCAATACAAAACAGATCAACATGAAGATAAGCAGCACGACCCCCGAGAAATTCCCGAGCGCTAGCGCCAGACCCGAAAGCGCGCCAACCTTGTTCTCCGGCACCAGCGTCGGCAGCATCGCGTTGTGGAACACCGCAGTGAAGTCGAACGACACGAACGTCGCGACCAGCAACGCGCAGATCACCAAAAACGAGAGCCCCTGCTCGTTCGGCAGCGCGTACCACAACAGCGCCGCCGTCAGTGCCAGCGAAACGGACCACACGAACAGCCAAGGCTTGCGCCGCCCGCCGGCGTCCGCGATCGCGCCCATGAACGGTGCGACGACCGCAATGATGAACCCGGCCGCTGAGTTAAGGTCCGCCCACAACGCTTGACCCTTCACGGGGTCGCCAACCAAATGCTGCGCGAAATAGGGCGCAAAAATATAGATCGTGATCAACAGCACGTGCGGATTTCGCGCGCCCTCGAACCACGCCCACGCCCATTGCCCAAGCGGCGAGGCGCACGCGCCACCGCTTGCACTCACCCCGTCGGGGACAGCAGTCCATCGCGCGCGCAACGTCGGCTTGGCAGGCAGGGTGTCGCTCATGGGAGACCGGAAATCCGAATAGCGTGATCAGGCAGCTTACCCACGAACCCGCGCGACAAGCGAGGCCCTTGACGGCATCGTGACGCCCGCGCTCCAGTGTGGACGTGCGTCGCCCCCCATCGTTTCGCTCATGACCATGCCCTGGGAAGCAGCCGCCGCGGCGTTGGCGGCCGCCGTTCTGCACGCGGCATGGAACGCGGGGTTAAAGGCGGGCAACGACCGCCTGCTCGACGCCGCGCTGCTGTTCGCAGTTGCCGGCACGATCGGTCTTGCCGTCACTTTCTTTGCGCCACCAATGAACCCGGCAGCCATTCTTTGGATCGTTGTAACTGCCGCGCTGCATTTGCCCTATGTCTACTTCCTCGCGCGTGCGTATGAGCTCGGCGAACTCAGTCACGTTTACACGATTGCGCGCGGCACGCCGCCATTACTGATCACAGTGCTCGCCGCCTTCACCGTCGCCGAAGTTCCGAAGCCGGCTGCAGTCGCTGGCATCGCACTCATCAGCATCGGTATTCTGACGGTGGGGATGAGCCCCGGCGCCCACCGCCAGGGGACACAGCTCGCCGGCGCTGTCGCCGTCTCGATCGCGCTCTACAGCATCTCCGACGGCATCGGCGTACGCGCCTCCGGCAGCGCACTTGCCTACAACGGCTGGGTCTTCTTCGCCGTCGGTCTGTCGACCACCGCAATGGCGCTGATCCTACGCGGCCCGCGCATTATCTCTTATGCGCACACGCATTGGCCACGCGCGGTCGTCGCCGGCACGCTGTCGTTCGTGGCCTACGGCCTCGTTCTCTGGGCCATGACCTTCGCCCCGATCGCCGGCGTCAGCGCCTTCCGCGAAACCTCGGTCGTCTTCGCAGCTCTGATCGGCATCCTGTTCTTCGGCGAGAAGGCAGGCCCCCGTCGTCTGATCGGCGCCGCCATCGTCGCCATCGGCGCCGTCGTGCTGAAGTTCGCTTGAACCCTAAGCCAACAAATCCCGTATCTGCCCCGCCGCCAGCGTCAGCCGCGCGACCGTGAATGTGCCCGAGCGCTCGAGATCGGTCACAAGTGTGGCAACGCGCTCCACCTGTTCGCGATGCGTCTGCGCCCAAGCCTCGACCGCGGCGTTGCCCGCCGCGCGATTCTCGCCGCCCACACCGTTGGCCAGCGCGCGCGACGCAAGCGTCCGTTGATGCACGGAGAGATCGTCGATCAGCCGCCGGACGGCGAGCCGGTCCCAATGCTCGGGCAAATTCATACGCTCCGCCGCAAGGCGCAGCCGGTCGACGCCGATCGTGCGCGCCGCTGCGAAATAGGCGCCCGCCACCATGTCGAGCGGCTTCTTGGACTCCGTCGAAAGCCGCGTGATATCGGGCGTTGCACCGATCGCCGACAAGGCGCCGATATCGTCGGCGAGATCGTCCGGTACGCCCGCCGCACGGAACTCGTTGATCGCGTCGACGATGTCCTTGCGCTCGGCCTCCGAGACCAGCGTCGAGAACGTGCCGCGCAGCTTCGCGACACCCTGCGCATAAGGTGCAATGGCGTCTGCGATCGGCGTCGCCTGAGGCACATGCCGGTAGAACCACAACGTCTGCCGGAGAAGATGCAGCGCAAGCTTGGCGTGCATACGCACCTGAACGGCGGCCGCAACCTTGTTGTCGAGCGCGTTGATCCCGTCGGCAAGCCGCGCGATCCCGAACACGTTGAGCGCAATCGTATAGGCGCGGGCGAGGGCAGGGGCTTCACTCGCACTCGCCTCCTTTAGGCGATGCATCAACAGTGGCCCGCCGCGATTGACGATGTCGTTCGTTAGCACCGTCGCCACGATCTCGCGTTTCAGCCGGTGCGCCGCCATGCCCTTCGGGAAGCGCGTGCGCACGTCGCTCGGGAAGTAACCTTTGAGCGTCTCCGCATAAAACGGATCGTCCGGCAGGTTCGAACTGTTGATCTCGTCGAACAGCTGCAGCTTCGCGTAGGCGAGCAGCACGGCCAACTCCGGCCGCGTGAGCCCTTCGTTGCGGTTCGCCCGCTCGCGCAGATTGTCCATCGACGGCAACCCTTCGACCGCCCGGTTGAGCCGCCCATCGCGCTCAAGCGCCCGCATGAAGCGGCCGTAGCCGTCGGACTCCCACGCGCCGCCCGCCTGCGCCACGCTGAGCGCCAGCGACTGATTGTAGTTGTCGGCAAGCACGAGATGCGCAACCTCGTCGGTCATCTTTGCCAGCAGCGGATCGCGCTCCGCGGCCTTCAGTTCGCCGGCCCCGATCGACGCGTTCAGCAAAATCTTCAGATTGACCTCGTGGTCCGACGTGTCGACGCCGGCCGAATTGTCGATCGCGTCAGTGTTCAACCGCCCACCCGCTTTCGCATACTCGATGCGCCCGGCCTGCGTGCAACCAAGGTTTGCGCCTTCGCCGATGACCTTCGCCTTGATATCGCGCCCATCGATGCGCAGGGCGTCGTTCGCCTTGTCGCCGGCGTCCGCGTTCGTCTCCGCCGATGATTTGACGAACGTCCCGATACCGCCGAACCACAGCAGATCGACCGGCGCCTTCAGCAGTGCCCGCATCAGTTCCGCCGGCTCCGCCTGATCGACCGTCAATCCGGTCAGCGCCTTCACCTCCGGCGACAGTGGGATCTTCTTCATCGACCGCGAATAGACGCCACCACCCTTGGAAATTTTCGTTTGGTCGTAATCCGCCCATGACGAACGCGGCAGATCGAAGATGCGCTGCCGCTCCGCAAAGCTGACCGCCGGGTCGGGCGAAGGATCGAGGAAGATGTCGCGATGATCGAACGCGGCGACGAGCTTCGTTGCTTTCGAAAGCAGCATCCCGTTCCCGAACACGTCGCCCGACATATCGCCGACGCCAACGACCGTGAACGGCGTCGTCTGGATGTCCGTTCCGATCTCGCGGAAGTGGCGTTTGACCGCCTCCCAAGCCCCCTTGGCGGTGATACCCATCTTCTTGTGGTCGTAGCCGACCGACCCGCCGCTTGCGAACGCGTCGGCGAGCCAGAACCCGTGGTCCTTCGAAATCCCGTTTGCGATATCGGAAAACGTGGCGGTGCCCTTATCCGCCGCGACGACGAGGTAAGGATCGTCCGCGTCATGCCGCACGACATCCTTCGGCGGCACGATCTTGCCGTCCGGCGCGATGTTGTCCGTCATGTCGAGGAGTGACGCGACAAACGTCTTGTAGGCGGCAATCCCACCGGCGAGCCACGCCTCCCGGTTCGACGCCGGCGGCAGCTTCTTCGGATAGAACCCGCCCTTCGAACCGACCGGCACGATCACCGCGTTCTTCACCTGCTGCGCCTTCACGAGGCCCAGAACTTCGGTGCGGAAATCTTCGCGCCGGTCCGACCAGCGCAAGCCGCCGCGCGCGACCTTTCCGAAGCGCAAATGCACCCCCTCGACCTCGGGCGAATAGACGAAGATCTCCACCATCGGCCGCGGCAGCGGCAGGTCTTCGATCTTCGCCGAATCGATCTTGATCGCGATCGACGGCTTGTCCTTCTGGAAGAAGTTCGTGCGAAGCGCCGATTGGATCACGTTCCGGAACCGCCGGATGATGCGGTCGTCGTCGAGGCTCGGCACCTTGGCCAGCGCCTCGTCGATCTCGCCGTTGACCTTTGCGTCCAACGCCGCGCGGTCCGCAACGCCAAGCTCGAACCGCGCTTTGAACAGACGCACCAAGGCCGCCGCGATCCGCGGATTGCGCCCCAACGCCTCTTCCATCAGCGCCTGGCTCGCGCCGAACGCCGCCTGGCGCAGATACTTCGCAACCGTGCGCAGCATCGCCACATCGCGCCACGGCAGCTCGGCCTGCAGCGTCAGCCGGTTGAACTTGTCGCTTTCCGCATGGCCGCGCCAGACCATCATGAACGCGTCTTCAAAGAGGCGCATCCCCGCCTCGCGTTCCGGCGTCAGTTGCCCGCGCAGTTTCAGATCGTGGATCGTGACGAGTGCATCGGCGCGCTTGACCGGATAGTTCACCTCCTCGATCACCCGAAGGCCAAAATCTTCGAGTACCGGCAACAAGTCCGAAAGCTCGATCACCTCGCCGGTGTGATAGATCTTGAAATGGATGACCCCGTCATTCGGATCGGCGCCGCCCGACGACCTGAGCGCGAGCGCACCCGCGCCCGCCTGCGCGACCTCTTCCACTTTGCCGATATCGAGGATCGCCTCCGCCGGCCCGAACGCCTCGCGATAGGCCTCCGAGAACGCACCCGAATAGCGCGCGAAGATCGCGTCCGCCTGCTCCGGCGCCATCGAACGCGACAGCGCGTCCGAGAAATCGTCGCTCCAGAGCCGCACCGCCTGCGCAAGCCGCGCCTTCAGCGCCGCATGGTCGTAGGTCTTCGGCCGCCCGTCCTGGAACATCACCGTGAAGTGGATGCGGGCCATCTGCCCTTCTTCGGTGTGCGGATAAGCGCTCGCGATCTGACCGCCCAGCGCGTCGGTCAGAATGCCGCCCAGCGAACGGATCAGCCCGCCGCGAAACTTGTCCGCCGGGAAGTAGACATGCACCGACGCGAACCGTTCGAACGTATCGAAGCGGATGAAGACATTCGTGTCCGGCCGGTCGCCGAGATGGGCGAGCGCGGGCCCCATGCGCAGAAGATCGGCCTCCGACACTTGGAAGAGCTCGTCCCGCGGCAGATTATGCAGAACGACGGCCAGCGCCTTCGCGTTGTGGCTCCCCTTCGGAAATCCCGACTGCGCCATCACGGTGGCGACCTTGCGCCTAAGGAACGGGATATCGCGCGGATTGTCGTGATACGCGGCCGATGTGAAGAGCCCAATGAACCGCCGCTCGCCGATAAGCTTGCCGTCCTTGAAGCGCTTCACGCCGATGTAATCTTCCTGCACCCGCCGATGCACCGGCGACTTCTCGAGCGATTTCGTGACGATCAAGGGCGACGGTTGCATCATGAACGCGCGCACTTCCGGCGTCATCGTCGCGCGGTCGCTGCCGCGCCGGATCACGCGCCGCTCCGGGTCGCGCAACAGCCCGAGCCCCGTCTCCGGTAGAGGCCTCAGCTCCCCGTCGCCCTTTGGATCGAACGCATAGTCGCGCGCGCCCAAGAACGTGAAATGGTTCTGCTTCAGCCATTGCAAGAACGCGAGCGTCTCATCGATTTCTTCCTTGGGCGCCGGCGGCGGATTTTTGGTGAGATCGACGATCGCTTCGTCGACCCGCGCAAGCGTCGCCCGCCAATCGGAAACCGCCGCCGTCACGTCGCGCAACACTTGCGCGATACCCGACTGAACGGAGGCGATCTGCTCGGCGGTTCCGATCCGCGAAATCGCGACGCAGATCATGCTTTCGGCCGCCGCGTCGCTGCCGTCGAAAACGAAACCGCGAAACGCGCCGCTCGCGTCGCGCTTCACCTTGAAGATTGGGTGGAACACCGCCTTGATCTTCAACCCGCGCTCGCCGAGTTCGCTTAGCGTCGAGTCGACGAGAAACGGCTTATCGTCGTTGATCGTGGCGACGAGCGTGACGGGCGCGGTGAACCCGTCGCGCTGCGCATCCGGTGTGAACACGCGCAAGAAGGTCGTGCCCGGCTTGCGCTCCGCCGCCGCACGCCAAAACAACCGCGCGATCCCCGCCTGCACGTCTTTCGAAAATCCGGCCAAGTCTTCCGGCGCGGCCCCGGCAAAGAAGTGTTGCACGAACGGAGAGAACCCTTGCAGGTCGGCTTCCAGCGCAGCGGTCATGTCGAGCCATTGAAGAGGGCCGCGCATTCCAATCGGCGGCCGGGTGAGCAAGCGGCGCGGATATAGCCACAAATCGCGCGCCAAGTCCGCCCCTTTGCGGCGTCCCTTGCGCGAACGTTTCGCACATGCGAAGCCGGACACAAATGCAAAGAGAAGTCGTTGTCTTTGATACGGAATTCACGGCGTGGGCGGGTTCCATGGAACGAAACTGGGCGGGCCCCGGCGAGTTCCGCGAGATCGTTCAGATCGGCGCCGTGCGCATCGACGTCGAAACGCTGGCCGAGACAGCCTCGTTCGCGGTCCTGATCCGTCCCGTCAGGAACCCGGTTCTATCCGGTTACTTCGTCGACCTGACCCGCATCACGAACGAACGCCTCGCCGCCGAAGGAACCGACTTCGCGGCCGGCGCCAAGTCGTTCGCTGACTTCGTGGGCCGGCGCCGCATGTACTGCTACGGCCGCGACGACCGCATCATCGCGCGCAATGCGGAGTTTCTCGGCAACCCGCGCCTTTGGTCGAACACGACGGCGACAAACCTCCGCGAATGGCTCGTCGAAACCGGGATCAAGCTCGCAGGAATTTCGTCCGGGATGCTCGCCAAACACGTGGGCTCCGTCTCGCAAGGCCGGGCGCACGACGCGCTGATCGACGCCCGCTCGCTCGCCGAAGCCGTGCGCTACCTCGTCAAGAAGGGCGCGCCGAACCCTTATCGGTGATAGCGGAAGTGGCCGGTGATGGTGAGGCCGAACAGCATGTCTTCGATCTGCGGGCCGAAGCCGATATTGTGCATGACCAGCGGCCGCTTGCCGTCGCTCGACCGCCGCTCCGTCACCATGCCGATATGCGGCCGCCCATCCGCCAGCGCCCACGCCACGACGTCGCCGGGCTTGTAGTCGTCGGCGTTCGCGCTGACCGGGAGCGACGCTCCTTGCCGCGTGAAGAAGGTCGCCAAGTTCGGCACGCGCCGGTGATCGATGTTCCTGTCCGGCGTTTTCAACCCCCAGCGTGTCGGGTAGGCGCTGAAGTCGCGCGCCATGTCTTCGTGCACAAGGCGTTGCAAATCGATCCCAAGCAACCGATAGGCGCGCACGACCTCATCCGCGCACACGCCCCGATCGGCGGCGACATCCCCGTTGGGGTAGGAAATCTGCTGGTACGACGCATCGTAGACGACGCTGTGCGTCGCCCGCTCCTCGGCTGCGGCCGACAGCCGAAGGCCATAGGCAAGCCGCGGGCTTTTCCAATCCTTGTTGACGTTGGGGGCGTCGGTCGGTCCCAAAAACGCATTCGCCGCCGACTTCACCGATTGTGGGATTTCCGGGGCCGCGTCGCACGCCCCAAGGATGGCAAAACAAGCCAGAAATCCCGTCAGCCGGGCCATCGCGGTCATGGTTTCCATGGGCCCCATCGTGACCAAAAAAATGGCGCCAGTGCGGCGCAAGTACGCAAATCAGAGGGAAGTCGCCGTCGACAAATGTGGCAACCCATCCGCCACGGACCGTGTCGAATCTGCCGCAGTTGATCCACAACCTGTGGCTGGTGGGTCATTCCCTCGTTGACTCGTGCACCCTCCGCGTGTGGTCTTAAGGCGGGGAGCTAATGAAGGGGGGTAAAGGCATGAAAATGCCTGCTTTCCCTCCTTCCTTCGCTGTGAATTTAAAGTTGTAGGTAGGGGGAAATACCGTCATGTCGAAGTTCAAAGTCGTTCGCGCCGGTCTATTGGGTTCTGCGGCGGCATTCGCGTTCATGGGCACCGCAAACGCGGTTGAAGCCGAATTCGGCGACGTCCAAATCACCTTCGACACGACCGTGTCGACGGGCGCATCCATCCGCACCGCAGAACGCGAGCAACGTTATCTGCCGGAAGGCAATGGCGGCCCAATCGATCCGCGCGACAACATCTTGCTCGGCGGCATCATCGCCCTGCAGAACAATGCCGTGCCCGACCTGACGCCATTCCCGGCCACGGGTCGTTTGCGCCAAACCGGAAACGCCGACAATTTCGATGGCGGCGGCAACACGGACGACGGCCGTTTAAACTACGATGCGGGCGACCTTATCGGCGCGAACGTCAAGGCGAACCACGACCTACTGATCAAGTGGCAAAACTACACGGTCTTCGCGCGCGCCATTGGCTTTTATGATTTCATCCTCTCGAAGGACGACGCCGGTGAGCGTTCGTTGATTACCGATGATGCGATCGGGGCCGTTGGCCGGAACTACAACCTTCTCGACGCTTTCATCTCCGCCGACTACACGCTCGGCGACATGCCGGTGAACATCCGCGTCGGCAAACAGGTGATCAACTGGGGCGAAAGCACGTTCACGCTGAACGGCAACAACGTCTTCAACCCGATCGACGTCGGCGCGTTCCGCCGCCCCGGCTCGGAAATCAAAGAAGCTCTTGTTCCGGTGAACGCTGTGTTCGCCTCGGTTTCGCTGCCGATCGACGTTTCGCTGTCGGGTTACTACGCGCTCGACTGGACGCCGTTCAAGCTCGATCCCTCCGGTACGCCGTTCTCGGGGGCCGACATCGTTGCTGACGGTTCAGGCCGCGGTGGTAACGCGGGCCGTCAGATGATGCTCTCGAGCAGCCCGTACTCGGGCATGCGCCGCACCTGCAACGCTGACGCACTCGCGTTTGGCACCACGGCGCTCACCGGCGTACCGGTCTTCGGCACGATCTACAACGTGCTGGGTTCGGGCAATGGTCTGCTGAAGGACCCGAACGTGGCACAAGCCGGCAGCCTCGACTGCTTGGACAGCCCGTTTGTCCGCTCCACGACGCCCTATACGATCGGTCAACACGAACTCGTAAAGTTCGGTTTGGTCAACTCGCTCGCGTCGCAAGGCGTCACGCGAATCGGGCAAGGCCTGCTGACACGCGACCGGGATCCTGAGCCGGAAGGCGAGGAATACGGCTTGTCGGCGAAAATCTATGCCGAAGACCTCGGCGGCACGGAATTCGGCCTGTACTTCCAAAACTACAATAGCCGTCTGCCGTTCCTGTCCGAAAACGCACGCCTGGGCGAAGTCCACGTCGGTGCGGTCGGCAGTTCGTTCCAGCTGGCGACCGGCCAAGCCGGCCGCTTCGCGATGCCAACGGGCTGCGTGATCGACGGCAATGCGGCAACGTTCCTCGATCCGCGCGCGACACCGGCATTGGCGGGTAACGTCCCGGTCGGCGATCCGGAAGACATCTTGAACGCGACCGCGAACGCAGCGGCAACCCTGCTCGGCATTCCGCTGTACAACAATCCGAACCCGGCAATCGGGTTCAACAATATGCTGGCGATGATGCAGTTGAACTGCGCGTTGGCGATTACGCAATCGGGCGTCAGCCCGGTGACGGGCCGCCCGACGCTGTTCGACGGCGCGGAAACGTTGAGCTACGCTTCGGATCTGGGTCTCTTTGTTGAGTATCCGGAAGACATCAAGGTGTATGGCCTCAGCTTCAACACCACGATCGCCGGCTGGGGCGTTCAGGGCGACGTCACCTACCGACCGGAAGCGCCGTTCCAAGTCGACGCCGACTCGGTGACGATCGGCGCCGCGATGCTCGCGTGTGCGTTCCTTCCCGGCACCATCGACTTGGCCTCGACGTTCGAGGCTCTGGGGACAATTCCAAATACCCAGTGCTTCACCGGCGGCGCTCCCGGCAACAAAGTCGTCCACGGTGTGATGAGAAACGAAATGTTCACCGCGACGATCGGAACGACGGCGACGTTCACGGCGTCCGACTGGTGGGTTGACGCTCTCGGCGGCGACCTTGGCGTGCTCGTGACGGAAGCCGGCATGGTCTATGTGCCGGGCGTCGAAGCCACATGGATCGACAAGTATGATCCCGATGGTTTTGGCCCGCTGAACCCGACGAAGATCTTCAATCAGTACGAGAACACCGGTTGCAACGGCTCCGACCTGCCGCTCGGCGGTTTGCTTGGCCTCGATCGCAAGCTGAGCAAAGATTGCCGTCCGACCGACTTCTCGACCGGCCTCGTGATGTTGCTCCGTATGGAATACAACAACGCGTTCGACACGGGCTTCGTGCTCGCGCCGCAACTCGTCTATACGTGGGACGTGGTAGGCACGACGCCTTCGCCGTACGGCAACTACGCGGAAGACCGTCAATCGCTGGGCTTCGGCGTGACCGGCACGTTGAACAACAACTTCCGGGTCGGCGCCAGCTACGCGACGTTCTTCAGTGGCCACGTCAACAACAAGGCCTCGGATCAGGACTTCGCTTCGGTGAACGCCAGCTACACGTTCTAAGCAAACGCAACACGCGCCCCGGGTCCAAATCCCGGGGCGTGTCTGTCTTGAAAAAACGGTTTGGAGGAAACAGTGACGAAGAAGTTGATGTTACTGACGGCGTGTGCGCTGGCGGT
>CAZXAQ010000021.1:0-53620 GCA_964638635.1 uncultured Flavobacteriaceae bacterium
AAGGCTATCTGCAGGACCGGCAGAACGCGCGGCTGATGGGGATGAAGGCGACCGGAAACGGGCGGCGGCAGTCCTATGGCTGCTCCGTGATGCCGCGGATGACGAACACGTTCATGCTGGCCGGCAATCACGATCCGGCGGAGATTTTGCGCAGCGTGAAGAACGGCATCTATGCGGTGAACTTCGGCGGCGGCCAAGTCGACATCACGAGCGGGAAGTTCGTGTTCTCGTGCACGGAGGCCTATCGCATCGAGGACGGCAAGGTCGGTGCGCCGGTCAAAGGCGCGACCCTGATCGGCAACGGGCCGGATTCGCTGACCAAGGTGAAGATGATCGGCAACGACTTGAAGCTCGACACCGGCGTCGGCACCTGCGGCAAGAACGGGCAGAGTGTGCCGGTCGGCGTCGGGCAGCCGACGTTGTTGATCGAAGGGCTGACAGTGGGCGGGACGGCTGCGTAAAGCGCGCCGCTTTCGAACTTCACTCAAATCTCCAAAGTCGTCATGGCCGGGCTTGACCCGGCCATGACGATTTTTTCTGTTAGGCTGAGCTGATGACCGAACTCCAACACACCGCGCACGCTTCGCTCTATCGGGACCCTGCCCTGTTCGCGTTTGAACGGAAGGCGGTGTTCGGACGGTCGTGGCTCTTCATGGGGCACCAGTCGGAACTTGCACGCGAGGGCGATGTTCTGACGGCAACGATTGCGGGCTTCCCGCTGATCGTCGTGCGCACGGCCAAGGGGATCAAAGGATTCCACAATGTATGCCGGCATCGTGCGGGACCTCTGTTCGACGAAGAACGCGGCAATTGCGGATCTGCGCTGACCTGCAAGTACCACGGGTGGGTCTACACGCTTGAGGGGCGGCTTCGGAGTGCACGCGACTTTGGCGCGACGGCCGGGTTCGATCCGCGCGACTATGGGCTCTTCGAACTCAAGGTCGAGACTTGGCGCGGGTTCGTGTTCGTGAATGTCGAGCACGAGGCCCCTGCCCTCGCCACGCTGATCGCGCCGCTCGACAGCCGTGTGGGTAAGCGCGATCTCGCGGGGCTCGTGCACACCGACCGGCGGACGCACGACATCGCCTGCAATTGGAAGGTCTATGTCGAGAACTATCTCGAGGGCTATCACATCCCGCTTGTGCATCCGCAATTGAACGCGGAGGTGGACGCGACGAAGTACGAGGTGACGGTCGAAGACGGCGTTTGCTTCCACGCGGCGCCGCCGAAGATTACCGACGGCATCTATGACGGATTGTGGGCGTTCGTGCTGCCGGGGCTTGGCGTCAACGTCTACGAGCACGGGCTGATGATGGAGCGGATGGTGCCGCTCGAGCTCGCGGGCACGCGGCTGATCTACGACTTTTACCTGAAGCCCGACGTCGCGGCTGATCCGTTCAAGCGGCAGCAGATCATCAGCACGTCTGCGATCGTAACTGGCGAAGACAAATGGATCTGCGAGCGCGTGCAGACGAACATCGAAGCGGGCATCTATCAGGAGGGCGTGCTGTCGCCGCGGCACGAGGCGGGGGTCGCCTGGTTTCAGCGGTTTGTCGCCGAGGCGCTGGGCTCGTCACTGTAAGTCCTAATGGGGCAACGACTTTGCGGCCTCGTGTGACGATCACCCCATTTTCTGCGGCAGCAATGGTCCGCGCCTGCCCTTCGCGGTAGATTGGCTGGCTCGCCCTCGGGAGGACATTCCATGCTGAAGCGCGCACTTCCAATAGTTTCCCTGTGTTTGTGTACAGCGGTCGCTAGCGCCGCAGACGCGACGCCAGCGCCCATCGACACTATGAGCTGCGATCAGATGCGCGTGGAACTTGTTGCCGCCGGGGAGAAGATGAAGCGTCAGCTCGATCCCGAGTTCGCCAAGGAAGCGCAAGCGATGCTGGCTGAGGCGCAAGCCAGCCCGGGCGCAATCGCGAAAGGCGTGGGCACGTCCATCGCTTGCTCCATCCCCGGTATCGACATGTTCTGCATGACCGCCCAATACGCCCAGGGCATGGCACAAGGAACTCAGGCAGCGCAGAACATGGAGCGCATGGAAGCGCAGATGGAACGTCTGCAAAGAGCGATGGAAGGGATCGACATCGAGCGGATGGAGGCTCTGTCTCAGCGGTTCGAACAGCAAAAGTGTGAAGTCCCGCAGCAGTAGCGTCACTCCCGCTTTCGCGGCGCCTGGCGTGCCCCTATGATCGGCTATCGGCATTCGCACAGGGGTTCAAAAGAATGAGCGTACGTTCTGAGGCTTTGGGCCTCTCTTCCGCGCGGCTGGAGCGGATCGATCAGTTCGTGCAGCGGCAGTATCTCGACACCGGCAAGATCCCGTGCGCGCAGACGTTGGTTTGGCGGCGCGGGGAGATCGCGCATTTCTCGACGATCGGACTGGCGGATGTCGAGCGCAAGAAGAAGGCGGCGGACGACACGATCTTTCGAATCTATTCGATGACGAAGCCGGTCACCTCGGTGGCGACGATGATGCTGGTCGAACAGGGGTTGATCGCGCTCGACGATCCTGTCGCCAAGCACATTCCGGAGTGGAAGGACCTCGGCGTGTTCGTCGGTGGCGGGGGGACGGTTCCGTTCCGCACGAAGCCATCGGAGCGGCCGATGATGATCGTCGATCTGCTACGGCATACGTCGGGGCTGACCTATGGGTTTCAGGAGTCGACGAACGTCGACGCCGCTTATCGCAAGCATGGCATCGGCGAGTTGGTGAAGAGCGGGACGCTGGATACATGGGTGCAGCAGCTTGCGACGCTGCCGCTGGAGTTCTCGCCGGGGACGGCGTGGAACTACTCCATCTCGACGGACATCCTGGGCTACATCGTCGGCAAAGTGTCGGGGATGAAGTTCGAAGATTTTCTGCGCACGAAGATCTTCAAGCCGCTCGGCATGGCCGATACGGACTTCTGTGTCCATCCGGGCAAAGAGGCGCGATTTGCGGCTTGCTATGCGGTGACGCCGAAGAACCCGATGGCCCTTTACGACGACCCGGCGAAGAGCGCTTATCTCGAGATGCCGAACCTGATTTCGGGCGGCGGCGGGTTGGTGTCGACGGCACGCGACTATCTCAAGTTCTGCCGGATGCTGATCAACGGCGGGACACTCGACGGCGCGCAGTTTTTGAGTCCGAAGACGATCGCGCTCATGACGATGAACCACCTGCCGGGCAACGCGGATTTGCCGACGCTATCGCGCTCGCTGTTCAGCGAGGCGGCGTACAACGGCGTCGGGTTCGGGCTCGGCTTTTCGGTGATGATGGAACCGGCAAAAGCGATGATCCCCGGAACGCCCGGCGAATTCTCCTGGGGCGGCGCGGCCTCGACGGCGTTCTGGATCGACCCGAAGGAGGAGCTGATCGCGATCTTCCTGACGCAGCTTATTCCGTCGACATTCTATCCGATCCGGCGGGAGCTTCGGACACTGGTCTATTCGGCGTTTACGAACTGAAGCGCTTTTCACCTTCGACCCACGTCTCGCGGACTTTGATTTGGCTGAGGCGCGTGGGGTCGACCTTCATCGGGTCTTCTTCCAGCACCACGAGGTCGGCGTATTTGCCGACCTCAAGCGTGCCGACGGCGTGGTCCAAGCGGGCTTGGTAGGCGGCGTCGATGGTCATCGCGCGCAGCGCTTGGTCGACGGGGATGCGTTGTTCGGGGGCCAGCACCTCGCCGCCGTCGCGCATGATGCGGGTCACCGCGTTTTCGATGCAGCGCAAAGGGCCGATTTCGGTGACGTCGTAGTCGGAGTGGAGCGAGAAGCGGACGCCGTGTTTCAGCGCCGTCTGGCCGGCGCCGAGGCGGGCGGCGCGCTCCGGGCCGATAATGCGGTCGCGGAAGGCGCGGCCCCAGTAGTGGACGTGGCCGATCAGAAACGAAGGCGTGACGCCCAACGCGGCCATCTTGGCATAGTGTTCGTCCCAAGCGATGGAGCAGTGTTCGATGCGGTGGCGATGGTCCTTTCGCGGCGTGGCCTTTAGCGCCTGTTCGTACGCGTCGAGCGTCACGTCGATGGCGGCGTCGCCGTTCGCGTGCACCGCGACTTGCCACCCGCCATCGTGCGCGCGCTTCATGCCTGCTGCCAACTCCTCCGGCGGGAAGCTCAATACACCGCGGCCGTCCACGTTGAGATAGCGCTCGCGCAGGTAGCCGGTGTTGCCTTGGTTCGAGCCGTCCGACCAGAACTTGAAGCCGAGCAGGCGGAAGCGGTCGTCGCCAGCGCCCGGTTTGATCTCGGGCATGGTGAGCCACTTGTCCATCAGGCGCGAGGTCATCATCGCTGCGAGGCGCACGGGCGCACGTCCGCTCGCTACAATCGACTTCAGGATCGGCAGTTCGTCGGTTCCGGCGAAACTGCCGAGGCCGGCGTCGACCAGCATCGTGCAGCCTTTGCTTGCGGCCATGGCGAGCTCCTTCGCGGAAGCGGCGACGAGCGCTGCCGCGTCGGGTCTCGGCATTTTGGCGATGAACGGCGCGTACGAGGTGCCACCCGCAAGCTGGCCGGTGAGTTTGCCGTTCGCATCTTTGAAGTAGCGGCCGCCGGCCGGCGGGTCGGGCGTCGTCTCGGTAACGCCAGCCAGTTCGATCGCCTTCGAGTTCACGTAAGCGAGATGGCCGGACGCGTTGAGCATGAAGACCGGATTGTTCGGCGCGATCGCGTCCAGCTCCTTGCGCGTGATGTTGGCGTTGCCGGTCGTGAGCGACGGGTCGAAGCCTTTCGCGGAGACCCACTCACCGGGCGCGGCTTTCGCGACGGCGGCGCGGAGCTTGGCAAACACGTCGTCGATCGTGGGGCACAGCAGCGCGCGGACGTTGACGAAACCCGACAGGGCCGCCGCCATCACGATGTGAACGTGCGGGTCGATGAAACCCGGCAGGATCGTGGCGCCGTTCGCGTCGATCACTTCGGTGCCGGCGCCTTTCATCGCGACGATCTCGCCGCGCTTGCCAACGGCGACGATGCGGCCGTTCTTGACCGCAATCGCCTCGGCGACGGGCTGGCCAAGGTTCATCGTTCGGACGGTTGCACCCAAGAAGATCGTGTCGGGCGCCGTGCTCGGGTTCGGTACGGCGGCACACACGAGCCGCGGTGTCGCGAGCGTGAGCGCGGCGCCTGCCAGGACCTGGCGGCGGGAAGCGCGGTAGAGGCCCTGGATCGGCGGGGCGCAGCAGGAGCAGGTTTCAACGAGCGCGGTTTTCATTTCGTGAGCCTGCACCGGGCTTCCTGCGCTTGTCGAGGGGCGCGGGGCACGGTAAGTCCCAAGGCAACAAGAAACTGCCACATCGAGGAACCGTCCCATGTCTGCTGCTCCCTCCCTGCCCAAGGGCTTTCCCGCCATGCCGATTGCGCAAGCGCACGCGATGCTTATGGGGGCGCCGGCTTCGCCGTTCGAGGTCGAGGAGAAGGTGATCCGGGGGGTGAAGATCAAGACGTGGAAGAACGCCCCGGCGTCGCTCGCGCTCGTGTTCGAGGCGAGCCGGCCGTTCGGGCCACGCGACTACATGGTGCTGGACGAGGACCGCGTGACGTTCGACGCGCATCGCCGGGCGGTGTCGCAGCTTGCCAAGCGGCTGGTCGCGGACGGCGTGAAGAAGGGCGACAGGGTTGCGATCATCATGCGCAATCTGCCGGAGTGGTCGGTCGCGTTTTGGGCCGCAGTTCTGGCCGGCGCGATCGTGACGCCGTTGAACGCGTGGTGGACGGGGCCGGAGCTCGAGTACGGGCTGCAGGATTCCGGCACGTCGGTCGCGTTGATCGATGCGGAGCGGTGGGAGCGCGTGCGCGAGCATGTCGACAACTGCCCCGATTTGAAGCGCGTCTATGTCTGCCGGGCGTATGAGGAGATCGCCGATCCGCGGGTCAAGAAGCTTGAGGACGCGATCGGCGTGCCGAATTCGTGGGCGAAGCTTGAGGAAGTGCCGCTGCCTGCCGTCGCGTTCGAGCCGGAGGACGACGTCACGATTTTCTACACATCGGGCACGACAGGGAAGCCGAAGGGCGCAGTCATCACGCATCGCAATATCGTCTCGAACATCTTGAACGCGATGTGCGCGCAGGCGCGCTCGTTCCTGCGGCGCGGCGAGGCGCTGCCCCTGCCCGATCCGAACGTGCAGAAGGCGAGTTTGATCTCGGTGCCATTCTTTCACGCGACCGGATGCTTCGCCGTGATGATTCCGGCGGTGCTTGCGGGCTCGAAGCTCGTGATGCAGCGGCGGTGGAACGCGGATCAGGCGTTGGAACTCATTCAGCGGGAGAAGATCACGAGCGCTGGCGGCGTGCCCACGATCGCGTGGCAGATCGTCGAGCATCCGCGCTTTCACGAGTTCGATTTGTCATCGCTCGAGACCGTGTCTTATGGCGGGGCGCCGTCGGCGCCGGAGCTGGTGCGGCGCTTGCGCGAGCGGCTGCCGCAGATCAAGACGGGGCAAGGCTGGGGGATGACGGAGACCTCGGCCACCGCGACCAGCAATTTCGCCGAGGATTATGAGCGCAAGCCGTCGAGTTGCGGTGTGCCCTCGCCCACGGGCGAGGTTCGGATTGTATCGCTTGAAGGCAAAGACGTGCCCGTGGGCGAGGTCGGCGAGCTTTGGTACCGCGGACCGATCGTCGTGCGCGGCTATTGGAACAAGCCGCAGGCTACGGCGGAGACGTTCGTCGAAGGCTGGGTGAAGACGGGCGATCTCGCGCGGGTCGACGAGGAAGGCTTCGTCTATATCGTCGACCGGGCGAAGGACATGCTGATCCGGGGCGGCGAGAACATCTACTGCGTCGAGGTCGAGAACGCGCTCTACGATCATCCGTCGGTGATGGACGCGGCGGTGATCGGGATTCCGCACCGGACGCTCGGCGAAGAACCGGCGGCGGCGGTGCATCTGAAGCCCGGCATGAAAGCCAGCGAGGAAGAGCTTCGGCATTTCGTGTCGCAGAAGCTCGCCGCGTTCAAGGTGCCGGTGAAGATCCTGTTCCTGCCCGAAACGCTGCCGCGCAACGCGAACGGCAAGATCATGAAGAAGGACTTGAAGGGATTGTTCGGCGGATGACCTTGCTCTCCTGGCGCGTCGGCGATGTGAAGATCACGAAAATCGTCGAGATCGAGTCGACGGGGAGCACGAAGTTCATCCTGCCGCAGGCGACGCGGGAGGCGGCGCTTGAGATCAAGTGGCTCGCGCCGCACTTCATGAACGAGGAAGGGCGGCTCAAGATGAGCATCCATGCGCTCGTCATCGAGACGCCGTCGCGACGGATGATCGTCGATACCTGTCTCGGCAACGACAAGCAGGGGCGCGGCGTGCCGTGGTGGAACAATCTGCAGGGGCCGTTCTTGCGCGACCTTGCCGCCGCGGGGTTTTCGCGCGAGTCGATCGATACGGTGATGTGCACGCATCTGCATGTCGATCACGTCGGGTGGAACACAATGCTGGTCGACGGCACGTGGGCGCCCACGTTTCCGAAGGCGCGCTATCTCATGGGCCGCGTCGAGTTCGAGCACTGGCGCGATCAGCAGGCGAACCCCGAGCAGCGCGCGGTATTCGCCGATTCCGTGCAGCCGGTGTTCGACGCGGGGCTCGTCGATCTCGTCGGGATCGACCACAAGGTCTCAGACGAGGTGAGCTTCGTGCCGACGCTCGGCCACACGCCGGGGCATGTGAGCATCCGTATCGCGTCGAAGGGCGAAGAGGCGCTCATCACCGGCGACTTCATCCACCACCCCTGCCAGATGGCGCATCCGGAATGGGCCTCGAGCGCGGATTACGACCAGGCGGCCTCGACGAAGACGCGGCGCGACGTGTTCGGCCGGCTCGCGGGCACACCGACGCTCGTTATCGGCACGCACTTCGCAACGCCGACGGCGGGGCGCGTCGTGCGTGATGGGGATGCGTTTCGGTTGGATGTCTAACGGAAATCGTCGCAAATCCCGATTGTCGCCTAGTCGGCCGTCGACGCGTACTTCTCGGCGCAGCCCGACGACATACAGAACGTGAGCGCGAAGTGGCGAACGCGGACCTGGCGCTCGAGTTCGCCCGCTTGCCGCTCGAACACGGCGTCGGCTCCGTTCTGGTCTCCAACTGTATCCGCGTTGGTGGTTCGCGCTTTCGCCCAGGGGAGATACTTGGCGATGATCCCCCGTGTGGGCGGGCTCCGATTGATGGTCAGACGCACGGACTTGAGTCGCGACGGGGCTCCTAGAACCTCGGTCAGTTCCGCGTCGTCGTCGATCACGCGCAGGGTGGATGGGTCGTTCAGGTCGGTGAAATAGACCAGCACGGGATGTTCGCCCGCCGGAACTTCGTACGGATCCGCCGCCATCGCTTCGACATCCGCATAGTTTTGCTCCCGGTTCCGCAACCGGTCGTGCGAGCGACGGCGCGGCAACACGGTCTCGACGGCGAGATCGTGGTCCAAGTATGTCTGGTTCCTCTCGTCGATCGTGACCTTCGGAACCGAACGGAAGTAACGCACCTGCTTGCGCTGGAGTAGCGCGAAGACGGGGTTGCGGCCCTCGATTTCGATCACGGCGGCTTCGCCGACGATGTCGGCCTGATAGCGGCGGCCAATGAAACCACCCGACAAGTTGACCATGAAGTTCTTGTGCCACTCGACGCGCGTGTTCGCGTGGCCGGCATATGTCGCGCCATCGCGCTCGATCTCGACCTGCAAGCGTTGGCTCCAACGGTAGGAAGGATTGCAGCTCGAAAGCGCGTAAGCGATCACGACGATCGTGAAAACGATCCACACCAGGCGGGTGCGAAACAACCACTGCACCCAGGGCGCCGAGGCCGGCATGATGCGCTCCTCTTTTGGGCGCAGAATTATGGGCGGCGTCCGTTAACGTTCCGCGAAGGTCCGGAACGGCGCGCATTCGCCGTTCCGGACCTTCGGTGGGTTAGAACGTTCCCAAAAAGTCGCGCTTGCCGATTTCGACGCCGTTGTGACGCAGGATCGCGTAGGCGGCAGTGAGGTGGAAGTAGAAGTTCGGCAGCGCGAATTGGTGCAGGTAGACGCCGCCCTTCCAGGTCATCTCTTGGCCGGCGATTTTGAGCGTCACGTTGCGGTCGAAGCCGCCGTCGAATTGGGCGGGCTTTAGGCCCTTGATGAAATCGAGCGTTTTCGCGATGCGGGCTTGCAGTTCGGGGAACGTCGTCTCCGTATCGGCGAAGCTCGGCACGTCGACGCCGGCGAGGCGGGCGCTCGCACCCTTTGCGTGGTCGGTCGCGATCTGCACTTGGCGCGCGAGCGGGAACATGTCGGGCGCGATGCGGGCGTTGATGAAGACCGATGGGTCGATCTTCTTCGCTTCCGCGTGTGCTTGGGTCTTGGTCAAGATCGCGGAGAGCGCGGTCAGTGTTTGGATGAAGGCGGGAACGGTCGCCTGGTACGCATTGACTGTCATATTCAACCTTTCTTTCGGGATGGCAGTGGGGTTGATCTAGCACACCGGGTGGGTTCGCGGCAGAGTGGGTCCGTCACATCTTTTCGGTGCCGGCACGGCCGCCAGCCGCACCGTTGTTTCGGGGACATTGCTGCATTTGCTTTGGGTTTTGACCACATTGATCGCCGCGGCGGCGCAGACGGCGCGGAATGCGATGCAGAGTTCGCTGACCGCGCAGCTCGGGACGATTGGGGCGACGCAGGTGCGGTTTCTCTATGGGTTCCCCTTTGCGCTGCTGTTTCTTGGCGGCGTGATGCTCTTCACGCAAGCCGCGCCACCCGCACCGAACGCGGCGTTCTTGGGGTTCACAACGGCCGGGGCGATCGCGCAGTTCGTCGGCATGGCGTTACAGCTCGCGGCAATGCGCGAGCGGTCGTTTTCGGTCGCAACAGCGTTCGTCAAGATTGAGCCGGTACTGGTTGCACTCTTCGGGCTTCTGGTGCTTGGCGAGGTGCTGACGTGGCTCAGCACCGCCGCAATCCTGATCGCAACGCTCGGTGTGTTCTTGATCGCAGCGAGGCCCGGCGAGACGTGGAGCGCCGAGAGTCTGCGCCCTGCACTGTTCGGCGTCGCGGCCGGCGGGTTTTACGCGGTCGCGGCGGTTGGTTTTCGCGGCGGCATTCTGGCTCTCGATGACGGTGCGTTTTTCATGCGAGCGACCACGACGCTTGCGTGGTCGCTTGGGCTTCAGGCGTTTCTGCTCGGCGTGTTGATGGCGGCGTTCGACCGCGAAAATATGTTGAAGAGCTTTTCGCTTTGGCGGCAGTCGCTGTTCGCTGGCTTCATGGGCGCGTTCGCGTCGCAGTTTTGGTTCCTCGGATTTTCACTCACGTCCGCCGCGAATGTGCGCACGCTTGGGCTCATCGAAGTGTTGTTCGCGCAGGCCGTTTCGCGGCGCGTGTTCGCGGAAGTTGCGAGCGTGCGCGAACTCGCGGGTATGGCGCTTGTGGTTGGCGGCGTTGGGGTGTTGCTTCTCGCGCAGTAACAGTCAATTCACGGCAAGTTTCGTGAATGAGGGGCCTCGTAAAACGCGTTTGCGCGCCTAACTTAGTCCGTACCGCAACTCAAACCAGAGAGGTCTTCCATGCCGAAGCTGTATTATTCGCCCGGCGCCTGTTCGCTGTCGCCGCACATCGTGCTCCGCGAGGCCGGGCTTTCTTTCGAACTCGAACAAGTCGACCTGAAAGCCAAGAAGACGAAGTCGGGTGAGGATTTTTCGAAGATCAACCCGAAGGGTTACGTGCCCGCGCTCAAGCTCGACGACGGCTATGTGCTCACCGAAGGGCCCGCGATCGTGCAGTGGATCGCCGACCAGAAGCCTGCCACGCACCTCGCACCCGCGAACGGCACGACGGAGCGTTACAAGTTGCAAGAATGGCTGAGCTTCATCGGCACCGAACTGCATAAGAACTTTGGGCCGTTCTTCAATCCGGCGACGCCGGACGCGATGAAAGCGATTCTCGCGCAGACGCTGGCCAAGCGCTATGCTTGGGTCGACGAGAAGCTTCAGGGCAAAGACTATTTGACCGGTTCGCAGTTCACGGTCGCCGACGCCTATCTCTTCACGATCACGAACTGGGGCCAGTTCGTGAAGTTCGACCTCAAGGACTATCCGAACGTGCGTGCGTTCCAGGCGCGCGTTGCGGCACGGCCGAAGGTGCAGGAAGCGCTGAAGGCCGAAGGTCTCGCTTAAGACGACTCGGCGGTCAGGGGGCGAGCGCGGACACGATCTGCGCCGTCAACTGGCCGCCGAACCACGACAGGACCGGGATGATCGCGAGCGTTGCGATGCGCGCGAAGACGGCAAAGCCGCCCGGCCAATCCGGAATTTTCGCGATCTCGTCTTTGACGTTGAGCATGGCGCTCAGCGCGGGGATGCCGACCGGTTCGCCGAGGTGCCCGCCGAAGTACGCGCGGCGCCAGAGTTCGCGCGCGTAGATTTGCAGATCGTGGGTGGCGGCGGCCTTCGCGGCCCGGATGGCGCGGCGGGCGCCCCACATGGCGCCGATCACTGCGCCGATCGTGAGGACCACCCCGAGTGCCAGAAGCGCCGCGCTTGCGTACATCGCATCGGGCTGCGAGACGGACGGGCCCGCCAGCGCCAGCATGATCGTCAGAAACAGCGCCACGTGGCGCGCGTAGCCGGCGATGGGTTGGATCGGTGCCAGATCGAAGAGGTCGATGCGCAGTTGCGTGCTTGTGGCCTTGCGGAAGCGGTGATGCAAAAGGGCGATGTAGGTGATGCTGGAACCCAGCAGACCGAACGTCAGCGCCAGGCGGATATACATCCAGATCGTCTGCAGCGCGACGCCCCAGCCTTCGCCGGGAATGGCGGCGCGCAGGATGCTGCCGAACGCCGTCGCCAGGATGATCGCCCAGAAGCAGCCGGCGCCGATGCGCGCGACCGCGAACGCGTCGACGAGGCCAGCGCGGGTGTTGCCGTAACCCTGATCATCGATGACGAGCGCGGGGCGCAATTCATCGTAAGAGCGGACGCAGGCCGTGCCGATCAGCGTCGGCAGGACGACGTTGTAGGCGATGAAGCCTAGGAGCAGGATTTCGACCGGGTTCGAGCCCGCGCCAAGGAACAGCTGGTCGCCGATGAAGATGCCGTTCGCGACGCCTGCTAGATTGAGCACGAGCAGGTGCACCAGTGTGAGCGCGATGAAGATTGCGAACGCGGCCGGGACCGGCTGTTGTTCGATCCAGATGAGCGCGCGGTCGAACCAGCCTTCCGGCTCGACGGCCAAGTCGCCCGCAGCCGCGCCGTCCGGCAGGGGCAGCGTGAGCGGCTCCGGGGGCGGCGCGACATTGTCCGACGATCTGATTTCCGGCTCGTTCATGCTTCCACGCTCGGCGCGCACGATCGCGCGACGGCCCCAACGCATTCAAACGCGCATTGTTTCTTGGAACGGCGCGCAAGTCATCCCGCGTTGCGCGCGTATGGTTAGCCGCGTTTACCCAATCAGTACGAGAACTCGGCGAAAATCTTTGTGGCGTCGCGGTTCCAGGGGCCGTGGAAGCGTTCGAGGAAGTCTTCGGCGCGGGTTTTGCCGGATTGCACGATTTGGAACAGCGGTTCGATGAAGCCTTCTTCGGTGCCGCCGATCGAGTCCATCTGGGCGCGGGTGCGCAACCCCAGCCTCGAGATGTCGAGCATGTGGCGGGCGATGGCCAGGACGTTCGTGTTGCGGAACGGCGTCTTCAGGCCGAGCTTCGGCACGGCTTCGCGGAGTGCGCTGCGTTCCTCCGCGGTCCAGTCCTTGACCAGGTCCCAGGCGGCGTCGAGCGCTGTGGTGTCGTAGTAGATGCCGGTCCAGAGCGCGGGCAGCGCGCAGATGCGCCGCCACAGGCCGCCGTCGGCGCCGCGCATTTCGAGAAACTTCTTCAGGCGCACTTCGGGGAAGATCGTGGTCAGGTGATCGGCCCAGTCGGACATCGTGGGTTCGACCTTCTCGAACCCCGGCAGTTTGCGGGCGAGGAAGTCGCGGAACGAGAGGCCCGCGGTATTGAGGTACTTGCCGTCGCGGTAGATGAAGTACATCGGTACGTCGAGCGCGTAGTCGACGTAGCGCTCGAAGCTCATGCCGTCTTCGAACACGAAGGGCAGCATGCCTGAGCGGGCGTTGTCGACGTCGGTCCAGACGTGGCTGCGGTAGGAGAGGAAGCCGTTCGGGCGGCCTTCGCGGAACGGGGAGGCTGCGAACATCGCGGTTGCGATCGGCTGAAGCGCCAGACCGACGCGGAATTTCTTGACCATGTCCGCTTCGGAGGCGAAGTCGAGGTTCACCTGGATCGTGCAGGTGCGGAACATCATCTCGAGGCCGAGGCCGCCGACGCGGGGCATGTAGTTCTTCATGATCCCGTAGCGGCCCTTCGGCATCACCGGCACGTCTTCGAGGCGCGCGGTCGGGTGGTAGCCGAGGCCGATGAAGCCCGCGCCGATTTCCTTCGCGACTTGGCTCACCTGGTCGAGGTGTTCGTTCGACTCGGCGCAGGTTTCGTGGATGCTTTTGAGCGGCGCGCCCGAGAGTTCGAGTTGGCCGCCGGGTTCCAGGCTGATGGCGCCGCCGGCGGTGTGCTTCAGGCCGATGATGTTCGGGCCTTCGTTGATCGGCTCCCAGCCGCCGAAGCGCCGCAGGCCTTCGAGCATGGCGCGGATGCCGGGCTTGCCCTCGTACGGCAACGGCTTGAGGGTTTTCAGGTCGTAGCCGAATTTTTCGTGCTCGGTGCCGATGCGCCATTCGCTCTTCGGCTTCACGCCTTTGGCGATGAAGTCGACGAGGTCGGCTTTCGACGTAATCGGGCCGCCCCCGGCTTGCGGAACGGACATGAAGGCACCTCAATAGCGATGACTTCATGTAGGGGGCTAAACCCCACTCGCGCAAGGGGTGAAAGGATTAACCCCAGTCGCCCAGCGTCGATTGCCAGATCGTGATCGCGGCGAGAGCGGCGGTGTCGGCACGCATGATGCGGGGGCCGAGGGTCACGGGAACGGTGACGCTCTGTGTGCGGATCATCTCGCGCTCGGCCGGATCGAAGCCGCCTTCGGGGCCGGTGAGGATCGCCCAGGGTCCCCTGCCCGCTTTAGCGAGCGCTTCAGCCGCGGAAAGCGCGTCGCCCGCTTCGTCGCAGAACATGATGCGGCGGTCAGCCGGCCAGTTTTGAAAGAGCTTCTGCAGTGCCACGGGCTCGTCGATCGCGGGCACGTCGAGGCGGCCGGATTGTTCGGCGGCGCCGATCGCGTTCGCGCGCATGCGGTCTTCGTTGACGCGATCGACGATCGTGCGGCGGGTGATGACGGGGCGGATGCGGGCGACGCCGAGCTCGGTCGCCTTCTGCACCAGGTAGTCGAACGGCGTGCGCTTCACGGGCGCGGCCAGCAGGTGAACATCCGGCACGTTGCGTTGCGGCGCGGTTTGGCGTTCGACGTCGACTGTGACGGCGCCCTTCGCGATGCGCGCGATCACCGCGCGCCATTCGCCGTCCTTACCGTTGAAGAGGTGCAACGCGTCGCCCTCCCCCGCCCGCAGCACGACGGCGACGTGGTGGCTCGGCGCGTCGTCGAGTTCGATGCGCGTGCCGGCGCTCAACGCGTCTTCCACATAGACGCGCGTGAGGCCGCCTTCGTCGGCGAGGTCTTTGGGGCGTTGCGGCATGCGTTGGCTCTTGTCGTGAGACAGCGATCCACTTAACACACCCGCTCATGAGTGTAACCGATCCCGTCGCAAGACCCGCCGATGCCGCCCCGACGACGTGGGTGGATCGCTATGTGCCGCCGGCCTTTGGGCCTTATCTCCGCTTGGCGCGGGCGGACCGCCCGATCGGGATTTGGCTGTTGTTGTGGCCGTGCTGGTGGAGCATCTTGCTGGCGGCCGCGCAGATGCCGCTCTCGTTCGGGCTCGTCGCCTACACGATTTGGCTCATGCTTTTGTTCGCGATCGGCGCCGCCGTCATGCGTGGCGCGGGGTGCACGTACAATGACATTGTGGACCGCGACATCGACGCGAAGGTCGAGCGCACCGCCGGGCGGCCGATCCCGTCGGGGCAAGTGACGCTCACGATGGCGATTGCGTTCCTGATCGGGCAGCTGTTGATCGGGCTCGTCGTGCTGCTGTTGCTGAACCGGTTCTCGTTGATCCTGGGGGCGCTGTCGCTGGTGCCGATTGCGATCTATCCGTTCATGAAGCGGATTACGGATTGGCCGCAGGCGTTCCTCGGGCTCACGTTCAACTGGGGGGCGATGCTCGGGTGGGCTGCCATGATGGACGGGTTGGCGTTCGCGCCGATGCTGCTGTTCGCCGGCTGCATCTTCTGGACGCTCGGCTACGACACGATCTATGCGCATCAGGACAAGGAAGACGACGCGATGATCGGCGTGCGCTCCACAGCGCGGCTGCTCGATGCGCAGACGAAGCCGTGGTTGGCGGGCTTCTACACGCTGGCGTGGTTGCTGTTTTGGGCGGCGGGTAGTGTCGCGGGGCTTGGCGTTGGGTACGTGATCGGTCTCGCGCTCGTTGCCGCGCATTTCGCGTGGCAGATCATTCATGTCGACATCCATGACGGGGCGAACTGCCTTTCGACGTTCAAGTCAAACCGCGATTTGGGGTTGATCATGCTTGGGGCTATCGTGGCGGGAATCACTACCGCCTAAAGGGGCTTCAAATGGGTCATCTTCCAATTCTGCCGCCGTTGGTCGCGTTGGTGTTGTTCGCGGTGTGGGGGTTGTTGCTGGTCATCGCGATCGGCGTTTCGCGCCTCGCGCAGGTGGTGCTTCAGGGCAAGAAGGCCGGCGACTTTCCGGCAGGCACGCCGCACGGCAGTGGCGCCTATTGGCGGCTCAATCGCGCGCATTTGAACGTGACCGAGAACCTGCCGTTCTTCGGCGTTCTGGTGATCGTTGGGCTGCTGCTGCAGTTGCAGGATACGGCGTTTCAGCTTCTGCCGTCGCTGATCCTCTATGCGCGGATTGCGCAGTCGCTGATCCACGTCGCGTCGGGGTCGGCGGTGGCGGTAACGCTACGGTTCACGTGTTACTTGGTTCAGGTGCTGTCGATGCTGACGTTGGCCGTGATCGAGCTTAAGGCTGCGGGCGTGCCCTTGCCGTGGTAGAATGGCGGCTATGACGCTTGCCGCTGCACAGTTTCTGACGCCCGACGAACTTGCGCTGATCCGCAAGCGCTCCGACTTGCGGGGCGTGTGGTGCGTTGCGCATGCGTGGGGCGTGATCGTCGCGGCGTGGGCGCTTTTCATTTGGTGGCCGAACCCGCTGACGTTGGCCGTCGGGATTGTCGTCGTGGGTGCGCGGCAGTTGGGGCTTGCGATCCTGATGCACGACGCGGCGCATGGTGTGCTGACGAACAACAAGCCGTTGAACGAGGCTCTTGGGCAGTGGTTCCTGGCGTGGCCGGTGATCAGCGATCTCTACAACTACCGCACCTATCATTTGAAGCATCACCGCTTTACGCAGCAGGCGAACGATCCCGATCTCGTGCTGTCGGCGCCGTTTCCGATCACGCGCGGAAGCTTTCGCCGCAAGATGGTGCGCGATCTCACCGGGCAGACGGTGTTCAAGCAGCGACTGGCGCAGTTCCGCAACGCGTTCACTGTGAAGGGCGGCACGTTCTTCGATGGGATGAAGAAGGGCTTCAACCGGCTCGGCGGGCCGATTGCGGTGAACCTTGCGCTGTTCGTGGGGCTCGCGGCGGTCGGGTATTGGTACGTGTTCTTCCTGCTCTGGGTGTTGCCGTTCTTCGTGTGGTTCCCGCTAATCACGCGCGTGCGCAATATCGCCGAGCATGCCGTCGTGCCGGACAACGACGATCCCTTCCGCAACGCGCGCACGACGAAGGCCAATCTGTTGTGGCGTGCGTTCGTCGCGCCGTACTGGGTGAACTATCACGTCGAGCATCATCTTCTGATGTGGGTGCCTTGCTACAATCTGCCGAGGTTCCACGCGCTTCTGCTCGCGAAGGGTTATGGGCCGAAGATGGAGTTGCAGCCGGACTATTTGACGGTGCTCAAGCTCGCCACGTCCAAGGTGACGGAAGCCGCGAACGGCAACGACGACGGCGATGCGGGCGAGACCGGCAACAACCACGGCGCAGGGCTTGCCTTCAACATCACGCCGCGCGCGGGCAAACGGGCGTGAACGACCCGGCTTCGTTCATTCGCGCGAACACCGAACTTCTCTCGCCGCCGCTGGTTCCCGAGATTCGCCTTCACCTGGCCAGCGAGATCGTGCCGATCTGGCGCAAGACGGAGGAAGAACTCGCGGCCGAAGGCGTGCCGCCGCCGTTCTGGGCCTTCGCATGGGCGGGCGGGCAAGCGCTGGCGCGGTGGGTGCTCGATAATCCGGACACCGTGAGGGCCAAGCGCGTGCTCGACTTCGCGACGGGGTCGGGCCTTTCGGCGATCGCGGCGATGAAGGCGGGTGCTACCGAAGTTGTCGCGAACGAGATCGACGCGTTCGCGATTGCCGCAGCGACGCTGAACGCAAAAGCGAACGATGTGCGCGTGACGTGCGCGCACGAAGACCTCATCGGCCGCGACGACGGATGGGAGACCGTGCTCGCCGGCGACGTCTGCTACGAGCGCGAGATGTCGGCCAAGGTGTTCGACTGGCTGAAGGCGCTCGCACGGCGCGGCGCGCTGGTGCTGGTCGGCGATCCGGGGCGCAATTATCTGCCGCGCGCGAGCATGACGGAGCTTGCGGTTTACGACGTGCAGACGACGCGCGAACTTGAAGACCGGGAAGTGCGCCGGACGAAGGTTTGGCGGGTTTCTCCAAATTCCGTTTAATCTTGATTATACGTATTTTTCGTATGACATGCAGCCATGAAACCAAAGCGAAAATCTACCGCCCACACGGTCACCTCCGGCGCCTTTCAGCGCGCCTTCGGGCGCTATCGCGAGATGGCGCTTCAAACACCTGTGTCGATTACCAATCACGGACGGGATAGCCTCGTGCTGCTGTCGGCCGCAGAGTTTGAACGCCTTAAGCAGTTCGACCGTCAGGTTGTGCGCCCGTGGGAGCTGAGCGAAGAAGAGCTTCAAGAAATCGCCAAAGCCGAACCACCGCCCGAGGCAGCCAAGTACGATCGCGCAAAGAAGACACGCCGCCGCTAATGGCGTTGCCCGATCCAGTTCCCGGCATGGTCATTCGCTACGCCTACCTTTGGAGCGCGGAGCGCCAGGTCGGTCGCGAGGAGGGAACGAAGGCACGTCCCTGCGTCATCATCGTCGCGGTCAAGCGTGAAGGCGAGCATACCGTCGTCACTGTCGCGCCGATCACTCACCGTCCGCCGCCACCCGAAGGAGCGGCGGTGGAGATCCCGGCCGATCAGAAACGACGACTTCGGCTCGATTATGGGCCATCCTGGGTCGTCACCGACATGACTTGGCGCCCATCGATTCGGCAAAGCCGGCACGGTTCACCTATGGACTTATTTCGCGCGACCTCTATTACAAAGTCCGAGACGCAATCGTTGTTCAAGGTCGCTCAAGGCGGCTGAAGATCGATGACCGCTAGCGCTTTTGCCGCGGCTTCGCCACCAGCGGGAGGTCGTCGAAGAGAGACGGATTATCTCCGAGCTTCGCGCGTTCGATCGTGAGCATTTGCATCTTCGTCTCCAACCCCAACGGTGCGGAGAAGCCGCCGGTTTTGCCGCCGGAGGCGAGCACGCGGTGACAGGGGACGATGATGGGGAATGGGTTCGCGCCCATGGCTTGGCCGACGGCGCGTGCGGCGCCTGGGTCGCCGAGGCGCTTCGCGACTTCGCCGTAGGTCAAAACTTCGCCGGGCGGGATGGTGCGTGCAAGTTCGAAGGCGCGGCGGTGGAAGTCCGCGATGCCGGCGAGGTCGAGTTCGGCATTTTTCAAGTCGCGCTTTTCGCCTTGGAGCAACGCGACGATGTCGTCGATGACGGCCTGGATGGCGGGCGGCGGTGGCGCTTCCGTGGCGTCGGGGAAGCGCTTCTTCATGAACGCGCGGCTTGTGGTTGCGCTCTTTGACGGCAGGCTCGTTCCGACAATGCCGTTCGGGCCCCAGGCGATGGCGCAGGTGCCGATGGCCGTGTCGAAAAGCGCGAAGCCTTGAGTCACGCCGGTTTCGTCCCAAGTTACTGCGGTGAAGGGATCAGTTTTGGCCGCAACGTGCAAGGTGCTGCGCCTTGACGGGCGGGGGGCGCACGGGTTCATTCGCCGCCAACAAAGGGATGCTTCGATGACCGACCGGTTGAACTTGCTGACCGACTTGATTGCGAAGGCGAAGCGGCTCGGCGCCGATGCTGCGGACGCGGTCGTGTTCGATTCGATTTCGTCGGGCGTGTCGTACCGGCTGGGGAAACTCGAAGAGGTGGACCGGTCGGAATCGACCGATCTGGGCTTGCGCGTGTTCATCGGGCGGCAGCAAGCCGCAGTTTCCTCCAGCGACCTGTCGGCGCGTGCGCTCGATCAGCTCGCCGAGCGTGCCGTCGCCATGGCGCGAACGACGCCTGAGGATCCTTATTGCGGACTCGCGCCGCGCGAGCTGCTGGCGAAGACGTGGCCGGAGCTCGACCTTGAAGACAAGGTCGAGCCTTCGTCGGAACGCTTGGTCGAACTCGCGCGCAGTTGCGAAGGCGCGGCGCGCGAAGTGCCGGGTATCACGAACAGCGAAGGCGGGAGCGCTGGCTGGGGGCGCGGCGCGGTTGCGCTGGCGACCAGCGAGGGTTTCGCTGGCACTTACGCTTCGACGAGCGTGTCGGTATCGGTCAGCGTGCTGGCCGGCGAAGGCACAGGGATGGAGCGCGACTACGACTTTTCGTCGGCGCATCATCTGGCCGACCTCGCCGATCCGCAAAAGGTGGGGCTGAGTGCGGCCGAGCGCACGCTGAAACGGCTGAACCCGCGCAAGGTGAAGTCGCAAGCCGTGCCGGTCGTGTTCGATCCGCGCGTGTCGAACAGCATCGTCGGGCACCTGGCGGGCGCGATCAACGGCGTGTCGATCGCACGCGGGACGTCGTTCCTGAAAGCGAAGATGGGGCAACGCGTGTTTCCGGAAGGCACGCGCATCGTGGACGATCCGCATCTCGTGCGCGGCGTGCGCTCGAAGCCGTTCGACGGCGAAGGGGTTGCGAACCGGGCGATGAACCTCGTCGAGGACGGCGTGTTGAAGACCTGGCTGCTCGACAGCGCGACGGCGCGGCAGTTGAAGCTCACGTCGACGGGGCATGCGGCGCGCGGCACGGGTGGGCCGCCCTCGCCTTCCACGTCGAACCTCTATCTGGTGCCGGGGAAGGAGACGCCGGAAGCGTTGATCGCCGACATTGTTGAGGGCTTCTACGTCACCGAGTTGATCGGTATGGGCGTGAACGGCGTCACCGGCGATTACAGCCGCGGTGCGGCCGGGTTCTGGATCGAGAACGGCAAGATCACCTACCCGGTGAGCGAGATCACGATTGCGTCCAATCTCAACGACATGTTCGCGCGCATCCGGCCCGCGAACGACCTGATCTTCAAGTACGGCACGAACGCGCCGACGCTGCGGATCGAGGGGATGACGATCGCCGGGAGCTAGCGTGCGGAATCTAACACTTGGTGCCCGCGTTTGATTCATCCACTAGCGTGGACCGGTCCAACAAGGAGGAGACAATGGCGATATCGTTCTACGACCTTAGCGTGCCAACCTTCTTGCAGACCACTAGGGCCGTCGCGGGCTTCCTTCAGCGCGCCGCGAAGCACTGCGCCGAGACCGGGGCCGACCCGGACGACTTTGTGGACGCGCGACTGATCGCCGACATGGCGCCATTTCACTTCCAGATCGAAGCCCTGACGCATCATGCGGTGTGGGGGCTTGAGGCGGTGAAGACCGGCGTCTTCGCTCCGCCGGCGCTGATCGGTGCGATGCCTTTCGTCGGGCTGCGGGCGTTGGTAGACGAGGCGGTAGCGGCGCTGGAGGCGCTCACGCCCGCCGAGGTCAACGGCTGGGCCGGCAAGGCGCTGAACATTACCCTCTCCCGCCCGCTCGGCGAAAATGATCGCTCCTGGAAGCCCTGGGCGCCGCGACAACACGCTTTCACGTCGGAGACTTTCCTTCTTTCCTCTTTGCTGCCCAACTTTCATTTCCACGCCGTCACCGCCTATGACATCCTGCGCTCGCGGGGCGTGCCGCTAGGCAAGCGCGACTACGAGGGGCAGCTGCGATCGACCTTGCCCAAATTGGACTCTGCGACACACGGCTAGAGTCGATTCCCAACGGTCGGCTTCCACGTAAAACCGCATGTTCGATCGATTGCATCGCCCCCAGGCCGCGGGGACCTGAGCGTCAGATTCTGACCACCAACTAGCACCTTAACCGTTTGTGAGCTGGGCTCGGAAATCCAGGCTTGCCTCCGCGATGACTCTCTATTAGAACTAGGTTCTAATTCTAATTATGAGGCCGCAAGTGTCCAATCACGCGCCCCAACAGGATCGCAGCCGGCGCACGCTCGAAGCGATCCTTGAAGCGACCGAAAAGCTTCTCGATCGGCGGACGTTCGAGGAGATTTCCATCGCCGAGATCGTCCTGAAGTCGGGCAGCTCGACGGGGTCGTTCTATGCGCGCTTCCCGACGAAGGAGGCGCTGTTGCCCGCGCTTTACGCGCGTTATCACGCGGCGATGCCCGAGCGGGTCGCCCGGTTGCGCGGCACGCTCGAGCGCAAGAACCAGACGTTGCGGCGCGCGTGTCGCCTCATCGTGGACGAGTTCGCGGCCTCGTTCGAGGGGCGCGAAAACCTTATGCGGGCGATGGTGCTCTATGCACGCGCGACGCCTGAGGGTCTGCGCGACCTTCTCGGGGAGCGGACCAGCATACAAGAAGAGGTGGTTGCGGCTCTGCGCCCCTTCCATGGCGAAATCCGCCACAGCGACGAGGCGCACGCCATTCGCACCGGTCTCTTCATCGCGGGCACGGCCGTGCGCGAAGCGGTGTTGTTTCCCAATGCGCCGTTCGCCGCCGCCGTGCGCCAGCCGCTTGCGAAGATGAAGGCGACGATTGCCGCCATGCTCCATGCCTATTTGACATCCGACGAGGAGACCGACGAATGAGAATGATGCTTGCCGCGTGTGTTGCGGCCGTTTCAATCACTACCGCTTTAGCGTCTGAGGTGCAGCGCGAGCCCTACACGCTGAAAGGTCCCGGTGGCGCGCAGGTAGAAGGCGAACTTGTCACCCTGACAGTGCCGGAGAACCGCGCAAGGCCTGAGTCGCGGCGCATCGCCATTCGATTTGTTCGGTTGCCGACGACCAATCCGAAGCCCGGCTACCCCGTCGTCTATCTTGCTGGCGGACCCGGCGGGTCGGCGGTTGGCAATGGCCAAGGCGTGCGGTTCGCATTCTTCAACCGGTTGCGCGACGTGGGCGACGTTATCTTGTTGGAGCAGCGCGGTACCGGCCTCTCCGATGCCCTGCCCGTTTGCGACACGCAGCCGTTCGACGTCACCCGGCCGCTCGACCGCGCGAACTTCACCGAGACCTATCGCCGCGAACTTGTGCGCTGCATTGGTTTCTGGCGCTCCAAGGGCGCCGACGTGGCGGGCTACAACACGGCAGAGAGCGCAGCCGATCTCGACGACGTGCGCCGCGCGCTTGGCGACGCGAAGCTCAACCTTGTGGGTTTGAGTTATGGTACGCATCTCGGCATGGCCGCGTTTAAGCGCGGCGTGCCGGTTCATCGCGCGGTGTTCGCGGGGCTTGAAGGGCTCGATCAAACGGTGAAGATGCCAGCGCACTTTGACGCCTTCTTTGCGCGCGTCGCCGTCGCAGCTGGCGATCCCAACCTGCCCGCAATCATGCGCCGTGTGCACGCGCGGCTTGAGCGGGAGCCGGTGACGCTGACCGTGAACGATGCTGCAGGCAAGCCGGTGCAGGTTCGGATCGGTGCCTTTGCGATCCAGTTGCTGACGTCGTTTGCCTTCACCTCCGACCCGGACCGGCTTGTCCGACTGCCGGAACTTTACGCCGCGATGGATCAGGGCGTGTACCAGCCGGCGGCCGATTTGATCGTGCGCGCACTTCAGACTGAGCTCTCGCGGATGAAGGGTATGCCGCAGCTGATGGATTTGGCGTCGGGCGTGTCGCGGGCTCGGTTGGACTTGGTCGGCCGGCAAGTCGGAACGGCGATCCTCGGCGATGCTGGGAACTATCCGATGCCGCATGTGTACGACGTTGCGCCTGAACTCGTGCTTGGCGACGACTTCCGGCAGCCGCTTGCGACGGATGTTCCGACGCTGCTCGTCATGGGCACGATGGACGGCCGCACGCCGGTCGAGTCGCAAGAAGAGCTCTTGCCCCAGTTCCGCCGCGCAACACGGCTGACCGTGGTGAACGCCGGCCACAACATTTTTGAGCAGAGTGATGCCGCTCAGGCGGAAATCGTGCGGTTCCTGCAAACCGGCACCGTCGGCGCGGGTCAAATCGCACTTTCTCCGCCCGCGTTCAAGCGGTGACAATCCTCTGCCCTTCTCCTAGAAACGTGATCCGCAGTCAGCAGATCACGACGGGGAAGGACCCAGAGCTTGAGCAACGCTACCGCCGACCGAGACCTGCTTGTTGCCGGCGTGCGCGAGGCCGGCGCGATTGCACGGCGCGGGTTCGAGGGCGTTTCCAAGAGTTGGGAGAAGTCGAAGGGCAATCCCGTCACCGAAACCGATCTCGCCGTCGACAAGTTCTTACGGGAGCGGTTGTGTGCGGCGCGGTCTGACTACGGCTGGCTTTCGGAGGAGAGTGCCGACAACACCGAACGGCTCGGCAAGGCGCGGGTGTTCGTGGTCGATCCGATCGACGGGACGCTCGCCTTCATCAAGCGCAAGCCGGAGTTCACGATTTGCGCGGCGGTGGTCGAGGCGGGCGCACCGGTGGCAGCGGCGATCTACAATCCGATGACGGAGGAGATGTTCGCGGCGGCGTGGGGGGCCGGCGCAACGCTGAACGACGACGCGATCCGCGTGAGTGCGCGTGATGCGCTCGAAGGTTGCCGCATGTTGGTTGCGCAAGACGTGATCAAGCATCCGGCCTGGCCGCGCCCGTGGCCCGCGATGGACATCGGCAAGCGCGCGTCGATCGCCTATCGCATGGCGCTGGTCGCGAACGGCACCTATGACGCGATGATGGCGCTCTCGTCGAAGCACGAGTGGGATTCGGCCGCGGGCACGCTGATCGTGCAGGAGGCGGGCGGGCTCGCGACCGCGCACTCGGGGGCCACGCTCGCGTACAATCAGCCGGTGCCGCACCATCGCAGTTTGATTTGCGCGGGGCCGAAACTGCACGCGGCGATTTTGGAGCGGACTGGGGCGATCAAGTTGCCGTAGCGCGGCGACTATTCTTCCCGCCTCCCCCTTGCGGGGAGGCCAGCGAGACGAGCGAAGCGATGTCGAGTGGGTGGGGGTAGCAGCGGTTCCGCCGCCCGCACCGCGTCGAGGCTCATACCCCCACCCACTCAGCTTCGCTGCGCTCGCTTCGCTGGCCTCCCCGCAAGGGGAGGCGGGACTCCTGTCTTGACGGCGCCTACCCGCTTGCGTCATCACGCGGGCCCTGATGCGGGGATCATCCGATGGCGAAGCAGTTGTTGCATTTGGTGTTTGGCGGGGAGTTGACGGCGCTGAACAGGGTTGAGTTTCGCGACCTTTCGAAGGTTCATTTCGTCGGGCTTTATCCGAACTTTGCGCAGGCGCGCGATGCTTGGAAGTCGGCCGCGCAGGCGACGGTCGACAACGCGCATATGCGCTACTTCGTGGTGCACCTGCATGACCTCCTCCAACCCGACGAAACGGCGGCACACGCGCGGGAAGTCATGGCCAAGGTGAAGCCGCCGAAAAAGCCAGCCGCAAAGAGCGGTGGAAAGGGCGCAAAACCGGGCCGGGGCAAGTAACCATCCGCGCCTTGCGGATGTGGTTAACCCATTGGCCGCGTGATAGTTTCGCCCCCTCTTCCGAAGCGTTCGAGGGGCGGCTACGAGCAGGCGCGTGACGACGACCACGCCTACAACAGGTTCGACGAAAACGCAGCCGATGATTCGGCTCGCGCGCGATTTCGTGTGGCCGTATCGCGCGACGATTGCGTTTATCGCCGTGCTGATGGTGGCCGAGGCGGCGCTGCAAGGCGTTGTCGCCTACGCGCTCGAGTACGTCGTGAACACCTTGTTCCCGAAAGTGGGCAAGCCCGACCCGCAGATGATCTTGATCGTGCCCGCCGCCTTGTTCGGCGTGATGGTCGTCAAGGCCGGCCTGTCGTACGTGAGCGGCGTGTCGCTGATGCGCGTCGGGCAACGGGTGGTGAGCGACCTCCAGGTCGCGTTGTTTTCCAAGATCACGCACTACGACCTTGCGCGTTTGAATGCGATGCACTCTGGCGAATTCTCCGCGCGGTTCCTGAACGACGCGATGATGATCCGCGAGACGGTGACGCGAACGACGCAGGGTCTTGCGCGCGACGCGTTCATGATCATCGGCCTCGGCATCGTGATGTTCATTCAAGACTGGCCCCTGGCGCTCGTGTTGTGCTCGGTTTTGCCCGTCACCGCATTGCTCACATTAAACCTCGGCCGGCGCACGAAGAAGGCGACGACGCGCGGGATGGCGGCGACCGGCGATCTCTCGACGCATTTGTCCGAGACGTTGGACGGGCGGCGCGTGGTCAAGGCCTATCGGATGGAAGATCACGCGATCGCGCGGGCAACCGCCATCGTGAGCGAGCGCATGAAGCACTGGATGAAGGCCGCGCGCGCCCGCATGGCCGCCACGCCAACCGCCGAAGTGCTGGCCGGCGCGGGCATCGGTGCGGTTATCGCCTATGCGGCTTACCGCGGAATGGACGTCGCAAGCTTTACGTCGTTCATGGCGTCGATGATGATGTCGTATCAGTCGATCCGTTCGCTGTCGAATTTCTGGACCGCGATCTCGGAAGGATCGGCGGCTACGGAGCGGTCTTACGCACTGCTCGACGCGCCGAGTGAAGTCGTCGACAAGAGTTGCGAGTTGCTGATGCTCGCGCCCGCGCCGCGCCGTGCGAGCATCGCGTTCAAGGATGTGTCGTTCGAATACGCCGGTGCGCCGATAGCGGCGCTCGATCGCGTGTCGTTCGACGTGCCAGCAGGGAAGACGGTTGCGCTTGTGGGGCCGTCGGGCGGCGGCAAGAGCACGATCCTGAACTTGCTGCTGCGCTTCTATGACGTGACCGGCGGTGCGGTCGAAATCGATGGACAGGATATACGCTGCGTCACGGTCGCGTCGCTGCGCGATTCCACGGCGCTGGTGACCCAGGAGCCGTTTTTGTTCGACGAGTCGATTGCCGACAATATCGCGTGCGGAAAGCCGGGCGCCACGCGGGAGGAGATCGAGGCGGCGGCGCGGGCGGCGGCCGCGCACGACTTCATCATCGCGCAGCCCGCGGGTTATGAGACCAAAGTCGGCGAGGCGGGGGCACGCCTTTCGGGCGGTCAGCGGCAGCGGATTGCGATTGCGCGGGCGATTTTGAAGAACGCGCCGATCTTGCTGCTCGACGAGGCGACGTCGGCGCTCGACAACGAGAGCGAGCGCGCGGTGCAGGCGGCGCTGGCCGGGCTGATGAAAGACCGCACGACGCTCGTCATCGCGCACCGGCTTTCGACGATCGCCGATGCGGACAAGATCGTTGTGCTGGAGCATGGGCGCGTCGTCGAACAAGGGACGCATGGCGAACTGCTCGCACGGAACGGCCTCTATGCGCGGTTGACGCGTAGCGCCGAGGCGCGCGGCACACCGGTTGTGGCGGTGGCAGAGTAGGCCCATGTTCGACAACCTTTGGCGCCGCATCCGCAAGTCCGACACGGTCCGCAACATCGGTTGTTGGCTGCTCGCGCAGTACATCCGGCTCGCATGGTCGACGGGGCGGTGGGAGATCCGGAACGCGGGGACGGCGGAGCGGCTTTGGCGCGAGGGCAAGCCGTTCATCATCTCGTTCTGGCACGGGCGCATGCTGATCCTGCCCGCGATGTGGCCGACGACGTCGAAGATCCAGATGCTGATCTCGATGCATCGCGACGGCGAGTTGATCGCGAGCGCGATCGGGTACTTCGGACACGGCACGGTGCGCGGCTCGGCGGCGAAGCCCGGCTCCGCCAAGGATCGCGGCGGGGCGGCGGCCTTGCGCGGCATGCTGAAGACGCTGAAGGCTGGCGGGTATGTCGGCATTACGCCGGACGGTCCGCGGGGCCCGCGCATGCGGGCGACCGAGGGGATCGTCACCGTCGCGCGCATGTCGGGTGTGCCGATCATGCCGTGCAGTTTTTCCGCCCGTTCGCGCGTCGTGTTTTCGACATGGGATCGCTTTGTGCTGCCGCTGCCCTTCACGCGCGGCGTCATCGTTTGGGGCGAGCCGATCTTTGTCACGCGCGACGCCGAGGGGCCCGCGCTTGAGACCGCACGGCTCGCGGTGGAAGCGGGACTGACCGCCGTCACGAACCAAGCCGACGAGATCATGGGCGTCGCGCCGGTCGAACCCGATCCGGTCTTGCAGGAAGCGGTCGCGTGATGGCCGAGACACCGCGCTCCCGCCTGCTTGCCACGTATCGCAAGATGACGAGCATCGCCGAGCCTTTGGCCGCGCGGCTGCTGCGGCAGCGTTTGGCGCAAGGCAAAGAGGACGAAGACCGGTTGCCGGAGCGGTTGGGGCGGCCCGGGCGCGTGCGACCGAAGGGTCCGCTCGTGTGGGTGCATGCGGCCAGCGTGGGCGAGTCCGTTTCGGTGTTGCCGCTTATTCGCGAACTCGGGCGCGTGCGGCCGGATGCCGCCGTGCTGGTTACGACGGGCACAGTGACGTCGGGGCGCATGATGGTCGAACGTCTGCCCGCGAATGCGTTCCACCAATTCGTGCCGGTCGACACGCCGACCGCCGTGCGCGCGTTCCTCGATTATTGGCAGCCAGGCTTGGCGCTGTGGGTCGAGAGCGAGCTGTGGCCGAACATGCTGTACGAAACGAAGGAGCGCGGCATCCCTGTTGCGCTCGTCAATGCGCGCATGTCGGAGAGTTCGTTCCGCAACTGGAAGCGCGCGAAGCGGGCGGCGGCGGAGTTGCTCGACTCCTTCGACATCTGTCTCGCCCAAGACGACGACGTTGCGGAGAAGCTGCGGCAGCTCGGCGCGCGGCATGTCGAGATGCCGGGGAATTTGAAACTCGTCGGCGATCCGCTGCCGTACGACGCCGACATTCTGATGTCGCTGCGTTCGGCGATCGGAAGCCGGCCGAAGTTGCTGTGGGCGTCCACGCATGAGGGCGAGGAGCAGCTTGCGGCGTTCACGCATCGCGATCTTTCGTCCCAATTTCCGCGCCTTCTCACAGTCATCGTGCCGCGCCATCCGCAACGCGGACCGCAGATCGCGGCGTCGCTCGAAGGGTTGTTTCGTGTGGCGCGGCGGTCGAAGGGCGAATTGCCCACCGCCGAGACGGAGCTTTACATCGCCGATACGCTGGGCGAGCTCGGCGTGTTTTACCGCCTCTGTCCGCTCGCGGTGATGGGCGGTTCGTTCGTGCCGCATGGCGGGCAGAATCCGCTGGAGCCGGCGCGGCTTGGCGCCGCAGTTTTGAGCGGGCCGTATATCGACAATTTTCGCGAGATTTTTCGACTTCTCGTCGCGGGCGGCGGGGCGGAGGTGTTGGCGTCCAACGATCAGCTAACGGAACGCGCGCGCTTTCTGCTCGACAACGACATCGAAACGATGCAACGAGGACAGGCTGCCGCCGCCGTCGCCGGATCGAAGGAACCGCTTGTGCGCACGTTCGAATTTCTTGCTCCGTATTTGAGGTCGCTCGATGCGAATGCGCGCGCCTGATTTCTGGTACGAGAACCCGAACGAGACCGTCGCGTTCGTGCTGAAGCCGCTCGGGTGGCTGTACGGCTTTGTCGGGCGCACGCGCGCTTCGATGGTAACGCCGTTCAAAGCCTCCGTGCCGGTCGTGTGCGTCGGGAACCTGACAGCCGGCGGCACCGGCAAGACGCCGCTGGCGATCGCGATCGGCGAGCGCTTGAAGGCGCGGGGTTTGAAGGTTTGCTTCCTCTCGCGTGGGTACGGTGCCGACATTCCAGGTGCGATGGTCGTCGATGCCGCCGAAGACACCGCCGAGGACGTGGGCGACGAGCCGTTGATGCTGGCGCAGCACGCGATGACGATCGTCTCGCCCGACCGGCCCGCCGGTGCGCGCCTTGGCGTGTCGCGCGGCGCGCAAGTCGTGGTGATGGACGACGGGTTTCAGAACCCGAGCCTTGCGAAGGATCTTTCGTTCGTGGTCGTGGACGCGTCGAAGGGGTTCGGGAACGGGTGCCTCATTCCGGCGGGACCGCTGCGCGAACGAGTGGAAGACGGACTTACACGGGCAGATGCGGTCATCGTCATGGGGACCGGGCACGTGTTCCTGCCGGTCGAGAAGCCGATGTTGCGCGCGACGCTGGAGCCGCTGCCGGACGAGCGAGTGCGGCTCAAGAACAAGCGCGTCGTCGCGTTCGCGGGCATCGGCGAGCCGAAGAAGTTTTTTGCGACGGTCGAGGACTGCGGGGCGATCATCACGTCGCGGCATGAGTTTTCCGACCATTATGCGTACTCCGACGACGATATTGCCGACCTGCGCGAGATCGCGGCCCGGCAAGATGCGGCGCTGCTGACGACGGAGAAGGATTTGTTGCGTCTCGATCCCGAGCTTCGCGAAGGGATCAGTTGCCTGAAAGTCGCCGCCAAACTTGAGCCGGACTCTTCGGCGAAAATCGACCAGTTGATCGAGCAATGTCTGACACGATTCCTGCCGCCCGCACTGGCCATGCACTGAAGAAAATCTACGCGGCGCCGACGCTCGTGATGCGGGCGGTCTACGCCGTGGAATACGCGCTGTTTTGGAGCGTGATGACGCTGTTCCGTGCATTGGGCCTCAAACGCGCGTCCGATCTCGGCGGATGGCTCGCGCGCAAGCTTGGGCCGATGATCCCCGTGACCCGGCGGGCGCGGCGGGCGATGGCGCTGGCATTTCCCGCCATGAGCGAGGCCGAGCGCGAGCGTCATATCGTGGCGATGTGGGACAATCTCGGCCGTACGTTTGCGGAGTATCCGCATCTGGGCAAGTTCTGGGCGGTCAAGCCCGGCGCGCGGATCGAGATTGCCGGCATGGAACATGCGCTCGCCGCGATCGCCAAGGGCAAGGGTGGGCTCTTCGTTTCCGGACATTGCGGGAACTGGGAGTTGATGGGGCGCTGCATCAAGGATATCGGGCACAAGGGCACCCTGGTCTACCGGCCGCCGAACAATCCGTGGGTGGACGCGTGGATCGCCAAGCAGCGCAAGCTCGGGCTGCCGACGCTGGCGGCCAAGGGCGGCGACGGGCCACGGGCGATCATCCGGACGCTGAAGGAAAACGCTTTCATCGCGATGCTGGTCGATCAGAAGGCGAATGACGGGATTTCCGTGCCGCTGTTCGGGCGGGAGGCGATGACCTCGACCGCGGCGCCGTCGCTGGCGATCCGGCACGGATCGCCGATCGTGCCGGCGTGGTGCGAGCGGCTGCCCGATCAGCGGTTTCGCGTGACCGTCTATCCCGAGATCCCGCAGCCCAATACGGGCGACAAGGGCAAGGACACGCACGAACTCGCGCGGCGGCTCAATCAGTTTCTTGAGGCGCGGATCGCGGAGAATCCGGCGAACTGGCTGTGGTTGCACAGCCGGTGGCCGAAGGGTTGAGGCGGCGCGGAGCACGCGGGGGTTCCTTCTTCCTTTCGTTCCTTTGCTTCGGACGGCTCCTACGGCCGAAGCGTGCTCCCCTTATGCGTCAGGCTTTGGCGAGTTCGGCGCCCATCAGTTGATGCAGCAGATTGACCGCTTTCAGCGGGCGGATCATGACCTTGAAATGGGTGATCTGGCCTTGCGCGTTCCAGGTGATGATGTCGACGCCGTTGATCTTGATGCCTTGGATCTCGTTGACGAACTCCAAGACGGCACCGCTGTCGCTCTTCCATTCGCCGACATATTTGAAGCCGGTGCCGCCCAAGACCTTGTCGGCGCCGACGAGGTATCTGAAGACGATCTCGCGGCCCACTTGCGGCGTGTGGACGACGGGGCTTTCGAAGACGGCGTCGGGGCTCAGCATCGCCCAGAGCGCCTTGTGGTCGTGGGTCTTCGTGTAGTCGACCCAGCGTTTCAGGTTGGCTTCGGTCATGGTTTGGGCACCACGAGGGCGGCATCGAGGCGTTCGGCGAACCAGTTCAGGCGCCAGCAGAGATGTGGGCCGGTGGCGCGGCCGGTTTTGCCGACGGCGCCGATGACGGCGCCCTTCGCGACGCGGTCGCCGACCTTCACGTCGAGGCGCGACATGTGGAGGTAGCTCGTCGAGACACCGTGGCCGTGGTCGAGGATGACGGTGCCGCCGGTGAAGTAGAGGTCGCTTTCGGCCATCGCGACGATCGCGCCCACGGGGGCGTGGATCGGCGTGCCGGTGCCGACGGCGATGTCGACGCCGTAATGCGGGCGCTTCTCCTGCCCATTCAGGATGCGGCGGCTGCCGTAGACGCCGGTGACCGGGCCCTTCACCGGCCAGGCGAAATCGTCGGCGAACCAGGCTTCGTCGGTGTCGCGAGCGCGGGCGGCGCCGATCAACTGGTTGTCGCGTTCGATGCGCTTCAACACGGAGGCCGGCGGTTCGACGTATTTTTCGGGCAGGCCGTCGATGCGTTGGATCTTGTATTCGCGCGCTGCGCAGGGGATCGATTTCGTTTCCGTCGCGCCGCCTGCAAGTTTGATGCGCAGTTCGGCCGGCCCCTGTCGCTTGTCGGCGAAGCCGAAGGCGAAGTCGCCTGCGCTGGTAACGCCGAGCTTGCGGCCGTCAACATGGACGGTCGCGCCGGGTTCGGTTCGGCCTCGGATCAGCGTGCCTTGGACGAACTCGCCGCGCAACGCCGCTTCGGCGCGCGCCGTGCCGCCCACCGCCGCGAGTGTGGCAAGGCTCAATCCTCCGGTTAGAACGTGGCGGCGATCGAGCACTGTGCCCCTCACTTCTTCCGCGTCTCGCGGAAGCGTTTGTTCGCGACTTCGGCGGTCGCGTAGGCTTCCTGCAGGTCGACGTTCCAATAGCGCAGGTCTTCGAGCGCGATGCGCTGCCCCGAGACCGCGCAGACGACGTAGGTGCCCTGGGTGAGCACGCGGTATTCGCCGTCGAGATATTGCAGGACGGCTTGTTTGCCGACGCCGCGCTCCATCATGTTCATGGGCATAGGCCTTTCGTTTCGGGCGCGAAGATAGCGGTTACGCCATGCATCTAAAATAGGTCTCCTTGGCCTGCGGTTTTCGCCTTTTTGGGCCGCGCGGGCGGTACGGCATCGCCGACAACGCTGCCGGTTGCGGTCGCCGCTGCTGTGCCGTCGGCGAACCGGATCGATAGACTATCACCCGACTTGATCTCAGCGCCGCGCTGGACGAGGCCTTTTCCGGCTTTTGAGACGAGAGCGAAGCCGCGATCGAGGATGCCCTCGTAGCTGAGCGATCTGAGCAGCTTGGCGTTTGTATCTAAGCGGTTCGACGCGTCGCTGACCCGGCGCTGCATCGAGAGCTGCATGCGGTGCGCGAGTGTCGTCACCTTCTCATGATCCTTGCGGACCACTTGCAGCAGCGGCGCCGGTGTCAGTTGGGCCGCAGCACGGTCGAACCTCGCGCGCTGGCGATGGACGAGCAGCGTGAGTGCGCTACCGAGTTTCGCCGAGGCGTGGTCGAAGCGCTGGCGCGGGCCTTCGAGCAGGCGCTCGCGGCGGGGGAGCGCGCGGGCGATGTCGGTCAGCCGCTGGCGCGCCTGGGTGAAGAGGCGGAGCCGCCCCGTCTCCAGCCGGTGCGCGCGGTCGACGATGTTGCGCACGAGTTCGGCGCGCACGGGCACGGCCATTTCGGCCGCGGCGGTCGGCGTGGGTGCTCTACGGTCGGCGGCGAAGTCGATCAGCGTGGTGTCGGTTTCGTGACCCACGGCGGAGATGAGCGGGATCTCGCTTGCCGCCGCGGCGCGCACGACCGCCTCGTCGTTGAAGGCCATCAGGTCTTCGATCGAGCCGCCGCCGCGCGCGACGATGAGTACGTCGGGGCGCGGCACGCGGGCGCCGGGTTTGAGGGCGTTGAAGCCTTGGATCGCGGCGGTGACTTCGGCCGCCGCGCGTTCGCCCTGCACGGCCACGGGCCAAACGACAACGCGGCGCGGGAAGCGATCTTCGAGGCGATGCAGGATGTCGCGGATGACGGCGCCGGTGGGCGAGGTGATGACACCGATGACTTCCGGCAGATAGGGCAGCGCGCGCTTGCGCTCCTCCGCGAACAGGCCTTCGGCGGCGAGTTTCTTGCGGCGCTCCTCGATCTGCTTCATCAGCGCGCCGACGCCCGCGAGCTGCAGCTGCTCGATGACGATTTGGTATTTCGACTGACCGCCGAACGTGGTGAGACGGCCGGTCGCCACGACTTCAAGGCCGTTTTCCGGCTGCACGCGCAGCGCGCGGATCGAGCCCTTCCAGATGACGCCGGCGAGGACGGCGCCGGTGTCTTTCAGGTCGAGATAAACGTGGCCGGAGGTGTGGCGCTTCACGCCCGAGAGTTCGCCCTTCACGCGCACGAACGCGAAGCCGCGCTCGATCGATTGCTTCACGGCGGCGGAGATTTCGCTGACCGTGAATTCGGGGACGTTGGCCGCGCGTTCCTCGCGCGCGATCAGTGGGGGCGAATCCGTGGAGCTCATGGGTTCACCCTATCGGCGGGAGCGTGCGCGGACGACTCGCTTTTTGCGTGCACGCGCGATGCAAAATCGAATCCGTTAGATGCGTTAGATTGGCCGAGTTGCGCGGGTTTTGCCGTTAGATATCCGTTAGAAATGCGTTTGGTGTCCGTTAGGCGGCGGGCCACAGGGCGCGATGCAAAATCATATCCGTCTGATCCGTCTGCAACGCGGAATTGCGCGGGTTTTGCCGTCTGGACTCCGTATGGTGTGCGTCTGCGACACGTCTGCGCGCGTGCAGGTTGGCGTGTTGACGCAGATGATGTGACGCGGGGATTTGCGGCGGCTTCGGGCATTGAGTACAAATAGAGAACTTTGGCCGAAAAGTCAAAAAAAATCAAGGAAAATCAAGGCTTGCGTCAATGCGTGTAGCGCACATTGATACGGCTGATGGGATGCATCTTTCGACCACAAAGCCGAACGAAGGCGGGATCGGGTTTTGCCCAAGCGCCAGGATCGGCGAAGCTACGTGGTTTCACCGCTGAAAGGAGATTTGCAGATGCTGGCGTTGCTCGCGCCTGTTCTTATCGCCGCGGTGTCGTGGCAGCCCGAAATTGTAGGACCTCGCGGACGGCCGCCGTCCAAATTCAGACTCACGGACGAAGAATGGCAGGCGGCATGCCCTGTGATCTTGCGTTTGGACGAAATCAAGGCGCGCGGCATAGTCTGGAAACCTCGGCGGCAGCCGAACCCCGATTTCCCAGCGGAAGCGATGACGTTCAAGCGGACCCGAGGCTGGACCGAATTTCTCATGCGTGTTGACGTGACTGGAACCGTCGCCGATGTCCAGCTCGTAAAGGCGAGTAACACCGTGTTCGTGGACTCAAGCGCAGAAGCGCTGCTCAATTGGAGGTACGAACCACTGGTGCTGGATGGCAAACCAACGTGCGTGGAAGCCTCCGTGTACTTCGAGTATGACGCAGACCGGCGTTAGTGAAAATCGATGCGGGGACGGGTTCTTGCGCTCTGCGCTATGGGGACATAATACATATTTACTGCGGGGGAATAGGCAAGCCGTCCCCGCCCTACTCTTGGACGACCGGCCTCGTGAGCCAGTGGGAACGCGGCGGAACCAACTTCAACTTGGGGACAGCATACGTATTTCCCATGGTTGGCACTGACGAGGAATTCTGGGGGCATGTCCCGATCTTGCGCGCTTGATACGCTGCAAGAGCGGGCGAGGACGCCCGCGGTCCCAGAGAAAGAGCAGCTTGAGGGCGTAACGACGCCTCAACCGCTTCGCTGCGTAACGAGATGCGGCTGGATGTGTGGCACCGCCGGCCGCTATGGTCGGCGCTCACTTATGAGGGGATTCCATGCGTTGCGTTGTTTTTGTTGTTCTTGCCGCCTTGCCGGCCGCTGTCGCGTTTGCGAGCGCTGCGCTTGATTTTTCGACCGAGGCGGACGAGACGGGGGACGTGTTCGCCCTGTCGGTGGAGCAGCGCTATGCGGGGCCGATCAGCATCGCCGCCGCCGTTGCCGATTTGCGCGCGGCCGGGATGACTTGCACGGAAGCCGCGTCGCCGACTTGCACGAAGTCGGTCAGCGCGAACGGGTGTACGTACACGTTCGTGGTCACGGTTACGGGGACGACCGAACGGGCGATCGTGCGCGGTGAAACGCGGCTCGGTTGCTGAGGGCAAAGAAGAGACCGAGAGGCGCGACAGCAGAAGCCAGCGAAACGGAAATTTTCGTCCATGGACCGCACGGGCGCTGCGTTTCGCCCTTTGCGGTTCTTCCAGCGCCTGCAAGCTATCGACTTGATGCATTTCCCTGGCCCTTCGGCCGGGATAGACCCAAGGCGAGTGGAAGACACAACTTGCCGAGGGTTCAGATGTCGCCGTTTGAGATCATTCGCGAGCAATTGGGAAAGGCGGTTCCGTTCGCGCGTCACACCGGTGTCGCGCTTACTCGCGTCGCGGAGGGCTTCGCGCGGGCGGAGCTTGCGCAGACCGCGGAGAGCATCAATCACATCGGCACGCAGCATGCGGGTGCGTTGTTCACGCTAGGCGAGGCTGCGTCCGGCGGTGCGATGGCCGGCATCTTTGCCGATCGCATCTTGAACGTCAGGCCGATCGCCGGCGAAGCGCAGATCCGCTACACGCGGCTGGCCAAAGGGCGTATCGCGGCCGAGGCGCGCGTCGAGGGCACGCGCGAGGCGCTGGTTGCCGCGCTCGAACGCGACGGGAAAGTTGCCTTCGATGTCGCGGTCACGTTGACCGACGCCGAGGGCAAAGAGGTTGCGGCGATGCGGGTGTCGTGGACGGTGAAGCGCACTTAGCTTTTCTCGCCGCCGTCATGTTGGCGCGCCGGCTCCGAAGTTTTTTCGAAAGGGCGTGTTGCATGATTAAGGTCACCATCTTGTATCCCAAGACGGAGGGGGGCCGGTTCAACTTCGACTATTACCTGCGGACCCACATGCCCCTGTCCATCAGCCTGCTTGGTCACGCGATGAGCGCGATTACGGTGGAGCGCGTTGTTTCGCCGGGGGCGCCGTGGCCGGACGCGGCCTACCACGCGATCACCAGCTTTGTCTGCGCGTCGCGCGAGGCCTACGAAGCGGCCTTCTTTCCGCACATGGAGCGGCTGCAAGCGGACATGCCGAACTACACGGACATTCCGGCGGTCATTCAAGTCAGTGAAATCGTGTTGGAGAAATAGGCGACGCGTGCCGGGTTCCTACCCTATTCACGGCCTTTCATTCTTTCGAACGGGTAAGGACCTGCGGCGAAGCCCAGGAACAGTTCGCAGGGCTCTTTCGCACTGAGGGTTCCCGAAAGTTCGACATATGACGCGCTGAAGGGTCTGACCGCATTCTCGATGTGGTAGGTGTGCCACGGGCGTTCGCGCGTTTTGCGCCATTTGGTGAGCAAGTATTCGTAGACCGATTTGCCCTGCGCCACGTGGCGGTGTTCGATCGTGTTCAACCAGTCAGACGTTTCGGTCTCCTTTTCCTTGCTCGCGCTGCGCCGTTCCGCATGCGCCGGCTGAACCGGGCGGAACAAGCCGAACTGGCGTTCGCCTTCGACCAGCAGTTCGGCGAATGCGGCGTCGCATTGCGCGAACGCGTCCGTCGATTCTTGCCTTGTGAGCCTGATTTGATTGAGGCTGCCTTTGTCGTCAAAGACGACTTTGAGGTCGAACCGTTTTCCGCCGAAGTCGACCTGATCCTTCGACCCCAGAGTCGTCCAGACAGCGTCTTCTCCCGCCAGTGTATGAACGTCGACCTGCTCCGGCTTCGCCCATGTGCGGCCGGCGACATCCTGCGCTTCGCCGACCGTCATACCGAAGCGCAGACCGCCCCAGCCATCGAGCTTGTCCGGGCTCTCTGCGCGAACCGGGACCGTCGCCAGTGCCAGAACACCCGCCGTAAGCAACGAACCCGCCACATGTGTTATCGGCCTTCTCGTTCGTCTTTTCATCGCGCGCTCCTCGATGGGACTCGGTTCACTCCTAGTTTAGCCGCGCCGCGCGGCAAAAGCAGTGTTCTCCTACGACCCCGCCTGCAAGGTCACCGTCGCTTTTGTTTCGCCGCGCTGGCCGGCGCCGGAGCCGCTGCCGCTGCTGTCGCGGCGGGTGACGAGGAGGCGGTCGCCGACGATGCTGTAGACGCGGTCTTCGCGGGACTTCGCTTCGAACGTTACGACGATGTAGGCGCTGCCCTTTGTCGTCGCCTCGGCACGGCTGGCGAGCGGCCGGCCGGCTTCGTCGATCCATACGTCGAGGGTCGCCGTCTGCTTGTCGACGAATTGCTGGTTTTTCGGCACGGTCAGGTCGAGGCTCAGAAGACGCGCCGGCTTGCCGTTCCAGGCTTCGCTGCGCTCCGCCTTCAGCTTCGCGCCTTCGAGGCGGATGAGAAGCGTCTCGGCCGCGTGCACCATGGTGTGCACGTCGGCATAGTCGAGTTCGTTGAGCGCGTTGCGCGTGGGGATGGGCGCCGTGCTGTCGGTCTGGCGCCCTGCCCCCTCGGCCATCGCCCTCACAATGATGTCCCGGGGATAGACGAGGCGCAGACCCTGGGGGCCGTCCTCGGCGGCGAGCGTGGCGGTGCCGCTGGCGTTGCGGACCTTGTCGTCGTCGTCCTTCGCGGTGGTCGCGACCTGAGCTGTCAGCGTCACTTTGACGGGTGCGGTGCCCCGAAGACCGCCAAGCGCGTTGCGCAAATCGTCGAGACCGCTCGCCTGTGCTGCGGGCATCGCCTGCGCGGCAACGAGAAGGGCGAGGGTCAGGGCGCGGCCAAGCGGGGTCAAGCGGTTGGATTGGTGAGGCCTGCGCATCATGATGTCTCCCGCTCGTGGACGTACCGGCGCGGAGCGAAACACACAGCGTGGCAAGCGGCAAGGCGGCTCAACGCTCGACCTCGCGCTTCTTTGCTGAACGAGGGACTTGATTCAGCGCCGCTTGGCTGTGTCAAACCCATTGCCGGGGTGGCGGGTTCGCGCGAGACTTGCGGGTCATGGTTGAGCTTGAGGTCTTGAAGGCAAGTCGCGCGCAGGAAGTTGCGCTGCGCAATATGATGCAGCTTTACGTGCACGATTTCTCCGAGCACTGGGCGGGGCGTTCGGCGGCTGAGCAGGGTGGTGATGCGCGGTTCGGGCAGTTGGGTGAGGACGGGCGCTTCTTGGACTACCCGCTCGACGATTATTGGACCAAGGACGATCACGCGCCGCTGCTGATCCGCGCCGACGGATTTCTGGCGGGCTTTGCGTTGTTGAACGCGCAGGCGCATAGCGGGCGGCCGGTCGATCACAACATGGCGGAGTTCTTCATCGTCCGCCGCCATCGTCGCGGCGGCGTCGGCACGCGGGCGGCGCACGAGATCTTCAGCCGCTATCCCGGCCAGTGGGAGGCCGCGATCGCACGGCGCAATGTGGGCGCGCTCGGCTTCTGGCGCCATGCCGCCGCTTCGCATCCGCGCGCGAGCGGGATCGAAGAAACGGACCACGCGAGCGCGGATTGGAACGGGCCTATCCTGCGTTTTGCGATCGGCGGGTGAGCGCAGAACCAAAGAGCGGGCGAGACGCCCGCGGTCCAAGGCTGCGCCGGAGTTGGGTTCGGCGCTTGGCGCCTTGTCTTAGAACGTCCAGCTCAGGCGAGCGGTGACGAGGTGAACGGTTGCGTCCACGTTTTGGATGTTCGTGGTGGCGAAGGGGGCGATCTCGGTGCCGAAGCGATCGTCAGGCGCGTAGTTGCTGTAGTCGTAGCTGAGCCCCAAGACGACGTTCGGCGCGATCGCGTGGTCGATACCGACGCCGACGGTCCAACCGCTTTCGCGGTCGGAGCTGGTGCTGGTCAGCACGCCTGTCGAGATAATGTTCGAGGACGTGTCGATCTGAGCGTTCGCATAGCCGCCCTTCACGTACAACAGCCAATCGCCCCATTCGTGGCCCAATTGCAGCACGGCCGTGAATTGATCAGAGATCTCGACCGAGCGCGAGCGATCGGCCACCGCCGACGAAATCAAGGTGTCGTCGACCGAGCCCGCGGTGTAGGTGCCTTCGAGGCCCAAGACCCAATGCGTGCCCAAATCGAAGCGAACGCCGAGCTGGCCTCCGCCGGCTGCGGCACTGTCGCTGAACGACAGCGGCTCGCTCAGCGCGAGCGACGGTTGGTTGAACTCAAAATCGGCGTCGGCGATCGCCATGCCACCGTGCAGGCCGATGTAGACGCCCTCGAACTGTGTCGCGTTCGCGGCGTTGAGCCACGCGAAAGACACTGCGGCGACCGACGCCGCCAGTGCGAGTTTCATTTTCATAGCCGGCCCCCAAATGCGGCATGAATTTTATCACCGGCAGGACCGGGCACCGTTGTTGCATGGCCGCACTCGGTGCAGATTTGACCGGCCGAAACACCGCGCGGTTGTGCGCGCACCGCCGCCATTCGCCGATCCGGTGCAAGATTAGCGTGCCAGGCGAGTTGCGGTCAGAACATCGCCTTCGCGTCGCCACCCAGCATTTGGCTGCGCACAAGCGGGATCGGCGGGCCGCCGTAGCTCAAGAACTTGTCGTGGAAGTCTTTCCACGCTTTGCGGCCGCCGCGGGTCGCGGTCCAGTCGTCGCGCAGGCGGCGGATCATGAGTTTGCCCATCGTGTAGTTCAGGTACGCGGGGTCGTAGGTGCCGCGCGCGGCCTGTTGGCGCGCGTTGCCTTCGTCTTGGTAGCACTGGCGCATGAACATTTTTCGCGACTGATCGACCGTCATGCGGTTCGTGTGCATCAGGATCGCGGAGAGATAGCGGCAGTCGCGGCGGAGTGCGTTCGAGAGTTGGCCGATGTGGGTCGCGTGGTTGCCGGCGTTCAGGCCCGCCTCCCACATCATCTCTTCCGTGTAGTGCGCCCAGCCTTCGGCGTAGGCGTAACCCACGAAGACGCGGCCGAACTGGTTCTTCGCGCGGTTCGCGTGCAGGAAATTTAGGAAGTGGCCGGGCCAGACCTCGTGCACCGAGACGAACAGCAGCTCGTCCTTGCCGGGGACGAACGCGTCTTGCACCTTCTTCGGCCAAGCGGGATCGGGCGGGGCGATGTAGTAGACCGACGGCAGGTTCGCCTCGTAAGGGCCGGGGATGTCGATGTAGGCAAAGTTTTGCCGCGCGAAGGGCGGGGCTTCTTCGACTTGCGCTTCCTCCGTGCCCGGGATCGAGACGAGGTCGTTGTCGGCGATGAACTTCTTCAAGCCCGCGAGCTGCGCGCGTGCGCCCGGCACCGCGCCGCCTTGCGGTTTGTCCAGCGCGGCACGTTCCACGCATTTCGTGATCGAGAGACGCGGGGCGTAAGCCGCGCAGGCGGCCTTTAGCGCTTGCTGGTTGCGCTTCAGGTCGGCGCGGCCGATGCGTTCGAGTTGGGCAAGCGGCAGGTCCACCATCTCCGTGTCGCGCACCATTTGCGCGAAGCGCTTGGCGCCGAGCTGGAACGTGTGGCGGGCGTGGCGGCGTTGGCCCTCGACCCACTTGGCGAGATCGCCCATCGCTTTCGCGGCGGCGTCGGAGGCGCTCGCAAGGTCGGCTTGGAGCTTTTCGTCTTTGACTTCGGCGAACGCTTTCTTGCCGTCGCCCTGGTAGTACTCGGCCAGGCCGCCGAACGAGGCTTTGCCGTAGTCGACGAAGGTGAGCGAGAGCGGCGTCTTCAGGTTCGCGCGGATTTGCGTCGCGGCTTGCGGCACGGCGTTCAGGTATTTGATGTAGGCCTTGAGACGCGTCGCCGCCGGCGCGTAGGGGCGCGTTGTGTACATCGAGGGGCTGAGCGCGCCCATGTAGAACGCCGGGTTCGTGTGCGGTTGGTCGGCGGTCTCGAGCCAGAAGAGTTCGCCGCGCGCCCTCGCGAGGAGATAGTCGCGCTGGAATCTTTCTTCGGCGCTCAGGTTTTGGAACGCCTGCGCCTTGTCGATCGCCGCTTTGTAGAAGGCGGCGGATTGCTTCAAGCCGGCCTCGGTCCAATCCGGCAGCACGCCGTCGTATTCGTGGCGGCCTTGGCTCGCGGCGAAGGCGGGCTCGTTCTTGAACGCGGTTTCGATGTAGTCGCTTTGGAAGCGCGCCCAGGAGGTCGAGCCGCCCTGCCCGCCCGCGTCCATCGTCTGACAGGCGGCGAGCAGCAAGGGCGCACTCACCGCGAGGATGCGAAGGTGGCGGCGGACGGCGGTGGCCATGGTGGTCATATGCGTGAACGCTCCCCGGGATTGCGGCGCGCAGACTACTTGATGAACATCTGTCCCTGCAATTCGGAACGCCTGGGGGTGAGGCCGCTCACAGCGTGTGCTGTCCGCGTCATTCCCCTTTGGACAGGGGGTGCGATTCGTGAGAAATTTCGCGCGCGAACACATTCGCGCGCGGGAGCGGTGATGGCGTGGAGCGAGCGGCAGGTCGGGGACGTGGTGCTGGCTGCGGTGCAGGGCCGGATCGACTTGTCGAATGCGGATGCGTTCCGGGATTCGCTCACGGGCGCGATGGCGAAGGCGAAGAGCGCCGTTGTGGTCGATCTCTCCGGCGTCGACTACATTTCGAGCGCGGGGTTGCGCTCGCTGATGATCGTGTTTAAGGCGGCGAAGGCTGACGGGAAAGCGCTCGGGCTTGCGGCGCTGCAGCCGTTGCTCATGGAGATTTTCACGATCAGCCGGTTCAATCTGGTGTTCCAGATGTTTCCGACCGTGCGCGCGGCGGTGGAGAAACTGGCACCCGCCGCTGTGCGCGAATTGGGGCCCTCATGAAGGTCGTATTCTGGGGTACGCGCGGTTCGCTGCCGGCGCCGCTTTCGGCGAAAGCGGTCGAACGCAAAATCGTGAACGCGCTCGTCAAAGGGGCGCATGCGGACTTGAACACGCTCGAGAAGGCGCGTGCCTTCTGCGAGAGCGAGTTGCGCTTCGCGGAGAGCTGCACCTATGGCGGCAACACGGCGTGCGTGCAGATCGACACGGGCGGGCCGGACTATCTGCTCTGCGATTTGGGGTCAGGCGTGCGCGAGTTTTCCCTTTCGGCACTGGCGAAGCACGGGCCGGGGAAACCGCAGACCTATCACGTGCTGGTCAGCCACGTGCATTGGGACCACATCATGGGCTTTCCGTTCTTCGTGCCGGCGTTCATTCCGGGGAACAAGATCAAGCTCTATGGCTGCCATCCGCACCTGGAGAGCGCGATCCGCGGACAGAACAAGGGGCCTTGCTTTCCGGTCGAGTTCGAGGCGCTTGCGGCGTCGATCGAATTCGTGACCTTGGAGGTTGGCAAGCGCACCGACATCGCGGGCACGTCGGTGACAAGTTTCGCGCAACTGCACGGGAACGACTCGTTCGGCTACCGGATCGAGAACGGCGGCAAGGCGGTCGTCTATACGACGGACGCGGAACACAAGCCCGAGAACGCGGACGAGATGGAGCGCACGGCTGCGTTTTTCCGCGGGGCCGACTTGGTGATTTTCGATGCGATGTACTCGCTCGCCGACAGCATATCCGTGAAGGAGGATTGGGGGCATTCGAGCAACGTTCTGGGCGTCGAGCTTTGCCAGATGGCGGGGGCGAAGCGGCTTGCGCTCTTTCACCACGAGCCGGTGAACGACGACGAGCGGATCGACGCGATCCTTGCCGAGACGATCCGCTTCGAGGAGATCACGCGCACTGGCGCGCCGCTTCAGATTTGCGCGGCCTATGACGGGCTTGCGATCGAGCTTTGATGCAGCGGGCGCTCACACTTCTGTTCGGCGGATGGGGGCGGCAGGCGGCGTGGGCCGCGCTCGCCGCCTTCGTGCTCGCGCAGATGCTGGCGCCGGCGTGGTTCGAGCGGCCGCGGCTCGCGCTCTTCGATCTCTATCAGACGACGCAGCCGCGGCTTGAGCATGGGAACCCGGTCGTGATCGTCGCGATCGACGAGGCGAGCTTGAAAAGCGTGGGGCAATGGCCGTGGCCGCGGCAGGTGACGGCACGGCTCGTCTCGAAGATTCTCGAGGCGCGACCCGCCGCGCTCGCGCTCGACATGATCATGCCGGAGATGGACCGCACGTCGCCGGAGGCGTGGCTCAACGACGCAGGCGATATGCCCGGCGTGCTGCGCGCAGCGATCCGTGCGTTGCCGAAGCATGACGACGTGTTGGCGCGCGCGCTCGGCAGCGGGCCGGTGATGATCGGTGTGGGCGGGCTTCGGGACGACAATGCGCCTGCCGACAACGGGCCGTTCACGCCGTTCCGGCTGGTCGATCCGGCGGGTGCCACGACGTCACCGCCCACCCTGCCCTCGTTCAGCGGCGCGCTTCGCAGTGTCGATGTGCTCGACAAGGCAGCGCGGGGGCATGGGCTGCTGTCCGTCGATGCGGACGTGGACGGCGTGTTCCGGCGCGTGCCGTTGGTGTCGGTGATCGGGAACCGGCTTGCGCCGTCGATGGCGTTGGAACTGCTGCGGCTGACCGCGAATGCGCCCTGGATCACGCTCTATAGCGAGGCCGATCGCGTGACGGGTGTCGGCGTCGGGCCGCTTTCGATACCGGCGCAAGCGGACGGCAGCGTTTGGGTGCATTTCTCGCCGCACGATTCGAGGCGTTATCTCAGTGCGGCGGACGTGCTTGGCGGAAAGGTCGAGGCGACGGCGCTCGAGCAGCGGATCGTGCTCGTCGGCGTGACCGGCTTGGGGCTCACCGATCTCAGACCGACGCCGGTCGGGCCGATGCCGGGGACGGAGGTCACGGCGCAGCTGCTTGAGAACGTGCTCGACGGGCGGCTGGTGCAGCGGCCCGCGTGGACGCGGTATGTGGAGCCCGCACTCACACTGTTGTTTGGCGTCGTGCTCATCGTCTTGCTGCGGCTGGTGCGCGTGCCCTGGCAAATCCTCATGACGGTGGCTGCAATCGCGGTGCTCGGCGCGATCGGGTTTTGGTTTTGGCGCTCGCTGACGCTTCTCGATGTGGCGACGCCCGCGCTTGGGCAAGCGCTCGTCTTCTTCGCATTCCTGGCGGGCAATTCGGCGCAGGATCAGAAGACGAAACGGCAGCTCCGGCGCGAGCTCGAAGAGCGGAAGCTCGCGCTCGCAAAGGCCGAGGGCGAGATGGAGGCTGGGCGGCGCATTCAGATGGGGATGCTGCCGGGCGCGGCGAGCGTCGCCGGCGACAAGCGGTTCGACCTCGGCGCGCTGATGGTGCCGGCGCGGCAAATCGGCGGCGATCTCTACGACTTCTTCAAGATCGACGCGCGGAGGCTCTTCTTCGCGGTCGGCGACGTCAGCGGCAAGGGCGTGCCGGCAGCGCTGTTTATGGCGCTCGGCAAGTCGCTCTGCCGTTCGTATGCTTCGCGCGGCACGAGCGACATCGGGACGATCATCAATCTCGCGAACGCCGAGATCGCGCGCGACAATCCGGAGATGCTGTTCATCACGATGTTCGCGGGCATTCTCGATCTCGACACGGGCGAGGTCGAGTTCTGCAACGCGGGGCATGATGCGCCTTATGTGCTCAAGCCCGGCGGTACGCCGGAGGCGGTCGTCGCGGAGGGCGGACCGCCGCTCTGCGTGGTCGAAGACTTCGGCTACAAGACCGAACGTCTGCGGCTGAAGCCGGGCCAAATCCTGTGCGTGACGACGGACGGCGTCGCGGAGGCGATGGACGCAAGCGGTGCGCTGCTGGGCGCGGAGCGCACGAAGCAGATTTTGGCCGCGATGCCGCGCGATGCGAACGCGAACGAGGTGGTGGACGATCTCTACAAGGCGGTTGGGCGCTTCGTCGGCGAGGCGGAGGCGTCGGACGATCTCACCGTCTTGGCGATCCGCTGGAACGGGCCTTAGCGCACCGTGATTTCGACGCGGCGGTTTTGCGGTTCGGCGGTCTGATCGGCGGTCTTCACGAGCAGTTCGCGTTCGCCGCGGCCGGCCGTCGTGATGGCGTCGGACTTGACGCCTTTCGCCTCGAACGCTTCGCGCAACTTCGCCGCCACGGCTTTCGCGCGGGCGAGCGACAGGCGGTCGTTGTCGGCGCCGCCACCCACCGTGTCGGTATGGCCGGTGACGACGACTTCGGCCGCCTTGCGTGCGCCCATGTCGGCCAGCATCGCGTCCATCGTGCCTTGCGAGTCCGGCGCAAGATCGGTGCCGCCGGTCAGGAAGTAAAGCGTATAGCTCTTCGGCGGCACGGGGCGCGCGGCGAGCGCGTCGGCGAAGACGCGGTTCACTTCCTCGGCACTCGACTGCATGGGCGTCATGCCGCCCGCGCCGGGCTTTGCGCCGGCGTAGGGTTTGTCGAGCACCATCTTCGTGCCCGCCGCTTCCACCGTGATGCCGCCGACATGACCGTCGGCGCCGGGTAGCACGACGATGAGATCGTTGCGCGGTATGCTGCAACAGGCCGAGAGCGCGGTCGCGGCGAGCAGCGGCAGGAGCGCGCGGCGTGTCATGGTGTCGAGGCCGGCGGCGCGTCGTCGGCGCGGACCGCGAACTCCGTCCCGCGCACGCCGAGCAGGGCGGCCGGCGTCTTGATGCGCATCGCCTCCGGCGTTTGCTTGACGATTTGGCCGGACTTCACCGTCAGCGTGCCCTTCGCGAGCGACGCGTTGAAGCGGCCGTCATGCGTCGTCTGATCGAACTTGAACTCGTCCAGCGACAGGCGGCTGTTCGGTCCCAACGCCATCATGCTGTTGTCGGCGAACGTGATGCCGACGGTGCCGTCGGTCGTGACCACTGTGTCGGTTTCGTAGACGCGTTCGCCGACGGTGGCGGGGATCGATCCCCCTGCCCGCTCGACGGTCGCCGTGCCGGTTGCGGTCTTGATTTGACCGATCGGTTCGGCCGCCTGAGCGGTCGACGCGGCGAAAAGCGCGGCGGCGGCGATGAGGCTTCGCGTGAGGCTTGTTGTCATGATAGCCATTGCTCCGGATTCCCGTGACAGGACCGACGAATGCCTGCCGATCTTGACGTGAACGTGCCCGCGACCACAAGGGGATTGCAGGTTGCGCTTGAGGCTCTCGACGCCTTTTGTGACGGACACCGCGTCGACAGCGACGTGGCGCGGCGGGCGCGCGTTGTGGTGGAAGAGCTGTTTACCAACACGATCAAGTACGGCTATGGCGGCGAATGCGAGCGGCCGGTGCGGTTGTCCGGGCGCGCCACGGCTGCGCTGTCGTTGGTGTTTGAAGATGATGCGCCGCCGTTCGATCTGACCGCGTGGACGCCGCCGGCGCAATCGCCGGGCGAGAGGCCCGTTGGCCAAGCGGGCATTTCCATGGTGGTGGGGCTCTGTTCCGCCGTGTCGTACGCGCGCGTTGGGGAGAGCAACCGCGTGACGCTTGCGATTGTCGCGCATTGACTGGACAAGTCGCGGCGGTCGCCCCTAAGACGGCACCACTTTGACGGATTGTTGACATGAAGATCCTCGTTATCGGTTCAGGCGGGCGCGAGCATTCGCTGTGCTGGGCGATTGCGGCGTCGCCGTTGTGCGACAAACTCTATTGCGCGCCGGGGAACGGTGGGATTGCGGCGGTTGCCGAGTGCGTCGCGATCGATGCGATGGACTTCGATCGGATCGTTGCGTTCGCGCGCGAGAAGACGATCGACTTTGTTGTGATCGGGCCGGACAATCCGTTGGCGGGCGGGCTTGGCGACCGGTTGGCCGAGGCCGGGATCAAGCACTTTGGGCCGTCCAAGGCGGCCGCCGAGCTTGAGTGGTCGAAGGGGTTTACGAAGGAGCTGTGCGAGGCGGAGGGGATTCCGACGGCGCGGTTCAAGCGGTTCAGCGATGCGGCTTCGGCGAAAGACTACGCGTCGGATCATCCGCTGCCGGTCGTGATCAAGGCGGATGGGTTGGCGCTCGGCAAGGGTGTGATCATCGCGTCCACGCGGGCGGAGGCTTCGGCTGCGATCGACAGCATGTTCTCGGGCGCGTTCGGCGCGTCGGGGCAGAGCATCGTGATCGAGGAGTTTCTGCAGGGCGAAGAGGTGAGTTTCTTCGTACTGTGCGACGGGGAGAATGTGTTGCCGTTCGGCGCGGCGCAGGATCACAAGCGCGTCGGCGACGGCGATGTCGGGCCGAACACCGGCGGCATGGGGGCGTACTCGCCGGCGGCGGTGTTTACGCCTGCGATCGAGAAGCAGACGTTGGAGCGGATCATTCTGCCCACCGTGCGTGGGATGAAGGCGCGCGGGCGGCCGTTCAAGGGTGTGTTTTTTGCCGGGCTGATGCTCACGCCTGAGGGGCCGAAGCTGATCGAATACAATGCGCGGTTCGGCGATCCCGAATGTCAGGTGCTGATGATGCGGCTGAAGTCCGACATCGTGCCGGTGTTGCTGGCGGTCGCCGATGGGGCGCTGAAGACGGTCGATGTGCGGTGGCGGGATGAGGCGGCGCTGACCGTCGTTATGGCGGCGCGCGGGTATCCGGAGGCGCCGCTGAAAGGGACCGTGATCCGCGGGCTCGAGAAGGCAACGGCGGTCGACGGGGTTCAGGTCTTTCATGCGGGGACCGTCGTGAAAGACGGCGCCGTGGTCGCGAATGGCGGGCGGGTGCTGAACGTTACGGCTTTGGGGCGCGACGTGGCGGAAGCGCAGGCACGGGCTTATCGTGCGGTCGATTTGATCGAGTGGCCGGAAGGGTTCTGCCGGCGCGACATCGGCTGGCGAGCTGTGGGGCGGACGTAGGGTTTCGCACGCGAAGCCGCGAAAAGAAAGAAACCTCGCACGATGACACGATGGGACGATGGCGCTCTTGTGGCGCGAAGCGCCCATAGCCGCGTGTGATTGCGCGCCTGCGGCGCGCGGACGGGCACCCTTCATCGTCCCATCGTGTCATCGTGTGAGACCCCTTTTCTTCGCGTCTTCGCGGCTTCGCGTGAGGCCCTTCCCTCGTCCGGCGGAATGGGTATGAATGGCGCAAAGCAATTTGAGGATGCGCGCCCATGTCTCAACCATCGCGGCAGGAGCAGTTTAGCGGCACCAAAGAGGTGACGCCGCAGCATGCGCTGGATGTGGGGAAGCTCGAGGCGTATTTGCGCGCGCATGTGGCGGGGTTCGAGGGGCCGCTTTCGATCCGGCAGTTCAAGGGCGGGCAGTCGAACCCGACCTATCAGCTGATCACGCCAAAGACGAAGTACGTGCTGCGCCGTAAGCCGCCGGGGAAGCTGTTGCCGTCGGCACATGCGGTGGACCGGGAATTTCGCGTGATCTCGGCGCTCTACCCGACCGGGTTTCCGGTGCCGAAGCCTTACGTTCTGTGTACGGACGAGAGCGTCACCGGCACGATGTTCTATGTGATGGAGTGCGTCGAGGGGCGCGTCATCTGGGAGCCGCAGTTGCCGGGGCTTGAGCCGAAGCAGCGGTTTGCGATCTACGACGCGATGAACGAGACGCTGGCGAAGCTGCATCAGCTCGACCACGAGAAGCTAGGGCTTGGCGATTTCGGGAAGCCGGGGAGTTACTTCGCGCGGCAGATTTCGCGTTGGGGGAAGCAGTACGTCGCGTCCGAGACGGAGACGATTCCGTCGATGAACAAGCTGATGGCGTGGTTGCCCGAGCATATTCCGCCGGGCGAGCGGGCCGCAATCGTGCATGGCGACTACCGGCTCGACAACATGATCCTGCATCCGACCGAGCCAAAGGTGCTGGCCGTGCTCGATTGGGAGATTTCGACGATCGGCGATCCGCTCGCCGACTTCACGTATCACATCATGCAATGGCGCATGCCGCCGGGCGGCACGGGCGGGGGAACCGGCAGTCTCACCGGCGCCGATCTGAAGGCGCTCGGCATTCCGACGGAGAGCGAATACGTCGCGATGTATTGCAAGCGCACGGGGCGGCCGGGGATCGAGGGGCTCGACTTCTACTTCGCGTATAATTTCTTCCGCATTGGCTGCATCTTGCAGGGCATCGCCGGGCGCGTGCGCGACGGGACGGCGTCGAGCGCGCATGCGGCGACGATGGCGGCCGCCGTTCGGCCGCTCGGCGATCTCGGTTGGGAGTACGCGAAGCGCGCGGGAGCGAAGGACTGATGCGGCATTTTCTGATTGCGCTCGCGAGCTTCGTGCTTGCGGCGGCGGCTTCGGCCGACACGAAATTGATCTACGCGGGCACGCTGTTCGCGGTGCCGGGGCAAGAGCCGCTGAAGGAGCAGACCGTCTACGTGAAGGAAGGGGTGATCGAAAAGGTCGTGCCGGGCTTTGTGCGGCTATCGCCGGGCGAACGGTTGGTCGACCTGCGCAACGCGTTCGTTCTGCCCGGGCTGATCGACTGCCACGTGCATATCTTGAGCGAGCTCGGGCCGAATTCGCGCCTGGAGCAGGTCGAGAACGACGACGAGTTCTTGGCACTGCAGGGCGCGGCCTACGCGCTGCGGACGTTGCGCGCCGGGTTCACGACGGTGCGGGATTTGGGCGAGCGGTCGCCTGCGATCTTCGCTTTGAAGAAGGCGATCAACCAGGGCCTCATCGCGGGGCCGCGTCTTGTGGTGGCGGGATCGACGTTGTCGCCGACCGGCGGTCATGCGCAGACCTACGGCTATCGCGACGACGTGAACGCGCTCTTCGCCTCCTCCGGAACGTGCGACGGCGTCGACGCGTGCCGGCGCGCGGTCCGGCTTCAAGCCGCGCGCGGCGCGGATGTGATCAAGTTGGTCGCGACGGCGGGCGTGCTTTCGAACATCGCGGCCGGCGTCGATCAGCAGTTCACGGACGAGGAGCTGGCCGTCATCGTGAAGACGGCGCATGGGCTCGGCAAGCGCGTCGCGGCGCATGCGCATGGCGCAGGCGGGATCAACGCGGCTTTGCGCGCGGGCGTCGATTCGATCGAACACGGCTCGTACGTCTCGTCGGAGTCGATTTCGCTGTTCCGTGCGAAGGGCGCGTACATGGTGCCGACCGTCATCGCTGGCGTGACGGTTGCGGAGTACGCGAAGAAGGGCGGCGTCTTGACGCCTGCGCAGCGAGCGAAGGCGCTGCAGGTCGGGCCGTTGATGCAGGCGGCGCTCGGGCGCGCTTATGCGGGTGGTGTCAAGATCGCGTTCGGGACCGATATGGGCGTCGGCGTGCACGGGCAGAATGCAAAGGAGTTCGCGCTGATGGTGGGTGCGGGGATGCCGCCTGCCGAGGCGCTGAAAGCGGCAACCGTGAACGCGGCCGATCTGCTGCAGCTTTCGAGCACGATCGGGACGATCGAGGCGGGTAAGGCGGCCGACATCATCGCCGTGCCGCAAGATCCGACGCGCGATATCAAGGTGATGGAGCGGGTTTCGTTCGTGATGCGGGGCGGCACGGTGTATGTGAACCCATGAGTTTCGAACCCGGCCCCGTTCGCGCGGCGCACCGCTTCGACGAGGCGGCGTTGGAGCGTTATCTGCGTGCGCACATGGCGGCGTTCGAAGGGCCGCTCAACGTGCAGCAGTTCGGCGGCGGGCAGTCGAACCCGACGTTTCTGCTGAGCGCGGGCGGGCGGCGCTACGTGATGCGCAAGAAGCCGCCGGGGCAGTTGCTCAAGAGCGCGCATCAGGTCGATCGCGAATATCGGATCATGAAGGCGCTCGCCGCCACCGATGTTCCGGTGCCGACCATGCATGTTCTGTGCGAGGACGAGAGCGTCGTCGGGACCGCGTTCTATGTGATGGACTTTCTGGAGGGGCGCATTTTCCGCGATCCGCAGTTGCCCGACGTGGCGCCGGCCGAGCGCGCCGCTATCTATGATTCCATGAACGACGTGCTGGCCAAGTTGCACAAGGTCGACTTCGCGAGGGTGGGGCTTGGCGACTTCGGCAAGCCCGGAAACTATTTCGAGCGGCAGATCGCGCGCTGGATCACGCAGTACCGGGCGGCGCAGACGGACGAGATTGCGGATATGGAACGCCTGATCGACTGGATGCCGAAGAACATCCCACACGACGACAGCGTTTCGATTGCGCATGGCGATTACCGGCTTGAGAACACGATCTTTCATCCGACGGAACCGCGGATGATCGCGGTGCTCGACTGGGAGCTCTCGACGATCGGGCATCCGCTCGCCGACCTTGCCTACAACTGCATGGGCTATCGCGTGCAGAACCCGCGGCAAGGCGGGCTTGTGGGCGTCGACTTTGCGGCGACCGGCATCCCGAGCGAGCACGCCTATGTTTCGAAGTACTGCGCGCGCGTCGGGCGCGATCGCATCGAGAACTGGCCGTTCTATTTGAGCTTTTCCGTGTTCCGTCTCGCCTCCATCGCGCAAGGGGTCTATAAGCGCGGGCTCGACGGCAACGCGAGTTCGGCGACGGCCGCGACGTTCGGGAATACTTGCCAATTCCTTGCCGAGCACGCTTGGCGCTTGGCGCACGAGGCAGGCTAGGCGCGCCGATTAACCCGCGCTTAGGCATCGTTACTCAAAGCAAATTTACGCAATAGCCGTACGCTGCGTTCGTGTCGCGTGAACCAGAGGCCATGACCGTCGATCCGGCGCATCAACCGGCAGTGCAGCTGCTCGAACTCGGGGCGCATTTCGCGCTGGCCGAGCGGGCGGCCGGCATCGGCTATTGGCGGCACCAGATCGGCGAAGCGGAGCCACATTGGTCGCCCGGCTTCTTCGCGCTTCTGGGTCTCGATCCGGCAAGCGTGAAGCCCTCGGCCGACTATTTGATGCTGCACATCCATGAGGATGACCGCGTGGCGGTTGCCATGGGCGTCGCGGCGGGCTTGAACGAAGGCAAGCCGTTCTACTATCGCTGCCGCATCGATGTGGGCAACGGCGAACGTCAGGTCGACACGTATGGCGACGTCGAACGCGACGCCTCGGGCAAGGTGGTGGCGCTGCTCGGCGTCGTGCGCGACGTCACAGCCGAAGTCGCCGCAGAGCGCAGCATTCGCGAACGCGAGGGCGCTTATCGCTTCGTCGCCGAGGAGGCGACCGACATGATCATCCGGCACGGCAAGGACGGCACGCCGCTGTTCGTGTCGCCGGCCGTGACGGCGCTGCTCGGATGCTCGCCGGACGCCTATTTGAGGGAGCCGCCCTTCGCGCGCGTGCATTCGGACGACCTTGCCATGGTGCAGCGCGTGCTTTTGGAAGCGCGCGACAACCGGAAGACGGCGTCGCTAACCTATCGCATGCGGCACGGCGACGGGCGCTACATTTGGTGCGAGACGCGCGTGCGCTTCGTGTTCGACCCGGCGACGAATGCGCATCTGGGTGCGATCTCGATTTCGCGCGACATCACGGAGCACAAGACGTTCGAAGAGGCGCTGCATGCGGCGCGCGAGCGGGCGGAGTTCGCGAGCCATACGAAGTCGCGCTTCCTCGCCAACATGAGCCACGAGCTGCGCACGCCGTTGAATGCGATCATCGGCTTTTCCGACATTCTCGCACGCGAGATGTTCGGGCCGATCGGTAACGACCGCTACACGGATTATGCGCGGCTGATCAACGAATCGGGCGGGTTGTTGCTCGATCTGATCAACGATCTGCTCGACATGTCGAAGATCGAGGCGGGCAAGTTCGACCTGCATCCGGAGGACTTCTCCGTGGGCGACACGATCGCAGCCTGCGCGCGGTTGCTTTCGGTGCGCGCCGAAAACCGGGGCGTCACGCTCGCGACGCGCATCGAGCCGGCGGACTTGCGGCTCTATGCCGATCCGCGGGCGTTCAAGCAGATCTTGCTCAATCTGGTTTCGAACGCGGTGAAATTCACGGATTCAGGCGGGCGGATCGAGGTCGCGGCGACCGCCGACGGCGAGCGCTTGCGTCTTGTCGTGGCAGATACGGGCGTCGGGATTCCCGCCGACATCCTGCCCCGGCTCGCGCAACCGTTCGAGCAAGTGACGAACGATCCGGCGCGGGCGCATGGCGGGTCGGGCTTGGGGCTCGCGCTGGTGAAGTCGTTGACGCAGCTGCACGGCGGCGACTTCGTGCTCGAGAGCAAGCTGGGCCACGGCACCACGGTGACCGTGACGCTGCCGCTGCGCTCCGGCAACGCCCAGCGCGCGGCTTAGGCTGTAGGAAGTATCTCACACGATGGCACGATGGGACGATGGCGCGCCTACGGCGCGCTGTCTTTGTTTGCTAGAGTTCGTGTTGATTTAGGTGGGTGCCACATCCTGAGCTGAGACAAGTCTGCGCGTGGGTTCAGAATGCGCTGCGCGCCTTCCTTGAAGGTTGCGCCTCCAAAATTCAGAAGCAAGCCAATCGGGAGGTTCAGCAACCTGAGATACGTCACGACCTGCTTCGCGTGAACGGCCGCAAGTTTCTCGACGGACTTTAGTTCGATTAAGAGAAGATCTTCGACAAGAATGTCCGCCCTGAATGCGTCGTCCAGTCGAATTCCCTGGTACTCGAGAGAGATCGGCCGTTGACGTTCCACACGAAAACCTTGACGTGCAAGATCAGCGGCCATCAAGGCTTCGTAAGCCGATTCAAGAAGACCCGGCCCCAGATCGCGATGAATCGCCAACCCGGATTTGAGCGCTAGAGCGTTTTCCACGTTCGGTTACGCGTATCCCGCGCTTCGGAGATAGTT
>CAZXAQ010000022.1:0-48116 GCA_964638635.1 uncultured Flavobacteriaceae bacterium
AAAAGTCATCACGGCTTTCGAAAAGAGAACAAGTGTGCAACGGCTGGACGCTTACCGAGGTTGAGCGAACGATGCAGATTCAGAAATCGGGAGGGCAAGATAAAAGCGGTGACACTATGTGTCGCCTAAGTCGTTGTCTGCACATCCAAGCCCATGGTGCCATCGCCGCGGCGATGGCACCGAAGTGGCACCAAGGGGTTTTGCGATCTGAATCTGTGCCCGGCCTTGCGCGCCGCGGGAGAGGGACCAATATCTACGGCGGTGAGAGTTGGTCCGAGATGCGCCGCGACGACGAGTTCGAACCTAAACTTGGCAAGACCCGGACGCGAGACGGGGCGCGTGCGCCGCGCTACCTGCAGAGCGTCCTGCGCGCGGCGGCGTTCGCGAGCGGCCGGACGCTCGGACGCACCGGCAGCAGACGACGGTTCGATGGGAGCCGTATAGGACTTGGCGCGGGCTCCGGCCGTGTGTTGCGCGACCGTCATGCCGGATTCCGGGCACGGCGCGTGGTCATCAAGGCGCGGATCGTCAAGATCGGGGCGCGAGGTCTCAAGGCCGCGAGATTGCATCTGCGCTACATCCAGCGCGACGGCGTTACGCGCGAGGGCACGCCCGGCGAACTCTACGACGCGACCGGCGACCGAACGGACGGCAAAGAATTTGTCGAACGGGCTGAGGGCGACCGGCATCACTTCCGTTTCATTGTCGCGGCCGAAGACGGGGTCGAGTACGAAGACCTGAAGCCGTTTACGCGGCGGCTGATGGCCCGGATGGAGGAAGACCTTGGCACGAAGCTCGATTGGGTCGCGGTCGATCACTTCAATACCGGTCAGCCGCATACCCACATCGTGGCGCGGGGCAAAGACGATCAAGGGCAAGACCTGGTGATTGCCCGCGAATACATCTCGCATGGGATGCGTGAGCGCGCAGTCGAGATCGTGACGCTCGACCTCGGCCCGCGAACAGACCTTGAGATCGAACAGCGGCTCACGATCGAGGTGGGCCAAGACCGGTTGACCAGCATCGACCGGCAGCTCCTCCGCGAGGCGGTGGCGCATGGTGTGGTCGAACTTGGCGCTGACGCGGGAGATGCGTATGGAAGGTTTCGGCAGATGTTGCGCGCCGGGCGCCTGCAACATTTGCGACGGCTCGGACTTGCGGAGGAATTGGCGCCCGGGAGATGGAAGCTCTCGGCGGATGCAGAGCCGACGTTGCGGCGGATGGGCGAGCGCGACGACATCATCAAGACGATGCATCGTGCGCTCAAGGACGCACACATCGCTCGTGCCCCGGCGGATTGCGTGATCTTCGATACGCGCGGCTCGGCCCAACTTATCGGCCGAGTCCTTGAACGTGGGCTGCACGATGCAAACGAACGGCACTATCTGATCGTCGATGGCGTCGATGGGCGATCCCATTGGGTCGACATTGGGACGGGCGAGGCCGTCGATGCCGTGCGGCGGGGTTCGATCGTTTCGGTCGGACCACGCCAAGCCGAGCCGCGGCCGGCAGACAGGACGATCGCCGAGATAGCGGCGCGAAATGACGGGCGCTACAGCGCCGTGCTGCATAGCGCAGCTGATCCGGCGGCGAGTGACGAATTTGTGGCGGCGAACGTGCGCAGGTTAGAGGCGCTGCGGCGCGCTGGCATTGGCGAGCGGAGCTTGGAGGGTGTCTGGACGGTGCCCGCGAACTATCTGGAAGCCGCGCGAAGCTTCGAGCAGAAGCGTGCGCGCGAGGCGCCGGTGAACGTCGAGATATTGTCGCCGGCATCGCTTGAAAAACTACCGACGGCTGATGCGGCGACATGGTTGGACAGGCAGTTGGTTGGAGAAGAGAAGGCAAGCGTTCGCGATGCGGGATTCGGGCGAGAAGTGAAGAACGCGCTTGCACAGCGCCGGCAGCGGCTGTTGGCGCAAGGGCTTGCTGACGAGCGCCAAGGTGAAACGATCTATCGCGCCGACGTGCTTGCCGTCCTTCGCCGGCGCGAACTGCTTCGCGTCGCGGCGCAAACGTCAGGTGAGTTGCAATTGCCCTACGCCGAGTTCGGCGGGGCGGCGCGGGTTGAGGGGAAATATGTGAAGCGGCTCGATCTCGTCAGCGGCCGCTTCGCGGTGATCGCGCGGGCGCGGGATTTCACGCTGGTGCCGTGGCGGCCGGTGCTCGATCGCAGTATCGGGAAGACGGTCAGTGGGATCGTACGCGGCGCCACGATCTCTTGGGGTTTCCAGAGGCAAAGGAATCCATGGTCGCCATAGTGTCCGAACCAAGTTGCTAACCACAGCCGCCGTCGAGAACCTGCACTATCTGCCCCAAAGGCCTCCGCTGCCAACAGGTTGAGCACGCGCGTTCAACTGCACGTCCCGAATGATTGACTAAATCCGTTGACCGCTATCGATCTCAGCTCGTCGCGCCACCATTGAAATGCTTCAGCACTCTCTCCACCGTGTCACTTGCCGGCATCTGACCGCCGGGTGTGAGCGTGTCGATTACACCTGGCAACGTTTGCGAGAGATTTGCGAGCAGCTGGTCTTTGTTCAGACCCGCGCTTTGTGCGAGCTGATCAAGATGCGCGGCACCGAGCACAGATTGCAACTGGTCAGGCGAAATCGGCAAGTTCGCACCCGTGCCGATCCATGATTGGATTACATTCGCGAGTCCCGCTGCTTCGAATTTTTGCATGAGGCCGCTCATGCCCTGCGCGGCGTCCGTACCAAGCACCCCCTGCACGGTTGCCATGAGTCCCGTACCGCTACGGCCGGATTCTGCGGAAGTTCCCAGCGCCGCTACAACTTGATCGAGGATTCCCATTTGTTGCCATCTCCAAAGAAAGGCGGGCCGACGCTTCAACCCGACGCGTCCGGCCGCCGTTGTTGCAATTGTCAGTGCAGCGGTGCTTTCTCGTCTTTGGCAGCGCGGTTGCCGGCAGCCTTTGCGTCCGCTTCGCACATATAGCTGCTTGCTTTGGTCTTGCCGTACTCGCTGTAGCCTGCGTAGTGATAGACCTTCGAAGAACCGTTCACCCAAACAACGGTCGCACTCGGGCAATGCGCTTGAGCTTGGCTTGCGCCCGCAAACTGATTGCCGGCAAGCGATGCGGCGGACGTGACGCCCGCGGGCTTCGCATGTGTTGCCACGGCGGCAAGCGGCGTGCCTGCCGTGCTGTGCCAACCCGCTTTCGCAGGTGCCGTCGGCAGTGCGGAGACGATCGCCGGTGCAGGAACAGGCGCGAGGCTAGCTTGCGGCGACGTCGCGGCGGTCGATTTGCCAGTGAGGCAAGATTTCATGAATGCTTTGCGAGCGGCACCATTTAGGGCTTGCGCCGTCGCCTTTGTGTTGCAGGTTTTCATGAGCGCCTTCTGATCGGCGGAGGTCGATGATGGCACCGTGGCGGCAAAGGCTGCCGATGTCAGCGACAACGCGATCGCGGCGCTTCCGGCGATGCGACAAGCAGTAGCGATGTTCATCTTCACAACAAAGCTCCTTGGTTGATTGTGTGAGTGCCAATTTGCAGGCGGAACCTCGCAGCTGCGTGGCAGCGGTATTACCGATTGTTCATCACGCTAGCCGACGGAAAGACTCTGCGTGCAGTAGTCGTCGATGTTGCGCCGGATCTAGGCCAGGGCGTGCTGAAACTGCCCGTGTCACGACCGTCTCTCGGATGTGCGTTCGAAGCTCGACCGCCTCAGCGTCCTCACCAGACTCAATCGGTCGATGCCGGGCGCGACTAGGGCTATATTGCAGCCCCGTTTCAGGCTCGTTGCGGGCGGGGCGCAAGACATCCGACCGTCTCGACGTAATCGACCTCGTGACCGTCCGTCTTGCGCTGATGGCCAGCATGCGCGGCCGAGACGACTGGGTTCAATCGGGAGCGCTGTTATCCGGGCATCAGGACAAGCCCTTGCGTCAAGGGTGAGGTTAGAGGAACATCTAGGTAAACCAATTGCGCAACGGAAGCACACGTGAGCCGCCGCCTCCTTGTCGTTGAGGACGATCAGAGCACGCGCGATTATGTGGCCAACGGCTTCAAGGAGCTGGGCTGGACGGTGGAACGTCACGGCGATGGGCGCGACGGCCTGGCGCTCGCACGGCATGAGCCGTTCGATCTGATCATCCTGGATCGCAATCTGCCGGGTCTCGACGGCCTTGATCTCCTAAGAACAATCCGGGCGGCTGCCGTCGAAACCCCCGTCATTATTCTCTCTGCGATCGCGCAGGTAGACGAGCGCGTGAAGGGCCTGCGTGCGGGCGGCGACGACTACGTGACCAAACCGTTCCATTTCTCGGAGTTGCACGCCCGCGCCGACGTGGTCTTGAAGCGTAAGGCCCCGGCCGCATCGCAAAGTTCCTTCGCGTGCGCAGACTTGGCGATCGATCTTGCCAGCCGCCGGGTGACGCGCAACGGTCGCGAAATCCTCCTTTTGCCGCGCGAGTTTAAGCTGCTGGAATATCTCATGCGCCATAAGGAACAGGTTGTCACGCGCACGATGTTGCTGGAGCACGTCTGGGACTACAGCAACGAACCGCATGCCAGCATCATCGACACGCACATCAGCCGTCTCCGCAAGAAGATCGACGACGGCTTTGACCGGCCGTTGCTCCAGACCGTACGTGGCGTCGGTTACCGCCTCTCGCCATCGCCCTGATGGGTCGCTTTTTCTTCTCCGGCCGTGACGCCCTCATTGCGCTTGGGGCGCTCGCTTTGGTCGCGCTGGCTTCGGTCGCGGCGTTTCTCTTCGTCGATGCGCGCGTCGAAGCAACCTTAAGCGCCCGCCAAGCCGCCGTCGTCGATTCCGAGTTGCGCTATCTGCAGATCGTCGATGCCGAGGAGGGACGCGAGACGCTTGTGCGTGTCGTCGCCCGCCGCGCCTCACTTCCCAATGACGACTTGCCCATTCAAGCGCTCATTGACCCCTCGAACCACTACTTGGCCGGTGACGTCGACTGGCCGTCCGGCGCCGTCACCGACGGTCGCTGGCGCCAGATCGAAACCAACAAGCGCAGCAACGGCGACGTCGTGACCGGCTTTGGCCGCGCGGTGACACTGCCAGACGGCGCCAAGATTCTGGTCGGCCGCGACCAAAGTGCCCAGCGGATTGTGAAGGCGGCGTTGGTCGAAGCCATCATGTCGACTTTGGCCGTTCTCCTGCTTGTTGCGACCGGCCTCGTGATCGTGCTGAACCGCCGCGTGTTGGGCCGCATCGACGCGATCGTGAACGCGGCTCGCGGAATTATTGCCGGCAACCTGCACGATCGCGTCCCGCTGGAGGGCTCGAACAACGAGTTCGATCGGCTCAGCCACGTGCTCAACACAATGCTGGAGCGCAACGAAACCCACATCGAGCAGATGCGGCTGGTGACGGAGGCCGTCGCGCACGATCTGCGCATGCCGCTGCAACGCGTGAAGGCGGGGCTCGAGCGCGTGCAGATATCGTGCAACGAGGCGGATCGCGATGACGCGCTCGCAAAAGCCGACAGCGAAATTGACAGCACGTTGGCAACATTCAACGCGCTTCTGGAAATCACCCGCGCCGAATCCGGCATTGGCGTCGAAGGCTTCGAGGCTGTCGATCTCGCCGCCGTCGTCCGCAATGTGGTCGAACTGTTCGAGCCGCTCGCCGAAGACAAGTCGCAAACACTGACCGTCAAGATCCATCCTGTCTCGATCAAGGGGCAGGGAACATTGTTGCGTCAGACGCTAGGCAACTTGCTGCAGAACGCCATCAAGTTCTCACCCGACGGCGCCACCGTAGCCGTGCGGCTTCGCGACGAGAGCGGCTCGGTGGCGATCATAGTTGAAGACAATGGCCCCGGTATCCCCGAAGCCGACCTATCGACGGCGCTGCGCCCCTTCGGCCGGCTGACCAGGGACGCGGCGACGGACGGGAAGGGACTGGGACTGGCGTTGGTGGCGGCGTGCGCCAAGCTGCACCGCGGTTCGGTGCGACTAGAGCCCGCAAATCCGGGTCTGCGCGTCGTTGTTGTTTTGCCCAAAGAGTCCTGAACGCAAGTTCATACTCGTGTCAGGTGACTGCAGGGGGCGGCGCGCCTTCCCATGCCTCCTCGAAGCCGATCGGCTACGCGGCGCGTTGCACGCCGCTCGCGACGCAGTGGAAAACGGCCGAAGAAGCGAACGCCACGAACGCCCACCTCGGCAAAGCCAAAGCCGACGCCGGCAAGTCCGAGAAGCTTTGCGCCTCGACGAAGGCGGGGGACGCCAAAAAAGGTGCCGTGGGCCATGAGGCGGCGCTGAAACTGCTGGGTGGGCACCCGGGAGCGGTTGGTCGAGCGGCAGGTTGACGGGAGCTGGCGCGTCCCCAGCAATTTCCTGGAAACCGTCGACGTGCGCGACAGGCGGCGTGTCAGCGAAGCGCCGGTGGCCGTCGAAATCTTGTCCATCGCTCGAATCGATCAGCTGGCTACAGCTGATGGTGTTACATGGCTCGACCGGCAACTCCTCGGAGGCGACGGCGAAACACCAGTTCGAGCCTCCGGCTTCGGCGGTGAGGTGAAGGCTGCGCTCAAGCTGCGCGAACGGTGGTTGATCGAACAGAGGCTCGCGGAACCGAAAGGAGACAGCATCGCCTTCCGCGCCAACTTGCTCGCGATCCTGCGGCGGTGTGAACTCTGAAGGGTCGCCGTACAAGTCTGGCGCGAACTTGGCTTGCCCTACGCGGCGTTTGGCAGCGAACAACGGGTTGAAGGGAAGTACCACCGCGGCTCGATCTCGCGAGCGGGTCCTTTGCAATCATCGCGCGTGGGAAGGACTTTACGCTAGTACGCTGGCAGCCGGATTGGATCGGAGCACTGGCAAGGTCCTCGCGGGTGTTGCCACAGAACGTCGAGTTTCAACGAGATGTAATCGGACGGCTAGGCTAGCGAAAGGTTCGTCCCCCAGAATGTTGTGTCGATGGGACGCTGGAGGCGACGTTCAAAGGCCGGTATCCTGCGCCAAGAGGTTGGGTATGTCTAAAGTCACGACGGCGCCGCAATTGATCGCGGCCCTGGTAGTTTGTCTTGCGATCGGTGCATCGACCTCGCTGGCAGCACCTGCGCCGAAGGCGTCGCCCAAAGACCGAATGTGCGCGACCGCAGCTGCCGAAGCGTTTGAATCGTTGACGGAGCACGCCGCGAACACCCGGTTCGCGCGCCTGTTGAGGGAGGCGCGGGCAACCTCGGCGACGGCGCAGCAGTGCGCTCGCACCATTGCTGGTCCAATCGCCTCGCAAGCAGATCGAGTCGCCGCCGCCGTGGGCCGATTCGGTGTTGATCGAAACCGTGCCGCGTTGGCCCTGAACGCCGTGGAAGGCTATCGGGTCTTTGTGTCGGTGCAGCCTCGTGGCGCGCATGACCTTCCGCTTGAGGTGGCGCTGCTTGACTACGCGGGTTTTCGGTATCAAGCGGCCGTGCATGCATCGCCGGTCCTCTGGACTGAAATGAGCAACGCCATCGACTTTGCAGATCAGCAATGGCGCGCAGCGTCGACGCGCGTCGCCGACAGTAAACTTCAATCGTCGTTCACAGCGGACTTGGCAGAGATGCGTTCGGCGGTGCAGACTACGAACGCCACGCTGGCCAAACGAGCCGTCGCGGCGGAGCTTCAGCATGTCGACGCCCTTGAGCAATACTTCGCGAGACATCGATAAGGTCGACCCTCCAACGCGTCGAACCTTCGTCACCAACCAGGTGAATGCATGAACGGCGAGTCGACGCTCAGCAAGGTTCCGGCCGTCACGCTTGGGTTCTGGATCATCAAGATATTCGCAACAACCTTGGGCGAGACCGGTGGCGACACCGTGTCAATGACGATGAACCTGGGTTATCTCGCCGGCACCGCGATCTTTCTTGCAGCGCTGATCCTGCTCGTCGTGGTTCAGATACGTGCAAAGGTGTTTCACCCCTTTCTCTACTGGGCAACGATCATTGCATCGACGACGGCTGGAACGACGATGGCCGATTTTGCCGACCGCTCGCTGGGCATCGGTTACACGGGTGGATCGGCACTCCTGCTCATTTGCGTACTCGCGACGCTCGCCGCCTGGTACCGTGCCGAAGGCACGGTTCAAGTCGAAACAGTCAGCACGCCGAGAGTCGAAGCGTTCTATTGGACAGCAATCACGTTCTCGCAAACACTGGGTACCGCATTGGGAGATTGGATCGCCGACACAAGCGGGCTCGGGTACATGGGAGGCGCAATCGTGTTTGCGGCCGCACTCGCTGCCGTCGCCGGTGTGTATTTCTATACGACGGTGTCGCGCGTGCTGTTGTTCTGGGCAGCCTTTATCCTCACACGCCCTCTAGGAGCGACAGTCGGCGACTTTCTCGACAAGCCATTGGACCACGGTGGCCTCGCGCTGAGCCGCCCACTCGCGTCCGCGGTCCTCGCCGTGGTGATGGTGGCCTGCATTCTCATGTTTCCGCAGCGTGCGGGTGTGCATCCAAGCGCTTCGAAGCAGTCGTAGCGGACAGTGCGCCTGCGGGAAGCGTTGACCAACAAGGATTCGGTTGGCGCTTCTAGATTTGCGCCGCTCGAACGCGTAGCGAGTTTGCGATCGCGCTGACCGAACTCAGAGCCCTCGCGGCAGCGGCGATGAAGGGTGACCGCCGAGAAACGAACCAGCGTCCGCAGAAAGTACAACACCAACGACGGCGATCGGAGCAAGCGGCCGTCGGGTTGGTAACCGCCCCGTACGATACGATTGAACCCCGCGAGGGCGACATGTTCCGTCGAGCGGATTGGACCCTACAATCCCGACGCACCGACTATTTCCGACACCAACCGCGCATAGTCGCCACCGACGTGGTGGCCGCCGGGTAGGCCGATAATTTTCGCGCCAAGCGCCGTGAGCTTCGGGCAAAGGCTGTCCGTTTCTTCCGTACCGTAAATACAAAGTGTCTTGATGCCAGCCGCCTTCTGCATCTCGGGCAACGTCGGCAACGTGTCGCCGAGATTAACACCCGCCCACTCTGCCACATGGAACTCGAATTGCGCGGACGTTGATGGGACGATCAATGTCAGAACGCGAACCCGCTTTTGCAGGTCGCCACTGAGCCGATGCACCACAAACGGAAACACGTCGCCGCCAAAAGAATAACCAACCAAGATCACCCGGCTTTTGTTCCATACCTTCAGATAGCGATTGAGAGTGGCCTCAACGGCTCGCGCTGTCTCGTCCGGCGTGCGCTTGCTCCAGAAGTAGGAAAGCGAATCAAACCCAACAACCGGGATGCCCTTTGCGGCGAGGCCATTGGCGACCTCGCGGTCAAGTCCGGCCCATCCGCCGTCGCCGGACATCAACACTGCGATGGAATCGCTGCCACCGCCTGTGGCGGGAACCTCCACCAAAGGCAGGGAGGAGACGTCCGGTGCGCTTGCGCCCGGAGGGATCGACGCCCGGTCGCCGATCGGCGGGAGTGGCTTCGGCCGGCGGGCCGACGCGATGATCTGATTGAACGCGTCCGTGAACTGCGGCATCCAATTCCGCTCCACCGAAAAGCCGTGGCCGACTGCGGGCAGTGAGACGAGTTTGCCGTTTGGCACTTTCGCAACGAATGCCGCCGTCGCGGTTGGGCTGCACACTTGATCCTGCCCGCCTTGCAGCACGTACCAAGGTTCCGTGAGCGTCTTGATCGCGGAGAAATCGACGCCCTTGCCGTCCGGCCGCTTGCTGTACTCAAGCCCGAAGCCTTTGCACCACGGATGCTTTATCGGCAAATCGGGACAAAAACCAAGCGAGATGCCACCCAGAAACGTGCTGCGCGGCGCCTGTCCGAGAAGGGCGTAGACAAGCGTGGCGCCGGATGAGTAGCCGACCAGAACCGGGCGGTGAAAAGCCTTATAGCCGAGCTTTTTTTGAACGAACTGGGACAACTGCTCGAAGTCGGCTGCGGGATAGGCGCAGGCATCTTTGGCGCTCTCTTGCGCCTTCAGAAAGCGCGTGATGTCGATGCCAACGACCGTCGCGTCGAGAGATGCGAGCGTCTTCGCCATATTTACGACGCCGAGGTTCCACCCGCCGTCGCCCGAAACAAACAGCACCATGTTTGAGGGTTCTGGCGAATTCCTATAGACGGTGACGTTCCCAAATTTCCCAAAGCTCAGAGTTTGCTGTTGCGGCACGGCCGCAAGAGCCGACGCAATGGCGCCCGCGAGGGCGAGCAAAGCAATCGTGAGGTTTCGAACGGTCATTTGGAAACGATCTCCTTAAGGCCGCCCGAGACGAGGGCCGCAATATCCAGTAACACATAGGGCAGCGATACGCCGCCAGGCGAAGCTAAGTAGCGAGGCTCCCAGTCGGGACGGAACTTCTCTTTGTATTGGCGGAGTCCGGTGAAATTGTAGAAGGCCTCGCCATGCCGAAAGATCAGCGAGCCGATACGATGCCAGACCGGCGCAAGCGGGTGATTCTCAAGACCCGAAAGCGGCGCCATGCCGAGATTGAACCATTGAAAGCCCTGCGCTGAGCCCCACAACAAAAGCTCAGCAAACAGGAAATCCATCACGCCGTGAAGATCGCCGCTGTTGTGACGCATCAAGTCGACGGAGAGCTCCTTCCGGTCGCCGCCCTCCAAAATGTTGGCAAAGCCCACAATCCGTCCCTCATGGCGCACGACAGCGCAACGGGTTTGCACCAGATACGCGTCCGAAAAGAAGCCTAGCGAGAAGCCTTTTTCGCCTGCCTTGTGTTCGGCAAGCCATGCATCCGACACCGCTCTCAGTTCGCCAAGATTCGAGCCGACTTGTTCGGGTTGCAGAATCTCGAATGTCAGACCTTCGCGTTGCGCTCGATTGCGTGATGTGCGGAGATCCTTGTTCTTCTTTCCCTCAAGCGAGAAGTTGACGAGCGGCACATGCGCCTCCTCGCCGACCTTCACGAGTGTCAAACCGAGATCGAGACAGAGCGGCAAATCGCTTGCCGTCACCTGATAAAACACCGCGCGCGCATCGTTGGCGTCGCAGAGTTCGCGGAAGCGCCAGGCGAGGGCGCGCGCTTCCGACGGATCGCCATAGGGTCCGCCGAGCGCGACCCACGTGCGGCCTCTGGTGCCATAGGTCAGGAATGACTTGCCGCTCGGTGAGAACAAGACGAACTTGTCGCCGGTCAACACCATCTGCGCCAAGGTATCGCCCGCCCGACGCGCGACAGACGCTGCATTGTGCAAGTCTTCAGGACTTGGCGTCGCGATGGCCGGCCGGCTCATGCGCAACAGACGAAGCAGGGCATAGCCGACGAGCGCGATCGCCACGACGATGCTAGCCCGTAAAAAGCGTTGTGCGTCGCCCTCGAAGCCGAAGTCGAGCCATAGGCTGTGGGAATATGCCGTGTCGCGATATGCGAATAGGCCGACCCATGTCGCACCTCCGATGGCGGCCGCGATCGAGGCAACCCATCCGGCTGACCAAGGCTCAGTAAGAAGGCTTGATCGACGGTAGAATGCACTGCGGCTTGCCATCAGCAATCCAAGAATGACCGTCAGGACGATGGCCTCTTCGAAGTCGAGCCCCTTGATCAGCGACACGGCGATACCGATCGCGAGCACGACGACCGCGAGGTAGTAGGCGCCGTCCTGTCGGCGGAACAGGCCGCGCGCGAGGATGAGCAGCGTCACGCCAGCTAGGCTTCCCGCTACGTGCGACAACTCTATGAAAGGCAGCGGCACGACGGCCTTGAGCGTTTCCATGCGGGTTTCTAGCGTCGGCGTTGCGCCGGAAAGCAGCAGCACGCCACCGCCGACGAACACCAACAGGCCAACGACCGGCGCAAGGATCGGGGCGATCACACGCTCCACATTTGTCGACAGACGCGCAATCCGTGCGCGATTCTCGGCGAGTTCGCTGACCGCCAGCATTGCGGCCGCCACGATCAGCGGCAGCAAGTAGTAGATTGCACGATAGGCGAGAAGGGACGCGACCAATTCTTCCTTCGGCACGTTTGGCAGTAACATGACCATCACGGCTTCGAAGACGCCGACACCTCCGGGCACGTGGCTGATGAGGCCGGCCCACGTGGCGATGGTGTAGATGCCCGCAAAAGCGGCGAACCCCATGCCCACGTCGGACGGCATGAGCACATAAACGATGCCCGCAGATACCAGCATGTCGATCGCGCCGACGGCGATCTGTGCGGCGGCGAACTCCGGCTTTGGTATGCTGATCGACCATTGCCAGACTGATACCGGCTTGCGCATGAAGATCGAAAGTGCGCCGTAACCTGCAATTCCCAAGAGGATCAGCACGCCGAGCCCGTGAGCGATTTCGAACGGCACGTCGAGGCGCGCCAGAACGGATTCAGGCTCGGCGATCAGAGCGATACCCGCGAGCGTCAGCGACCCGATGCCGAACGCGATGCTGCAGTAAAGCGTGACCGCCGCCACATCGAACGCCGAAAGGCCCTGGTTCGCGTACATCCGATAGCGGATCGAGCCGCCGGTCAGCAGGTTGAGGCCGAGGTTGTGCGCGAACGAATAGCTGACGAACGAGACGAACGCCGTGCGCGCGTACGCCAACGGCTTTCCAGCGTATCGAAGGCCGAAGGCCTCATTGACTGTGAGAAGAAAGTAGCTAAGCGCGGTCAGGGCAAGCGCAAGTACAATCGACGGCCAGGCGATGCTTTCCAGCCTGTCCGTGAGCGCCCCGCCGTCCAGTTCCCCCAACTCCGTGTGAAGAACCCATAGGGCAAGAACCAACAAGCCAAGCGACACGAGCGCCGGTGCGAACTTCGCGACAGATTCGCGTAGATCAAGCGAGTGTTTTTGCGCTGCCAATGTCATTGTGGAGTGGTTATGCAGACAGGTCTTTCAGTCGTAGTCCAAAATTGCATGATGCAAAAGCGTGGCGCCAACGGTCGTGCCCGCACCTTCTTGATCGGTTGGGTTTACGTTGTACTGACGTTCGCTTGTCCGGTCCTAAGCTTTGACGGGGCCTTAGCGCCGCACCTATTGCATGTACCAGCCGTGGCTGACAATCAGCGATTGGCCGGTGAGCGCTGTCGAATTGAACGAAGCGAAGAACAAGGCTGCTTCGGCGACGTCATCGACGGTCGTGAACTCCCCGTCGACGGTTTCCTTCAGCATCACGTTCTTGATCACCTCGGCTTCGCTGATGCCGAGCGCTTTGGCTTGTTCGGGGATCTGCTTTTCGACCAGCGGTGTGCGCACGAAGCCTGGGCAGATCACGTTCGCGCGGACTTTGTGCGCAGCGCCCTCTTTCGCCACGACCTTGGCGAGGCCGATCAAACCGTGCTTTGCGGTCACGTAGGGACCCTTCAGCATTGAGGCCTCTTTCGAGTGGACGGAACCCATGTAGATGATGCTACCGCCTTCAGGCTGTTTGTACATTTGCCGCAGCGCGGCGCGCGTGGTCAGGAATGCGCCGTCGAGGTGGATGGCGAGCAGCTGCTTCCACTTCGCGAAGTCGAATTGATCGAGCGGTGCCACGGTTTGGATGCCGGCGTTCGAGACCAAAATGTCTAGGCGGCCGTAGACGGCGATCGCTTTGGCAACGCCGGTGTCAACGGCCTCTTCGTTCGTCACGTCCATCGCGACGGCGAGCGCTTTCGAGGGTCCACCGAGTTCGGCGGCGGCGGCATCGGCGCCTGCTTGGTTTAGGTCGGCGATAACGACTTTCGCGCCTTGGCGCACGAAGACGTTGGCGATGTCGCGGCCGATGCCGCTGGCGGCGCCGGTGACGAGGGCGACTTTGCTTTCAAGGCGCATGGGGAGGGGTCCTTTCTAACGGAGGTAATCGTACACGACTTGCCCGAGACCCAGGGTGAGGTCGGCCAAGATGTGAACGGCGGAGACGACTTCGAGAACGGGAAGTTCGGCGACGGGGGCGAGCGCGTGCGGGTTCAGCTCAAGCGCGGCGGGGCCGATCCAGGCGCCTTTAAGGTTCACGTCTTTCAGCGCGTACTCCACGATCTCGCAGATGCGCGGCGTGCCGTCGACGTGGGGGATGATTTTGAGCAGGAAGTTCGGCATCGCGAGCGCGGCTTGCACGGCGGCGAGGTCGGCCTGTTTGTGCTTGAAGCCCATTGTGCCGGTCGCGACGCGCACAGGGCCGTAGTTCAGCGTGCCGACCAGCGTGTCGGTTTCGACCTTGAGGCTCGGGTCGGCGAGTTTCTTCGGGAAGCCCCAGAGTTCGCGGCCGCCGGCGATCGGCGGATCGTCGTTCAAGAACATGCAGTGCGTGTAGTTGCCTTTTCGGCCGTTGAACGTGACCGGAATGACTTGGCCGGACTCCGTGTAGTCGCCGAAACCGGTCGAGTCCGGCATGCGGATGAATTCGTATTTGACATGCTCGCCATCGGGGAGGAGCGGTTCGGGTACGACGGCGCGCAGCTTTGCGGGATCGGTGCGGTAGGTGATGATCAGATATTCGCGGTTGACGAAGCGGTAGGGGCCGGGCGGGTAGGCCGGGCTCGTGAGCGGCATCGCGAATGCGCGTTCGCGGACTTCGGCGGCTTTCATTTGGGGCTCCTTTAGTCGCGACCGTCGGCGGCGAGGTCGAAGGTGAAGACGCCATCGGACTTTTCGAAGATATCCTTGTGGCGAAGCGTGCGTTTGGCGTCGTTGTAGCCCGCGCGCCAATGCTCCTCCATCGTGAGGCGCGAGAACTCGAAATCTTTCGAGTCGCCTTCGTAGTCCTGCGTGCGGTAGATCAAGTGCACGATGTTGTAGGTATGCGGGTCGGACTCTTCGTCGAGCAGTTTGGCCGACGGTAGATCGCGCAACTCGCCGGGAAGGCGCTGGACGATGTCGTAGATCGCAGTGCGCAGCTTGTGCATCCGCTTCAGCGCGTCGGTGCCCGCACGCGTCCGGCTTGAGTATTGGATTTCTTTCTGGCGGGTCATCACTTCTTGCAACGTGCGGGGAAAGGCGCCGCGCGCGCTCCAAAGGTCGACTTGAAACGCCAGAACATCGACATCGTCGCAGTTTTCGACGACCCATTGCAGCGGCGTGTTTGAGACGATGCCGCCGTCCCAGTAGTGCTCGCCATCGATTTCTACGGCCGGGAAGCCAGGCGGCAACGCGCCGCTTGCGAGCACGTGGTCGGCGGTGATCGGCATGCGTTGGGAGTCGAAGTAGACGAAATTGCCCTTGCGCACGTTCACCGCGCCGACCGAGAACCGCATTGTCTTGGCGTTCACGCGGTCGAAATCGACGAGCCGTTCGATCGTCGCTTTCAGCGGCTTCGTGTCGTAGTAGCTCGTCGCCTCAAGAGAGCCCGGCGGCTGGAGCCAAGGCGGCGGCAGCCGCGGCTCGAAGAAGCCTGGGGCGCCGGCCATCGTGGCGAAGGCGGCGTTTGCTTGGTTGAACCACTGCCGCGCAAAGTCGCCTTTCGCGAACATCGATTGCCATTCGAGGGGGGCTCCAAAGCCCGGCGTCGCGCTGATGCCTTCCCAGAACTGGCGAAGCTTTGCGACGCGCTCGGCGGGCGCGTTGCCCGCGATGATGGCCGCGTTGATCGCGCCAATCGAGATGCCAGCAGCCCAGGTGGGTTCGACCTCCGCCTCGGCCAGCGCCTCGTAGACGCCGCCCTGATAAGCGCCAAGCGCGCCGCCGCCTTGCAAAAGCAACGCGACACAGCCGAAGTCGTACTTGCTTCGCCTGGCAGTCGTCGGCCGTCCTTCATTGGATCGCTTCACTTCACGCCAAGCCCTATAGTTCGGAGGAGACCTAAGCGCTAACCCTATCAAGTACCTGTCGCTTAGGTGAACGAATTGTCACGCAGGAGCGTTTTGCGAACCTGTCAATGAGTTCATGCAAGTGACAGGCGGATGTGAGGCTACGCGTCTACTTCTGACTTCGCGGACGGAATGCTCCGTGCACAACAGAAGGAAAGATCAATATGACCCGTATGGCTACCGTAACCGCTTTTGCGGCGCTGCTCCTCGGATCGGTCACTGCGTATGCTGCGAACCAGACAATGGCTTCGAACACGAGCGCAACTCAGCCTTCCACCGACTACACGGCGCAATGCTCCAGCTTGGCCAGTCAGTGGCAGACCGCGGAAGCGGCGCACATGACCAACCCAAACCTCGGCAAGGCGAAAGCGGATGCGGCGAAGGGTGAGAAACTCTGCAAGTCGACAAACGTGTCGCAACACAAGCGTGGCGCGTCGGACTATCGGGCAGCGCTGAAACTCCTGGGGGTGACGCCGGTCTAACTTTCCGACGCGCCTTTTGCCCGGGCGTCCCGGGTACACTGTCTGCACCCGGGTAATCTCCCTCGTTGCTTGGTGGCAGATTTCCGGCGAACAACATCCCAGGAAACGGTTCGTCGTCACCGGCGTGCGGGATATACCCCGATCCCGTCGCCGGCCTTCAGACCGGCAAGTCGCTCGCGATTTCTCTCCAGTTCGCAGCGGCTTGCCGGTTATCTCCGTTGAGACGTGAAGCCAGGCATCAGAGGCTGTGTTCGTCGCCACGACAGCGCTCCCCGTGGTTCAATGTTCGAAGCGCTGTTTTCGATTCACGTTCTTTCCACCCATCGAGACTCCGCGGCTCTTGCTCGCTGCAAAACATAGCGCGTGCCCACTGAGCGCAGGTCGCACGACTTGGCTGAATTGTAACATTGCGGCCAGCGTGCCGCACGCTTTGTGGGTTTAGCTTTGCCAGGCCTACCGGCATCGGAACAACGAAAGGACGCCAAATGAGTGATCAGAAGATCGACTACCGACCCGACATCAGGAAATACGTCGCCCTTATTGACGAGGCCGCCGTCGAGGGAATCGTCCGTCACCTCGGCATAGCGCTTCACTATCGCGACAGCGCAACGGTTTCGGCGAGCGACAAGTCCGAACTCGCGTTGTTGCGCGACGGATTCGTCAAGAAAAAGCTAGGTATAGCCGAGGCGGGCACTGCGATCGACGATGCAATTCGCGACGTGATGCAGAAGATGGCCGCCGACCACCGCAAGTCGCGTGTCACGGTGTGCTACCTGCTGGCCGAACGGTTCGGCAAGCTCGATCTGTTTTCGAAGCACAAGGCAAGCGCAGAGGCGAGGGTTGCGCGAAACGATCAGCCGTCGCGCCGCGCGCTGCATCATCCAATGGGCGGCGAACGTTAGTCCGCGGAGCCCGCTGCCAGCAACTGGGTTCCTGAAGCCTCCTTGCAGCGACGCCAAGGCGCTGCGGGGAGGACTTGCGTTTAGAATTTGAGTTCGCAACGTAAGCCTGGGTGATTGTCCCCCAATGAGATCGTGGCGCCATGGAGTTCCGCGACGGCCGCGGCAAGGCTAAGTCCCAGGCCCGACCCCGGCGTTGTGCGGCTGCGCTCTAGTCGGACGAAGCGCCCGAGTACGCGCATTCTGTCTGCTTCGGGAATGCCCGGTCCATTGTCCGCAACGATGAGAATTGGACGGCCGTCTCGCTTTGCGGCGTTGAGCGAAACGTCCGTGCCGGACGGGCAATGGCGAAGCGCGTTCTCGACGAGGTTTGCCGTCATTTGCGTCAACAAGTTTGCATTGCCATTCACAACGATGTTTGGTTCGATTGACACCAGGATGCGTTGGCCACGTGCTTCGGCGTCGGCGTCGTATGCCTCGGCCACGCTCTCCAAGATTCGAGAGAGGTCGACTTCCGCGAAGGTCGAACGCGCCGCGCCAGCTTCGGTCTCGGCGATCTTCAGCAGCGCGGAGAAGGTATCCAACAGGCCGTCCGCTTCCTGAATCGCGGCGCGCACGGCTTTCTCGTAGTCCGAGGTCGTTTGTGCGCGGAGCGTGGCGCGCTCCAGGCCTTGACGCAACCGCGACAAGGGCGTCCGGAGGTCGTGCGCGACATCGTTCGCGACCTGGCGCATCGTTTGCACGAGCCCGTCGATCCGATCGAGCATGGCGTTCATGCTCTTGGCGATCTCGTCGATTTCGTCGCCAGAACCGCCGACCGGCGCCCTGAGGGCGAACTTCCCCGCTATGATTTCGCGGCACACATTAGTAACGGTCTCGATGCGGCGCCAGGATCGGAAACTCATTGTCATAGCTGCACCGAAGGCGAGCATCAGAGCGGCGGCGATGCCGGCGGGCAGCGTCGTTAGGAAGAAGGCCCGCAAGGCCTGGGCGTGGTCGGTCGCGCCGCCGACAACGAGCGTCATGCCGTTGACCAGCCGTTCCGACCGCAACCTCATGGCGTAACCGTTTTCGTGCTGGCGCTCCGGCGGAATGTCGAGAGTTGTCCAGCCTTTCTTGGGCGGGGAACTCAACGTTGAGCCAGCGACCCGGTGTCCGCCCGGGTCAAAGAGTGTGTAGACAAACTGGGTCTTGTTCAGGGCGGCCGTTCGCACAGCGATCTCGTTGGCGAATCTCTCTGGTTCGTTCATCGAGGCCTCGCTGGTCAGCGAGTCAAACTCGGCGCCGATGTCGCGGTCGAGCTGTTGCGAGAGCGTGCCGACGGTGACGGTGTAAAGCAATACGAGCAGCAACGCGACTGAGATCGTCATCATCGCGCTATAGATCAGAGTGAGGCGGAATACGAAACTTCGCGCGATAGCGAAGTTAAGCATTGAACTTGTATCCTGATCCGCGAACGGTCTCGATCAATTCGGTTGGAAAACCCCGGTCGATTTTCGCGCGCAAGCGGCTGATGTGCGTGTCCACGATGTTGGTATGAGGATTGAAATGGAATCCCCATACCGTTTCCAACAGCATCGTGCGAGTGACCACGGTGCCAGCATGCGCAACGAGGAAGCTCAGGAGTCTGATTTCCAAAGGCTTCAATGGGATCTTCTTGCCTTCGCGGGCCACGCTTTGCGTCAGGAGATCGATTTCAAGCGCACCTGCACGAATCTGGGTCGGCTCCTTCGCGGCGACGGGACGGCGCACTATCGCCTCGACGCGGGCCAAGAGTTCGGTGAGAGCAAATGGCTTAACCAGGTAGTCGTCACCGCCGGCATTCAGCCCAGCCACCCGCTCGTCCAGCGAGGATACCGCGGTCAAAAACAGAACAGGCGTTGCGACACCGGCCGTTCTCAGCGACTTGACAACCGTCATGCCGTCCATCGTAGGCAACATTCGATCGACGATCAGGATGTCATGCCCGCCGGTCATCGCTTCGACGAAGCCTTCCGCACCGGTCGAGGTGGTGGTGACGGTGTGGTGCGCTTCCCGCAGGCTGTCGCTTAGAAACGCAGAGGTTTCTACATCGTCTTCGATCACCAGGACGCGCATGTGCCGGAACTCCTGGTGGAGTTGTGAATGGTAACCCTGAACACCGCCTGTCAGCGCGATTACGAACCCGCAATGTCGGCTGTTCCGCCGCTGCTGGAGCCGGAAATCCAGGAGCCATGATCCTCGCGAATGCTGCGCCGCCAAAGCTGCAGCAGGCAGTCGGACGCGAACGAGCCCGCTGCCGCCGAATCCAGTCCGCGCCACAGTGCAACGCGGTGAAAAATGTTCCTTAACTCGAAAACCTCCAGGTCACGCATGGGCATGTCATTCACTCCCGGTTGACGACATCTTGATGTGTCGGTCGAGAAGCGTAAGCCTTTGTTCTTGTCCCACCGATGTTCGGCACATGAAGAGTTTGACAGCAAGCGTCCCCCGTTCACCAAATCAGAGTGCGCTTCGGACAACGCGAATCGATGACGATCGCAACGTGTCCTCCATTGAAGTGCATGTCCCATCTCGAACGTCTGCCTTACCGGCTCACGGAGGCCTTTCCGGAAGGCATTGAGCGCGCTCATTAGGGTGGACCTCGCCGGACGCCAAAAGGCGAAGGCAGATCATCTGTATGTTCGCGCGATGGGCACGTAGGACGCGCCAAGCTTTTGGCCGAGCTACTGTTCCTCGTGTGCAATTCGCCTCACCTTGGGTCGCAGACCGGGATGCTCTTCGTTACAGGCACATCCGTAATTTCCGCGTGATTTCCCGAGGAAACCTCAGAGGCCCAGTATGAGTGCGGATCGGGCGTTATCCGTTGTCGCCGACGCCGATCGTTCTGCGAAGCGTGCGCGCATTAATCAGGATCGCGATGATCGACTGAATCACACTGATGAATGTCAGCATCAAAAATTCGCTGTTTGCGAATATCAGGAATAGCCCGATTCCCGCAGCGCCGAGCACAAAAAGCACAATTTGCACGACGGCGACGCCCCCCATGAGCAGCGCCTCAAGCGTATTGTCGATTCCCGGGTGCGAGACTTTCATCTGTTCGAACAACGAAACGATAGTGGCTATCAAGAATAGGGTCTCGATCCAGGAAAAGCCGTACTGGCCCCAACCGAACAAAACTGCTCTGGGGTCTACGATGAAGAATGTGCCGATGACATAGAGCGCAAGCACCAGCACGAATCCCGGGATGAACACGAGGAGCGAAGGCTTCGGTTCCCGAAAGTGGATGTCCGTGCCGGTTGTCGAATCGCGTGTCATTCGTGGGTTCCAGAAAGTTGAACTAAGCAAAAGTTTGAACTACGCAAGCGGGGCCGGGCTGCCCGGCCCCGTCTGTCGCGCGGCTGACCGATCTTATTTGGGCTTCGCCGCCTCCGCGTCGTGCGTCTTGGCCGTGGCTTCGTGCTCCTTCGCCAGCGCCTCATGGTGTTTGGCGAGCCTCTCATGATGCTTCGCCAGCTTGTGGTGACCGAGCTTGCGGTACTCGGCCGCCTTCGACCGATGATGCGCCACCATCCCCTTGTGGTACTCCGCGTGAGCTTTGTGCTCGACGCTCGCCTGCTTGTGATCTTCGGATGTAGCGGGAATCGTCGTGCTCGATTTCGGCGCCTCCGGTGCCGGCGTCGTAGCAGCCCAAGCGCCGCCCGACAGAGCGGAGAGCCCTAGCGTTGCCGCTAGCGCTACGGCCGCCAACTTTGAGTTCAGATGGATGCTCATAATCTCCTCCAATGGAGCGTGCGAAATGCACCCTCCGTGACGGATATATGGTGCGCTAACCTTTCATGACCCTGGAGCGATCGTGAATTCCACGACACGCCGTTCACGGCGCTGCGAGCGTGGATGCCATTGCCAGCTCGCCTGTAAATGCGGTCGCTGGCGCGCCTTCCTGCGGGCGAGATCAAAACACGAAGGGAACAAGCTTGTAACTGCACTCGCGATAGCTGCGTACGGCGCGCCAATATTATCGACGAGCATGCGCTCTTCGTGTGCAATTCGTCGGACATACGTCGGACATACGTCGCCGCAAGAATGACGGCGACAGCCATAGCGATCGCGGGCGGCGCTAGGCCGAGCTCGCCCCCACCCACGTGACGAGACTGCCCACATACCCTCGATGACGTATGTCCGTAGTCGACGACATGGCTTCAGGTTGCCGGATTTGTCTCAATCTCTTGATCGAGCCGCACAAATCGATAGCCTTGCTCGCGCAACTCGCGAACGAGGGTCGGGAGGGCTTCGGCAGTGTGCACGCCGCGTCCGTTGATGTGCATGATCAATATGTCCCCCGGGCGCGTCATACCCGCCACCTCGTGCTCGATGCCTGTGGCCGAGACATGCGGATCGGGATCGCCAACAGGCCAGCGCCAATGGACGACGCGATAGCCGAGGCTTTCGACGGCCGCCAGAGACGCCGTGCTGTAGACGCCGGCAGGAAAGCGAAACAGTTTCGTATGCCGTCCGGTGACTTTCTCGATTTCTTGTTGAGCAGCTTGGACCTCGTCGCGCACCTGCGCCAGCGGCATGCGATCCATATGATTGTTGTGGCTGAACGAATGGTTCTCAATCTCCACAAAAGGCTGCGCCGCCAACCAGCGAGCGTCGGCTTGATTGTCGCGCGCGAACTTTCCGGCCATGAACACCGTAAACGGGATTCGCTGTTCGACCAGAAAGTCTGCGATCCGATGGTCGAGATGCGCAGGCGCGTTGGCCTCGCATGCATCGAACGTCAGGGCCACGTCACGTTTATGCGTCGGAAAGGATTTGATAACGGCCGCAGAGGTGGCTTGCGAGCCGACGCAAAGCGACAACCCTATGATGGCGAACAGTCCGGATGTGACTTTCATCGGCGTGACCCTGCGATTGCTATCTGCGGAGAGTCGCCGTCTTCTCTGACCGCTGCACGTCAGAGACATTACAGAGTTTTAAGCTCAGGCCTTTGGAATCGCCTAATTACTACGAGGGGTTGTCCAGGCTAAACGCGGCCTTCTGGTCGTCGTAGGCGAATACTTCTGCGTAGCGTGCCCAGCTGATGACCGCTTTGAGCGTCGTTTCTGCGGCTTCCGGCGTCATGTGGTCTTCAAGCTCGTCCAAGAACCGGCTCTTCGGCGCCATGTGGCTTTGGCGTTCGTCGAGGACTTGGCGTATGTGGCCAGCCAGTGGAACATAGCTTAACAATTGGCGCGCAAACACATGCTTGCGTTCCGAGAGCCCGGCCCGCGCGAACTCCTTCCCGGCTTCCGTCAAGCGTATGTCGCCGCCCTCGACTTCGGCCAAGCGCAGCATCTGAAGTGTTTCCGCGACCGGGAGCAATTCGTCGCTCGGCATCTGCAATGTCGCAGCGATGACAGGGAGATCCGCCTTGCCGTCGAAGGGCGGCGCCAAGATCGCCTCGATCAGTCCGGAGAGCAAATTGGTAGAGACCCGCGACAACGCAGTGCTCAGTCCCGCAGCGAACCGCTCGACAGTCGCAGCGCCACGCGGCTGCTCGGTCATCGCGACATAGACGTGATTGACGAGTTCGCGAAACGTCGGGTCGAGCCTGTTGCGGGGTTGAGGGAGGTCCACCGTGATTTGTTTGACAATACGTCCGGGGTTCGACCCGAAGATCAGGATGCGATTGCACATCAGCACAGCCTCCTCGATATTGTGCGTGACGAGGAGCATCCCTTTGATGGGTAGCTTGCCGTCGGACCATAGGTCCAAGAGGTCGGTACGAAGCGTCTCGGCAGTCAAGACGTCGAGCGCGGAGAATGCCTCATCCATCAGAAGAATGTTCGGATGCACGACAAGGGCGCGCGCAAAACCCACGCGTTGGCGCATGCCGCCGGACAGCTCCCGCGGATACGCGGACTCGAAACCGTCGAGACCGATCATGTCGATTGCGGATAGGGCGCGACGCTGGGCCTCGGCATCGGGGACACCAAGAGCTTCAAGGCCAATACGCACGTTCTCAAGCACCGTCAACCACGGGAACAAGGCGAAGCTCTGAAACACCATCGCGATGCCTCGCGCGGGGCCGCTGACGACCTTGCCAAGGTACGTCACGGCGCCGTTCGCAGGGGGCGAGAGGCCTGCGATGATCCGAAGAAGCGTCGACTTGCCCGACCCGGAGCGGCCGATCAAGCCGACAACTTCGCCTTCCCGAAGACTCAAGTTGACGTTTTCCAGAACCAAAAGTTCGCCGCCCGCGGCCTTGGGAAAAGCTTGGCGAACGTTCTCGACCTCGAGAAGCGGTGCTCCGGTCATGGCGTTGTCCTTCATGCGAGGCGAAACCTGCGCTCGGCAAACTCGTAGAGCGGGCGCCAGAACACACGGTTGATCACGATGACATACGTACTCATGATGGCGATGCCGAGGACAATGCGCCGAAAATCGCCAGCGGCGGTCGCTTCGGCGATGTAGGAGCCCAGACCCGTAGCGGTCAGCTTCGTGTGACCCCACTCAACGTATTCGGCGACGATACTGGCGTTCCACGAGCCGCCGGATGCCGTAATGGCGCCAGTGATGTAGAAGGGAAACACGCCCGGCAAGGCGACCTTACGCCACCAGATCCAGCCGGAAATGAAAAGATTCGCCGAGACATCTCGAAATTCGCGCGGCAACGCCGATGCCCCGGCGATCACGTTGAAGAGGATATACCACTGCGTCCCCAAGATCATCAGGGGGCTGAGCCAAATGTCGGGGTCAAGCTTGAAGGTGACGATACCGGCAACCGCAACGGGGAAGAGAAGATTGGCGGGGAATGCCGCAAGGAACTGTGCGATGGGCGAAACGATACCGGCTACCTGAGGACGCATGCCGACCCAAACGCCCAACGGAACCCAAATGACGCTCGCGATCGCGATTAGCACGAAGACGCGAAGCATCGTCGCAAATCCCGTGACCACCGCGTGCAACGCCTCGTCTGGCCCGATTCCACTTGCGATAAAACGAAACGCCTTCCACGCGGCGAAAGCGACGGCAATGCCCACAAGTATTGTCCAGATTGTATCAAGCCATCGCTCGGGGACCGGGAGTGTCGGAAAGTGCGACGTTTGCGCGTCTCGCCGTCGCGCACCTCTGCGCTCCAGCCAGCCGTACGTCGCGATGAGGGGAGCCATCAAAGACGCAAGAAGCTGGGACCGCCGGAAAGTCGTCAATACCCACGACGAAGGCGGGATCGCGCCCAGCTCTTGCTCAATGCGGAAGCGATCCGACCACGCCACCAAAGGTCTGAACAGCAACTGGTCGTAGAGTAGGATGACAACCAACATTGCAGCGATAGCCCAATAGATCGCGTAGAGGTCGCCGCGGTCGATCGCGATCGCTATGAAGGAACCAATTCCGGGAAGATCGACGGTCCTGTGCCCGACAATTATGGCTTCCGACGCTACGACGAAGAACCAGCCGGCGGACATCGACAGCATCATATTCCAGATAAGCGGTGGCATCGCAAAGGGCACTTCGACCCGCCAGAAGCGCATCCAGCCCGAAAACCCGAAGTTTCTTGCCGCTTCGATCAGCTCCGTCGGTACGGTGCGCAGTGACTGATAGAAGCTGAAGGCCATATTCCACGCTTGGCTCGTGAAAATTGCGAATACCGCGGCAAACTCCAAACCCAAGGCGCGGCCCGGCGCCAACGACATGAAGAACGTCACGGTTACCGAGATGAACCCAAGGATAGGGACGGATTGAAGGATATCGAGCAGCGGTATGATCAGCCGCTCCGCGCGCCGGCTCTTCGCTGCCCAGGTCGCGATCGTGAAGGTGAAAAGAAGCGAAAGTGCGAGGGCCGCAAACATGCGCAAGGAGGTTTGCGCCGCGTACTGGGGCAAGTCCCACGGATTCAGTTCGATCGGTGAAGCCCTGAGCTGCGACAGCGGCTCGACTAGCTCCTGGCTGGTTTCCCCGAGGAACGCCAAGGCTCCAAGCAGCAGCAACGCCGCCGCTGCATCCCAGACGCGGGAGGCGCCCCACGGATTCCCGATCGATATGGGCGTGGGGCCGAGCTGCGATCGGGGGTGATGCAAGGCTACATCTCGACCTTGGCGCCAGTTTCACTGATCCGATCAGCGGCCAGAAGTTGAATCATCCTAGTTAGCTGCACCCGCGCGGGCAAGGTGCGAAAACCAGCCGCCGCTCGCGATCAATTCCTGCGGAGATCCAACTTCCGCGACCTTACCGCCGTCCAATACGATGACGGTATCCGCATCGCTGATCATCGAGTAGCGGTGCGCAATCACGACCGTCAGGCGGCCCGCGCGAAGCTTTGCTATGGCGGACTTGATCTCATTCTCTGTGACGTAGTCGAGGTTTGCGGTGGCCTCATCAAGGATCAAGATTCGAGGAGCGCTGACCAAGACGCGAGCGATCTGAATGCGTTGCCGCTCGCCGACGGATAGCCCGACACCGCGCTCGCCGACGACAGTTGCGAGCCCTTCCGGCAAGCGTTCGAGCGTGGGGCCCAGTCCTGCCGCCACGGCGGCTTCGCGCACGTCGGCGTCCGCTGCTGTGGTGCGCGTATAACGAATGTTGTCCGCCAGAGTTCCGCTGAAGAGGACGCCGTCAGCCGCGACGACGCCGATGTCGCGCCTCAGCGCGGCGGGGTCGATGCGCGAAAGCGGAACGCCATTGAAGCGAATCTCACCCGACTGCGGTTCGATCAAGCGCAACATGAGATCGGCCGCCGTCGTCTTCCCCGCACCGGACGGGCCGACGATCGCCGTGAGTTCTCCCGAGGGGGCCGTGAACGTCACGCCGCGCAAAATCTCCCGCTCGGCGGTGTAGCCAAAGCGAACGTTATCGAACTGCAGCGTGCCTGGCCCTTCAGGCATCGGCGAACCCGATCGTTCTTCCTCGTCCGCAGAGATGAGATCAGCCGCGCGGCCGATCTTCGCCAAATGGTCCTGCAACGCCGTGAGCGCACTCGTTAGGCGGTCGATCGGGTCGTAGATCAAATCAAGATAGGCGACGAACATCACCACGTCGCCCGGCGTCAGCTGGTGTTCCATAACCTTCCAGCCGCCATAGGCCAGAACCAAGGCTTGCCCAAGGTGGACGCAAGCGACCTGCCACAGCAGGTAGCGATTCTGAATGCGGTTGCGCTCCAGGTGGTCGATGTACGCGCGTTGCGCCGCCTCATCGAACTTAGCGACGTGAAGCGCTTCCGCGCCGCCCAACTTCACAGTTTTTATGGCGCCCAGAGGTTCCTGGATAGCGCCGCTCAGGTGCTCCCACTTTTCGTAGTAGTTGTCGAGGCCGTGCTGCAATCGTTGCGCCATCCGCCGCGAAATCCACAAGTATGCGGGTAACGTCGCGAGCGCGATGAGCGTCAGCGACATGTGCTGCGTGATCATAATCGCGAAAGCGCCGACGACGCGAAACAGCTCCGGCAGAACCTCCTTGGCCACTGTCGTGATGACTGGTGACACTTGGTCGGTTTGGTCGATTTGCTTCGCGATCGCTCCGCTGGAGCGTTTGGTGAAATAGCCCAGCGGCAATCGCAAAACGTGGCGCAGTGTTTGCGCCATGACGCCTTGCTCAATCCTCGCCCCGGCCTTCGTTGCGAAGTTGTCCGCCGCGAGCGAGCAATACCTGGACCCGAGGTTGATGAGAAACAAGAGCGCCACGGCAATCAGCAACGTCTGTGTCGCTTGTTCGGCGGTGCGTGGCTCCACGTGGCCGCGCCGGTGCGCATGGCTCGTGTCGATTTCGGTCGCGGGATCTGCTTGAGCGTGTCGGGTGGCGCTGAAGACGTAAAGACCCGATAGGTCGTTGATAACGGCGCGATAGACGAGCGGTTGGATCAGGCTTGCGCCTGTGCCTAAAAACGCAAGCAGGGCAACAAGAGCAAGGGTTCGCCGGTGCGGCTTCATCCACGCGATCAGTAGCCGCGCGGCAGATGCGTCAAGCAGCTTCATTCTCGATTCAGGCCCTGGTGCCGAGTTATCCATCGTTTAGCAAATCAATCCCGCGCACGTACAGAGTGAAACACGAAACTGGAACAAATTCCGCAGCGCGACACATGAACTCCCAACTGGTCAACGAGGCTCAGGCCCACAAGTCAGCGTACATCAGAGTACGTCGGCGCAGATAAAGGCGATTTCCGAATCTCGCAATTGGCGAGATCACTTGCTCCGAACACGGAGCAAGCGAATGACGCCTACACGTCTCCTTATTGGCCAAATCGTTCTTGTGTTCGGCATCGTGATCGCCGGCGTCTGGGCATCGACGCAGTGGGCTGCGGCAATGCTCGGCAACCAACCCCGGCTGGGTCCGCCGTGGTTCGAGGTGATGTCCGCGCCGGTGTACTATCCGTGGCGTCTGTTCGAGTGGTGGTATACGTACGGCGCTTATGCGCCGCGGCTCTTTGATCGCGCCGGACTGCTCGCGGCGGGTAGTGGGCTTCTTGGTTGTGCCGTCGCGGTTGTCGGTTCTCTCTGGCGCGCAAGGCAAAATCAATCTGTGACGACGTACGGTTCGTCGCGCTGGGCTTCGGTGCGTGAGGTGGCTGCCGCGCGCCTTTTTGAACCGCGGGGCGTCTTCCTTGGTTCGCTTAAATCTCACTACCTCCGCCACGAGGGTCCCGAACATGTGATGGCGTTCGCGCCGACGCGGTCCGGTAAAGGCGTGGGTCTCGTCATTCCGTCGCTATTGTCATGGCCCGGCAGTGCCATCATTCACGACATCAAAGGCGAGAACTGGCAGATCACCGCCGGCTGGCGTTCGATGTTTTCGACCTGCCTGCTTTTCAATCCGACCGACGAACGCTCCGCCCGCTACAACCCGCTGCTCGAAGTGCGCAAAGGGCCGTGCGAGGTACGCGATGTTCAGAACATCGCCGATATCCTAGTCGATCCGGAAGGCGCGCTTGAGCGGCGCAACCACTGGGAAAAGACCAGCCACGCACTTCTCGTCGGCGTGATCCTGCACGTCCTTTATGCCGAAGAAGAGAAGACACTCGCGCGTGTCGCGAGCTTTTTGTCCGATCCGCGCCGCTCGTTCGAGCACACGCTGCGCGCGATGATGGCGACGAACCACCTGGGCACTGCTGCGAAGCCACAGGTTCATCCAGTTGTCGCGCAGGCGGCGCGCGAGGTGCTCAACAAGTCGGAGAACGAACGCTCCGGCGTTTTGTCGACCGCGATGAGTTTCTTGGGGCTGTACCGCGATCCGACGGTGGCCACTGTGACCGCTGCTTGCGACTGGCGCATTGCCGATTTGGTCGACGGCGAACGTCCAGCCTCGCTCTATCTCGTGGTTCCACCGTCGGACATTTCGCGCACGAAGCCGCTGGTCCGCCTGGTGCTGAACCAAATCGGCCGCCGTCTCACAGAAAAACTCGAAGGTGACCCGGCGAAGCGCCGCCGGCATCAAGTCCTGATGATGCTCGACGAGTTTCCAGCCCTCGGCCGCTTAGATTTCTTCGAGACGGCGCTGGCCTTCATGGCGGGCTACGGCATCCGCGCTTACCTGATCGCGCAATCGCTCAATCAAGTCACGAAGGCTTATGGTGAGAACAATGCCATCCTCGACAATTGCCACGTGCGGATCGCCTTCTCGTCGAACGACGAGCGCACGGCAAAGCGCATCTCGGATGCATTGGGCACGGCAACGGAACTACGCGCGCAACGCAACTACGCGGGCCATCGCCTCGCCCCATGGCTCGCCCATGTCATGGTCAGCCGCCAAGAGACGGCAAGGCCGCTGCTCACCCCCGGCGAAGTCATGCAACTGCCTGCGAGCGACGAGCTTGTCCTGATCTCGGGCCTGCCGCCCATCCGCGCCAAGAAGCTCCGCTACTTTGAGGACCGGAACTTCACGAACCGCATCCTGCCTGCTCCCAATCCCGCAACCCTTCATCGTTCCCCAGTGGCGGACGATTGGGGCGGGCAGGTGCGCGTGACCGATCCGAGACTGGCGGCGGCGCTCGCGCATGAACTCGGCAGCGAAGCCGGCGAAGACGACGGCGGGCTGCACCGTCATCCGGCCCTTGGAACCGATCGTGCCGTTCAAGCCGTGGAGGAGCCATCCGACGATCTGGCGCAATTGCTCGATGACGATTTGCAAACAACGGACGCCGGCAAACCCCTTCGACCGACGCCCGCGCAGCGTGTGCACGCCATGAACGCCGATGCCGCGCGGCACCACGACGACCTCATCCCGAGTTTCTGACGCCCATGAAGCCCCGTCTCAACGTCTATATCGACGACGACCTCAACGACCGGCTCGACGCCCTGGCCGCGAAGCCGGGTTCGTCGAAGTCCGCGATCGTGAGCGACGCGCTCAAGCACTATCTCGCGCGCGGCGCCGCGGCCGAGATCGATGCGGTTCTGAAGGTCCGGCTTGACAAGGTGGCACGCCACCTCGCGCGGCTTGAGCGCGACCAGCAAGTGGTCCTGGAGACGCTGGCGCTTTTCATCCGCTTTGAGCTCACCGTGACGGCGCCGCTGCCGGACGGCGATCAACCGGCTGCAAGAGCTTTGGGCACGGAGCGGTTCAATAGCTTCGTCGATCAGGTCGGCCGGCGAATTGCCGGCGGCAAGAGCCTCACGCGCGATGTCTTGGAGCGCGTCACGCCCGACGCGGTCATCGAACGCAACGGTGAACTCCACGAGGTGCGCGAATGACATTGTTTCGGGCGAGCGACGAGAGCCGCGACAGGCGTCGCACGATGCTGCGCACCGCCATGGGGCCCGCAATTGCCGCGGCGCTCGCCGATCCGGCCGTGGTCGAGATCATGGTCAATGCCGACGGTTGCCTGCGCGTCGAGCGGCACGGGGTGGGCTGTGTCGCGACCGATGTCCGTCTGACGCCGGACGAAGTGGAGCGGATCATTCGCCTGATTGCGAGCCACGTCCGCTTAGAGGCCGGCGCCTGTAACCCGATCGTGAGCGCCGAACTCCCCGAGACGGGCGAGCGCTTCGAAGGCCTGTTGCCGCCGGTATCGACGGCACCTTGTTTTGCGATCCGCAAACCTATCGGCCAGGTGCTCCGGCTCGAAGATTATGTGGCCGATCAGATTCTGACACCGCTGCATGCTGCGGTTCTGCGTAAAGGCGTTGCCGGCCGGCAGACAATCTTGATCGCCGGCGGCACAGGCTCCGGCAAGACCACGCTCGCGAACGCTCTTCTGGCCGAGATGGCGGATGCGAACGAACGCATCGTGCTCATCGAAGATACCCGCGAACTTCAATGCGCGGCCAGGGACACGGTTGCCCTGCGCACGCATCGCGGCAGCGTGACGCTCGCCGACCTCGTGCGCTCGACGATGCGCCTGCGCCCCGACCGGATCATCGTGGGCGAGGTGCGGGGCGGCGAAGCGCTCGACATGCTCAAGGCCTGGAACACCGGCCATCCGGGAGGCATCGCGACGGTTCACGCCAACTCCGCCGCCGCTGCTCTGACCCGGCTCGAACTTCTGATCCAGGAGGCCGTCAGCGTCGTGCCCCGCGCCCTGATCGCGCAGGCGATCGATCTGATCGTCTTCATCACGGGACGCGGCGGTAACCGGCGCGTTGAGCAGATCGCCGTCGTCGAGGGGTTTGCAGGCGGCGACTACCGGCTCCGCAACATCGACTCCTACACCGCTTTGACCCTCGCCCAAGAAGGACCCCGCTCATGAGACTTGCCAACCGCATCTCTCTGCTGACCGCCGCGGCCACCATTGTCGTACTCACGAGCCCCGCCTTCGCGGCGGGATCGAATATGCCATGGGAAGCCCCGCTGCAATCGATCTTGGAATCGATCCAGGGGCCGGTCGCGCGCATCGTTGCGGTCATCATCATTATCGTGACCGGGCTCTCGCTCGCCTTCGGCGAGACCTCCGGCGGCTTCCGGCGTTTGGTGCAGATCGTGTTCGGCCTCTCGATCGCCTTCGCCGCGACGAGCTTCTTCCTCACGTTTTTCTCGTTCGGTGGCGGAGCGCTGGTCTGATGGCGATCCCGGGCTTCGAGGTGCCGCTCCACCGCTCGCTGACCGAGCCGATTCTGATGGCCGGTGCGCCGCGTGCGGTCGCCATCGTCAATGGCACGATTGCGGCGGCACTGGGGCTGGGCTTGCGCCTTTGGATGGCCGGCATCGCGTTCGGGGTCATCGGACACGCGATAGCGGTCTATGCCGCCAAGCGCGATCCGCAGTTCGTCGAAGTGCTCGGCCGTCACCTTCGGCACAAGGCGCATCTCTCATGCTGAATCTGCGCGAGTATCGACGGACCGGAAAGCTGCTCGCGGATTATCTGCCCTGGGCGGCGCTGATCGCGCCAGGCATTGTCCTCAACAAGGATGGGAGCTTTCAGAGGACGTTCCGGTTTCGGGGGCCGGACCTCGAGAGTGCGACCGAGGCCGAGCTTGTCGCGACCTGCGCCCGGCTCAACAACGTGTTCCGCCGCTTGGGGTCGGGGTGGGCGCTATTCGTCGAGGCGGAGCGCTTCGCGGCACCGGGTTACCCGGCGGCAACGTTTCCCGATCCGCTGTCGTGGCTGATCGACGAGGAGCGGCGTGCGCTGTTCGAGCCTGCGCTCGATCTCGGCGCCGGCGCAAACCAAACACCGCGGGCACATCACGAGAGCGCCTATCACCTCACTCTTATGTATCTGCCGCCTGAAGACCGGGTGAACCGGGCGGAGCAGGCGCTGCTGGAGCGTCCAACGCCCGGCCAGAGCCTCGTGGGGCGCGACTATCTCGCCTTCTTCACCGCGGAGAGCATGCGCATCCAAGATTTGCTCTCGGGCCTTATGCCCGAGATGCGGTCGCTCGACGACGCAGAAACGCTGACCTATCTGCACGCGGCCATCTCGACAAAGCGTCATCCGATCGTCGTCCCCGAGACGCCGATGTATCTCGACGCGGTTCTGGTCGACGAACCATTACTGGGCGGACTTGAGCCTATGCTGGGCGATCAGCATCTGCGTTTGCTCGGCATCAAGGGGTTCCCGAACCTCACACGGCCCGGTTTGCTCGACGAGCTGAACGAGCTTCACGTGCCCTATCGTTGGATGACGCGCTTCGTGCCGCTAGACAAGCCGGCGGCGAGCCAAGCGCTCGGTAAGTTGCGCCGTCAGTGGTTCGCCAAGCGCAAGTCGATCCTCGCGATCCTGCGCGAGGTTATGTTCAACGAGCCGACATCGCTCATCGACTCTGATGCCGACAACAAAGCAGAAGACGCGGACGCTGCCTTGCAAGAACTCGGCAGCGACGATGTCGCGTTCGGCTATCTGACGACGACCGTCGTCGTTTCCGACACGAACGCGGTCGCCGCCAACGAGAAGCTACGCGCCGTCGAGCGCGTCATCAACGGACGCGGCTTTACGACGATTCGCGAGACCGTGAACGCCGTCGAAGCCTGGCTGGGTTCTCTCCCCGGGCATGTCTACGCCAATGTCCGCCAACCGCTCGTGCACACCCTCAATTTGGCGCATCTCATGCCACTCTCGGCGGTGTGGGCGGGACCGGAGCGCAATGAGCATCTGGATGGGCCCCCACTGCTGCTCGCAGCGACACAAGGATCGACGCCGTTCCGGCTTTCGACCCACGTCGGCGATGTCGGCCATATGTTCATTGTCGGCCCGACCGGCGCCGGCAAGTCGGTATTGCTCGCGCTGATGGCCTTGCAGTTCCGCCGTTATCGGGACGCGCAGATCTATATTTTCGACAAGGGGTTTTCGGCACGCGCGGCCGTGCTCGGGATGGCCGGTGAGCATTTCGCGCTTGGGGCGGCAGGTTCGCTCGCGTTTCAGCCGCTGCGGTGTATCGATGAGCCCACTGTGCGCGGTTGGGCGGCGGAGTGGATCCAAGGCTTGCTGCTGCACGAGCGTGTCGCCGTCACGCCGGAGGTCAAGGAGACGATCTGGTCGGCGCTCACCAATCTCGCCGGTGCGCCAGAATCCGAACGTACCCTGACCGGCCTTTCGGTCTTGCTGCAGTCGAACGCGCTCAAATCGGCACTCGCGCCCTATACCCTCGAAGGTCCGTTCGGGCGTTTGCTCGATGCCGCCGAAGACCGTCTCGCGTTGGGCCAAGTCCAATGCTTCGAGATGGAAGAATTGATGCACGCCCAAGCCGCCGTCGGGCCGGTGCTGACCTATCTGTTTCACCGGCTCGAAGAACGCTTCGACGGCAAGCCGACCCTGCTACTGCTCGACGAGGCCTGGCTCTTCCTCGACGATCCGCTGTTCGCGGCTCGCATTCGCGAATGGCTGAAGACGCTGCGGAAGAAGAACGTCGCGGTCGTGTTCGCGACGCAGTCGCTGGCCGACATCGCCGACAGCAAGATCGCTCCCGCTCTGATTGAGAGCTGCCCGCAGCGCATCTTGTTGCCGAACGACCGCGCCCTCGAACCGCAATCGCGCGTTGCCTATGAACGCTTCGGTCTGAACGAACGCCAGATCAATCTGATCGCGGCTGCGGTGCCCAAGCGCGAGTACTACTTGCAATCGCGCCGCGGCAACCGGCTGTTCGAATTGGGTTTGGGTCCGATCGCGCTGGGGCTGTGCGCGACCTCGAACGCCGCCGATCAAGCCCGCATCACCCGCGTCCTCGATGAATTCGGCAAGGCGCAATTTGCGCAAGGCTGGCTAAAGAGCAGAGGGCTCGGCTGGGCGGCCGACCTCATGCGCGATTTCTCGCCCACCATCCCTCAGGAGCATCATTCATGACCACATTGAGAAACTTGCTGCTCGCAACGACCTCCGCCCTGGCCCTTCTCACCGAGCCCGCGCAAGCCATCGTGGTTTTCGATCCCTCGAACTATGCCGAGAACGTTCTGCAGGCGGCGCGCTCGCTGGAGCAGATCAACAACCAGATCAAGAGCCTGCAGAACGAAGTGCAGATGCTTCAAGATATGGCGAAACACCTCGAGAAGCTCGCCTTCACCTCGCTGCCTGGCCTTGAGAGCGCGCTCAAAGACATCAACCAGCTCATGGCGAAGGCCAAAAGCATCGCCTTCGACGTGAAGGCGACGGAAAGCGCCTTCAAACGCCTGTTTCCGGAGAAGTACGACGCAGCCGTCTCGTCGAGCGATCTGGGACGTGGCGCCTTGGAGCGCTGGAGCGAGGCGATGAAGGCGTTGGAACACACAATGACGGTGCAGGCGCAGGTCGTCGTCAACGTCGAAGCGGATACCTCAACCTTGTCGCGCTTGGTGAGCGAAAGTCAGTCAGCGATCGGCAGCCTGCAAGCGCAGCAAGCGGCGAACCAGCTTACGGCGCTCTCGGCCAAACAGCAGCTGCAAACCCAGGAGCTTATGGCGGCACAGTTTCGGGCGACGGCGCTAGAGCAGGCGCGCCAAGCGCAGGCCCAGGAGCAGGCGAGGGCGCAGTTCAAACGGTTTGTTGGCGACGGGCAGATTTACACGCCCACGAACTGATCCGGACCTTGAGCCAGAGACGCAGCCCATGAACAACGTCAACGTCATCGACCGATTTCTCGACACGTTCATCCGGTACATCGATTCCGGATTCGGGCTGCTCGCGGCCGAAGTGGCGTTTCTGACCTCGATCTTGGTTGCGATCGATATCACGCTCGCCGGCCTCTCCTGGGCGATGGACGAGAGTTCGAACCTGATCGCGCGCTTACTAGCCAAAGTTCTATATGTCGGCGCCTTCGCGCTCATTTTGAACAACTGGTCGGCATTTTCGGTGCTGGTGTTTCAGTCGTTTTCGGGGCTCGGGCTCGAAGCCACAAACAACACGCTGACCCCGCAGGATTTGCTCCGGCCCGGCTTCGTGGCCGGGACCGGGTTTTCCGCCGCCCAACCGCTCATGGAACAGGCCGGGTCGCTCTTGGGCTTCACGACGTTCTTCGACAATGCGGTGACGATCGTTGTTTTGGTCTTCGCCTGGCTCGTCGTGGTGCTCGCCTTCTTCATCCTCGCCGTCCAGCTCTTCATCACGATCATCGAGTTCAAACTCACGACGCTTGCGGGCTTCGTGCTCGTGCCCTTTGCGCTCTGGAGCAAGAGCGCATTCCTGGCCGAGCGTGTGCTTGGCAACGTATTCTCCTCCGGTATCAAGATCATGGTCCTGGCCGTCATTATCGGAATCGGCACGACGCTGTTCAACGAGTTCACGACCGGCTTGAACGCGCAGGAACCCAATCTCGAACAAGCGATGACGTTGGTGCTCGCCTCGATCGCGCTCTTCGGTCTCGGGATTTTTGGCCCTGGGATTGCGACCGGGCTCGTCGCCGGTGCGCCGCAACTCGGCGCCGGCGCTGCTGTCGGCACGGTGGGCGCGATCGGCGCGGGTACGATGGTGGCGGGTAGCGCGGCTATCGGTGCCGCGCGCGCTGCGGCCGGCGCGATGTCAGCGGTACGGGCCGGCGCGGTCGTGCCGAACACGGCGCCGAACGCGACGGCGGGCGCGGCGGCATCGTCGAGTGCTAGTGGGGGTACCGCGTCCGCAGCAGCGGGAACGGGTTCCGCCGCTCCGGCGACGGGTGCGACGCGCAGCGGCGTCAACACCACGACTCCTGCGCCGAGCAACTCTGCTGCTGGCGCCACCACTTCCGATGCTGGTGGCGGCGGCACACCGGATTGGGCCAGGCGTTTGCGCGCCGAGCAGCGCTGGCATCGCCGCGTTCACACCGTGGAACAGGCGGTGAAGGAAGGTGACAAGTCCGGCAGCGGCGCAAACCCCGATCTCAAGGAAGACAAATAATGTTCAAGCGTCCGCAAAACCGATACGGCGACACGCCTCAGGTCGAAACCCCCTACATGCGGGCGCGGCAGGTCTGGGACGACCGCATCGGGTCGGCGCGTGTTCAGGCAATGAACTGGCGGTTCATGGCTTTCGCCTGTCTTAGCCTGTCGGCGTTCTTGGCCATCGGCCTCGTCTGGCAATCGGCGCAAGGGCGGATCACTCCCTATGTCGTCGAAGTCGATAAGTTTGGCAGCGTTCAGGCGATAGCGCTGGCGACGGCTGCTTACAACCCGACCGATGCGCAGATCGCGGCCACCGTTTCGCGTTTCATTGTCGACGTACGCTCGCTCTCGATCGATCCGATCGTGGTGCGCAAGAGCTGGCTCGATGCCTATGACTTCGTGACGGATCGCGCCGCCGAGACATTGAATGAGTTCGCCCGCGCAAGTGATCCGTTCAAGAGCGTCGGTCAGCGCTCGGTCTCGGTCGAGGTGACAAGCGTCGTGCGTGCCTCCGACACGTCGTTCCAGGTCAAGTGGACGGAGCGCAAGTTCGAGTACGGCCATGCCGCCAAGAGCGAGCGTTGGACCGGCATCCTCACCATCGTCATCCGCCAACCGATCTCGATCGAGGTTTTGCGCAAGAACCCGCTCGGGATTTACGTGCATGGCCTCGACTGGTCGCGCGAACTCACCCCCGGAGACTCCCAATGAAGTTGACGTCCGCAACGGTTTGCCTCTCTAGCCTTCTGCTCGCCGCATGTGCCGCCACGGGAGCACAACCGCCGCCGATCACGTATGATCGCGAGGAGCTCAAGCCGGCGGTGCCCTCGCCCGAGCCGGCAAAGCCAGTCGAGATCGTGACACTGCCCGAGCCCTTGCCGCTGCCGGGACAGCTGCAGCAACTCCCAAAGAAAAAGGCGGCTTTGAGGCGCGTCCCGCCGCAAGCGCGCGTCGATGCGGCAAATCGTGCCGCGGCGCAGGAGCCGACGCACGACGGTTACCTCAATGCGGTTCAGATTTATCCGTTCACGGCAGGCGCTCTCTATCGGCTTTACGCCACGCCCGAGAAAGTGAGCGACATCGCGCTCGAACCCGGCGAGAAACTTACGGCCGTTTCGGCAGGCGACACGGTGCGATGGATCGTCGGCGACACGACAAGTGGCGCTGGGGCGACAGCCCAAACCCATATTCTCGTAAAGCCGACAGCGCCCGAGCTAAATACGAACCTCGTGATCACCACCGACCGGCGCGTCTATCATTTGGAGCTTGAAAGCACCGAGCGGAGTTATATGGCGGCGGTGTCGTGGCGTTATCCCGAAGATCAGCTCGTAGCGCTGCGGGGGCGCAATGCGGAAGCACAAGATACAGCCACCCAAGTCGTTGACGCGGGCGTGACGCTAGAGCAATTGCGCTTTCGCTATGAGATTTCCGGGGACAGCCCGGCCTGGCGTCCACTGCGCGCTTTCGACGACACCCACAAGGTCTATATCGAGTTTCCGGCGCGGATCGATCAAGGCGAGGCGCCGCCGCTGTTCGTTGTGGGCGTCAACGGCGATGCGGAGTTGGTGAACTACCGGGTGCGCGGCCGGTATTACGTCGTCGATCGATTGTTCGCCGCTGCAGAGCTTCGGCTCGGCGCCGAGCCGCAGCAGATTGTCCGCATCAGCCGGAGCGACGGCGCCGGCGGCCGGGGAGGGCGCGACCGGTGAGCGGCGACAGCCAGCCTGCGCCAGCGCCGAAGGCGGAAGCCGAGCCGCTGACGCTGCGCGCGCGGCCACGGCCCGTAACGCGGTTCAATCGCAAAGTGCTGATTGGGATCGCCGCGCTCGTTTGCGTCGTTGTGTTCGCGGCGACTCTGATTGCCTTGGAGCCGGTGAGGTTTGGACGCCAAGGACCGGGCGAGGAACTCATCAACACGGAGCGCAAGGCGAAGGCCGAGGGCCTCGATGCGCTGCCGCGAAGCTACAGCGACATCAAACCGCCGGAACTTGGGGCGCCCCTGCAAGGCGATATCGGTCCGCCCGTGGTCAGGATGGAGCGCGAACTCGGGGTGGACCAAGGCGCGAGCTTCCAGCCTGACGCGGAGGCAGACGCCGAACGCGCCGAGCGCCTGCGTCTTGCCCGCCAAGCACAGCAAGCGCGCGAGGCAACGGTGTTTTTCCAGATTGCCGCGCGGCGTGAGCCTGCGGTGGCTGCGGCATCAGTTGCGAGCACACCCGGGGCGCCCGACACATCGGCATTCTCGGGTCCAGCTCCCGCAGCCGGCGGCGATCAAATTGGCGGAACCTCCGGACAAGGGCGCAAGAGTGCATTCTTGAATGCCAGGTCGAGTGGCGACGTCTTCAATCCGCACCGGCTCGAACTTCCGGTTTCGCCGGACCAAGTGCTCGCCGGCACCGTGATCGCTGCAAGCCTCGTGACCGGCATCAACTCGGACTTGCCCGGGTTCGTGATCGCACAGGTGACCGAAAACGTTTTCGACACCGTCACAGGGCGCAGGCTCCTCATTCCGCAAGGCACGAAACTGATCGGCAAGTACGACAGTGTGGTCTCCTATGGGCAACGCCGCGCGCTTGTCGTTTGGAACCGGATGATCTTGCCCGACGGCTCTTCGATCGTCGTCGACAATCTGCCGGCGACCGATGCGGCCGGATATGCCGGGCTTGAGGATGAGGTCGAGTTTCATACGTGGCAGTTGATCAAGGGTGCGGCGCTCTCGACGCTGCTCGGTGTCGGATCGGAAGTCGGCGCGAGCAATAGGGGTGGCAGTATCGACGCGTTGAGCGCGGCCCGTGAATCGGTTCAACAGAACGCAGCGCGTATAGGGCAACAATTGACCGAACGAAATCTCGACGTGCAACCGACGCTCACCATTCGTGCGGGCTTTCCGCTCCGAGTAATCGTGCACAAGGATCTGATCCTGCGCGAGTACAAGCGATGAAGCAGGAACGCACTCCGTTTTTGAAGCTCCCCAAGCTGCCGGAACGCACACCGGTGAAGTTGACGATTGCGCTTGATCCGGCAACGCACGCGATGCTCCAGGCGTACACGGCGCTCTATCGCGAAGCGTATGGCACAGAGGAGCCGCTGAGCGAGCTCATCCCTTACATGCTCAAGAGTTTTTTGGAGAGCGATCGAAGCTTTGTTCGCGCAAATCAGGCGCGAGCACGCCCGCCCGAGGGCGCGTAACACGGAAGGAGAGAGACATGGCTGTTATCGGAACGTTCGTGCCGACCAAAGAGGGTGGTTGGGTTGGAACCATCCGTACGCTGCTTATCGACGTGAAAGTCCGGTTTGTGCCGAACGACAACCAGGCGAATGAGGCGGCGCCGGCGTTTCGCGTGTTTGCCGGTGATTGCGAAGTCGGGGCGGCGTGGCGGAAGCGGAGTGTGGGTGACGAACCGCGCGCGTATCTGAGTGTTCGATTGCCGGACCCCTCGATGTTAGCCCCAATTTCAGCAGCGTTACTCACCCTCGACGGTCGCGAAGAATCACAACTGGTGTGGCATGAGAAACGGGCGCGAGAAAGGTGGCGTGTTGACCAGCAACAACGGGAGGAAGCGAATGCTAGGTGATTCTCTCTAGGGCGGCAGGCAAGCTGAGGTGGCGTCAACGGGGTCCATCGTTGATTGGTGAGATTCGTAAAACTCTGTTCGTTAGACCGATACGCGTCATGCCACTTGCGGTAATCAGAAAGGACCTACAAACGAGATGATTCGAAATGTCCGTAGCCGTGACGCGGCGTTCTCAGTTAGGCCGGTCTGAATCTGCGCGCGTGACGGCGATGAAAGCCGGGAGGCGGCGCGCGGAAATCACAGCTCCAGCCTTACATTTTTTGCGCCGAATGTCGCCCGAACCGACGCTCGTCTTTGACACCTACTGGAAATTTGCAGCGGAGCGGCAGGCGACATTCCACAGGCGCATCGCAGGAGAAGAGCCCCCTTGGACCAGGGATCCTGTCCTGCGTGCGAACAAGTTTACCAACGTCTATCGCGCCTCGGATCGCGTCAGCCAGTTCCTAATTAGACAAGTCGTCTACGGAACGGGGGAACGATCATTTCGGTCAACGGCGTTTCGTACATTGCTGTTCAAGGTGTTCAACAAAATTTCGACATGGGAGTTGTTGGAGGCGCGTCTCGGCGAGATCTCCGACGGGACGTTTGACAAAAAGGATTTCGACCGAGCTCTATCATCCGCATTGGCTGCTGGCACGTCCATCTATTCGAACGCCTACATCATGCCGAGCGGTGCCGCTCACATGAGGCGGCCTCGCAAACATCAGATGCATCTCGAGCTGCTATCGAGCATCCTTCGTGCACGCACGATAGACCGGCTGTGTTCCGCACGTAGTATGAAGGACGCGTACGAACAACTGCTCGCGCTGCCCTCTATCGGACCGTTCCTAGCGTACCAGTTCGTCATCGATTTGAACTACGGTCCGCATTTCAAATTCTCCGAAATGGATTTTGTGGTTCCTGGTCCCGGTGCCCGGGACGGTCTTCGAAAGTGCTTTTCCAGCCTAGGGGACTATGACGAAGCAGATACAATTCGATGGGTCACTGAGCGCCAACACGAGGAATTTGCGCGTTGCGGTGTCAAATTTCAGTCGTTGTGGGGTCGTCCTCTGCAATTGATCGATTGTCAGAATCTCTTCTGTGAGGTCGACAAGTATGCGAGAGTTGTTCATCCGGAGTTTGTCGGAATTAGCGGAAGAACGCGGATCAAACAGCGATTCTCCCCGCAAGGCCCGCTGCCAACCCCGTGGTTTCCGCCGAAATGGGGCCTGAACGATCGGATCGAGACGGTGCTCACGCCGCGCCGGGTCCTTCGCGCGAGTAAGTAAGGCTTCGCGTTTCGGCGTCCAATGTCAGCCAGCCACCGCGATTGTGTCTTAGGGACCTAAAAGCGCCAAAGCCGACAATGATCGCGTGTTGCCATTCATTCAAAGCGCAGACTTCAACTTCGAGCCCGCGAACCATGCGATGAATGAGTTTCAGGATACCGTGATCAAGTCGCTGCAAGCCACTGAGCATCGAGTGACCACGGGCATAGTTGAACACGGTTTGCGCGATTGCTTCTTCGACAATGGCCGCCCGCGCCCCATCCTCGACTTCGTCGATCTTGGACACGCTCTTGCGCTTGCAACGGAATGTCGCGCGAACGACCGGCGACCAGCCAAGAACCGCGGCGTAAGCAAGGTGGAACACATCATGAAAGCGGTAGCCGTCGTCAGTACTTGAATTGTCGGTCAGGCGATCTCCGATATTCAGATCATGAACGCGCAAAATGACCTCGAGCCGATTCTCTCCACGGGCGCGCTCGAGAAACTGAACATGTAGCTTTCGTGGCAGCTGCTCGTAACCGGGTTGCTTCTTGTCGAACCACCGCGCTGGCCCTTCCGGCGTTCCAAACATGCCGTGCACTTTGTCCAGGTTAGTTTCGAGCACCTTGTTGAGGTCGAGCTTCTGCTGGCGAATGGCGGCAATTGTGGCCGTTAGCGACATGCCCAGGCTAGCTGCGAGCTTCCGCTCCGCTGCAGTGGGTTGCCGGGGCAGCGCTTGGAATTGCTCGGCGAGGGACGGAATGGCGCGCATCATGGCATAGATGTGGTCGAACGCGCTGACCCGCGCTGATTTTGTCGCCTTCGCCGAATTCACGAGATCCGAAATCTTCAAGTCGTAGTGCGAAGCGATTGCGGCGAGGTACCACAATATGTCTCCGAACTCTTCAACAAGATTCTGCTTTCCTTCCGTGTAGGCTGCACCATCTCTCAAGCTCTTCTTGAGCTCGGACACCAGTGAGCCGAGTTCGCCGATGCTTCCAAACGCCGGCACATGGCGTTTCGATGGTTCGTACCAATCGATCTGCGCGGTGGCAAAAGCCTTGGCCTGATACTCGTCGAGGGTCACGCTGCGACTCCGGCTTGTTTGCAATCATCGCCGCCGAGCGCGATGCACTCATCAACGAGTTTGGACATTTGCGCGCGATCCCACGGCGCTTTGTCGAGTTGCCGATCTTCCAAGATTGCCATTGTCGCGTGGCAAACGAGTGGACCAACGGCTATGCCGACCTCCCTGGCGATGCAGGCTTGTAGGCGCGCAAGGCCGAGGAGGTTTCCCAGGGCCTTTTGTCCGAAGTACTGGTAGCGGTAGAGCGCGGTCAAATAAAGTTCGCGGTTCGAACCGAGTTTAAGACTGATGTGGCTCAAGCACTGGCCTCCGCGTACTTTGCTGTGGTCATCTTCGGCGGAGTAGAGCTTCAGTTCGAGCGCCTCAAGGCCGGCGTCCAGCTCGTAAGCGGCTCGTTTCGGCGCCTTGGTGGCCAGCTGCGCTTTGAGCTTTTGGATCGCGAGTTCTAGCGGATTAAGAATCGCTCCGTCGGCACATCGACGTGCCGTTAGGCGGAGTGCGTAGGTGCCCCACCTGTTTTGCGGTGCGGTCCGGATAACTGGATAGACGGTCTCCGGATACTTGTAGACGGCTTGGAGCCCGCCGGTCCTGTATTCGACCGCTGGAAAGATCGTCTCCGCGACGGTGTGCAATGGTTGGGCGCCGTGCTCTCGCAAGAAGGAATCCACGCGTGCTTCGATAGCACGCGACGCCGCCGTCGCGAGATCAGGGCGCTCGACCTCCAACACGAGATTGTAGACGCGCTCGTGTTTCTTGCGGAGGACGATTGCGGCCGCAAGCCAAGCGCTAGCGCGAGTAGTCTTGGAAAATGCGATCATGTCGGTCCTCTCAAGGTCCTTGCTTTGCGATGACGGCATACCCGATCAATTTGTCGGCGAGATATTGGAGTGGCAGCCACGCATGCCCTTGATCGGCCCACTTCACGCCCCAGCTATTACGGATCAAAAGGTGTTCCACTCCGGACAGGAGGCCACAGCCGATTCCGAGAACGGCATGACCACCGAAACCTGAGCCGGTTGCTGGAATCACGAATGGCGATGCGATTAAGCCGACAAAATCCGTCGTGAGCTGAAGGCCAACAATGACCGGATTGCCTAGTTTGATCAATTTCGAGATCGCAGACGCGTCGGCCGAACCCACGCGCAGATCGCCGTGCCAAAGTTTTGTAACTTTCGGCGGCGTCCAGGGGCTTGGCTGTGTCAACTGGTAAGGCCATTCGGCCTCCACGGGCTGGCCATGCGCTATCAGCGCCTGCCGTGCCGTAGCCAAGGTGATCCCATGATCAGGGTTCTTGTCCGGCATCGCCTGAACGGCATGATAGAACAAGAACTCCGCTGATAGCGCACCACTCGCCTGGGCATGCTCATGGCAGTCGCTTGCGGCGCACGCGAGGCACGTGCCTCTCGATTTCTGGTCTCGAACCGACGGCCACTGGTCACGCAAATCGACATCCGGCTTCACGGCCGGTGTTCGTCCTTCTTTCGTCATGCGGCCAATACACGCCGTGACCGGGGTAAGCCTTCTGGCTCCTTACCGACAAGAGACAGATCCAGCTGAAAGGTGTTCAGTGTTGGCTCACTCTCGTCCCAAGCGCGTTTTTCCTCCAACCGCAGCACGGCGCGGCCCGAACCCTGCAGTACAAACCGTCTCTCGACCGGTGAGCCTATAGCGTCCGACTCGTGTGTCTTTCGTTCGTCCTTTTCGACCGATAAACCCGCGCGTTTCGCACCCTCTTCATCCCAGGTGTATCCGCCGGAGACATGCTCTGCCAGCGACAACACGAGCAGGTCATCCGGATTGCCGAGAAGGCTGGCGCCTTGATCACTTTCAGAGATCAGCCAAACATCTCGATGCCAGTTGTCAGGTGACAGGTCCGGCGCTGCCCGTTGTTTCGAGGCCTTGGGCTGGGACTTCACAAGGCGGTTGACGACACTCCTGTCGACAAAGTTGTGCGAGAAGAGGGCCCAACTCGTGGCGGTGAAGCTCGCGCCCAGGCGCAGAGACAGTTGATAGACGATGTCGGGCTGCGCGATGTCGAGCTTGCCCCATTTGTGACGCCTCAAATGTGCAGCGATGAGCCACTTCGGCAGCAGAAACTCGGAGGCGAACGAGTCGGCCTCCACCTCGATAAGGCTATGGCCGGCGTTCTCGCCGCGGCCTACGAATCCGACGTCCTTGTCTAGGCTTATTGCCTTGTGCTGCAGCACATGGTGCCCAAGCTCGTGCGCCATCGTGAATCTCTGAACGTGTAAGTCGCGCTGCGTCGTAATCAGCATTCCTGACAACGCTTTCGTTGGAACGTAGGCGCCCAGAAGTCCTCGAAGGGGACGGAAGAGTGCAAACAACCCCAGAGAATGTACGGCGGACAAGACGTCGATTGGCGCCCCGCCATCCGATAGCTTGTCGCGGATGCCTAGCTGCGCATGAAGCTCCGACGCGCGAAGCACACCAGACAGGATTGCGTCACGGCGTGTTGTCATTTGCGCGGGCTCGACTGCGATCGCTGGAGCAGGAATTCAGTAAACCTCAACAGCTCGTCACGATCTTGCTCGGAAAGTTGGGCGACCTGTTTGGCAAGCATAGCCACATCGGCTGTGAGAGGCGTTTCCTCTCCGGTGAAATGCCCGACAGGTCGTTGATACAATCCGGCCAGCGCCTTCAGCTCTACCGAGTCGACGCCGCGTTGCCCGCTTTCGATCAGCGACATTGCCGATCGTGGTATCTTGAGAGCATCGGCTACTTCTTGTTGCGATAGACCAAGATATTCCCGCGCTTCCTTTAATCGCGTTGCCATAATTGTCCGCTCTTTCATCATGCCCATCTCCTTTGCTGCAATTCCAATTTCATTCCGCAGCGATGGCGGAGCCTGCAGCTGGTGCGACGCAATTCTCCTGAAGCCGCGCCATCACGTCCGCGACCGCTTCTCCAACGCTCGTATACCCGCCCTTTCGAACCCAAGGTGCTTCAAGCTTGTGGCCGGTCGCCGCCTGCACCACCGGCGAGAGCTTGCACACGGTCTTGGAGTCGACCGTCGGCAGGTCCCACAAATCGGTGGTTGGATCCGGCTGCCAAGCGCAGTCGGCGAGCTCTTTCTTGAGGGCCTCCGTCAGCTGCTTGCTGAGTGCCGGCGCGAGACCGGCGAACTGCTCTGGAGATAATTTTGGAGTTGCCATTCCCGCGAGGTTCCGTCTGATATTCGAACTAACATACACGAATATGTTCGAAAATCAAACACTATTTTGCGACTGGAATCCGCGGCAGCAGCGCCAAAAACAAGTTAACACCTTGAATTTGCAGCATAATAGTGCGCATTCGACGTTCAACCAACTGAGCCGCGGTAGTAGTCGGCATGGCAACCAGCTGCCCGCTGCAATCGAGGGCAAGCTCGATGTCTAGGAACCCGAGGCCCGTATTGCCGGTCACTGGGGCCTGGCACTTGTAAATCGCTTCCTTTGCGCTAAACGCAATTCGGGCCAACACATCGCGCGCTGCCGTCGGCCACCGAACCTGAAGGGCTGAGAGTTCGTTTTCTGTCACCACATCGCCGAGGCTGTTTTCGAGACTGCGACCGTCGTCGATATCGATACCTATGGACTCGAAGTTCGCGCGTGGAGCAATCGCTGCGACGGCAAACTGACTGCTGTGAGAAATGCTGCCACACAGTTCGTCGGGCCATTTCGGAGATCCATTCTCGGCAGCGAGCACCTCTCCGGGCTCTTGACCCAGCGCCTCCATAGCAAGACGCGCGAGGCTGCGGCCGGCCGAGATTTCTCGTGTCCGCGCGCGGTTGGTGCCCTCCGTCAACAGCCGTTCAGAGGGAAGCAGTTCGGGATACGTCGCATCAACGCGTCCGAGGGCGATCACTGCAGCGCCATGCTGCTGAACGCAGGGCCACTTGGAAATAAGTGAGGACATGTCAGACGCTCCAAACGACAGCTGTCAGACGTTCCAAATGAAATTCTCCGACCTTACGTTGCAAATCCATCTCACGCGCGCGGCCTGCAACGCAATCGGTTTCATCGACACTACGCGACCGCCGATGAAACGATCCGATCGCTCTACCTTCAATCCTTTGCGAGAAGAGGGACACTGAGAACATCAAGGCTGCTGCCTAGAAGGTCTTCGCCGCCACTTGGCAGCGCTGCCGCGCGCACTCTGCGATCATGTCGACCGCACTCTCGACCGCATTCGCGCTGAAACGAAGAGGCCGGCATTGCTTTCCGCCAACCCAGAAAAACCATCCAAGTGCGCGCTCAATGGCGCCACGTCCGCGAGCCCGAAACGGTGTGTCTCGCGGTCGTCATCGCGTAGAAAATTCCGAACGCTCATACCAAAACTCGGCGAGCAACCGTTGCCCACGGATTGCCCACTGTTTCTTGAAAGTTCTGGGCAAAAGAGAACTCAATCGCGTCAAAACGTGAACGATTAAGTTGCAGAAACGCGGGAAATGTTGGTCGGAGAGAGAGGATTTGAACCTCCGGCCCCTGCCTCCCGAAAGCAGTGCTCTACCAGGCTGAGCTACTCTCCGAACCGTCGCACCGGCGTCCCAGGCTGATTGTCGCAGCCGGGGTCGTAGCGCGGAAGGGGCGGACTTATACAGGCTGGTCAGGGGTCCGGCAAGGCGGCAAGATACGGCCGATAACGGCCTTAATAAACAGGGTGGGGGACGCATCGCCATGCGCTTCGTGTTGATCGGTATTCTGGCTCTGATCGTGCTCGCCGCGGGCTACGTCCTCGCCTGGCCCACGAAGCTTGAGCCGGTCGAAGTGACGGTCGGCCCGAACCAAGGCTTCACCGGACCGTTCGCACCGAACACGGCGCTGCGCTCCATCCGCTACCTCGGCGAAGCAATGGGCACGGGCCCCGAAGACGTGGCGGTGAAGGACGGCTACGCTTACACCGGCCTCGCCGACGGCAGCATCGTCCGTATACGGATCGACGGTCAAACAGCCTCGGGTCCGGCACCAGTCCCCGTGATGCCGGGAACGCCCGCCCCGGCAAGCGGCGTGGGGGTGGAGAAACTTGCGAACACGGCCGGCCGCCCACTCGGGCTCCAGCACGATCCGTTCGGCAACATCGTTGTGGCCGACGCAAAGAAGGGATTGCTCGCGATCACCCCAACCGGGCAAATCGTGCCCGTTGCGCAGCGTTACGAAAATCGCCCCTTGCTCTTCGTCGACGATCTCGACATCGCCAAGGACGGCACCATTTACTTCTCCGACGCCTCCACCCGCCACAGTATCGATGACTTCCCGGTTGACTTCTACGAAGGCCAGGCGACCGGCCGCCTCTTCTCGTTCGATCCGCGCACCGGCCAACTTCAACAACGCCTGTCGGGCCTAGCTTTCGCGAACGGCGTCGCGCTCGGCCCGGACGAAGAATACGTTCTCGTCAACGAAACGGCAGCTCACCGCATCACACGCTATTGGCTCAAAGGTCCGAAGCAGGGTCAGTCGGACCGCTTCGCCGAGAACCTGCCCGGCTATCCGGACAACATCTCGTTCAATGGTCGCGATATCTTCTGGGTCGCGCTGGCGGGCCCACGCATCAAACTGCTTGAGGACCAGTACCAGACCACGTTCACGCGCAAGGTGATGTTCCGCCTCTATTCGATCGGCTTGGCAGCGCTCCCGGTGACGCCCGACCCTTACGGCTGCGTCGTGGCGATCAACACCCAAGGCCAGGTCGTCACCACATTGCAGGATCCCGGCGGCCGCACGATCAACACGATCACGAGCGTGAACGAAAAGGACGGAATCCTTTACATGGGGAGCCTCGCCACCGACAGGATCGCGACGATTCAGGTGCCGCAGTTCCTACTCACGCCGCGCTAACCGCGCCAGATCATCGGGCGTGTTGACGTTCGCAAACGCTGCCGCGTCGTCGAAGCGAAAGCCGCGCGCACCGGCCGCTTCAAGCGCAACGGGCGCACGCGGCACAGCGTCGGCCGAAAGCGTGCGCAACAACGGTGCCAGCAGCGCGCGCTCCAGCACCGCAACCAACGGCTCCGCGCCTGCCGGCGACACCGCGTAAACGCTGCTGCCCGCGCGCAAGAGCGTCCGATAAAGGTCCCCATCGATCAGCGGCATGTCGCAAGGCGCAAACGCCACGCGGCTCCCTTCCGGCGCCGCAGCCAGCCCCGCGGCAATCCCCGCAAGCGGCCCCTTGCCCGCATGCTGGTCGGCCGCATGGATCAACGGCAAACCAAGCGCCTCATACCCAACCCCACGCGGCGCCTCGATCACGACGCGTTCGCAGACAGTCAGAAGAACATCCGCCACGCAAAGTGCCATCGCCCGCCCACGGAACGACAGCAGCCCCTTCGGCTCACCGCCGAACCGCGCGCTCGCGCCACCAGCTAGGACGACGCCGACGATCATTGAGTGCGCCCGAAACAAAAAAAGTCGTCATGGCCGGGCTTGACCCGGCCACCCAGGATCGCAGTCACAACGTTGGTAGCAGCACCCCTGGGTGGCCGGGTCAAGC
>CAZXAQ010000022.1:48126-51689 GCA_964638635.1 uncultured Flavobacteriaceae bacterium
CAAACAAAAAATGCCGCCTGGGCGGGCTTGCCCCCGCCCCCCCCGCACCCCAGTCACTCGTTGGCTCCCCCCCCCCGGGGGTGGCGGGGCCACCCCCGGCCATGATGACCAAAAGGACGGCGCGCAACTCATTTGGCGCGCAACAGCTCAACTGCGCTACGCACCAGCGGATCCAACCCCGCGCCACCCTGGTCGAGATGCGCGACGATGTCCGCGCGCATTCCCGGATCCCAAAATTTCTTCAGATGATCAGCAATCGCAGCAGGCGCCTGAGCCTCGCCCTGCGCCTTGAAGAACGCCGCGATTTGGTTCGCCATCATGGTCAGCTTCTCAGCGCGCATGAACGCGCTCCCCATGCGTGAACACTTCCAACCCGTCGTCGCGCACCACGCCGACGAGCGTCAACCCCGCCGCCTCGGCTTCGCGGAGCGCAAGCGCCGTCGGCGCGGAAATCGCGGCAAGGACGGACGCGCCCATCCGCGCCGCCTTCTGCACGAGCTCGACAGAAATCCGGCTGGTCATCAGAATGACGCCGTCGCTCGCCTTCCGTCCGACCCGCACCAGCGCCCCGCAAAGCTTGTCGAGCGCATTGTGCCGCCCAACATCCTCGCGCGCGGCAACGATACCCTCACCCGGCACATAGAGCGCCGCCGCATGCACCGCGTGCGTCTCGCGGTTGAGCGGCTGCAGCGGCGCGAGCGCCTGGATCGCCGCCACGATGTCGCCCGGCGAAATGATCACATTCGCCGTCACCCGCGGCAGCTTCGGCAAAGCCTCATCGATGCTCTCGACCCCGCACAAGCCGCACCCGACCGGTCCCGCCCGATGCCGCCGCCGCGCAACCAACGCGTCGCGATTGCCCATGCGCAAGCTCATCCGAAGCTCGATCCCATGCGCGACCTCGACGATCGCGAACTCGCCGATCTCATCAGGCGACGCCACGATGCCGTCATTCAACGAAAACCCAAGCGCAAAATCCTGCAAATCTCCCGGTGTCGCCATCATCACAGCCTCGGTGCCGCCGTCATAAACGAACGCGACCGGCACCTCGCCGGCCACGATACGTGCGCCGCGCTGGACCTCGTCGCCGCGCCACACGAAACTCGAAGCAGGCTGCATTGGCTTGAGCACCTAAGCTCTCCCGCCAACAAAAAAGCCCGGCCATGACGAATGAGGGGGCATCATTCGCCCGCTACCGGCTCGGCGATGCGGCGGTTCTGACGCGAGAGTGCCGCATAGTCTTGCTGCCACGCGCTGGGCCCGTTCGATGGCGAGACCTGCACCGCGGTCACCTTGTACTCGGGACAGTTCGTCGCCCAATCGGAAAACTCCGTCGTCACGACGTTCGTTTGCGTACCCGGATGATGGAACGTCGTGTAGACGACGCCCGGCGCCACGCGATCCGTCACCTGCGCCCGCAGCGTCGTGTCGCCCTCGCGACTCGCCAGCTTCACCAGATCGCCGTCCTTGATGCCTCGCTCCTCTGCGTCGTGCGGATGAATCTCGAGAACATCCTCCGCATGCCAGACGACATTCGCGGTCCGCCGCGTTTGAATCCCAATATTGTACTGGCTCAAAATGCGTCCCGTGGTGAGCAGCAGCGGGAACCGCGGTCCCACTTTCTCCTCTGTCGGCACGTACTCCGTGATCATGAACCGGCCCCGGCCCCGCACAAAGCCGCCGATATGCATGACCGGCGTTCCTTCCGGCGCGCGTTCGTTGCACGGCCATTGGATCGAGCCCAACGCATCCAGCTTCTCGAACGACACACCCGCAAACGTCGGCGTCAACCGCGCGATCTCGTCCATAATCTCGGCCGGGTGCGAATAGGACATCGCAAAGCCCATCGCCTGCGCGAGCTTCTGCGTGATCTCCCAATCCTCATACCCATTGCGGGGCGTCATCACCTTGCGCACGCGCTGAATGCGCCGCTCGGCGTTCGTGAACGTCCCGTTCTTTTCGAGGAACGTCGAGCCGGGCAGGAACACATGCGCATAGTTCGCCGTCTCGGTCAGGAACAGGTCGTGCACGACGACGCATTCCATCGCCGCGAACGCCGCCGCCACATGCTTCGTGTTCGGGTCGGACTGCAGAATGTCCTCGCCCTGAATATAGATACCTTTGAACCGCCCCTCGAGCGCGGCGTCGAGCATGTTCGGGATACGCAACCCCGGCTCGTTGTCCAACGGCACGCGCCACAGCGCCTCGAACATCGCCCGCGCCGGCTCCTCGGAAATATGCCGGTACCCCGACAGCTCATGCGGGAACGAACCCATATCGCACGAACCCTGCACATTGTTCTGCCCGCGCAAGGGATTCACGCCGACCCCCGGCCGCCCGATATTCCCCGTCGCCATCGCCAAGTTGGCGATTGCCATCACCGCCGTCGTGCCCTGGCTGTGCTCCGTGACGCCGAGCCCGTAATAGATCGCCCCGTTACCGCCCGTCGCATAAAGCCGCGCTGCGCCGCGGATCGCGTCAGCCGGCACGCCGGACACCTTCTCAACCGCCTCCGGACTGTTCTGCGGCAACGCAACGAACTCGGCCCACGCCGAGAACGCATCGCTCTCGCACCGCTCGCGCACGAACGCCTCGTCGATCAACCCCTCGGTCACGATGACGTGCGCCAGCGCGGTCAGCACCGCCACGTTCGTGCCGGGCTTCAGCGGCAGATGATACGAAGCCTCCACATGCGGCGTGCGCACGAGATCAATCCGCCGCGGATCGATCACGATCAGCTTCGCACCCTCGCGCAGCCGCTTCTTCATCCGCGACGCGAACACAGGATGCCCATCCGTCGGATTGGCCCCGATCACGATGATGACGTCCGAATGCTCGACGCTGTCGAAATCCTGCGTCCCCGCCGACGTCCCGAACGTGGTCTTGAGCCCATACCCCGTCGGCGAATGACAAACCCGCGCGCACGTATCGACATTGTTGTTCCCGAACGCGGCTCTCACCAGCTTCTGCACCAGGAACGTCTCTTCGTTCGTGCAGCGCGACGACGTCACCCCGCCGACCGCCAGCCGTCCATACTTCGCCTGAATGCGCTTGAACTCGGACGCGGTATGGGCGATCGCCTCCTCCCACGACACCGCGCGCCAGGGCTCATCCACCCGCGCGCGGATCATTGGCTTCAGCACGCGCTCCTTATGCGTCGCATAACCCCACGCGAACCGTCCCTTCACGCAAGAATGCCCGTGGTTCGCCTTGCCGTCCTTGAACGGCACCATGCGCACGAGCTCTTCGCCCCGCATCTCCGCCTTGAACGAGCACCCGACGCCGCAATAGGCGCAGGTCGTAACGACCGAATGCTCCGGCACGCCAATCTCGATCACCGATTTCTCGGACAAGGTCGCCGTCGGACAAGCCTGCACGCACGCCCCGCACGACACGCATTCGGACTCGAGGAAACTTTCCGCCATCCCCGCCGAAACTCTCGACGCAAACCCGCGCCCGTCGATCGTCAGCGCAAACGTGCCCTGCGTCTCCTCGCACGCCCGCACACAGCGCGAACACACGATGCACTTCGAAGGATCGAACGTGAAATAGGGATTGCTCTC
>CAZXAQ010000023.1:0-47787 GCA_964638635.1 uncultured Flavobacteriaceae bacterium
CGCAACTCGAATCCCGAGTGATCTTTGTAGAGAAAGGGATCGGCTTGCAGCTCCAAGAAGCTCTGACCTTTGATGACGTCCTGCTTGTGCCGGGCGCGTCCGACGTGTTGCCGGGACAGGCGGACACGCGCACGAAACTCACCAAGACAATCGAACTCGCGGTGCCGCTGCTTTCGGCCGCGATGGACACGGTGACGGAAGCCAGGCTCGCCATTGCGATGGCGCAGGCGGGCGGAATGGGCGTTATTCACCGCAACATGACGCCGGAAGAACAGGCGACGCATGTGCGCCAAGTGAAGAAGTTCGAGAGCGGCATTGTCTTCAATCCGATCCAGATCGCGCCGGACGCGACGCTTGCCGAAGCGCGGACGCTGCGCGAGACCCATCGCATTTCTGGCATTCCGGTGGTCGAGCCGAAGACCGGGAAACTCGTCGGTATTCTGACCAACCGCGATGTGCGGTTTGCGACGGATTTGCGTCAGCCGGTGTCGCAGTTGATGACGAAGGATAAGCTCGTCACGGTGAAGCAGAACATCGGTATGGACGAGGCGAAGCGGCTGCTGCACCACCATCGCATCGAGAAGCTGCTCGTCGTCGACGATCAGTATCGCTGCGTCGGTCTCATCACCGTGAAGGACATCGAGAAGGCGGAATCGCATCCGAATGCGGCGAAAGATGCGCAAGGGCGGCTGCGCGTCGGTGCGGCGACGACGGTCGGTGCTGACGGGATTGCGCGGACGGAAGCGTTGCTCGCGGCCGGCGTCGACGTCGTCGTGGTCGATACGGCGCATGGGCATTCAGCGCGGGTGATCGAAGCTGTCGCCAAGATCAAGCGCATGTCGAACGAGACGCAGGTGATCGCGGGTAACGTCGCGACAGGCGAAGCGGCGACGGCGCTGATGGATGCGGGCGCGGACGGGATCAAGGTCGGCATTGGGCCGGGTTCGATTTGCACGACGCGCATGGTCGCGGGCGTCGGCGTGCCGCAGCTGACAGCGATCATGAACGTGGTTGCAGTGGCGCGGGCGCGCGGCGTTCCGGTCATCGCCGACGGTGGGATCAAGTACTCGGGCGATTTCGCGAAGGCGATCGCGGCGGGCGCGAACTGCGCGATGTTGGGGTCGCTGTTCGCAGGGACCGACGAAAGCCCCGGCGAGGTGTTCCTCTATCAAGGACGGTCGTACAAATCGTATCGCGGGATGGGCTCGCTCGGCGCGATGGCGCGCGGGTCGGCGGATCGCTACTTCCAGGCGGAGGTGAACGACACGCTGAAGCTGGTGCCGGAAGGCGTCGAGGGTCAGGTGCCGTACAAGGGGCCGATCTCCAGCGTCGTGCATCAGCTGGTCGGTGGCTTGCGCGCGTCGATGGGATACACCGGATCGAAGTCGATCGCGGACTTCCAGGCAAACGCGAAGTTCGTGCGCATCTCGGCCGCAGGCTTGCGCGAGAGCCATCCGCACTCGATCTCGGTGACACGCGAGTCGCCCAACTATCCGATGTCGGGTTAGTGACACCCGGGGCGAGGCTCGCTGCTGCGGCGGAGGTCTTGACGGAGATCTTTGCGCGCAAGGCGGCCGCAGATCGCGTGCTCGCGGCGTGGGGTAAGGCGCACCGGTTCGCGGGGTCGAAGGATCGGGCGGCGATTGCGGCGCGTGTTTATGCCGTGCTGCGGCGGCGGAACGAGTGCGCGTTTCGGATGCAGAGCGAGGATGCGCGGGCGCTGGTGGTCGGGTCGCTGTCGGTTGTCGATGGTTTGGCGCTTGAAGCGATTGCGGCGCTGACCACGGATGGCACTCATGCGCTCGGAGCATTGAGCGAGCACGAACGCGCGCAGTTGGCGACGACACCGATTTCGTCAGACCCGTGGGTTCGGTTCAACTATCCGCAATGGCTGCATGTGGAGTTGGTGCAGGCATTTGGCGATGCGCTTGACAACGAAATGCGCGCGTTGAACGAGCGTGCGCCGCTCGATTTGCGCGCGAACGCTTTGAAGGCGTCGCGAGCGGAGGTTCTGCGCGAGCTTGGCGATGCGGGTATCGAGGCGGTGGCGCTTGCAAGTACCAGTCACGGTATGCGCGTCGCAGCCGGGGGTGACGCGAAGGTCGCGGCGTTGCCCGGGTACGTGCAGGGACGGTTCGAGATTCAGGATGAGGCGTCGCAGCGCGCGGTCGCGCTTGCGCGTGTGCGGCCGGGCGAGACGGTCGTCGACCTGGCTGCGGGTGCGGGCGGCAAGGCGTTGGCGCTGGCGGCCGAGATGGCGAACAACGGACGCGTGATCGTCAGCGACATCGACGTCGCGCGTTTGCGGCATAGCGAGCCGCGACTCGCGCGTGCCGGCGCGACGATCGTCGAGGACGGGGGCGATCCCTACGGCGCGGCGCTCGCGCGCGGGGCAGATGTCGTGTTCGTTGATGCGCCATGCAGCGGCAGTGGGACATGGCGGCGCAATCCGGAGGCCAAGTGGACGCTGGATGCGGCACGGCTTGAGACCTATCGCGCGGCGCAGGTGCGGTTGCTGGAGCGGGCGGCGGAACTCGTACGGCCCGGTGGGCGCGTGATCTTCGCCGTGTGCTCGGTTTTGCCTTGCGAGCGGCAGGAGCAGATCGACGCGTTTTTGCGGCGGCACAGTGGCTGGTGCGTGGAGGAGACGCTGGACCTCACGTCCGCGCGGGATGCGACGGACGGATTTTTCGCCGCACGGTTTGTGGCCGGTTGAGCCTTGCTCCACCCCGGGGGCTGCTTATATGCCTGCCGTCATGACACGCCGTCAGCGCCGCTTTGCGTTTCTTATTGCGTCCCTTGGCGCGGGTGCGCTCGCGATCGTCTTGGTTGTGTTCGCGCTCGGCGACTCCGTGCTCTATTTTTATTCGCCGAGCGAAGCGAAAGCCCGCAACGTCGAGGCCGGGAAGACGATCAATCTGGGTGGCTTGGTCTTGAAGGGCAGCATTGAGCGGCCTGGTGGGGTCGAGGTGCGCTTCAAGGTCACCGACAACGCCGAAGATGTCGCCGTCACGTATTCGAACGACCTGCCGGATCTCTTTCGCGAGGGGCAGGGCGTGGTGGTGACCGGCGCGTTCAGGCCGGACGGCGTGTTCGCGGCCAGCAAAGTCCTGGCTAAGCACGATGAGAACTACATGCCACCTGAAGTCGCCCGCTCGTTGAAAGAGCGTGGGCTGTGGAAGCATAAAGGGGAGTAAACGGCTCAATTCCGCGTGAGATGACGCCAAGTTAATCCTCCAGACAGATTTAAGCCATCATCTGGGTTCTATATACTTCTCCCATGTGGGGCCCCCTGATGGGGCGGGCCGCTGCAGTTGGTTCCCAAGGAGAAGTATATGTCCGCCGAAGCTTCGTCTGAAGCCGTCCCCGCATCTCAGCCTCGCACACGCGTTCTCGTTGTGAGTGCCGCCGCTCTCGCGCTTGCCATGACGGCGGGCGTCGTCGCCGGTTTCGTATGGGGCGGCGGAGGGCCAGCTGCGGTTGCCGACCCGGGCGGCAAGCCGGCGGCTGCGGTGAATGTGGCGGCACCTGGGCCGCTGCTTGCGGGTGCACGCGGATACCTGCCGAGCCTCGCCGACATCGTCGAAGAGGTGGCGCCGACGGTCGTCAGCTTGAAGGCTAAGGTGACGGCGGCCGGGGGCGATCAGGAACCGACCGACGAGGAATTGGAAAACCTTCCGCCGTCGTTGCGCGACTTCTTCGAGAAATACCGCAAAGGCGGGCCGAACCAGCGCAACCGTCCGCGCGGCGAAGTGCAGGGTTCGGGCTTCGTCATCGATCCCTCGGGTTACATCGTCACGAACAACCACGTCGTCGCCAACGCGACCGACATCGAAGTCACGTTCGCGGACGGCAAGAAGCTTAAGGCGAAACTGATCGGCCGCGACGAGCCGACCGACGTCGCGCTGATCAAGGTTGAAGGCGGCCGCTTCCCAGCGGTGACGTTCGCGGACGACAGCAAGGTTCGCGTCGGCGACTGGGTGCTGGCGGTCGGCAATCCATTCGGGCTCAGCGGCACGGCGACGGCGGGTATCGTCTCCGCGCGCGGCCGCGACGAGGTCGGCGGCACGACGTATACGGACTATCTGCAGATCGACGCCGCGATCAATCGCGGTAACTCGGGCGGCCCGACGTTCGACATGTCCGGTCGCGTGATCGGCATGAACACGGCGATCTATTCGCCGTCGGGCGCGAGCGCCGGTATCGGCTTTGCGATCCCGTCGGGCACCGTGCAGCGGGTCGTTGAAGAACTGAAGAAGTCGGGTTCGGTCACGCGCGGCTGGCTCGGCGTGCAGATTCAGAGCTTGAGCGAGGATGCGGCGCAGGCGTTGGGCCTGCCCAATGCGAACGGCGCGATCGTTGCCGAAGTCATCGACGGAAGCCCGGCACAGAAGGCCGGCTTCAAGCAGGGCGACGTCGTTCTGAAAATGAACGGCACGCAGGTGAAGGACAACCGCGACCTGACGCGGCGCGTGGGTTCCCTGCACGCGGGTGAAACCGCGACGTTCGTCGTCTGGCGCAACAACCGCGAGATGACGATCACCGTCACGATCGCGAAGCGACCGGACGAGCAGAAGCTGTCGCAGCTCGACTCAAAGAGCAGCGGAACCGACGCGAAACCCGGCCAGGCTTCGGTCAAAGCGCTCGGTCTCGACCTCGCGGCGATCACGCCGGTCGTGCGGCAGGAGTTCGGGCTTGATGGGCGCGAGAAGGGCGTCTTGATCACGGATGTCGATCCGGACAGCGATGCGGCGGATCGTGGCCTCCGGCCCGGCGACCGGATCGTCGCGATCGGCGGCAACGAAGTGCGTGCGGTCACGGATGTGAGCGCGGCGGTGGCGCTGGCGAAGAGCCAGAAGCGGCCGTCGGTGTTGTTGTTCGTGGAGCGGGGCCAAGCGCGCTCCTACGTTCCGGTCAAGATTAAGTAGGACCAGTTGGATACCGGGGGGCGGAGAGTGCCGCCCCCTCGTCCTTCACCCCCAGAAGAGGACGGGACATACGAAGATGCGAATTCTAGTTGTTGAAGACGATCGCGAGGCGGCTGCGTATCTGACGCGCGGTCTGAAAGAGAGCGGTCACATCGTCGATCACGCCGGCGACGGCGAGGATGGTCTGCACCTCGCCATGGCCGGCAACTACGACGTGGCGGTCGTCGACCGCATGATGCCGCGCCTTGACGGACTCTCCATGGTTCGCCGGATGCGCGACGAGGGGAACAAGACGCCGGTCTTGTTCTTGAGCGCGCTCGGCGAGGTGGACGACCGCGTGAAGGGTTTGCGCGCGGGCGGCGACGACTATCTGGCGAAGCCGTACGCGTTCGTTGAGTTGCTGGCGCGGATCGATGCGCTGGTCCGGCGCAACGGCAGCGATACGGTAACGACGAAGCTCGCCGTGGGCGATCTGGAGCTCGACCTTCTGTCGCGGACGGCGACGCGGTCGGCGCAGCGGATCGACCTGCAGCCGCGCGAGTTTCTGCTGCTCGAATATCTGATGCGGCACGCTGGCCAGGTGGTGACGCGTACCATGCTCCTCGAGAACGTGTGGGAGTATCATTTCGATCCGCAGACGAACGTGATCGACGTGCATATTTCGCGGTTGCGCGCGAAGATCGACAAGGGCTTCGAAGAGCCTCTGCTGCACACGGTGCGCGGCGCCGGATATTCGCTCCGTGCGCTTTCTTGACGTCTTCCGCACGGCGACGTTCAGGTTGGCTTTCGCCTACCTGGGACTGTTCGTCATGTCGGTGGGCATCGTTCTAGGCTTCATCTATTGGCGTACCGACGGGACGCTGGCGACGCTGTCGGATGAGACGATCAAGGCCGAAGTGCAAGGTCTGGCCGAACACTACAAGCGCACGACCATCGTGGGCTTGAAGCAGATCATCCAAGAACGCTCGCAACGCCAAAACCAGCGCAACAGTCTTTATCTGCTGACCATCGGCGACGTGCCGCTCGCGGGCAATCTCTCGCGGTGGCCACCGGATGCGGTCGTCACCGCGCCCGATTGGATCAGCTTCACCTACGTGCGCGAGGATGACCCGGAGCATGAGGAACGTCCGGGGCGTGCTCTGCAATACACATTGCAAGGCGGTTATCGTTTGCTCGTCGGGCGCGACACGAAGGAAGTGACCGCCATCGGCGACGCCATCCGCTCGACACTGATGTGGGCGATCGGGATCACCGGTCTTTTCGGCGTCGCGGGCGGCGTTTGGATGAGCCGCAACGTGCTCCGCCGCTTGGAGACGATCAACCGCACGAGCCGGGACATCATGTCGGGCGATCTGACGCGGCGCATTCCCGTGATGGGCAATCGCGACGAGCTCGACGGGCTCGCCACCAACCTCAACCAGATGCTTGAGCAGATCGAGCGGTTGATGATGGGCATGCGCGAGGTTGCGGACAACATCGCGCACGATTTGCGCACGCCGCTCAATCGGCTTCGCAACAAGCTTGAAGGCGCGATGATCGGCAATCAATCGCGCGAGGAGACGATGGCGGCGCTTGAGAGCGCGATCGTCGAGGCGGACGGATTGATCGCGACGTTCAACTCGCTGTTGTTGATCGCAGAAGCCGAGACCGGCGCGCATCGCGACACGCTGGAGCCGGTCGATTTGAGCGAGGTCATTCACGACATCGCCGATCTCTATGAGCCGGTGGCGGAGGATCGGGGGATTTCGCTCAAGTTCATCGCGCCTTCGAAGGTGATGGTGCGCGGCAATCGCAGTTTGCTGGCGCGGGCGGCTGCGAATTTGGTCGAGAACGCGCTGAAGTACACGCCGAAGGGCGGGGCGGTGACGGTGTCGGCCAGCGTCAACACGCGCGATCACCGGCCGACGGTGGTCGTGCGCGACACGGGACCGGGTATCCCGGAGGCCGATCGCGAGCGGGTGCTCGACCGGTTCGTGCGGCTGGAGCGTTCGCGCAACACGCCGGGCTCCGGTTTGGGTTTGAGCTTGGTGGCTGCGGTCGTTCGCATGCACGACGCGACGATCAAGCTCGAAGACGCACGGCCGGGGTTGCTCGCGACCGTCTCGTTCCCCGAATTCGAGGAAGCGCCGGCGGTTATCGCGGGGCCGCCTCGGCGCGTTCTTCCTTCACCCACCAAAGGCCAACGAGCCCCAGAACCAGAAACACAAGGATCACGGCAAAGCCTGCCCGCTGGTTCTGCGTTACCGACGTGACGATCGCGACCAGGAATGGCGCCGCGAAGGCAGTCGCTTTGCCGGTCAGCGTGTAGAGGCCGTAGATCTCAGAGATCATCGAATGTGGTGCGATGCGGGCGACCATCGTGCGGCTCGACGCGAGAACCGGGCCGACGAAGGCGCCGCCGATCAGCGAGAACGTCAGGCTGACTTGCTCCGGGAACTGCGTGAAGCCGAAGAGGCTTAAGAGCGGGCCGATGAGGGGCAGCTGCTCGTTGCGCAGCGCGTCGGTCACGGGGAAGAAGAACAGATATTGATCGGGCGTCGTCGAGATCGAGCCTGCGACGGCCAGCGTGAACATCAAAAGGCTGATTTGGATCGCGCGTTTGGAGCCGATCTTGTCGTCGATCCAGCCGGCCGCGAACGAGGTGAAGATCGGCACGGTCAACACGATGAGCGCGTAGAGACCGATCTTCGTCGTCTCCCAGCCGAAGACGCCGCTCAAATATCCGGCCAGGAACGAGAAGACAGCGCTCATCCCGTCGGCGTAAATCGCGCGGATCACGAGGTAGCTAGCCAGGTTGCGGTAGTGCGAGACGCGCGAGATCGTGTGGCCGAGTTGCTGCAAGCCCTTCCCGATGGCGCCCAGGAGCGAGAGGCCCGAGCGCGGGACATCGGGTGTGAACAGCACAAGCGGGATCGAGAAGACGATGAGCCAAAGGACGGCGAGCGGACCCGCCAAGCGCTCATGTGCGAAGGGGCCGTCGAAGAATGCAAGCAAGCCTAGCGCAGGAAGCGCCAGCCAGAGCAGGAAGACGCTGACGCTGCCGATATAGTCGAAGCTGTAGGCGAGGCCGCTGATGAAGCCGACGTTTCGTTCGCTCGCGACGCTCGTCAGCATGGCGTTGTGGTAAAGCGCGGCGCACTCCATCGTGACGGCAGCAATCACGATCGCGCCGAAACCCAGGCCAATTTGCCCGGGGGTCACAAACCAAAGCGCGAGCATTGCGGGGATGGCGGCCGCCGAGAACCAGAGCAGGCCGGACTTGCGCGGGCCGTACGCGTCTGCCAGCGCGCCCAGGATCGGCGCCAAAAGCGGGATCATCACGCCGGCAAGCGCTTGCGTGTAGCCCCAGATGACTTGGCCTTGAACGTTGTCGCCGACGACGTGCTTCTGAAAGTAGGCGTTGAAGACGAAGATATTGACGATGACGAAGTAGGGGCTCGAGGCGAGCTGGTAGAACGCCCAGCCGAGTTGGCCGGCTAGCGTTGCGCGCGGCGCGGTGGCGGTGGTTTCGGCTGTCATAAGATGACGGTTTCCCCGCGCTCGTTCTCGCAGAGGTTTTCGATCGCGCCGATGCCGTCGATTTCGACGCGCACCTTGTCGCCGGCTTTGAGGAGCACGGGCGGTTTTCGATAGATGCCGACGCCGGCCGGGGTGCCGGTGAAGATGACGTCGCCGGGTTCGAGCGTGAAGGCTGCGGTCAGATGCTCGATCTGCGCTGGGATCTTGAAGATCATTTCCGCGGTCGACGCGCTTTGCAGCGTTTGGCCGTTCACGATGCAGCGGATGGGGAGGGCGTGCACGTCTTTGACCTCGTCGGGTGTCACGATCCAGGGGCCGGTGGGTCCGTGCGTGTCGAAGCCCTTGCCCATCATCATTGTGGGCGAGCGCTGCTGCCAGTCGCGGACGCTAACGTCGTTGCCGCACATGAAGCCCGCGATCACTTCGAACGCGCGGGACGCGGGAACGTGACGGCATTTGCGGCCGATGACGACGCAAAGCTCGGCCTCGTAGTCGATCTTGTCTGAGACCTTCGGGATTTGGATCGGGTCGGCGGGGCCCGCGATGCAGGTCGCTTGCTTGGCAAACCAGATCTGGTGTTCGGGCGTGGGGCGGCCGCCCTCGCGGATATGGTCGGCGTAGTTGAGGCCGATGGCGAGCACTTTGCCGGGTCGCGGGACGGGCGCTTCAAGACGCACTTTGGCGAGGGGTAAGCGGCCCTTGCCGCTTGCGGCTGCAGCGCGGGCCGCCTCCATCGCCTGTGCGCCGGCGCGCAAGAACGGAATCATCGCTTGGGGCAGGTTTGGCGCGGCTGCGGCGAGGTCGACGATGGTGTCCCCCTCGACGATTCCAATGCGGCGGCGGTGGCTTTCGGTGAAGGTCGCGAGTTTCATGTGGCTCAGTGAGTCGGTGGCTTTGCCAGCTCAAGTTTAGAGCAGGCGCTCTCGCGAAAAGCACCTGGCGAATCGGAGCCAACGCGGAAAGCAGCACCCGGAGTGGCGAAATAGCAAGATGGGACCACGCTTTTTCTGCATCTGATACCCAGAAATGCGCAAAAACACACACTTTGCGGGCGGGGAGATGCAAAAAACCCAGGTAAAATGATGCAATTTTGTAGATTGCTTAAGGTCTGTCTGCTAAATCCACGCTTATCGCTGATCTCATATCGAGGTCGCGCAACCCACACCCAAGTTGAGGGGCATAACCCAAATGAGCAAATCGGACTTTATCCTCGCCGTCGCCAAACGTGGCGGAGACCTCCCGAAGGCGGAAGCCAAGCGCGTGATCGAACTCGTGTTCGGCACGATCGAAGCGAGCCTCAAGGGCCTGAAGGGCGGTGGAAAGCTCCCGATCGGTAACTTCGGCGTTTTCACGGTTGCCAAGCGCCCCGCGCGCATGGGCCGTAACCCGCGGACCGGCGAAGCGATCAAGATCAAGGCCTCGAAGAAGCTGCGTTTCCGCCCGGCGAAGACGCTGAAGGCGGCGGCGGGCATCGTCTAAGCCTCACCGACGAGACGATTGAGGCGGCCTGAGCGGCAACGCTCGGGCCGCTTCTTTTTTGGCGTGCGCGTTGCCGGTTGTTCGGGCAAAACGGTCCCGATGAGTGTGTCCTTTGTTTCCCGCATTGGCCGGTTGCCGCAGGTGTTCGATGCGGAGCGCGCGGCGCGCACGCTGGAGGCGCTGGGCGAACGGGCGGGCGCGGGGGCGTTGCGCGAGCTGATCGGTGCCGCGGCTTCGAACAGTCCCTATCTTGCGCGGCTGCTGGAGCGCGAGGCCGACAATGTCGAGCGGGATCTTTCGGGCGACCCGCGCATCTCCTTGGCGTCGCTTCTTGCCAGTTTGCGGTTCGACGAGACGCCGACGCGGGCGGACATGATGCGGCGGTTGCGCGAGGTGAAGCGGCGGGCGTCGTTGCTGATTGCCCTTGCCGATCTTGGCGGCGTTTGGGAGTTGGACGATGTTACGGGAGCGTTGACGCGGCTTGCGGATGCGGCGCTTGGCTCATCGCTTCGCTACGCGATGATTGAGGCGGTCCAGCGCGGGCGGTTTGCGCCTGTCGATGCGATCGAACCGGCGGAGGAGAGCGCGCTGTTCTTCCTGGCGATGGGCAAGTATGGCGCGCACGAGCTGAACTATTCGAGCGATATCGATTTCAGCTGCTATTTCAACGCGGAACGGTTGCCGGTTGCGAGCGGGGTCGAGCCGCGCGAATTCGCCGTGCGGCTGACGCAGGCCACCGTTGCGCTGATGCAGGAAACGACGGCGGACGGGTACGTGTTTCGCTGCGACTTGCGGCTTCGGCCGGACGCGGGTTCGACGCAGATCGCCGTCTCTACGCGTGCGGCCGAGACCTACTACGAGACGATGGGGCAGAATTGGGAACGCGCCGCGATGATCAAGGCGCGACCGTGCGTGGGGGACTTGGCCGAAGGTCAGGCGTTCCTCGCCAATCTGGCGCCGTTCGTTTGGCGCAAGAATTTGGACTACGCGGCGATCGAGGACATTCACTCGATCAAGCGGCAGATTCATGCGCATGCCGGGCACGGCGAGGTGGCGATCGCCGGGCACAACATCAAGCTTGGACGCGGCGGCATTCGCGAGATCGAGTTTTTCGCGCAGACGCAGCAGCTGATTTTGGGCGGGCGGATTCCCTCGCTGCGGAATTCGCGGACGGTGGAGGTGCTGGCCGCGCTGACGGCGCGCAGCATCATCGCCGAAGAGACGCGGGACGACCTTGCCGAGACCTATGAGTTTTTGCGGACGCTCGAACATCGCTTGCAGATGATCGAGGACGAGCAGACGCATTCGCTGCCGAAGACGGCGGAGGGCTTGAGCAACGTCGCGCGGTTCATGGGGTTTGCGGTGACGCAGACGTTTTCGGATACGTTGCGTGATCATTTGCTGCGGGTGCAGGGGCACTACGGGAAGTTGTTCGAGGGTAAGCCGTCGCTTTCCGAAGAGTCGGGGAGTCTTGTCTTCACCGGCGTCGACGAAGATCCCGAGACGGTGGCCACGCTGCGTAAGCTCGGCTTCTCGCAACCCGAAGCGCTGTCGGCGACGATCCGCGGCTGGCACCATGGACGTATTCGCGCCACGCGCAGCGAGAAGGCGCGGGAGAAGCTGACGGCGTTGATGCCGCTGCTGCTGCAGGCGTTGGGGAAGACCGCGAACCCGGACATCGCGTTCACGCGGTTCGACAAGTTCTTGAGCGGACTACCATCGGGCGTGCAGGTGTTTGCGCTGCTCTATTCGAACCCGCGACTGCTCGATCTGATCGCCGAGATCGTGGGGACGGCGCCGCGGCTTGCGGACCATTTGGCGGCGCGGCCCGGGTTGCTCGATGTGTTGATCGATATCGACTTCTTGCGGCACCAACCGACATTGGCCGAACTCGGGGAAAGCTTGGCGGCTTTGATGAAACCGGCGAAGACGTTCGAGGACAAGCTCGACGTGGTGCGACGTTGGACGAAGGACCAGCAATTCCGCGTGGGGTTGCAGTTGTTGCGCGGCGAGGTGGACGGCGAGCAGGCGGGCTATGCGTTTGCGGATGTCGCGGAAGCCGTGATCGGTGCGCTCTATGGCGCGACGATAGAGGCGACGGCAGCGGCGCACGGCGGTGTGCCCGGCGGTGGCATGGTCGTGATCGCGATGGGGCGTTTGGGCGGGCGGGAGATGACGGCGGCGTCGGACCTCGACCTTATCTTCGTTTATGAGCATCCGAAGGAGGCAACCGGTTCGGATGGGGCACGGCCGCTAGCGCCGAGTCTCTACTATGCGCGCACGTCGCAACGGTTGATTTCGGCGCTCACCGTGATGACGGGCGAGGGTGGGCTCTACGAGGTCGACATGCGGCTTCGCCCGTCGGGGAACAAGGGGCCCGTGGCGGTTTCGTTCGAGACGTTTGCGAAGTATCAGGCGGAAGAGGCGTGGACGTGGGAGCGGCTTGCGCTCACGCGGGCGCGGGTGATTGCGGGGCCGCAGGCGTTGCGCGAGCGTGTCGAGGCCGTGATGCGGGCGGCGCTCACGGTCAAGCGCGATCCGGTGGAAGTGCTTGCGGATGTGGCCGATATGCGCGGGCGGCTCGACCGCGAGCGGCCGGCGAAGTCGCCGTGGGACTTGAAAGAGGCGAAGGGCGGCTTGTTCGACGTCGAGTTCATCGTGCAGGGTCTGCAGCTTGTGCATGCGACGGTGGATGCGAGCGTGTTGCATCCGAACACGCTCACGGCATTGAAGGCGCTTGCGGCGAAGAACTGTCTTGTGGCCGAAGACGCCGCGCGGCTGGAAGCGGCGGCGCGGCTCTATCAGAACGTGACGCAGGTGTTGCGGTTGACGGTCGAAGGCGTGGTCAACGCGGCGGAGGCGTCGACGTCGCTGCGCAATCTGATCGCGCGTGTTGCCGGGTACCCGTCGTTCGAAGAGGTTGAGGTGGCGCTGAGCGGCATCGAGCGCGATGTTCGTGCGCGCTTCGGCACGCTCATCGGGCCGATTGCACCTTAGAATGCTTGCAGCAGGCTTGCGGCGAATTCCGACAACGTGTCGTCGCGCGCGCCCATGACGACGATGCGGTCGCCCGGTCGTGCAAGCGCGACGAGTCTGCCGCCGCAATCCGCGCGCGTGGCGAAGTAGTGGGCACTGCGGCCGGCGCTTTGCACGCCCCGCACGATGTCTTCGCTGCCGACGGTGCGGGTGGTCGTGCCGCCGTAGTAGGCGGGGTCGGGCATCAGCAGGACGTCGCCTTCGTGCAGCTCATGCGCGAAGCAGGCGATGAGTTCGTCCTTCATGTGCTTGAGCGGCCCGAAGCCGTGCGGCTGGAACATCACGAGCAGGCGGCCGGGGAAGGCGTGCAGCGTCTTCAGCGTCGCGGCGATCTTGTCGGGGTTGTGGGCGAAGTCGTCGATGACCGTGATGCCGCTCTTTGTACCAACGAACTCGAAGCGTCGCTTGATGCCGGTGAACGTTGCAAGCGCGGCGACCGCGTCGTTCAACGAGACACCACAGGCGCGTGCGGCGGCGGTGGCTGCCAGCGCGTTTGCAACGTTGTGCGCGCCGGGTAGGCGAATTCGCGCGGCGAGGCGTGCGCCGCTGCTGCGTTCGCTGAGCTCGAAGGCGATGCCGTCGGGCTCCGGCTGCAGGCGGCCGGCGAAGAGTTCGGCGCGCACGTCGGTCATGCTGAAGGTCAGCGCGTTCTTGGCGTTCGCGGCGAGCGCTTTGGTTTCATCGTTGTCGAGGTTCAGGACTGGCGTTTCGGCTTTCGCGATGAAGTCGCGAAACAGTCCGCGCAGTTCGTCCATCGACTTGTGGTCGAGCGAGATGTTCGTCACGACCGCGACGCGCGGCTTGTAGAGCGCGATCGAGCCGTCGCTTTCGTCGACTTCGCTGACGAACGCGTCGCCAGCGCCGACGGCGGCGCTTGCGAAGGGGATGTCGGGCGTCACGAAATTCTTCATGACGGCGCCGTTCATGATCGTGGGGTTCCGGCCCGCTTGATGCAGAATCCAGCCAACCATGCCCGTCGTCGTCGATTTGCCGCTGGTGCCGCCGACGGCAACGCTGTGCGATGCGGCGTTGAAGAGGTCCGCCAGCAGATTCGCGCGGCGCATCTGCGGAAGGTCCAGGCGCTTTGCGGCCTGCACGTCGGGGACCGTGTCTTCGACGGCGGCTGATGTGACCAGGACTTGGTCCTTTGCCGTGACGCCGCTGCCGTCTTGTGGAAATAGGCCGATGCCGCGCGACTTCAGGAATTCGAACTTTGCGCCGAGGCGGCCTTGGTCGAGCGAGCGGTCGGAGCCGTCGACCGCGTAACCTTGGCCACGCAGAATCAGCGCGAGTGGCAACATTCCGCTACCGCCTATGCCGCAGAAGAAATATCGTGCGTTTCGATTCAAGCCCATGCACGTGTGATCGCATATGGGCGTCTAGCGGACAATGGGCCGTTCATGACCGAGAAGGCTTTGAATATCGCCGTCGTGGCGCCTGCAAACCGGCTTGACCCGGTGGCTGCGGAGCGCGTGAGGGCGCTTGCCGCGCAGCTCTATCCGGGCCGATTGGCGCTGTCGTTTCATCCGCAGTGTCATCTCTCGTCAGGGCACTTCGCCGGCGACGACAAGGCGCGGGCGGAAGCTTTCGTCGAGGTTGCCAACGATCCGTCGTTCGACGCGGTGTGGTTCGCTCGTGGCGGCTATGGGTCGTGCCGGATTCTCGAGAGCGCGTTGCCGCGGCTCGGTGCTGAGGCGCAAGCGAAGGCCTATCTTGGCTACAGCGACATGGGCTCTCTGTTGGGGGCGCTTTACGGGCTTGGGTTTCAGCGCATCGTGCACGGACCGATGCCTGCGGATATCGCACGGGACGGTGGCGAGGCTGCGGTGCGGCGGGCGCTTTCCTATTTGGCGAGCGGTGCGGCGGATGCGCTCGAGCCAACAGTGCTGTCGGGCGCGAAGATGGCGGCGTTCAACATGAAGACGTTCGGCGAGTTGATCGGTACGCCGTATCAGCCCGATCTGAGGGATCACGTGCTGCTGCTCGAAGAGGTCGCCGAGTACATGTACAGCATCGACCGGATGCTGTTTCATATCACGTCGACTGCGGCGGTGCGCAACGTTGCCGGACTGAAGCTCGGCCGGTGCAGTCAGATACCCGCGAACGATCCCGACTTCGGAAAGACGGAGGTGGAGGTCGCCGAGTATTGGTGCGACCGGGCGGGCATCCCTTATCTCGGCCGCGCGGATATTGGCCACGACGCCGACAACAAGGTGGTGCCGTTCGGGGCGCGGCTGACGGCCTAGTTAGGGTATTGATTTGGCAACCACTTGAACGATATCATGTCGATATCGATTGGTAGGTTACCATGGCTGCGATTGTCATCAGAAACATCCCGGACGACGTGCACGCGGCGTTGCGGAAGCTTGCGAAAGATCGGGGGCAGCCGGTCGAAGCACTCGCACGCGATACGTTGAGCGAGTTCGCCCTTCGGAAGAGGGGCGGGATCGATTTCGAGCGGCTGGCGCGGAATCGTGCCGCGTTCGGCTTGTTTGAAGACGGTCCCGAATGGACGCCCGCTCTCGATGATCCGAAACTAAGCCGGCAAGTGCTTGGCCTGGAGAAGACGAAAGCCAAGCCGAAGCGAAAGAAATGACACTCCTGCTCGACACGCACTATGTCTTCGCGTTGGCGGGTAGTCCGGGGATATTGTCGGGCCGTGAGAAGCGTTTCCTGGATGATTACCCGGACTCGTTCTTCGTCAGTACCGTTTCGATTTGGGAGATCCGGCTGAAGTGGCACTCTCTCTATCGCTCAGGTGACCGGAAGGGGCCTGCTAGTCCTGCAGATGTGCTCAGCATCCTGGCAACCGATGAGGTTGCGAGGTTCCTGTCGCTTACACCGTCGCACGCCGCGGTGGAGCTGGATGTACCATTGGCCCATCGCGATCCGTTCGACGACTTGCTCTTGGTGCAGGCCCAAGCGGAAGGCTTCAAACTGCTTAGCCGAGACCGAAAGCTCGTCGGCCATCCGCTCGTGATGCAGGCGAGCTAGTTCTTCAGCAAGATCAGTGCGCGGGGGTCCCAGCTGACGTAGACGGGACGGGCGGGGTCGAAGCCTGCGGTCATCGCGCGGTCGACGTTTTGGGCGGCGACCGACAGGGGTGCTTCTCGGCCTTTGACGTAGACGTGGTAGTGGCTGCGGTCGCCCAAGTAGGCGCTCGCCTTGATCGTACCTTCGATGAACGTGCCCGACGGTTTGTTCCCCGTGAGCGAGAGCTTTTCGGGGCGGATTGCGGCGGTGATCTTTTGGCCGACTTTGAGGCCGTCGATCGCGGGGGCTTTGAATTGGCCGAAGCCCGGGCCATCGAGTGTTACCTCGCTGCCGCCGATCGCACGCACGGTGGCATCGATCAGGTTGATGTTGCCGATGAAAGTCGCCACTTCGACGGAGTTCGGTGCTTCGTAGAGGTCTTTCGGGCTCGCGATCTGGAGCACGACGCCCTTGCCCATGACCGCGATGCGGTCCGACATCGAGAGCGCTTCTTCCTGGTCGTGCGTGACGAAGACGAACGTGATGCCGACTTCCTTCTGCAGCTGGCGCAGTTCGATCTGCATCTCTTCGCGCAGCTTTTTGTCGAGCGCGCCCAAGGGTTCGTCGAGTAGCAGCACTTTCGGGCGCTTGATCAGCGCGCGGGCGAGGGCGACGCGCTGGCGCTGACCGCCGGACAGCTGGTCGCCGCGGCGGGAGCCGAAGCCTTGCAGCTTGATCATCTCCAACGCTTCGTCGACGCGGCGTTTGAGTTCGCGCGCGGAAAGGCGGTCCTTGCGCAGTCCGTAGGCGATGTTGTCGAACACGTTCAGGTGCGGGAAGATCGCGTACGATTGGAACACCATGTTCGTCGGGCGCTTGTAGGACGGGATCAACGCGGAGGGTTGGCCGTCGATGTAAATCTCGCCGTCGGTCGGAAATTCGAAGCCCGCGATCATGCGGAGCAGCGTGGTCTTGCCGCAGCCGGAGGGCCCCAGAAGCGAAAAGAACTCGCCGCGCTCGATGTCGAAGTCCGCGCGGTCGACGGCTTTGACGCCGCCAGCGAACTGTTTGGTCACATTTTCAATACGGATGATGTTGTCGGCCATGAGGCTTTACGCGACCCCTACCTTTTGTTCGGTCGTGCCGAGCTGGCGGACCCATTCGGCGAGGACCACAAGCGCGCAGGAAACGATCAGGATGACGGCGCCGAGCGCGAGCACGCTCGGCAGCTTGGCCGGGAAGCGCAGCTGGCTCCAGATGAAGACCGGCAGAGTGGGCTGCTGACCCTGCAGGAAGAACGAGAGCAGGAACTCGTCGAACGAGACGATGAAGGAAAGCAGCAGGCTTGAGACGATGCCGGGGGCGACGAGCGGGAACGTCACGCGCCAGAACGTCATCCACGGCGTTTCGCCGAGGTCCATCGAGGCCTCTTCCAAGCTCTTGTCGAACCCGTCGAGGCGCGACGTCAACACCGCCATTGCGAACGGCGTGCAAAGCATGATGTGGCCGATCGTGATCGAGACGAGCGAGAGCGGGATCGAGAGCGCGTTCACCAGGATCAAGAGCGCGATGCCGAGGATGATCTCCGGAATGAAAAGCGGCAGCATGATCGTCCCGGTGACGAGGCTTTGACCCGGCATGCGGTAGCGCGTGACTGCCTTCGCGCCGAGGAGGCCTAAGATCGTCGCGACGATCGAGGCGACGGCGCCGACTTGGAGGCTCGCCGTCAGCGCACGCAGCATGTCTTCGTCCGCGAAGGCCTGCTCGTACCATTTTGTGGTGAAGCCTTTGAGCGGGAAGGCGATGAAGACGGAATCGTTGAAAGAGAAGACGGGCAAGAAGAGGACGGGAATGTAGAGGAACAGCAGATAGGCGACGGCGAAGACGCCGAGCAGGCCACCCGGATCGCCCATGCGTTTGGCTGCGCGGATCGGCTTCGTCATCGGATTTGCCTCACGGCGAGCTGCATGGCGCTGACGAACAAGACGACAAGGATGCCGACGGCCGCCATCGAGGAGAGTGCGAGGGCGGCGCCGAGCGGCCAGTCGTTCACCTTCAGAAACAGGACTTGGATGCTGTAGGCGATCATTTGGCCGGTCGGGCCGCCCACCAACTGTGGCGTCACATAGTCGCCGGTCGTTGGCACGAAGATCAGCACGGCGGCGCCGATCACGCCGGGGAGCGAGAGCGGAAACGTGACGCGCCAGAAGCGCGCCCAGGCGCTGTCGCCGAGGTCGGCGGCCGCTTCAAGCAGTGTACGGTCTATCTTCTCCAGCGAGACGTAGATCGGAAGGATCGCGAAGGCGGCGTAGGCGTGCGCCAGCGTGATGACGACCGCGGATTGGTTGTAGAGCAGGAACTGCAGCGGCTCGGTGATGAGGCCTGCCGAAATCAGGCCGGAATTGATCACGCCGTTGAAGCCGAGGATGACTTTCCACGAGAAGGCGCGCAGGAGGTAGCTGGTCCAAAACGGGATCGTGAGCAGGATCAGCCAGATGAACTTGTACTTCTTCACCCCGAACGCGACGTAGTAGGCCATGGGGTAAGCGAGGCCCACAGTCACCAGCGTGACCAGGCTCGACGTCACGATCGTGCGCCAGAAAATGTCGTGGTAGCTCTGCTTGCCGATGACGTCTTGGTAGCGCTGGGTCGTGAAGGTGGTGTCGACCGCGAGCCCGACTTGTGTCCAAAACGAATAGAGCGCGAGCATGATGAGCGGGGCGGCCAGCAGGATCACCATCGTGATCATCACCGGCGACATCAGGGCGTAGCCTTTGGCCGCGTCCGAGCGCAGATAGAAAGCCCGGAGCCGGTCGAAGAAACCCGGTGCGGCGCGTGGTTCAGAGTTGGCCGTCACGTCACTCCCGTACGGCCCTCATTTTCGAGCCTCGGGGGGCATCTTGAGAGAAAGCCGCCGCTCCCGCAACGGGGGTGGGCGGCGGCAGGTGTGGTTAAGCGACCGGCGCCCTAGGGGGCGGCGCTACTTCCGGTAGGCGCGGGCTTGGTCGGAGAGCAATCGTGACGACGGCATTCGCGTTTGGACCCGCGGTAGCAGCGGATGGTGGCTTCCTCGGTCGGCCTTGCGCATGCGTTCGACGACGTTGAGGTCACGCGGCTGACGGCCGAATCTGTGCCCGCGGCAAGACGCTGCCGTCTTGTGGCTGCGGCGCGATCATCCCCTGCGCGACAGCCTTAGCTGCACCAATACGGGAATCCAGCCCGGATCGAGGTGCGAGAGCGGCGGAAATCCTTGGGTGGAAAGGGTTTGGTAATTTGTGGCCGGCAACTGCGATTTAAGGCGGCTGTGCGAGGATTAGAGGGTAAAGGCAGGCGCTTCGCGCGCCGTTTCTCGCTGCTTGGATGATGACAGGTAAGCTCGGCAAATACGCGATGGTTCTCGCGGGGCTCGTGGTCACGATTATCGTGATCGCCGCCTTTCTGCTTGCCGCGTTGCTTCAGGCGTCGGCCAAGCGGCTCGACGATCAGCAGGTTCAGAGCGAAACGGTGGTGGTTCAGTCCATCGTCAAGCGCCAGCTCGCCAAGATCGAATCCAATGTGCGCGACTACGCGCTGTGGGACGACATGTACGACCGGTTCCAGAAGGGCCGGAACGCGCGTTGGGATGCCGAGAATCTGGGCCGCTATGGCGCGGTGACGTTTCAGGTGGAGCACGTGCTGGTGCTGGGCGCCGACGGGCGCGTGGCGTACAGCTATGACGCAAAGGCGGATGCTGCCGTGCCGATGCCTGAGGCCGACCAGAGGCGGTTGGCGGGGCTTGCCGTTCCGCTGATCGCCGAGGGGCGGGCGGGAAAGCTTCACGCCGTCTCGGGCGTCGTCGAATTTGCCGGCGCGCCGCACTTCATCGCGATGCATGCGATCGGGGTCGCGAGCGAGAAGCGCAAGGCAGGTCCTGAGCGCCCGAATTTCGCGCTCGCTTATTTGAAGACGATCGATGCGGCGTATCTTGCGAGCATAGCCGAGGACTTTCAGCTGGGCTCGCTGGCGGCGCCGATGTCAGATTGGATCGCGCCGTTGCCGGGCCCTGCCGGCATGGCGCCTGCCTACGGCTTCCGCTGGACGCCATCATTGGGTGGGCAGCAGTTTATCTCGGATGCGATCGGGATGTTGCTGACGGCGGCGCCGGTCGTCGCGGCGATGCTGATCGCGCTGGCCCTCGGGTGGGTCGCGGTCGTGAACCATGCGCGCGACGCGGAGGTCAGGGCGGTGCAGGCGAAGGTTGACGCCGCGGAAGAAACGAGCCGCGCGAAAAGTCTCTTCATCGCCAATATGAGTCACGAGTTCCGCACGCCGTTGAATGCGGTGAACGGACTGTCGGAGTTGATCAAGAACGATACGCTGGAGCTCGGCGTGCCCGACAAGTACAAGGAATACGCTGGCGACATCATGGCGAGCGGTCAGCATTTGCTGCGTATCGTGAACAACTTGCTGCTGTTCTCGAAGATTGAAGCGAAGCAGCACAAGTCGAGCTTGGAGGCGGTCAGCCTCGCCGAAGAAGTCACGTCGACGTATCGCATGTTGCGCGTTCTGGCGGAGCAGCGCGGCGTGCAGCTGACGTGTCAGTATATTCCGTCAAGCGTGCTGGTGACGGCCGACCGGCAGGCGCTGGTGCAAATCGTCGTCAACGTCGTCGGCAATGCGTTGAAGTTCTCGCCGGCCAATACCCAAGTCGCTGTCGAATTCGCAGTCATGCGCGAACTTGGTTTGTGCGACCTGCGCGTGGTCGATCACGGTTGCGGTATTCCCGAAAAGACGCTGCAGCAGTTGGGCCAGCCCTTCGTGCAAGCGGACGGGGCCTATACGCGGCGCGAGCAGGGTACGGGGCTTGGGCTCGCGATCTGTCTCAAACTCGCGGCGCAGATGGGCGCGAGGCTCACCATCGACAGCGTCGAGGGCAAGGGCACGACGGTGACGTTACGCCTGCCGCTCGCGGTGGCGCCGGAAGCGGTGGAGAGCCTCGAGCGCAAGGTTGCGGCGGCTTAGCCTTAACTTCACCGGTTTCAGCGGGCCGGTGGGGTTGCGCCGCTCTTTCGTTGTGACACAGTAGCGGCCTGCTTCGCGGGTGCGACAATGAAAGAGACTGAACTTACGGTGCGCGCCATCGCGCTCGGGGCCGCGATCGCGGCGGTGTTCACGGCGGCGAACGTCTATCTGGGGCTGAAGGTCGGGATTACGATCGCGTCGTCGATCCCCGCGGCCGTCATTTCGATGGGCATTCTGCGGGCGTTCAACACGGGCACAATCCGCGAGAACAACATCGTGCAGACGGTGGCCTCGTCGGGCGGCACGCTGTCGGCGATCATCTTCGTTCTGCCGGGGCTTGTGATGATCGGGTGGTGGCGGAACTTTCCGTTCATCGAGACGTTTCTCGTGTGCGTGCTGGGCGGCGTGCTCGGTGTGCTGTTCTCGATCCCCTTGCGGCGGGCGTTGGTGGTGAACTCGCCATTGCCCTACCCGGAGGGCGTCGCGGCGGCGGAGGTGCTGAAGGTCGGCGCGCGGGCGGACGAGGCGCCTGCGAATACGATCGAGCGCCAGCGCGGGCCGTTCGTGGTGCTCTACAGCGCGCTTGTCGCTGCGTTCATGCAGATCGTGACGTTCACCGGTGTGGCTTCGGCGGGGTTTGCGACGTTCTTTCGCGTGGGCGCGGGCGTGAGCGGGCTTTCGACGTCGTACTCGCTGGCGCTGATCGGGGCGGGGCATCTGGTCGGCATCTCGGTCGGCGTTGCGATGCTCGTCGGCATCATCATCGCGTGGGGGATTTCGATCCCGTATTTGAGCGCGGGGTTGGAGGGCGACATCGCCGACCTCGCCAACACGATCCGCGGCACCAAGGTGCGCTTCATCGGCGCCGGGACCATCGGCATTGCCGCGATCTGGAGCTTGCTCGCTTTGGCGCGGCCGGTGTTTCAGGGGCTGGTTGCGACGGCGCGGGCCGCGGCGAGTAACGGCGGCGACGGGCGCGACCGGGATCTGTCGCTCGGCATGATCGGGGGTTTGAGCGCGCTGTGTCTGGTTGCGATCGCGGTGTTGCTGTTCAATTTCGTGCAGGCGACCGCGTTGGCGCAGTTCGGGTGGCCGCTTGTGCTCGGCGGCGTCGTTTTCACGGTGGTCATCGGCGCGTTTATTGCGACGGTTGCGGGCTACATGGCAGGATTGATCGGGGCTTCGAACAGCCCGGTGTCGGGGATCGGCATCTTGGCGATCGTGTCGGGGTCGGTGTTGCTGGCGCAGTTCGTGCAGCCGTATGCGGGGCCGGAGGCGACGAATGCGCTGATCGCGTTTGCGCTGTTTACGGTTGCGATCGTCTTCTCGATCGCCACGATTTCGAACGACAATTTGCAGGATTTGAAGACCGGGCAGCTGGTCGGCGCATCTCCCTGGAAGCAGCAGGTGGCGCTCATCTTCGGCGTGATTGCGGGCTCGCTCGTGATCGGGCCGGTGCTCGATCTGTTGAACCAAGCCTATGGGTTTCCCGGTGATCCGAACCGTGCCGCGATCGCGGCGCAGCCGTTGGGGGCGCCGCAGGCGGCGTTGATCTCGACGCTCGCGCGCGGGGTTTTGAACGCGGATATCGATTGGAATCTGATCGGCGCGGGCGTGCTGGTCGGCATTTTGATTATCGCGATCGACGAAGTACTGGGGTGGTTCAAGCTGTTGCGTATTCCGCCGATGGCGGTCGGCATCGGTATCTATCTGCCGATGGATACGACGTCGCCGGTGATTTTGGGGGCGGTGATCGGCTGGCTTTATTCGCGTGCGATTGCAGGGTCGAAGGACGAGGGGATGCTGTCACGGTTCGGCGTGCTGCTCGCGTCCGGTTTGATCGTGGGCGAGAGTTTGCTCGGCATTTTGAATGCGGGGCTCATCGTGGGCACGGGAACGGAAAGCCCGCTGGCGCTTGTTGGTGCGGATTTCGCCTTGGGACCGTGGATCGGGGCGGCGCTGTTCGCGGCGCTGATTGGGCTCAGCTATGCGTGGGTGAGTCGGCAAGCGAGGGCGTAAGCGGAGGTAGTTGACCTCGGACGCGCGGCCGTGGCCCATGGCGGTGCAATGGAGGTGTCCCTTATGAAGCTCTACGACTCGAAACTTTCGCCTTATGCGAACCGTGTGCGGTTGCAGCTTTACTTGAAAGGCATCGACGCGCAGTTGATCGACGTGCCGCAGGGCGGGTCGCACACCGCCGACTACGCGACGATGAATCCGCTGGAGAAGATTCCGACGCTGGACGACGGCGGGTTTTATGTGCCGGAGTCGGGTGTCATCGGCGAGTATCTGGAAGACACGCGGCCGACGCCGTCGCTCCGCCCGGCCGATCCGAAGGAGCGGGTCAAGATGCGGGTGATGTTCAACATCGCCGACCAATACATCTTAAACCCGTTGTTCGAGCTGTTCGAACAGATCGATCCGAAGGTGCGTAACGCGGCGGTCGTGGACGAGCAGCTGACGGAGCTCGCCAAGGGCCTCAAAGGGCTCGAGCATTTCATCGCGCCGGGCAAGTACGCGATGGGCGCGAACGCGTCGCTCGCGGATTGCGCGCTGGTGCCGTCGCTGTTCTTCGTCGCCGGGATCGGGCCGATGCTGGGGCAGGCGGACCTGCTGGCCGCAACGCCGAAGGTGAAGGCGTACTGGTGCGCGGTGCAGGCGGATCCGTCGGTTGCGAAGGTGGTCAAAGAGATGACGAAGGCGCTGACTGAGTACATGAGCCGGCCGCAGTAACGCTCACCCCCGCGGTCGCTTGTCAGTGCTGGCGCCAGAAAAGGTCTCACACAAAGCAACGAAGCAACAAAGTTGGAGACTGTTCTTGGCGCGCAGCGCCAATTCGATCTCGAATGCGCGCCTGCGGCGCGCGGGTGCGCGCTGCCGGCACGCTGCAACACTTTGTTGCTTCGTTGCTTTGTGTGAGACCTTTCTGACGCCGGAAGCGTTTACTTCACCAACCGCTCGATCCACGCCGGTAGCGCGAAGGCGGCGCGGTGGACGGCGGGGGTGTAGTAGTCCGTCTTGAGGCGGGCGGCGTTGAAGGCGGCTTCTAGGCCTTGCCACTTGGCCGGGTCGCCCAGGATGGCGTCGTTCGAGACCCAGGTCAGCGCCATGAAGCCGCCGATGTAGCTGGGCACCACCGCCAGGTAGACGCCGGAGTAGCGGAACGTGCGCTGCATTTGTTTCAGCGTGTCGACCAGCTCCTCCGGCTGGAAGAACGGGACGCCGTTTTGGAACACGGCAAAGCCGCCGGGGGCGAGCGCCTTGGCGATGCGCTCATAGAACGTGTCGCCGAAGAGGACTTCCGCGGGGCCCACGGGGTCCGGGCGGTCGGCGATAATAAGGTCGAAGCGGGCGTGGCTCGACTTGTCGGCCAGGAAGACGAAGGCGTCTTCGATTTGAATCTTCAGACGCGGGTCGGCGAAGGCGGCGGCGTTCACCACGCTCAAATGCTGCCGCGACAAATCGACCACCCGCTCGTCGATCTCGACGTTAAACACCGTCTTGACGCCCCGGTGCTTGAGCGCCTCCTCGGCGATGGCGATGTCGCCGCCGCCGACGATCATGACCTCCCTCACGGACCCGTGTTCGAGCATCGGCACGTGGGTGAGCATCTCGGAGTAGCCGCACTCGTCGCGCGTCGTCAGCTGGACGATGTCGTCGAGCACGAGCACGCGGCCGTTGCGCTTCGTGTCGAAGATCTTGATGTCCTGAAAACGGCTCTTTTCCGACACTATCGGCTTGCCTTCGAGTTCGATCGTCTGGGCGAAACCGGGGTGAAGTTTCTCCAAAAACGTGTTCGTCATCGGCGTCGACTCCTTGTTGTCGGAAGGCGGAAGAGAGCGTCGAGCGTGGCGCGCGAGCAGCGCGCTCAAGGGTGCCCGAAAGGCGCGCTCATATAGGGCGAGTGAGTCGCGCGCGCAACGCTTCACCTGTCGCAATCGCGCGCTGCTGCATCAGCTAAAGAAAAAATTAGGGAAGAGGGGGCAAAAAATCTTGCATGGGGGACAAGCGTCCCTATATTTCGCCCCCTTCCGCAATTCGGGTGGAATCACCAAGAGGCGGGCTTTGGCGGCGTGAGTTCCACGCCACTTGGTCACCCTAAAGGTGCAACTGTTCTTCTGTTTCGGAGAGGTGCCAAATGGCTCTTCCTGCACGCAAAAGAGCGGCTGTCGAAGTAACGCAGTTCCCCGCGAACCGCGCCAGAACGAAGCCCGTTCCGGCTCCAATTCCCACCGTGGAAGCGGACGAAGACCGTAAAGACTATTTCATCACCCGCAACGGCGTGACCTTTGCGGGCAGCCACTTGATCCTCGACCTGTGGGACGCCCACGATCTTGACGACGCTGACAAGATCGAAAAGGCGCTCAAGGACGCGGTGACGGCTGCCGGCGCCACGCTCTTGCACATCCACCTGCACAAGTTCGAGCCGAACGGCGGCGTGTCGGGCGTTGCGGTGTTGGCCGAGAGCCACATCTCCGTCCACACCTGGCCGGAAAAGGGCTTTGCCGCGTTCGACGTGTTCATGTGCGGCGAAGCGCAGCCGACGAAGACGATCGCAGTGCTGGAGGCGGCGTTCCGCCCCAAGCGCGTCGTGGTCGGCGAGCACAAGCGCGGGATCGTCTGAGGACGGTTACCGGTTGGACGAACTGAAGCCGCCCGGTGATGAGCCGGGCGGTTTTTTCGTTGAGGGGCGGAAGAAGGAATTTTCACCACAAAGGCACGAAGGGCCCGAAGGGGTCTCACGCGAAGCCGCGAAGACGCGAAATAGTGACTTCTTGGCGCCGGAGGTGCCATTCGCGGTTGGACTGGCGCTGTGCGCCAAAGATGTCTTCGCGTGAGGTCTCTCTTCTTTGTGGCCTTCGCGCCTTTGTGGTGAAATTCCCTCCTTTCGCCCTGGCGAATTAAGCATGGCGCCATCTTTTCACCGCGGTCGCGGTTGAGATTTACTTTGGGTGCCGTAGGTTGGCCCCGTCCCTCTTACCCCCCAGGGTCGCATGAGCCGAGTTCCGCATGGCGGATGACCGCCTGGATGCCGTCGTCATCGGCGCGAGCGTCGAGGGCTTGGTTGCGGCCGCGGCGCTGGCGACGGCGGGGCGTGCCGTGACCGTCGTCGAACGGCGCGCGGATGGGGCTGCGATGGGCGAGGGGGCGGATGCCATCATCAGCGCCGGCGTGGTGCGAGAACTCGATCTGACTTCGCATGGGCTGCGCTTTGCGGCAGCGCCGCCGGTTGTGGGGGTGGCGGGCGAGCGGGCCTTGATCTTGTGGCCGGAGGTGCGGGCGGCGCAGGCGAGCGTCGCGGCGCTGTCGGGGCGGGACGCGGAGGCGCTCGAAGGGTTTTACGCGCGGCTGGCGCGGGCGGCGGTGCCGGAGGAGCAGTCGGCGGCGGCGTGGCTGACGTCGGCGCATGGCGAGCCCAGCGAGGCGATGTTGTTCCGGCTCACGTCGGTGGCGCGGTTGCTAGACGAGGCGTTCGACAATGAGCTTTTGAAGGGCGTGCTGGCGCAGGGGGCGGTGATCGGCACGGGTGCCGCGCCGCATGCGCCGGCGTCGGGGCAGCTGCTGACGCGCCAATCGTTGCTGGCGCAGGCTGTGCCGGAAGCCGGGCACCGGTTCGTCGCGGGCGGCGAGCGGCGGTTGCGGCAGGCGCTGCTAGCGCTGCTCAAGTTCTACAACAACGCCGACGTTATGTTCGGTGCGGAGGTGAAGGAGATCGCGACGGAGCGCGACGCGGCTTCGGGCGTGGTGCTCGCCGACGGCAACGTGCTGCGGGCGCCGCTCGTAATCTCGACGCTGGCCCAAGATCGGGCTGGGGCGATGCTGACGGGGTTGAAGCGCGCGCGGCCGGCGCACCTGGCGCCGCGGGCGTCGGTGGAGCCGGCGCAGGTCAAGTTGACGATTGGCGCTTTGCCGAAGCTGCCCGGAGTCGATGCAGCGACGCTGACGTCCGGGGCAATTGTGAGGCTGAACCCTTCGATCGCGCGGCTCGCGGCGGCGCATGGTGCGTTTCGCGGTCTCACGCTGCCGGTGCAGCCGTGTCTCGATTTGCGCTTCGTGCCGCGCGGGGAGGCGAAGGCGCGGTGGGATCTGCATATCTCTATGCCCTATGTCCCCGCAACGACGGCGGAGGGGCCGTGGAGTTCGGCGCGGCGCGACAAGCTGCGCGGGCTGATGGTGCGGGCGATCGACGAGATGTCGGTGGGCTTCGGCGCGTCAATCGAGGCGGCTGAGATGCGGCATCCGATGGAGGCCGAGGGCTTGCTCGAGATCGGCGGTGCGGCTCTGATGGCTTCGCAGGCATCGCTCGATCAAACGGCGGTGCCGGAGGCGCATGCGCCGGCCGCCCTAACGTTGCTCAAGGGGCTCGCGGTGGTGGAGCCCAATCTCTACGGCGGCATCGGCGAGGCGGGGCTGCAGGCGGCCGCGACCGGTTCGCTCGTGAAGGCGCGCGCCGATGCGTAGCGTCAGTTCGCAAAACGACGTGATCGTGATCGGCGCGGGGGTCAACGGGCTCATTTGCGCGACGCTGCTCGCGCAGGGGCGGCGGCGCGTGACCGTTGTCGAGGCCGAGGCGCATGCCGGTGGCGCATGCAAGACGATTGAGCTCGTCGCCGGGCATCGCGTTTCCGGGTTGGCGCATCTGATCGGGCCGCTGGACGCGCAGGTCGTGAAGTCGCTTCGCCTGCACCGGTTCGGGTTGAACTTGACGGCGAAGCAGATTTCGACGGTCGCGCTGTCGCCGGATGGGCGGCACATCACGCTGGGCGGCGATCTGCGGCAGACGGCGCAGGCGCTTGGCGTGCACAGCCAAGCCGATGCCAAGGCTTGGCCGCACTACGACGGGCGGTTGCGCAAGGCGGCGCAAGCGATCGAACGGTGGGTGCAGAGTGTGCCCGGCGCTTCGGTCGAGCAGGCGAAGGCGGGGCTATTCAGTGGGCGCGCGGGCGCAAAGAACGGCGCGCTGGACGCGGATGTGGCGAGCTTCCTCGATGCGTCGATTGCCGAGGTGCTGGATGCGGAGTTCGAGACGCCGCTGTTGAAGGGTGCGCTCGCGTTCGACGCGGTGTTGGGCAACGCGTTGCCGCCGCGGGCACGGGGGACGGCGCTCTTGGCCGCGATGCGGCGGGCGATCAACGCCGAAACGACCGAGGGCTTCGTGCATCCGCAGGGCGGGGCGGGGGCGTTCACGAGCGCGCTTCTGAAAGCCGCTGAAGGTGCGGGGGTGCGGGTGCGGTTGAACGCGCGCGTGAAGCACTTGCTGTTCGACAACGGTCGCGTCGCCGGCGTGGAGCTTGCGAGCGGCGAGGCGATGCATGCGAGCACGGTGGTCTCGAGCCTCGATCCGAAGGCGACGCTGCTGCAGCTTGGCGCGGCGCGGCATTTGCCGCTTGGGCTGAAGCGGCGGTTGAACGGGTTTCGCGGCGAGGGCTGCACGGCGAAGGTGAACCTGGCGCTGGCCGGTTTGCCATCGTTCAAGGGGATCGATAAGAAGCTTTTGAAGGAACGGCTGATCTTGTGCTCGGGCATCGATCAGTTGGAGCGTTCGTTCGCGGCGTACGAGCAGGGGACGTTCTCGGCCGATCCGGTGATGGAGATCACCATCCCCTCCACGCACGACACGACATTGTCGGCGGGGCAGCATGTTCTCTCGGCGCACGTCTTCTATGTGCCGAAGAATTTGGCTGTGGGCTCGTGGGACAAGGCGAAGGCGAATTTGATGTCGTGCGTCGGCGCGGTGCTGCGCCAGTACGCGCCGGAGCTGCCGGACATGATCCTCGCCGCCGATGTGTTCGTGCCGCGCGATATCGAGGCGATGGCGGGCACGGTTGGGGCGCACTGGCACGGTGGCGATCTTTCGCTTGATCAGTTGGGGCTCTTGCGGCCCGCGGTTGGGTTGAGCCGGTACGAGACGCCGGTGCCGGGGCTCTTCCTGTGCGGCGCGGGCACGCATCCGATGGGCGGCATCACCGGCATCAATGCGCGCAATGCGGCGAATGTCGTGCTCGGCGCTGAGGTGCGAGCATGAGCGATTTCTCCTCGCGCGCATCCTTGGCGACGCCGCTGCATGCGCGGACGGCCGAGCTGTGCGCGACGAACCATTGGACGGAGGACGAGGGCTTCACGGTGCCCGCCGTCTATTCGTCGCTGCGCGAGGAGCAGGAGGCGTTGGTCACGCGCGTCGGCATGAGCGATTTGTCGGCGCGGCAGTGCTGGCTGGTCGAAGGGCCCGATGCGGGCGCCTATCTCAGTTGGTTTTCGATCAGCGACGTGACGCGGCTCGAAGCGGGCCAGACGGCGCGTACGCTGTGGTGCGACGATGCGGGCTTCGTGCGCGGCGAAGGCGTGATCGTGCGCTTTGCCGCCGCGTCGTTCGAGGTGCGCACGGCGTCGCGCGACTTCGCGTGGCTCGCCGACGGCGCGCGCGGCTTCGACGTGAAGGTCACGAACGCGACCGGCATGCGCGCCGCGATCGGCGTGCGCGGGCCGCTGACGGCGGCGCTTGCGGCGGCGTCGGGGCTGACGGGCGAGGCGCCGGGCGGCGGTGGCGGCGCTGGCCTACGCGCGGCATGGCGGCCGGCGCAGGTTGCGCTGATGCGCGACGCGTCCGGCGATGGGTTGGAACTGTGGACGGGCGCCGACGACGGCATTGTCGTGTGGGACCGGTTGTGGAAAGCGGGCGCGGGGCTTGGCGTGGCTGCGGTGGGTGCGGCGGCATTGGAAGCGCTGCGCGTCGAAAGCGCGATCCCACGCGCGGGCGTGGATTGGCTGCCAGCGCCGCTGGCGCGCAGTGCGCGCGACTTGCGCTTGCCGTATGACCTGGGTGTCGCGCCAGATTTGACGCGGCGCTTCAACGGCGTGGGCGCGCTAGCTGCGCACGTGCATACGCCGCGCCCCGTACTCGCGCACCTTGCCGCCGACGAGCCGCTTGTCGCCGGCCCGGTCACGGTCCGCAACGTGACGGTCGGCACGATCACCTCAACCTGCTGGTCAGAAGCCCGCGGCGCAGCGTTCGCGCTGGCGTGGTTGGAAGCGGATGCGTTGAAGCCGGGAAGCAAAGTGTCGACGGGCGCCGTTCAGGCGGAGATTCTGCGAGGAGTCTTTTCGTAAATCACGGTGTCCCCGATGAGGCACTCGTCCTGGGAGCGCAGGCGTCCCGCCTGCTCTTGCTGAGTTTCCACGCGCGGCGATTTTGGAGGCGTTGCGAAGAGCAGGCGAGACGCCTGCGTTCCCAGGACAAGCGTCTCCTTGGAGTCGCCGCGATCTACGACAAAATCAGCCCTTGACGATTGCCTCGGCGCATCTTTGTGCGGTGATCACGCAGCTTAAGAGAAACGTCCCTTCGAGCGCCCTTATGCCGTGGCTGCCGCCGCCGCCGAAGCCTGAGGATTCGCCGACGGCGTAGAGGTTCGGGATCGGGCGGTCGCTGCTGTCGAGGGCGCGGCAGCGCAGGTCGGTGACGATGCCGCCTAAGGATTTCCGGCTGACGATGTGCTCGCAGATCGCGATCAGCGGGCCGCCTTTGGGGTCGAGGATGCGCTGGTCTTTGGCGAGACGCATGCGGTCGGCGCGGTAGCCCCGGAGGTGGTCGATTTGTTTGCGCTGTTCGTCGGCGATGCCGGTGTTGAGCGTCAGGTCGAAGCGGGCGATTTCGTCATGCAGGGTTTGCGTTTCGATCGGTGTCTTTGATTTCAATCCGTTCATCTTGGCCACGAGGTCCGTCGTCGTGTCGGCGGTGACGATGTCGGGGCAGTTCGTGGTGAGGTCGTTCACGAGCCAGCGGTTGCCGACCAGCATGTCGAGCGCGAAGCGGATGAGGCGCCGCTCGCGTAAGGCCGGGTTCCAATCGGCGCCGGAGGCCGCGAGTTCGGTGAGCGCGATGCGTTTGTTCAGGATTTGCCAGGTGTGGCCGTGCGGGGCGGCGGCGACGCGTTGCACGAGGTCGAGCGTGTCGAAGCCCGAGACCATCGGCGGCATCAGGCGGCGGCCGTTCGCGTCGACCCAGAGCGCGGATTTCGGCGGAATCAAACTTACGCCGTGGTCGGCCCATTGCGGGCGCGGGTGGCGGATGCCGGCGGCGTAGTTCCACATGCGGCCCATGTTCGTGAGCTTCGCGCCGACGCCTTTCGCTGCATCGAGTGCACGGCCGTCGGAGCCCGGATGTGTGCCGAGCAGGATCGTCGACGGCAGTTTGATGCCTTCGACCGGCGACCAGTGTTTGCGGATCTTGCCGATATCGCCGCCGATGCCGCCCGCCGCGACGACGACAGCGTCGGCGGTGCACTTGAACTCCTCACCGCCCATGACGATGCCGCCGAGGCCGTAGACCTTCGCGTTGTGGATGTCGATGCGCTCGACGCGATGGTTGAAGCAGAGCGCGAGTTTCTCGCGGGCGTTCTTGTGCGTGCGAAGCGCTTTGATCAGGCGGGTGATGAGGTGGCGGCTCGTGCCCCAGGTCAAGTGGAAGCGCGGGACGGAGTTGCCGTGCGCGGTCTGGCCGCGCTCGACCCACATCACGACGGGCAACCAGCGGATGCCGAACTTCTTCAGATAGTCGTGGCCGTCGGGCGTCGCGCGCTCGACGAGGTGTTTGGCCCAGATGACGGGCCACACCTCGCCCGGCTGGAACTCGGCGAAGCTCTTCCAGTCCTCGAACGCCTTCTCGACGTTGTCGGCGATTTTCATGCGGCGCTGCTCGGGGCTGTCGACAAAGAACATACCGCCGAAGGCTTCCAGCGCCGAGCCGCCGAAGCGGCTTTCGCCTTCGCGCTCGAAGATCGCGACGCGCTTGCCGGCGTCGAGCAGTTCGAGGGCGGTCACGACGCCCGCGATGCCGCCGCCGATAATCGCTACGTCGCACTGGTAGGCTTTGGTCATCTCGACTCTCCCGGATGCACCATAGGCGTTGGCTGACGGACTTGTAATATGGGCGCCAGATATCTGTCAGGGGCGCCGGACATGGTGCGCGGTGGAGAGGCATGACATGGATTTGAAACTCACTATCGTAATCATTTGGATTGCTTGGGCCGTGTCTTGGATGGCTGCGGCCGGGTGGTCAAAGCCGGCCAAGGCGGCGCCAGGCAGAGGCCGAGAACTGCCCTACAGATTTTTGCAGGCTGGAGGGTTTGTGCTGTTGTTCACGTCGCTGAAGCCGCCGGATGTGGTCGCGGCGTTGCCGCCGCCGGTCGGCCCACTGTTTGCGCCGCTGTGGACGCTGCCGGCGTCCGGTGTGTGGTCAGCTGTTGCGCTCACGCTTGGCGGTTTCGCTTTTGCGTGGTGGGCGCGGCTGTATTTGGGGACGTTTGGTCGAGTTCGGTCACGCGCAAGGACGACCACCATATCGTTGACAGCGGGCCTTATGGGATCGTCCGTCATCCCATCTATACTGGATTGTTGGCTGCGGCTTTGGCCTTGGCGGCCGTCGCCGGCACGGCGTCGGCGCTTGCCGGGTTCGCGATGATCGTCGTCGGCGTCATCGTTAAGGCGCGGCTGGAGGAGCGGTTCTTGCGCTCTGAGCTTGGCGCGGATGCCTACGACGGCTATCGTCGGCGCGTGCCGATGTTGGTTCCGTTCGCCAAGTGACCCGCCGCCTTCTCGTCGTCGAGGACGACCGCAGCACCCGCGACTATGTCGCCAACGGTTTCGCCGAGCTCGGCTGGACGGTCGAGCGCGAAGGCGACGGCCGTGACGGTCTGGAGATGGCGCGTCAAGGGCCGTTCGATCTGATCATTCTCGACCGGAACTTGCCGGGATTGGACGGGCTCGAACTTTTGAAGACGGTGCGCGCGGCCGGGGTCGAGACACCGGTGATTATTCTGTCGGCGATCGCGCAGGTGGACGAGCGGGTCAAAGGCTTGCGCGCGGGTGGCGACGACTATGTCACCAAGCCGTTCCATTTCTCCGAGCTTTCCGCGCGTGCCGACGTCGTCTTGAAGCGCAAAGCGCCGGCGACGGCGCAGGCGGTGCTGGCATGCGCCGATTTGACGATGGAGATCGCGACGCGACGGGTGACGCGGGCGGGGCGCGAACTTCCTCTTCTTCCGCGCGAGTTCAAGCTGCTTGAGTATTTCATGCGGCACAAGGAGCAGGTCGTGACCCGAACGATGCTGCTCGAGCAAGTTTGGGATTACAGCAACGAGCCACATGCGGGCATCATCGACACCCATGTGAGCCGGCTGCGCAAGAAGATCGACGAGGGCTTCGACGTGCCGTTGCTTCACACTGTGCGCGGCGTCGGTTACCGGCTGTCGAAGACGCCATGACTCCCTTGTGGCGTTTTTTCCTTTCAGGCCGCGAGGCGTTGGTGCTCGGTGCGGCGGTCGCGTTCGTTGCTGTGGCGTCGGTGGCGGCGTTGCTGTTCGTGGACAATCGCGCCGAGGCGATCCTAACCGCGCGGCAGGCTGCGGTCGTCGACTCCGAGATTCGGTATTTGCAAGTCATCGACGCGGAGGAGGGGCGGCAGGTTCTCGTGCGGGTGATCACACGCCGGGCCGGGCTCGCGAATGACGATTTGCCCCTGCACGCCCTGATTGACGCGCGGGGCCGGTATCTGGCGGGCGACGTCGATTGGCCGCCCGGCTTGATCGCCGACGGGCGCTGGCGCCCGATCGAGACGAACAAACGGGATAGTGGCGATACGATTTCCGGGTTTGGCCGTGCGGTCGTTCTACCCGACGGCGCGCGGGTTCTAATTGGGCGTGACCGGTCCGCCCAGCGGGCGCTGCAGTCGGCGCTCGTGCAGGCGATCATGATCGCGCTGCTGGTGTTTCTCGCGGTTGCGGCGGCTCTGATTGTTTTGCTGAACCGGCGCGTGCTGGCGCGGATCGATGCGATCGTCGCGACCGCGCGGCGAATCATCGCGGGCAATTTACACGAGCGCATACCCGCCCGCGGATCGACCGACGAGTTCGAACGATTGGGCGGCGTCTTGAACGAAATGCTGGCCCGCAACGAAACGCACATCGATCAGATGCGCATCGTGACCGAGGCGATCGCGCATGATCTGCGCTTGCCGCTCCAGCGGGTCAAAGCCGATCTGGAGCAGGCGCAAGCGTCGGCGGATGCGGCCGCGCGCGAGCTAGCGTTCGCCCGGGCCGATGACGAGATCGATGGGGCGCTCGCCACGTTTAACGCTCTGATCGACATCACCCGAGCGGAGTCCGGTATCGGTACGGAAGCGTTCGAGATGGTCGATTTGGCGAAGGTCGCGACCGATGTTGTCGAGCTGTTCGAACCGGTCGCGGAGGACAAGGATCAAGTCCTAACGCGCGATATCGTGCCGGCGTCACTCCGCGGGCAAGGTACGCTCATTCGCCAGGCACTGGGCAATCTCGTTCAGAACGCGATCAAGTTTTCGCCCGAAGGCGCATCGATCACTGTGCGTCTTCGCCAGACCGATGATGCGGTTGAGCTCACCGTCGAAGACACCGGGCCTGGTATTGCGCAGGCCGATCAAGCGACGGCGCTGCGGCCGTTTGGGCGTCTCCCTCGCGATGTGTCGGCTGACGGCAAAGGCCTTGGACTGGCTCTGGTCGCGGCTTGCGCGAAATTGCACGGCGGTGTGCTCAGGCTTGAGACCGGGGCGCCGGGTTTGCGCGCAATTCTGGCCTTTCCGCGCGGATGAATTCGTGTTCATGCGGGTGCCAGGCGGCTGTCAGACGGCGCCTCTACCTGTTGCCTCGCGGACGGATTGCTCCGTGAACTTGGAAGGAACTCAGAAATGACCCGCATTCTCACCGGCGCGCTCGCTGCCGCTTTCCTGACTACGGTCGCGTTCGCCGCGACGCCTGCGCCGGCAACCCATTCGGCCTCGAAGCCGACAGACTACGCCGCGCGCTGCACCGCGCTCGCAGACCAATGGAAGACAGCCGAAACCGCCAACAGCACGAACGCGAACCTTGGCAAGGCGAAGGCCGACGCCGAGAAGGCGTCCAAACTCTGCGCCTCGACGAAATCCGACGACCACAAGAAGGGCGCCATGGACTACGAGGCAGCGCTGAAGCTTCTCGGCGTGACGCCAGCCTAGTTACGGCGCCTCGCGCGGCGGACCTCTGGAGCGGCCCTGCCACGCGTCGTGCGGTGCGCGCGTGGCTGTGGTCCCCGGCGCGCCGCACGTGTTCTCATCGCGGCGGGTGTCACCCAGAATGCGCGCGCCGCGATGCCATCGTCCGGCGCTTCCCCTGGCGTGCGGGCGAACTTCCCGCAGCGGTATCCGATATGCCTCTCTCCGAACCGTCGGAACCGCTGCGGGATGCACACTGCGGTAGAGATGGGTGAGGCGGGCGCGGCATGCTGATGACGATCATGCTCTCGCTCGCGATGGTTTTCGTGTGCTTTTTTGTCCACTACGAAGCGTTGCGCCTGCTGACGCGGGCGACGGCGCATGCGCCTTCGGCGCGGCTTGTGCTTGCGCTCGCGATGGCAGGACTTGTTGCCGTGCATATTGCCGAGATCGCGCTGTTCGGGGCGGCTTTCTTCGCGTCGGTGAAGGTTCTTCACATCGGTTCCTTCGTGGAGACGCGGTCGATGGCTCTGGTGGACTATTTCTATTATGCTGCCGAAACCTATTCGTCGCTCGGTTACGGGGACATCTATCCCTTGGGCGATGTCCGGTTGCTTGCCAGCATCACGCCGGTGGTCGGGATCCTGCTTCTGGGCTGGTCCGGTGCGTTCTTGTTTTCGCTGGTTCAGATCGATCGCGCGGCGCACTAGGACCTGTCGCAAAGTTCATGCGGCTGACAGGCTGGCGCGAGCTAGACGGCGCATCGTCGATCATGCGGACGGAATGCTCCGTACACAAACCAAGGAACGATCCCCATGACTCGCTTTTCAATGGCCGCCGCCCTCGGCGCCCTGATCCTGAGTTCTACCGCCGCGCTTGCGGCGACGCCCGCCACTTCAACCACGGCTGCACGGCATCGAGCGCCGGTCAACTATATCCAGCAATGCGGCTCGCTGGCCGGCCAATGGAAGGCGGCTCTGGACAGCCACGGACTGAGTCCGAATCTCGGAAAAGCCAAAGCCGACGCCGCGAAGGGCGAGAAGTTCTGCAAGTCCGGCAAGGTGTCCCAGCAGCGGCGCGGTGTGGCGGACTATAGGGCGGCTCTCAAGGTCCTCGGCGTCAAACCGGCGTAGCCACTGCTCGGGCACATGTCCACGATCATGCGCTCGTTACCCGTGGCGGCTCCGATGTTCCTCTCCCTCCGAATGTCGGGGCCGCCGCGGGCTTCTCGGATGTCGGCCGACATGACGCGGTCGTGATGGGATTGGCTGTTGCCAATTGGGCCGGTTCTTCGCAGTCTCCCGCCCGGATTCCAGAGGGGTTTGTGATGCCGTCCCAGAGGCTGTTTGCCGGCGTTGTTGTTTCGCTTTCGTTGGTGTTGACCGGTTGTGTCGACGATGTCGTTGTCGGGCCGTCGCAGGAGGCGGCGGAGAATCCGCCCGCCGGCTCGGCGGCGCTGCAGAAGCTGTTTGCGGACAGCGACGAGGCGTCGCTGAAGCTCAATCCGATTGGCGCTTTGTTCCGGGGCGACCAGCGCTATGCGGCGGATTTCGGCGACTACATTTCGGACGCCTATATCGAGCAGTCGCGGCGGGATACTTCGAGCGATCTTCGGCGGTTGGAGAAGATCGACCGGGCCGCGCTCTCGGCGCAGGACCAAATCGCCTACGACGTATTTGCGTATCAGACGAAGCAGGCGCTCGAGGGGCTTTCGCCGGAGTTCGTGGCCCTGAGCGTCGTTCGGCCGCTCAATCATCTGAACGGGCTGCACGTGCAGTATCCGGACATCAGCTCCGGCAAGTCGGCGGCGCGGTTTCAGACGGTCGAGGATTACGACAACGGGCTGAAGCGGATGGCGGGGTTCGTCGTCTATCTCGACCGCTCGATCGCGCGGATGAAGGAGGGGATGAACTCGGGCGTCGTCGAGTCGAAGCTCACGATGAAGTTGATGCTGCCGCAGCTCGACGAGCTGATCGCGCAAGGCGTCGAGAAGAGTCCGTTCTGGCAGCCGATCACGGACATGCCGGCGGCGTTTTCCGCGGCCGACAAGACGCGGCTGACGGAGGCTTACCGGCAGATGCTGTCGGCGCAGATCGTGCCGGCGTATGAGCGGCTGCGGACATTCGTGAAGAACGAGTACCTCCCCGTCGCGCGCGACGGCGTGGGTTTGAGCGCGATGAAGGGCGGGGCGAAGCTCTACGCGTATCTCACGGAGACACAGACGACAACGAAGCTTTCGCCGGAGGAGATCCATCAGATCGGCCTCAAAGAGGTTGGGCGCATCAAGAGCGAGATGGATCAGGTGCGCCGGACGGCGGGCTTCAAGGGCTCGCTGCACGCGTTCTTCGCGCACTTACGCACGGCGAAGCAGTACGAGCCGAAGACGGCGGCTGACATTCAGAACGGCTACAGTGACATCGAGAAGCGCATCACGGCGGCGGTGGCCAGCGAGTTCTCGTTGTTGCCGAAGACGGGGCTCGAGGTTCGGCCGGTGCCGGACTATCTGGAGCAGAGTCAGGCGGGCGGCTATTACAATCCGGGGACGCCGGACGGGTCGCGGGCGGGCGTGTTCTACTTCAACAAATATGATCTGCCTTCGCGAAAAATGTGGGGGATGGAGACGCTGTTCCTGCACGAGGCCGTGCCGGGGCATCACTTCCAGATCAGCCTGGCGCAGGAGAACGAAGGCTTGCCGAAGTTCATGCGCTTCGGCGGCAACACGGCCTATGTCGAAGGGTGGGCTTTGTACGCCGAATGGCTCGGGCGCGAGTTGGGGATGTACAAGGATCCGTATCAGATGTTCGGGCACCTGAACGACGAGCAGTTGCGCGCAATGCGGTTGGTGGTCGACACCGGCTTGCACGCGAAGGGTTGGAGTCGCGAGAAGGCGATCAACTATATGCTCGCGAATTCGGCGTTGAGCCGCACGGAAACGGTGCAAGAAGTCGACCGCTATATCGCCAATCCGGGGCAGGCGTTGGGCTACAAAGTCGGGCAGCTCACGATCAAACGGCTGCGGGCGGAGGCGGAGAAGGCTATGGGTCCGCGCTTCGACATCAAGGCGTTCCACGCCCAGGTGCTGGACACCGGCGCGCTGCCGATGGACGTGCTGGAGGCCAAGATCAAGCGCTGGATCGCGGCCGCGAAGTAGGAAGAGATTCACGCGAAGACGCGAAGACGCGAAGACGCGAAGGCGCGAAAGAAGATAGTCTCACACGATGACACGATGATCACGATGAGCTGCGTTGTTCCGGCGCGAAGCGCCACGTTCTGAAGGCGCCTGCGGCGCCGCAGAACTCGACCTGCATCGTGTTCATCGTGTCATCGTGTGAGACCGTTTTCGCGTCTTCGCGGCTTCGCGCGAGGTTTTTCGAGCTTGCGCCATGTGCGCGGAATGCGCCACTTTGCACGGTGTTCGTGCGATTTGGAGCAGTTTGCGATGTTTGGCTACCGGTACATCAAGTCAAAGCCTACCGACCATGTGATCCTTTATTCCGGCGGGCGGGTCCGGCGGCAGGGGCTTGGGTTTGCCGGCTTCGTGTTCATGCCGTTCGCCAGCGCGGCTGCGGTGCCGACGGACGCGCGCGACGAAATCTTCGCGGTCGAGGCGATGACGGCGGACTATCAGACGATCACGATCCAGGGGTTGATCTCGTTCCGGATCAAGGATGCGGTTGTTGCCGCCAAGCAGCAGGACTTTTCCATCAACTTGCTGTCGGGCAAGCACAACGCGGAGCCGATGAAGCAGATCGTCGAGCGGCTGCGCGCGATCGCGCAGACGGCGTGCCGCGATGCGCTGGTGCGCTCCACGCTCGACGCCGCGATGAACAAGTCGGACGAGCTGTCGCAGATCATCATGCGCGGGATCGGCGACGATAAGCGGCTCGCCGCCGACGGGATTGCGATCGACCGGGTGCTGGTGCTGGCGTTGAAGCCGACGCCGGAGATCAAGAAGGCTCTGGAAGCGAACTTGCGCGAGCAGCTCTTGCGCCAGGCGGATGCCGCGATGTTCGAGCGGCGGCGCGCGGCGACGACGGACGAGCACGATCTGAAACTGCGCGAGGAGGCGAACAAGCGCGAGCTGGCGGAGCGCGAACTCTCCAATCAGCAAGCACTGGAGGCGGAGCGGCGCAAGGTCGCCGAGGCGAGCGCGGAGACGAAGAAGGCCGAAGCCTCGGCCGACGCTGAGGCGTTGCGCATTCGCTTCAAACCGTGGACTGAGCTGCAGCCCACGCACATCTACGCGATGGCGTTCAAGGATTGGGCGAACCGCGACACGTCGCTGACGTCGCTGTCGCTCGGCGCGGACGCGATGGAGCGGCTGGCGAACCAATTGGGCGCCGCGAAGGAATAGACGTGCGCCAGCGTGTCGTCCTCCTGACCCGGCAGACCGCGAAGCAGACGTTCGTCGCGCGCTACGGCAGCGAGGGGCAGACGCGCTTTGCGATGGCGCAGTCGAAGCGCGGGCGGGTGGATTTCGCGAAGGCGGAGGTCGAAGATACGGCGCAGTCGCGCGCCGTGGAGCAAATCCGCCGCGCGTTGCCGGGCGACGTGAAGCTTGCCGAGATCGATCGCGGGATGGTGGCGCAGTTTTTGTTCGAGCCGCACGATCTCATCGTCGCCGTTGGGCAGGATGGGTTGGTCGCCAATGTCGGCAAGTATCTGGAAGGTCAGCCTATCGCGGGCGTGAACCCCGATCCGGAGACGATCGAGGGGGCGTTGCTGCCGTTCACGGTCGACACGTTCGTGCACGTGCTCGGCGAGGTGTTGTTTGACCGGCGGCCGATGCGCGAGGCGACGCTCGCGGAGGCGCTGACGTCGGACCGGCAGGTGTTGCGGGGCTTGAACGACATCTTCGTCGGCGTCGTGACGCATCAGTCGGCGCGCTATCGCATCGCGTTCGGCGCGGCGGAGGAGGTTCAGTCGTCGAGTGGGTTGATCGTGTCGACCGGGACGGGGTCGACGGGCTGGCTGAAGTCGCTGCGCGGCGCGGAGGCCGCGTTCGATCCGGCGGCGGACGAGTTGCATTTCGTCGTGCGCGAAGCTTGGCCGGGCCGCGGGTTCGGCGCGACGATCCTCGAGGGCCGGGTGACGCGCGAGCAGGCGCTCACCATCGAATCCCGCATGGAAGGCACGATCTTCGCCGACGGGATCGAGGCGGACGCCGTGCGCTTCGACGCCGGCATGAGCGTGACGATCGCGCCGGCGGAGCGGCGGGTGCGGTTGGTGCAGTAAGAGGTCTCACACAAAGCAACAAAGAAACAAAGGTGGGCATTCCGGCGCCGTAGGCGCCTTTGATCGTTGAATTGGCGCTTCGCGCCATAAAGGCGCCCACTTTGTTGCTTTGTGTCTTTGTGTGAGAAAAAACTGAGGACCCGAGCACGGACATTGAGGCGCTGGCTCGTGAGGCCGTCGATTGCGGTTTCAAGATTCACAACGATCTGGGGCCAGGTCTTCTGGAGTCCGTCTACGAAGGCATCCTGGCACGCTCGCTAGAAGCGCGCGGATTGATTGTTGAGCGGCAGGTGGCGGTATCGTTCACTTATGGCGGCGTTACATACGACGAGGGTTTCCGCGTGGATATTCCGGTCGCGAAGAAACTGCCCATCGAGTTGAAGTCGATTGAGGCGTTGGCTCCCGTTCATAGCAAGCAGGTGCTCACCTATTTGCGACTGCTCGAGCTTCCGCTTGGTTTGCTTATCAACTTCGGTGCGCCGACTTTCAAGTCTGGCGTGCACCGCGTTCTGAACCCGCGCGCCGACCTTGCCGAGGTTCGAGTCTATCCAATGTGACTTACGCCGCTGCCGTATGAGGGGGCGGGGAATTTGGCTCGGCTTTCTGCCGGTTTTCATCCTAATTATGTTCTTGAACATAATTAGGCGAAGCGTATTGATGCTCTCGTCAGCGGCGAGATGTTGTCATGCCTTACACGCCGGAGCATCGGGCGGAGACGCGCAAGCGGATCGTGGAGAGTGCGCGAAAGTTGTTCAACACGCGCGGGTTTTCGGACGTTTCGATCGACGATGTGATGGCCGGGGCGGGGCTCACGCGGGGCGGCTTCTACCATCACTTCAAGACCAAGGATGAGCTGTTTGTCGAGGCGGTGCTCGAGGCGTTGCACGAACCGCCGGCGATGAAGTGGCCGGACGTCGAGCTTGATCCCGCCGCGCCACCGCCGGTGTGCGCGCAGCAGATGATCGAAGCGTATCTCTCCGATGCACATTTGCGCGAAAAGGATTCGCAGTGCCCGATGGTCGCTTGGCCGTCGGACATCGCCCGCTCCGGGCCCGACGTGCGCGGCGCGTTCGAGCAGCTGCTGCAGACGATGCGCGATACGTTCCTGCGTGGGATTGCGGGCGAGAACAGGTACGAACGTGCGCTGGCGATCGCGTCGCTGTGCGTCGGCGGTACGGTGCTGGCGCGGACCGTCAACGATCAGACCCTGGCAACCGCTATTCGTGAAGCGGCACGCGACGCGGCGCTGACGATCGGCGGGTTCAACGGTAGCCCAGCGACGAGGTCGCGCAAGCAGAAGGCGCGTGCAGCATGAAGTCGTTTAAGGGCATTCGCGAGCGGGCGGAGAAGCGCAAGGGCGGCGCGAAGGCCCTTGCCGCGTTGCTGCCGGAGAAGCCGAACGCGAAGGCGCTGGAGAAGCTCAGCGACGATCGCGTGCTGGCCGAGATGGCGAAGCGCGTGTTCTGTGCGGGCTTCGTGTGGAGCGTGATCGACGCGAAGTGGCCTGGGTTTGAAGAGGCGTTTCTGCAGTTCAATCCGCAAAAGCTGCGCATGAAGGGGGACGACTTCTGGGATGCGCTCACCAAAGACACACGCATTGTGCGGAACGGCGCGAAGATCACGTCCGTGCGGCGCAACGCCGAGTTCGTGCATGCGGTCGCGAAGGAGCACGGCAGTTTCGGGAAGATGCTTGCCAAATGGCCGTCATCGGACGAGGTGGGATTGCTCGACATGCTCGCGAAGCGGGGCGATCGGCTCGGCGGGCGCAGCGGGCAGATGCTGCTTCGCTTCCTTGGCTATGACGCGTTCATGACCTCGCCCGATGTGATCGCGTGTTTGCGCGATGCCGGGCTTGATATTGCCGAGGCGGCGACGTCGAAGCGCGATCTCGCAAAGGTGCAGGCGACGTTCAACGCGTGGGCGAAGGAGACGGGATTGCCCTACACGCACCTCTCGCGCATCTGCGCGCTGTCGATCGGCGAGAATTATTCCGCGAAAGAATTGGCCAGTAGGGGCGGCGAGGACTGAACGCCGCCTTCGTTTCAAGCGCAACACCACGAGGAGATGAGACATGAAACTCTACTACAGCCCGCTCTCCACCTACTCGCAGAAGGCGTTGATGGCGTTCTATGAGAAGGGGGTGAAGTTCGAGCCCGAAATCGTCAACCTGATGTCGCCCGAGGCGCGGGCGGCGTACGAGAAGATCAATGCCATCGGCAAGGTGCCGTTCTTGAAACCCAGCGAAGATTGGCAGGTGCCGGAGTCGACGTCGATCATCGAGTACTTGGAGGACAAGTTCCCGGGGACACCGAAGCTGATCCCGGAGGATCGCGAGCAGGCGCGGTTCGTGCGCTTCATGGATCGCATGACCGACCTCTATTACAACGAACCGGTCGTCGAGCTTTTGTTCCAGAAGATCGGCTTTCGGCCGAAGGACGAGGACAAGGCTGCGAAGGCGCGCAAGTATGTCGGTATCACGTACGGCTTCTGGGACAAGACGCTGGCGAACCGGCCGTGGCTGTGCGGCGCTACGCTCTCGATGGCCGACTGCGCGGCGATCCCGGTGATGTACTACGCGCAAGTGGCGGCGCCGTTCAACGATCACCCAAACATCGTCGCGTATTGGAAGCGCGCGAACGAGCGGGCGTCCTATCAGAAGGTGAAGGCCGAGTTCGAGCCGATCTGGAAGGATCTGGCGCCGAAGGGCTGACGACGGAATCTCACGCGAAGCGCCGGCCGCTTCGCGTGAGACCTTGCTTCGGGCTTACTCCGCCGGTTGCAGGGCGAGGCGTTCCGCGCGGCGGGTTTTGTAGATCGAGTAGAAGACGCCGCCGGCCAGCAGGGCCACGGTCACCGCCAGGGAGAGTTCGGCGGGGATTTTGCCGGTGAACTGGGCGACGAAGATCTTCGAGCCGATGAAGACGAGCACGAGGGCGAGCGCATACTTCAAGTAATGGAAGCGCTCGATCATCGCGGCCAGCGTGAAGAACAGCGCGCGCAGGCCCATGATCGCGAAGATGTTCGACGTGTAGACGATGAACGGATCGGTCGTGATCAGGAACACGGCCGGGACCGAATCCACCGCGAAGATGATGTCGGCGAACTCGATCACGCAGAGCGCCAGGAACAGCGGCGTCGCGTGGGCGACGACGCGGCCGGTCTTCGTGTCCGGCATCTTCACGAAGAACTTCTCGCCGTGCAGCTTGTCGGTGACGCGGATGTGCTTCTTCAGGAAGATCAGCAGCGGGTTGTTCTCGATGTCGGGCTTCTGGTCGACGAGCCAGAGCATCTTCAAGCCGGTGAAGACGAGGAACGCGCCGAAGAGGTAGAGCACCCAGTGGAACTCGGTGACGATCGCCGCGCCCAGCGTGATCATGATCGCGCGCAGTACGATGACGCCCAGGATGCCCCAGAACAGCACGCGGTGCTGAAGTTCGCGGGGCACGGCGAAGTAGGTGAAGATCAGCGCGATGACGAAGATGTTGTCGAGCGCCAGCGTGTATTCGACGAGATAGGCGGTCAGCCAGTTCATCCCGCTTTCCGCGCCGTAGGACGACCAGACGAACGCGCCGAACGACAGCGCGATCAGGACGTAGATCGACGATTGGACCATGCTCTCGCGCATCGAGATGACGTGCGCTTTGCGGTGGAAGATGCCGAGGTCGAAGGCGAGGATCGTGACGACGATGCCGAGGAACGAGCCCCAAGCCCAGACGGGTTTGCCTAGAAAATCGCCTGAGAAAAATTCTGCGAGAAACTCCACGGGGACCCCTTCCGGTTCTGGTGGCTATGGCTTTGAGGCAGCACGTCCGACATCGCAGGCGCGAAAACGCCTGCCAGAGGGGCCCGGTCCGTGCATTGGGTGGGAGCTAGCGCGGGGCGGGCGGGTGTCAAGGGGCGTTGTCCACAGATGTCTTCCGAGCGGTCTTTGCTCACGCTGCGAACGTGGTCCGTGCGAATCCGGTTCAGATTCCGCTCAGTTTTTGCTCGGATTCTGTACGAGATTTGTCGGCATATTTGGCTGAAATCTGCCGTTTTCGGCCTGAGGTGGGTTAACCCCCATAAGCCAGAGTCCAATAGTCCAGAGTCCAGTCGTCCAGCAGCAGCGCTGCGGGGCATAAGTTTCGATCATGGAAAAATCATCGAAGGGCTTGTCAGGCGGATTGCGCCGGTGTATGTTCCTGAAATGTTCTACCTCTTCGACGATTGGCTGGAAGCGCTCCGGGATGCGGCGGCGGAGATGTTGGACGCTGTTTTCGCGAGCCTACGGCGGCGGTTCGGGCTTTGCGCTGAGCACGTGGGTGATCGTGAGCTGCCGCGGGTAGGCGCCCAGGTGGCCGTAGTGGCCGGGTTCGCTCAGGCGGCCTTCGACCTCGGCGCGGATGCGCGAGCCGAAGCGCGGGGCGGCGTTCGCGGGCAGCGCGGCTTTGAGTTCGGCTTGCGCTTCCGGCTCGAGCGTCGCCCACCAGCTTTCGCCGCTGCCGTCGGGGGTGAAGGCCTGCATTTCGAAGGCGAGCGCGTAGACGCCGGTGTAGCGCTGCGCGCCCGAGTGCGTCGTGCAGGCGGCGAGCGCCAAGCTCAGGGCGAGGACGGCGGTTCGGCTCATGATACGGCCTCCAGGTTCTCCGGTGTGCGGTCCTCGAATGCGTCCATGCGGCGGATAAGGCCTAAGCCCAGCGTGTCGAATTCGTCGAGGCCCTCGCCGCGTTCGAGGCCGATCGTGTGCAGCGCGGCGTTGATCGGGCCTGCGGCGTGTGTTGTCGGCGGAAAGGCGAGCTTGCCCGCGATCCAGGCGGCCGCGCTTTGCGCGCCGGCGCCGCCGAAGTAATCCGTCTCGCCGTACGCGATTGGTCCGTAGGCGGAGCATTCGCGCGCGAGCTCCATCAGCGTTTCGGTCAGGCGCCAAATCTCCGGGCCCACGGGTTCGCTCGGGCCCCTCGTCACGACAGCCGCGTCGAACGCATCGTCGCTAACGGGCACGAGCAAGAACTCCGGGTGGTTCAGCTTGTAGACCGGCGCGTTGCCCATGGCGCGCGACAGGGCGGCCGCAGCGCGCTTCTTGGCGATGAAAGTGGCGATGACGTGGCCCATGCGAGCAGTTTAGCACGAAGGGGCCGTTCTGCGCAGCGCGAAGCTTGCGGCGGTCGGTGGAAGAAGGTCTCACACAAAGCAACGAAGCAACGAAGCGTGCCGTCTCTTCGCGCGAAGCGCTGTCGAACGTTGCCATCGCGCCTGCGGCGCAAGCCCATCTTTCTTCTTTGCTGCTTCGTTGCTTTGTGTGAGACCTTCTTCTAGCTGGGGTTTTGAGGCAAGCCGCGCACCAACAATATTTCCCCGGACGAGGCGATGCGGCGGTCGTTGGCGATCTCGCGGTACGCCGGCGAGTCCCACCAAGCGCGGAAGGCCGCTTCGTCGGGGAAGGAGGCGAGCACGAGGCGCGTGTACGGCCAGTCGCCTTCGAGCGTTTTCACGTTGTCGTCGACCGCGAGCACGCTGCCGCCGAACGGTTTGAAGACTTCCATGAAGCGCGACTGATACTTGTCGTAGGTCGCGCGGTCGTGGATCGAGAGTTGGGCGAGGATGTAGACGGTCATGCGTGCAAGCTTAGGCGCGCTTCGACTCCCGCGCCAGTGTCCCTCTGCCGCGTTTCATGGCGTGTGCGAACGCGTTATGGCGGTGTGGTCACATTACGTTTACTGGTTGGACCCTCCGCGCATGCAAAATTTGCTCACGATCTTCATCACGGTTTTCCTTGCCGAGCTCGGCGACAAGACGCAGCTGGCGACGTTGTTGTTCGCGACGGATCAGAAGACGCATCCGATGCTCGTCTTTGCGGCGGCGGCCTGCGCGCTCGTCGCGAGCACGGCGATTGCGGTCGCGCTCGGCACGATGGCGGAGCGGTATCTCGCGATGATCCCGCTGAAGTTGATTGCCGGCATCGGCTTCGTCGCCATCGGGTTGTGGACGCTCGCGGACTATTTTCGCGCGGGGTAACGTGCCACACTTTGGTCGCATTCCGCTTAGAACATTGCGCTTGAGGCATTTCGGGGAGCTTTTTCGATGACGCGTCTCATAATTTTCATCGCCATCGGCGCTCTGCTTGGCGCGACGAATCCGTCGCGGGCGGAGTTCAACGGCTTCGTGCAGAGCTACGTCGCCAAGAAGATCGAGGAAGAGGCGCGCAAGCGCGGCGAAGAGAACCCCGACAGCGCGGGCCAGATCGGCGGTGCGCTCGTGGGCCTCGTGATGCCGGCGCTGCCGATCGAACGGCGAAATTTCTTGGCGTTCTCGATCTATGACGTGAACCTGTCGAAGACCGACGCCTCGAAGAACTGCAGCTTCCTGGGTATCGCCGGCCAGTTCGTGCCGCTCAACGAGTGCAAGTTGAATTGAGGCTGGGCCCGCGGTGGGTGGACCGTTAGGCCACCGCCCTCCACGTGAGCGCAGCGAAGGCGAATATGGTCGGTATCACGGTCAACGTCATGCCGAACGTGCGCGCCATCGGGTGCAACACATATCCGATCCAGAAAGTGATGCGGCCCGCGGCAAAGAGCACGGCCATGGCGGGAATAAGAACGAGCTCGTCGTGGGGTAGAACCGTGGCGAGGCTCAACCAGGCGATCGCGGCGAGAATCGTCTGCTCAATCGTGTTTTGATTGTAGCGGAGGTTGATCTCGAGCGTGTGCGCGGTGGGCGTGCGTGTGCCTTCAATGGCATCCGCGTAGAAGCCGCGCCGCGAGGCCCCAAACACGCCGGCAAGAAGCATCCAGCCGGGCACGAGGAGCCACTGCGCGGCGAACGCGAGGCGGGCTGCCGTTTCGTCGGTGGGGAGGGCGATTTGCGAACGGAAATTCGGGAGAGCGTACCAGGTGAGAAGCACCACGACGATCGCGGCCGCAGCGCCGGCGCCGCCCATCAATTGTTTGCGGAGAAGGACGTTCATGGGATGAGCCTCGGGTTTGTATCTGCGCCTCGGTCGCGTCATAGTCTCTGATGGTTGGGAAGGAAAGGGACGCACGTGGATCGACTGAGGATCAAGGGCGACCGGTTTGTCGACAGTGCCGGGCGGCAGGTGTTGTTGCGCGGGGTGAATTTGGGTGGCGACTGTAAGGTGCCGTATCCGAACGGGGGCACGAATTTTCCGTCCGACTTTTCCGGCCATCGCGACGTCAGTTTCATTGGGCGGCCGTTTCCGCTCGCCGAAGCAGACGAGCATTTTGCTCGGCTGAAGGGCTGGGGGATGAATTGTCTGCGGCTGCTGACCACGTGGGAGGCGGTCGAGCATGCGGGCCCGGGGAAGTACGACACGGCCTATCTCGATTACTTCGCCGAGATTGCGCGGCGGGCGGGCGACTACGGGCTGTATGTCTTTGTCGACTTTCATCAGGACGTGTGGTCGCGCATGTCGGGCGGCGACGGGGCGCCGGGGTGGACGTTCGAGGCGGTGGGGCTCGACTTCACGACGTTCCACGCGTCGGGTGCGGCGCATGTGATGCAGCACAAATACGACTACGCGCGCGGCGGGCGGCAAGAAGATCGCTATCCGATGATGACGTGGGCGAGCAACTATCGCATGCCGGCGAACGCGATCATGTGGACGCTGTTCTTCTGCGGCGA
>CAZXAQ010000024.1:0-46895 GCA_964638635.1 uncultured Flavobacteriaceae bacterium
GAGGTAGCGGTTCGGGTCGACCGCGCGGTCGCCTTTGCGGATTTCGAAGTGGAGTTGCGGGCGGTCGACATCGCCGGTGGAGCCGACGAGCGCGATGGTTTGGCCGCGGCTGACGGTGTCGCCGCGGTCGACGAGCAGCTTCTTGTTGTGCGCGTAAGCCGTGACGTAGCCGTTCGCGTGGCGGACCAACAGCAGATTGCCGTAGCCGGTCAGCTCGTTGCCGGCGTAGACGACCGTGCCGGTGTCCGCGGCCTTCACCGGCGTGTTCGGGTCGGCGGCGATGTTGATGCCGTCGTTGTGAAGCCCCGAGCCGCGGCGGCCGAAACCCGAGATGATCTTGCCCTTCAGGGGCCAGGCGAAGCGGCCGGTGCCCTTCGCGACCGGGCGCTCGTCGAAGGCCGCGTCGGGGTCGCGCTCGGCGAGTTCCACCGGTTTGGCCTTCGGCTTTTCGTCGTAGGCAAGGTCGGTGTCGCGTGCTGGCTTCTTCGGTGGGACGTAGGGCGCGTCGAGGTCAGGCTCGGCGATGTCGCGCTTCGGCTTCGGCCGGGGCATGACGATGTCGGCGGCGTCCGCCAATTTCGGTGCGGTCAGCTCTTCGGGGCCGCCCTGCCCTTCATACACGGGCTTCGCGCGCGGCGTGCCGAGTGCGTAGTAGCGGGCGCCTTCGAGGCGCGGGTCGGGCGTGGGCTCGCCGGGTTCGACGACGACGGGGGACGCCATCACCTCTTTCTTCGCGGGCGCCGGGCGCGGGGTCGCGCGCGGCTTCGGCGGCGGCGGGAGATCGGCCTCGGAGACCGCCTCGACGGTGAGCTTGCGCGGACGCGGTTTCGGCGCCGCTGCTTCTTGCGGCTGCCATTGCGTTGCAATGTAGGCCGGTGGGATGACGATGCGCTGGCCGTGCGCGAGTTCGTACGGCGGATAGAGGCCGTTCGTTTCGATGATCGCTTCGGCCGGAACTTTGTAGCGGCGCGCGAGGATTTGGACGGTGTCGCCCGGTTGGGCCAGGACAACGGTCGACGGGCGCGCGAGCCGTGCGTTGTACACGGGCGCTTGCATATCTACCGTCGCGCAGCCGCTTGCGGTTCCGAGCAAGAGCGCCGCGATCAGCGACTGTAGCGCTTGCTCCTTACGCTTGCGGCTTTGGCGACGCCCCCGCGGATCATTCGACCGCTCCATCGCTTTTAGCCACGCCTTCCAACAAGGGCACGAACTTCACGGGCAAGATATCCGTGCTCTGAAACCTAAGCGCCGCCCGTCTCACGCGGACTAGCACCTGCCCGTCGACACCACGATCGGTTGGAATAACCGTGGAGCCCTTAATATCGGGTTGATTTAAGGACTCCGCGGGCGGATTTTCGCGGGTGGGCGCGAAGGCGACGAGCCGGCGCCGCGGCCGCCGCTGCAGCCGGGCGGCGATCTGGCCAAGCGGCGGCGTTGATGCCAGATTGGCGCGCTGTCTTTGGCCGCTTCGGTCGAGCGGCCGTCGGAGGTTTACCCCGTATGCGGCATCTCCTTTTCAACCGCTTGGTTACACTCCTTCTCTTGGCGATTTGCATCGCCGGGAGCGCGCCCGAGCCGGCGACCGCCGTCAACGATTGCAGCGATGCGAACTACGTTCGCAGTTTCAACCCAAGTCTCGCCGGGCGGCGTTGCCATGAGGTGATGCGCATACCCATTCGATGGAGCGGAGGCACCGCATGGTTTCGCGTGCTCGCGCTCGACGACGTCCGCGCCGGCTTTCAGGTCAACCAGACGGTCGCTTGGCTGCGCGAAGTCGCCGGGGGAATTGGCAACGCGATGGATCAGATGGGCGGGCTGCAAATCGACGACCCGACGATCATGATTACCAACCTTCCGCCGCCGATCGTCGGAAACGTGTCTGCATGGGCTTACGTTCTTCCGACCCAGCCTCACCCCGGGCAGTGCCTGGCTATCGTGTTCGCGTTCGACCAGACGTACGAGCCGGGTGTGGCCCAACTCGTCCTCTCGCACGAACTGTTCCATTGCATTCAATTCAAAAGTTGGCCCGGCTCGTTGCAGGCAAGCGGGCGCGACTGGTGGGTCGAAGGGTCGGCCGAGTACTTCGCGCGCCTTGCGGCGCCTCTTGCCCGCATTCGCAACAATGTCGTCAGCGATTTTGTCCGGCAAGCAACGTCGACATCATTGTTGGACATGTCGTACTCGAACGTCGTGTTTTTTTCGTGGCTTGGCGGCGCGCGCGGCGCGCCCGCGGTCAAGCGGTTTCTGGACACGGTTGCGCCCGGACGTGATCGGCTATCGTATCGGGCGTATGCGGAGGCAGCTCTCAGCACCAACGACTGGAAGGCGTTTGCCACGGCCTTCGTCGGCGGCGACACCATTAGACTTCCAGGTACGTCCGACACGATCGGTGCGGACCGGAGCGCGCTGCCGCGGCACCAACTCGATAACGGTGCGGATCTGCACTTGAGGGCCGAAGCGCTCGTCGTTTTGGGCGGCGTCTTGGTTTTCCATGACGCACGCGCCCACCTGCCGCGTGCGACCTCAACGGGGCCCTATGGCGCCTCATGGGACGGGCGTAGCTGGGCAGACCTGCCCGAAGCCGTGGCTGCCGGTTGTGATCAAGAGCCAACATTCTTCATTGCGGCGATGTCGGCCTCCGCGGCCGGGCAAAGCATACACGTCACCGACACTGCGCAGGACGTTGAATGCCATGGCCGGCGTGATGCCGGCCATGGTACGGGCGCGCGGTGCTTGGTCGGCGCGTGGCAGATGACGCCGGAAACATTGACGCGGAACGTCAGGCAAGTCGTGTGCTCACGCAACGTTCAGTCGTGCCAACTCAACGGCGGCCGCTTGCGACTGACGTTCGACTCGGCCGGACCGCCCCATACGTCGGGGACCGGTTCGTATGCTTATGAAGGCATTTCGGTTCGTGGGGAGTATCCCGCAGCGTCGAACCAGGGGTCCTTCGAGGCGACGATCAACGGCACTGCGCCCACGCGGTGGGGCGTTACTGCGAACTCCCTCACGATCGCGTTTTCGACCCTGCGCGAGATCGGCACCGTTCGCAAAGTCACACACCATGCCGTGCATCACTACAATACGCCGGACAACGAGACCACCGAAACCCCAATCAACCCGATGACAGGTCTTGGTCCGTTCCTCGGCGGAAGATTCACGTGCAGCGGAAACGGTTTGCATATCTCATCCCCGCCCTATCAGGCGTGGGATCCGAGCTTCTATTCGTTCGACTTTACGCGCATCCGGTGACTACCTGCGGATGCGCGTGGAAACCGTCGCGCGACCGCTCATTCGGCTTTTGCCACGCCTTCCAGCAAGGGCACGAACTTTACCGGTAGAAGATCGGTGCTTTGGTAACCCTGTGCCGTGCGCTTTATGCGGACAAGCACCTGCCCGTCGACACCGCGATCGATTGGAACAACCATCGCGCCTTTGATGACGAGTTGATCCAACAACGCCTCCGGCGGATTTTCGCGGGCGGCGGCGGTGACGATGATGCGGTCGAACGGGGCCTGACCGGGCCAACCGCGCGTGCCGTCGGCGACACGGGCGTCGATGTTGAAGAGGTGCAATTTCTTAAAGCGCTCTACGGCTTGTTCTTGGAGCGCCGCGTGACGCTCGATCGTGTAAACGCGCTTGACGAGCTTCGCGAGGATCGCGGTCTGGTAGCCCGAGCCGGTGCCGACTTCGAGCACGCGGTGGTTGGGTTTCAGCTCCAGCGCTTGGGTCATGTAGGCGACGATGAAGGGCTGGGAGATCGTTTGACCCTCATCGATCGGCAGCGCCGTGTTGTCGAACGCGCGGTCGGCGAAAACCTCCGGCACGAACATCTCGCGCGGGGTCGTCTCCAGCGCCGACAGCACGTCGGTGTCGCTGATGCCCTGGCGGCGCAGCTCCATCAGGAGCCGGATCATCCGCACGTCGGGTGTCATGTGGGGCCTCACTCGCTGCGGATGCGCGGCGGCGAGTCAGATTTCACCACCAAGACACCAAGAGCACGAAGTTGCACCAAGATTGCACTGCTTCGGCGCGAAGCGCCAATCATATGCCGGAAGCGCGCTGACGCGCGCAAGAATCCGACTTGGTGTATCTTGGTGCTCTTGGTGTCTTGGTGGTGAAAATTGAATCGCCACAGAAAAATCGCTTCAACTCGTTACCCGCCCTTCGGGGCGCCGTCGAGGTGTTGGGCCAAAGCTTTGCGGGCTTGTTCTTCGGTCAGGTTTAGGTGCAGCGGCGTCACTGAGATGCGGCCGTCGTAAATGGCGCGCAGGTCGGTGCCTTCTGGCGGGTTCGAGCGGACGCGCTTGTAGCCGAGCCAAAAGTACTGGTGGCCGCGGGCGTCGGTGCGCTCGACAAGGTTTGCGAGCGACTCGTCGCGTTTGCCTTGCGACGTGACTTCGATGCGCTTCACCGCCTCCGGCAGGGCGTCGGGGAAGTTGATGTTGATCAGCACGTCCTTCGGCCAACCCGCTTTGAGCAAGCGCCTGATCAGACCCGGACCATGAATCTCGGCGCAGGACCATTTGACGTGGCCGTCGTCGAGCAGCGTCGATTGGCTGAGCGCGATTGCGGGGATGCCGAGCACGGTCGCCTCCATCGCCGCCGCGATCGTGCCGGAGTAGGTCACATCGTCGGCCATGTTCGAGCCGCGGTTGACACCGGACAGAACCAGATCGGGACGGTGATCTTTGAGCACATGGGCCACACCCATCAGCACACTGTCGGTCGGTGTGCCTTGGACGGCGTAACGTTTCGTCGCGACCTGACGGATGCGCAACGGCTGCGTCAGCGTGAGTTTGCGCGAGGCGCCGCTTTCTTCGCTTTCGGGGGCGACAACCCAGATGTCGTCGGAGAGTTCGCGCGCGATGTTTTCCAGCGCGACAAGACCCGGCGCGTTGATGCCGTCGTCGTTCGAGAGCAGGATACGGAGCTTCTTGGTCATTTCGCAGCGATCACGTCGAGCCCGCCCATGTAGGGCTTCAGCACGTCGGGGATCGCGATCGAGCCGTCGGCTTGCTGGTAGTTCTCGAGCACGGCGATCAGCGTGCGGCCGACCGCGAGGCCGGAGCCGTTCAGCGTGTGCAAGAAGCGCGTGCCCTTCCCGTCCGCCGGGCGGTAGCGCGCGTCCATGCGGCGGGCTTGGAAGTCGCCGCAGTTCGAGCAGCTTGAGATTTCGCGATAGGCGTTTTGGCCGGGCAGCCAGACTTCGATATCGTGCGTCTTGCGCGCGGCGAAGCCCATGTCGCCGGTGGAGAGGACCATCGTGCGGTAAGCGAGCCCGAGGCGCTTCAGCACTTCTTCCGCGCATTCGGTCATGCGGTCGTGTTCGGCGTTCGACTGTTCCGGCGTCGTGATCGAGACGAGTTCGACCTTAGAGAACTGGTGCATGCGGATCATGCCGCGCGTGTCTTTGCCGGCGGCGCCAGCTTCGGAGCGGAAGCAGGGCGTCCACGCGGTGAAACGCAGCGGCAGCGCGCTTTCGTCGAGGATTTGTTCGCGCACTTGGTTCGTGAGTGAAACCTCCGCCGTCGGGATCAGCCAGTAGCCGTTTGTCGTGCCGAATTGTTCGTCGCGAAATTTCGGCAGCTGTGCGGTGCCGAACATCGCTTGATCACGCACGAGGAACGGCGGGACGATTTCTTGGTAGCCGAACGTGCCGGTGTGAAGGTCGAGCATGAAGTTCGCGAGTGCGCGCTCGAGACGGGCAAGCTGGCCCTTAAGAAGCACGAAGCGCGCGCCGGACATTTTGGCGGCGTTTTCGAAGTCCATGAGTTTCAACGCTTCGCCGAGGTCGAAGTGTTGTTTCGCCGCGAAGTTCGTCGCGCGCGGCGTTCCCACGCGGCGGATTTCTTTGTTGGCCGTCTCGTCGGGGCCGTCGGGGACGTCGGCTGCGGGCAGGTTCGGGATCGTGGAGAGCAGTTCGTTAAGCGCCTCTTCGCTTTCGCGGACGCGCAATTCGGTGGCCGGGACTTCTTCCTTCAGGCGCGCCACTTCGGCCATCAGGCGCTGCGCCTCGGCCTCGTTCTTCGCCGCTTTCGCCTGGCCGATCTTCTTCGAGGCTTCGTTGCGCAGGCTCTGCATTTCCTGCAAGCGGTGCGTGGCGCCGCGCCAGTCTTGGTCGACGCCGAGAATTTCCTTCGACATCGCGCTCAAGCCGCGGCGTTTCAGGCCCTCGTCGAAGGCGGCAGGGTTTTCGCGAATGAATTTGATGTCGTGCATACCAATTCGCTCAAAATTATTCGTCATCGCCGGGCTTGACCCGGCCACCCAGGGTCGCTGCTGGAGCGTGTGGCCCTGGGTGGCCGGGTCGCGCTTCGCTTGCCCGGCCATGACGAGTTTGGTTGTTCGGGTGTTTAGCCGTTGAGGCGCACACCCACAACGGGGCTAAACGGCGCTTTCCGCTCTTTTCGCGTCTTCGGTGCGGCGCTTTTCGATGAGGCGGACGCTCCAGATCGAGGCTTCGTAGAGGAGGCAAAGCGGGATGGCGAGCGAGACTTGGCTCAAGACGTCGGGCGGCGTGAGCACAGCCGCGACGACAAAGGCAAAGACGATCGCGTAGCGGCGGTTGTTTTTCAGGAACTGCGACGTCACGATTCCGACGCGGCCCAAGAGCGTGAGCAGCACGGGCAATTGGAAGCTCAAACCAAACGCGAAAATCAGCGACATGACGAGGTCGAGATAGTCGGCGACCTTCGCTTCCAATTGGATGGGCAACGAGCCGGGACCGCCGGGCGATTCAAACCCCAAGAAGAACTTGATCGCGACCGGCATCAATCCGTAATAGACGAGCGCCGCCCCGAGTATGAACAGGATCGGCGTCGCGAACAGGAACGGCAAGAACGCGCGACGTTCGTTGCGGTAGAGGCCGGGCGCCACGAACATGTAGATCTGCGTCGCGATGATCGGGAAAGAGATGCAGAGCGCGCCGAAGCCCGCAACCTTCAGGTAGGTGAAGAACGTTTCGTAGAGCGCGGTGAAGATCATGCGCCGGCCGGGTTGGCCCTCGAGCGCGACGGCGAGCGGATGCGTTAGGAACGCGTAAATCCGCTCGGCGAAGAAGTAGCACAGGATGAATGCTGCGAAGAACCCTATGAGCGACCATATCAACCGCTGGCGCAGTTCGATCAGATGATCGAGCAGCGGCGCGCGTGAGGCTTCGATGTGGGCCTCGTCCTCGTCGGGGCGCTCGCGGGTCATGGGGCGGGCGGTACGACGGGTTCAGGTGCGGCCGCCGGGGTGGTCTCGGCCGGCTTCGGTTTCGGGGCGCGGCCGGTCATCAGGTCTTCTTCCAGATCGTCGAGATCGGTGGTGCGCGTCATGTCGTTGAATTCGCGCTTCATGTCGTCGACTTGGGACTCACGCATCAGATCGTCGACATGGGTCTGGAACTCGCGCGCCAGCGCGCGGGCCTTTGCGGTCCACTGGCCCAGCGTGCGGAATGCGTGCGGCAAGTCCTTTGGGCCGATGACGACGAGCGCCACCACGCCGATCATGAGGAGCTCGCCCCAGCCGATGTCGAACATGGGCGCTGGCCTTAGTTCTTGACGCTGTCCTTGTTCTCTGTGCGCGTCTTGTCTTGGTCGATCGGCTTCTCGTCGTCGGCGAGGCCTTTGCGGAAGCTCTTGATGCCGCGCGCGACGTCGCCCATCAGGTCCGAGATGCGGCCGCGGCCGCCGAACAAGATCAAGATCAGGGCACCGACCACCAGCCAGTGCCAAATCGACATGCTACCCATTTTGCGAAGTCCTTTTGTCCGCGCGATTGTCCCAAATGGCGGTGATCCGCGCAATCGACGAGATAGCGCGGTTCACGTCGTTGTTAAGGGGCTTATTCGGCGGAATTGCCCTCTTTCGGCTCCGGCGCTTCGGGCTCGAACAGGTCGCCGGTGTCGTCCACGTCCAGCGGATCCTCGTCCAGGCTAAGCGAGTCGCTTGGCGAGGGCACGGCGAAGCTTGGCGGGATACGGCCTTCCATGAGGCCCGCGGCGCGCAGTTCGTCGAGGCCGGGGAGGTCCGAGACTTTGTCGAGACCGAAGTGCAGCAGGAAGTCGTCGCTGGTGCCGTAGGTCACGGGACGCCCGGGCACGCGGCGGCGGCCGCGCATCTTCACCCAGCCCAGTTCGAGAAGGATGTCGAGCGTGCCCTTGTTGATGGTGACGCCGCGGATCTCTTCGATCTCGGCGCGGGTGACGGGCTGGTGGTAGGCCACGATCGCCAGCGTCTCAAGCGCGGCGCGCGAGAGGCGCTTCTGTTCGACCGCGTGCTTCTGCAGGATATGCGCGAGATCGGGCGCGGTGCGGAATGCCCATTTGCCGGCGACGCGGACAAGGTTCACGCCGCGCTTGGCATAGGCTTCCGCGAGTTCTTGGAGAAGGCCGGGCACGTTCGAGTCCGGCGGCATGCGTTCGACGATCGAGTCCTCGTCGAGCGGCTCTGCGGCAGCGAACAGGATCGCCTCGACCATGCGCAGATGCATGGCTGCCAACGGGATCGCGTCGCCCGGAAACAGGCGGGTGACCGTCGCGTCTTTTGCATCCGTGGTTTGTTTGTTCTTCATGTCTTCGGGCTTCATGGCACGCGCTGGAGAAGGCGTCATGTCGGGGCCTCTTTTTCAAGTGTTTCCGGGTCACGGCGCCGCACGTAGAGCGGCGCGAAGGGCGCCATTTGGCGCAGTTCGAGCAGGCCGTCGCGCGCCAAATCGAGGCTCGCCGACAGCATGCTGGCGATGCCGGAGCGGCGGGGTTTTCCTGTGTTGAAGTCGTCGGGGATCAGCGCGTCGATCACGGCCCAATCCATAACGACGCCGAGCATGCGTTCCAGGCGGTGGCGCGCGTCTTCGATGGCGAAGACGGGCATACGCTGCAGTTCGTAGTTCGAGTGCGCAATCTTCTTCACGCGCTGCGTGGAATAGGCCTTCAAGAGATCGACCAGCGTGTCGGCATATTTCGGCGACTTGATCACGCGGACGCCTTCGGGCGCGCCGCGCAGGAAGACTTCGGTGCCGAGACGGTCGCGCGACATCAACCGCGTCGCGGCGATGCGGATCGCTTCCAAGCGCTGCAGTTGGAGCGTGAGGCGTTCGGCGAGTTCTTCGGCGGTGGGCTCGCCCTCTTTCTCCTGCTCCGGCAGCAGGAGCTTCGACTTCAGGAACGCGAGCCAGGAGGCCATCACCAGGTAATCGGCGGCCAGATCGAGATGCATCTTGCGCGCTTCAGCGACGAAGACGAGGTACTGCTCGGCCAATGCCAGAATCGAGATTTTGCGCAGGTCGACTTTTTGCGCGCGGGCGAGCGCGAGCAGTACGTCGAGCGGGCCTTCGTAACCATCGATGTCGATGATCAAGGCCTCGTCTGGTTTCGGTTCGATCGGCGGACTGTCGAATTCGAGCGTCATGGTCATACCTGCGCCAGCGCGGCGTCGACGCGCGATTGAGCTTCGGCGATTGCGAAGGGTTTCGAGGGTTGCAGTGCGGCGAGCGCGCGGTCGGTGCGTTCGCGTGCCTTGCCGGAGAGGATGGGCGTTGCAGCGGCGACCTCGCGCATGTCGGCGATGCTGCCTTTGCAGTGCAAGACGAGGTCGCAACCGGCGGCGATCGCGGCACGCGCGCGGTCGGCGAGCGAGCCCTTCAGCGCCTTCATCGTGAGATCGTCCGTCATCAGCGCGCCGTCGAAACCGATGAAGCCGCGGATGACCTCGTCGACCACACGCTTGCTGGCGGTCGCGGGCGCGGCGGCGTCGATGTCCGAATAGACGACGTGGGCCGACATGCCGAGCGGCGCGTGGGCGAGCGCGCGGAACGGCGCGAAGTCGGTGCGCTCCAACTCGGCGCGCGGTGTGTTGACGACGGGGAGTTCCAGGTGGCTGTCGGCGCGGGCGCGGCCGTGGCCGGGGATGTGCTTGATGACGGGCAGCACGCCGCCGTCGAGCATGCCGTCGATCACGGCTTGGCCGAGCGCGGCCACCACCCACGGGTCGCGCGCGAAGGCGCGGTCGCCGATGATGTCGTGCGAGCCTTCAACGGGAACGTCGATGCAGGGCACGCAGTCGACGTTGATGCCGAGGTCGCGCAGTTCCTCGGCCATCACGCGGGCGTTGTCGTAGGCGAGGTCGCGGGCGGCGACCGGGTTTTGGCGGCTGATGGCGCCGAACGAGGCCGCGGCTGGGCGCGCGCGCCACTGTCCGCGCAGGCGCTGAACGCGGCCGCCTTCTTGGTCGATCAGGATGGGGGCATTCGCGCGGCCGACGGCGTCGCGTAGCGATGTGGTGAGCTTACGCAGCTGGTCCGGCGAGCCGCAGTTGCGCTGAAAAAGGATGAAGCCCCACGGGTTCGCGTCGCGAAAAAACGCGCGCTCGTCCGCGGTCAGCTCAAGACCTTCACAGCCGAATATTGCCGCTCGCACGGACACGGATCCAAACTCCCCATCGGACGTGGAGGAATCCCCTCCCCCACGCGCGCCCCCGCGCTTAGATCACTTGGCGGCGATGATGCAAGCCTGGCCCGCTGCCTGCAGTTGGTCGCAGGCGGCTTTGGCCTCAGCTTTGTCCGCAAATCCGCCAACACGCAGGCGAAACCAGGTGCCTTTGCCGGGGATCTCCGCCTTGGCGAACGCCGGCGAATGGTCGGCCAGGAGATCCTGGTTCGACGACTTGATCTTCGACCATGCGGAGGCCGCGAGCCCGGCGTTCGGGAACGAGCCCAGCTGAATCTGCACACCACTCGGCGCGGGCGTTGCTGCCGGCGCTTCCGCGACGGCTTCGGCCGGCGGTGCTGGGGCGATCTCGACCGGCGCTGGTTTTGGCGTCACCGGGACGGGCGCTGCAGGCGGAGCGACTTCTTTCGGCTGGATCGGCTTTGCCGGCGGCGTCAACGCGTTCGGCGACGGCTTCGCGGTTGTCTCGCGCGGCGGCAGAGCGCCGGTGATATCTTCGCTTGCTGCCGCGCCGCTGATCGGACCTACGGTCGTGTCCATGCCGGGATCGATGGCGCCGCCCGGCGGCGGATCGAAGTCGGTGGCCTTCGTACCGAACTTGCCGCCGACGGCGAGGTCTTGCGGCGACGGTGTCGTCTTCGGCTGCTCCGGCTTCGGCAGCATGTTGACTTGATCGCCCTCGGGCTCGGAGCTCATGAGGCGGTCGTAGCTTTTGGCCGGCGCGGGATCGACCGCAGGCGTTGCCGTTGCGGGATCGGGAACGATGCGCGTGGGGCCGGCGTCGGCGGTCAGAACCGGCAAGCCGTTCTGTCCCTGCTTCACGCCCTGGTTATAGGCGACCCATACGACACCTGCGAACGCCGCCAGCACGACGATGCCGAGCAACACCACAAGCGGGCGCGAGCGCGGACGCTCCGGCTCCAAGTCCGTGTCGTAGAGGAGCGCGTCGTCATACGGCGGCTCATATAGATTCCGGTCGGGATTGACCATGGCGTTTATTCCCCTCAACACGACAAAAATTTGGTGGATAGACGAATCGTGGTGTGCCCTCGCCAGAGTACACCGACATCCCACTGATCCATGAAGCGTTTTCTCATTCGATGCCGATGTCCATATCGAAGAGTCTGCGATGCTCTTCCAATGCGAAACGGTCCGTCATCCCGGCGATATAGTCAGACACGACACGCGCGGTGCGTGCGGTCGCGGCACCATCGCAAAGCTCGCTCCATTGCGCGGGCATGACGCCCGGTTCCTTCAAGAACAGCGCGAAAAGATCGGCGACCACACGCTTGGCTTTAGCCATGGTCGCGACGACCTTAGAATGGCGGTACATGTTCTTGAAAAGGAAGGCTTTCAGCGCCTTATCGTTGGCGCTCATTGCGTCCCCGAATGCGACGATTTGTTGCCCGCAGGCGCGTACATCGTCGGCGCTCTGCAACTTCAGCTGATTAATGCGACGCTGCGTCTCGACAATCGCGTCGTCGATCATCGCGCTGATCATGCGGCGGACGCTTTCATGGATCAGGCGCGAGCGGTCTAGGTTCGGGTAGCGGGTCATCACCTGCGAAAAAATGCCGCCTACAAGTGGCAACGATACCACTTCCTCGATAGTGAACAGCGCGGCCCGTAATCCGTCGTCGATGTCGTGGTTGTTGTAGGCAATGTCGTCCGCAAGTGCCGCGACTTGCGCTTCGGCACTGGCGAAAGAATCGAGTCGAAGATCGAACGCGGCGTTGAACTCGGCGATCGCTTGTGGGATCGGCTTCTGCTTCGCGAGAGCGCCGGTCAGCGGACCGTTGTGTTTGACGATGCCTTCCAGCGTTTCCCACGTGAGGTTCAGACCGTCGAACTCCGCGTAACGGTGCTCGAGCTTGGTGACGAGCCTTAGCGTGTGGGCGTTGTGATCGAAGCCGCCGTAAGGCTCCATCGCAGCGCTCAGCGCGTCTTCGCCGGCGTGGCCGAACGGCGTGTGGCCGAGATCGTGCGCGAGCGCGAGCGCTTCGGCGAGGTCGTCGTCGAGGCGCAGCACACGGGCGATGGAACGGGCGATCTGGGCGACTTCGAGCGAGTGCGTGAGGCGTGTGCGATAGTAATCGCCCTCATGGTACACGAAGACTTGCGTCTTATGCTTCATCCGGCGGAACGCGCCCGAGTGGATGATGCGGTCGCGGTCGCGCATAAAGGGTGTGCGGGTCGGGCTCTCGGCCTCCGGGAACTGGCGGCCGCGCGTCGCCTCCGCCCGGGAGGCGAAGGAAGCGAGGCCGGCAAAGGGGCGAAAACCGCTCAACAGAAGCACCTTTCGCGCGGGGGTTGGCGTTGCCTTATCGAGGGCTTGGACGCGAGGGCCCGCACGCACATATAATAGTAGTGCTACGTCAGGCCTCTTTAAGGGGTCCGAGGTTAACCGAAAGTTACCAATGGAATCTGCAACCCAAGTTCGCGTGAGCGCGAGTGCCGCGAAACGCATCGCGGCATTGACTGCGGCCGAAGGTCCGGGGGCGATGTTCCGCATCGCCGTCAACGGCGGCGGCTGTTCCGGCTTTCAGTACGATTTCTCGTTCGACAATGCGCGCGCGGATGACGACGTGCTGATCGAGCGCGACGGCGCGCGGGTGGTGATCGACCAGGTGTCGCTGGAGTTCCTGGGCGGGTCCGAGGTCGACTTCATCGAAGGGCTGATGGGTTCGCACTTCGAGATCAAGAACCCGAATGCGAAGTCGTCGTGCGGCTGCGGGACGAGTTTTTCGGTTTAGTGGGTTTCCGATCCCGTGGCTTCACGTGCTGCTCTCATCGAGGGACTGAGCGCTAGAGAGACAGCAAGACTAAACACGAAGCGCACGAAGGTTCGCCAAGAGGCACGAGGACGTTTGTGCTGCTTGACGGCAGGTGAGGGCTTCAGAATTCATTTGGCGCTTCGCGCCGACGAAAATCATGGCGCGAAGCGCCGGTAAAATTCTGGTCCATCGCGCCAACCTTGACGCCACCCATGCCTCTTCGTGCCTCTTGGCGGACCTTCGTGCTCTTCGTGTTTAGCCTGCCCGACTCTCCCCCGCGCAGCCTCTCGGTGAGGGGTACGCCAAGCGTTGGCGCTGGCGTCGCCGTCAGTGATGGCCGCCGTGCTCTTGCCTGGCCAGCTTCGCGTCCTGCTCCAGCAGGTACTCGATGACGGCCGAGGCGTCGACGTCGTTCAGGCTGAGGTTCGGCATCGCCAAGTTGCGGTACTTCGCCATGAGCGCGAGTGCGACCGGGTCTTTCTCTGCGATCATCTTGTCCGGCTCCTTGAGCCAGCGGGTCAGCCACGCCGCGTCGCGCGCGGCCACGACGCCTTTGAGGTCGGGCCCGAGCTTGTCGCCCTCGCCGATCGTGTGGCACGCCTGGCAGCGGGTGCGGAACAGGTTCTGACCCCGCGTCAGACCGGTGATCCGGGCCGCCTCGGCGTAGGAGAGTTTCTCGCCACCTGCCGGCACGTAGTTGCGCAGAGCTTCGCTCAAGAGGTTCGCGAGCAACTTCGGATGGTCGTAGGGCGAGCGTTTGATCCACTGCGCCGTCGTCTCGTTGCCGATGATGAGCGTGCTGCTGTGTTGCTTCAGTGGTTCGGGATCCGCGCCGAGGAGGCCGAGCTTGCGGCGCAAGAGATCGATCTCAGACTTTTTGCCGGTGAGGAACGTCCAGCCCTTTTCCGGGACGTCGAAGGTGTGGCGGTAGCGCTTTAGTGCCTCGGGCGTGTCGTTCTCGGGGTCGATCGAGATGGAATAGAAGTGGACGTCACGACCGAGCTTGTCGCCGAGCAGTTCGGCCACTTGGCGAAGTTGCGCCGTGTCGACGGGGCAGACATCCGTGCATTTTGTGAAGATGAAATTCAGCGCGACGACTTTGCCCTTGATGACGTCGTCATAAAATTTGTGCGCCTTGCCGTCTTGGTCGGTCAGTTCCACATTTGGAAAGTAATTCTCGTGCCACGGCTGCGCCGCGCGCACGGGAACGAGCAGGAGGGCGAGAGAAAAAAGGGCGAGGACCGTCAGACGCATCAAGATTCAATCCACCCGCAACAAGTTGGGCTCCGCGTCCAGAATGGAGGCGGAGCCCCGTACTTTCAGTTTCCGGCGAGGGAGAACGACGGCTCGTACTGCACCCCTTCCCACTTCGGGAGTGGCGTGGGGATGGCGATGGTCTGGCCCGGGTTCTTCGAGTCCCACCTCAGCAGCATCGCGTTGTCCTCGTGCTGCGTGTTGTGGCAGTGCTCGACATAGGTCCCCATGAACTCACGGATGCGGATCGCCAAGTCGACGCTTCGGCTCGAGTCGGCGAAATCGCCAATGCGGTAGACGTCCTTGCGAGCCCAACGTTCCCACGGTGGCGGCGTTTGGCCGTCCCGCTTGAGGATCATGCCTTCTTCAAAGTGGATGTGGACGGGATGGCTCCAGCCACCCGGTGTCGATAGATGCCAAATCTCAAGGCTGCCCTTGGTCGGACTTGCAGATATTCTCTGCACATCCGCGCCCAAACCCTGGCCACCGTCGGTCTTGATCGTCCAGGGTCTGTCGTCCGTGCCGCCGCTGCGGCCGAACTCAAACGACCGCTGACGCGCCGTCGACAGTTCCGCCGTGCTCGGCATCGGCAGGGGGATCATCTTCTTCTTGCCTTCGACATAGTCCGCCGGGTTCATGCTGCGATCGGTGCCGCTATAGGCGACGACGCGGAACTCCAAGAACCGACCGACGGCCGGGTCGCCCGCATAACGGCCGGCGACGATGTCGGCGAGCGGTATTTCCTGCTTCGGGCCCTTGCCGTTTTCGTGCTCGAGCAGGTTGTACATGTAGATTTTCGTGCCCGGCGCGAACTGCTTGAAGTCGACGACGATGTCGTAGCGCTCGGCGATCGCTTGCTCAGGCAGCGCTTGGCTCTTCGCGTTCGGGAAGGCGACCGCGTGCTCCATGATGTTGCCGTCGTTGGCTATCATGTAGAACGGAACGCGCTGACCGGAGGCGGTCGCGATTGCGATCTTGACGTAGCGCGAGACCGAGCCGTTCAGGATCCGGAGACGATAGCGGCGGGCGCGAACGTCGAGATAGGGTTTGTAGGCCCAGTTGACCGTCATCCGGTCACCGAGGAAGCCGTCCTTGTTGAAGACGTTGAAGAACAGCTGCCCGTCCTGGCCCCAAGCCTTGTCCGCGACGAGCAGGTTGACGTCGTAGTCTCGATTACCCCAATCGAGCGCGGTGCCCGACGGCAGACAGAGATTCGCGTTTGCCGGGTTCGCATAGTGGCACTGGAACCCCTCGCGGCCGCGATCGACGGCGCTGTACAGGTTCGCCATGGCGGCGTTACCCTTGTAGACGTTTTGCGCCGTGAAATCGATCATGTGGTCGTGAAACCAATGCGTGCTCATGGTCTCGCGCCAGTCGCCGCGTAGGCGCTTGATGCCGCCTGCGCCGTCCGGCGCGCCCGCGCGCGGATCGGTGGCGCCGGTGTTGATCGTGTCGTAGCCGGCCAAGATCATCGGCCAGTGGTAGTCGTAGTATTGGCCGGGGAAGAAGTACGCGCCGGCGAACCCATCGCTCTCGGCCGGGTTGTGGCCGTTGTGGTAGTGCGTGGTGATCGTGTTCTTGCCGAAGCCGTTGTTCGCCGCGACGTCAATGGGAAGCGCATTGAAGTGACGGAAAATGATGGAGTCGCCGTAGCGCGCCATGAGGAGCTTGGGTGGCAGCGTCCCGTCGAACGTCCACACGGACTCCGGCTTCTGCACCGGCATCAGCGGGTGGATGCGGATTTGCGCGCCCTTGGTCGTGCCGCCTCGATAGTAGAGGCCGCCCGGTTTGAACTCGCCGACGGCGTAGTGATGGCGCTGATAAGCGTCGCGGAGGCCGCCATTCATGCGGGCGCCGGCCTGCGCGCTCATGAAGAATTGCGTCGCCGGGAACTCCTCCCAACGCTGGTGTGAGAACCACTCGCCGGGCGGACGACCCTCGGCAAAGCTGGTTTTGAGCGGAAAGACGCAGTTCGAGACCATGTTGTGCCAGGCACTCTGCGCCGCGCCGTAGGACTCGCGCGTGGGCGCTGGGAAGATGGCCTTCTTCAAGAAATCATCGAGCGCGGCGCCGTCAGGCCCGCTCGCGCAAGAGAGCGCGGGCGGCATGGGTCCGCAGTCCGGGCATGTGCTGGTCGGGATGGGCCGTAGGCCAAATTCCTCAAAAAGCGGCATTTCCTGTGTGAACGGCCGGGCGCCGAACAGCGGCGACGGGGGCGCTCCCGTCGGAATGTCGAACCCGGCTGTTGCCACTCCAGTGCCCGCGAGAATTGACACACCGACGATCATGGCCGCTGTCGCGGCTAGTCTTTTTCTTTGGTTCATTTCGATGCCCCTTGGCTGTCGGGTGACCTGCGATTCGGTGGAAGCGACGAGTCGTGTCCCCGAAATTCTCTACACCCGATACCGATCAAAGGCAGCGTTGCGAGTTGATCCAGGTCAACCCGTCACTGAATTTCCACAGAATGTGCTTGAGCGATCACATGAGGGAGGAACTTCGGAGGCGCCCGGAACATCCCCCAAAAGGAGGCCCCCTTTTGGAGCAGTGGGCACTGCCTAACGAGTGGCGGACTCGACTTTCGGATGAGGGTGCTGCGCCTTGTCCTGTTGTTCCATGTACTGGATGAGCGCCTCGGCATCGATGTCGTTCATGCCCAGGTTGGGCATCGGAAGGTTACGGAAGCGTGCCAGCAGATCGAGCGCGACGGGGTCCTTCTCCGCGATCATCTTGTTGGGTTCCTTGATCCAGCGCACCAGCCAGTCGCGCGTGCGAGCTGCCGCAACGCCTCGCAAATCCGGCCCCAGCTTGTCGCCGCCGCCGATCGTGTGACAGGAGTCACAGCGCGTCCGAAAGAGATAGCTGCCGCGCGTGACGCCACTCACCCGAACGGCACGGTCGTAGGGCACTGCGTCGCCGCCGCTCGTCGCGTAGTTCGATAGAGATTCGCCAAGCAGAGCGGCCAGAATGTTGGGGTCGTCATAAGGCGAGCGTTTGACCCAGCTGCCGTTCTTTTCGTTCCCCATGATCAGACGGGTGTCGTGCTCTTTGAGCTTTCCGCGCTCGGCCGGTCTCATCCCCAGGCGCTTTTGCAGGAGTTCGACATCGGCGCGCTTGCCAGTGAGAAAGGTCCAGCCGGGGCCTACGTCGAAACTGCGCATGTAGCGCTTCAGCGCCGCGGGCGTGTCGCGCTCCGGGTCGATCGAAATCGAGTACATGAAAATGTCTTTGCCGACACGATTTCCCAGAAGCGCATGGACCTGGCGCAGTTGTGCCGTGTCGAGCGGGCAGATGTCGCCGCAGCTCGTGTAGATGAAGTTGATCGAAACGACCTTGCCGCGGATCAGGTCGTCGTAGAAACGGACCTTTTTTCCGTCCTGCGTCGTCAGCACGATGTTCGGGAAATAGTTGCCGTGCCACCCGCGTTCAGCGCTTGCCGCCGAACCTTCGACGGCAAGCCATGCTGTAACGAGTGAAAGAGCGGCGAACCAAAGGGCCGCTCTTGTCATGGCGCTCCTGCGGGGAGCGCGCCATTGGCCGCGGTTTCGAGGTCGTAGCTGTCCTCGTACATCACGCCTTCCCAGGTGGCCTTGGGCGAGGGGATGGCGATCGTCTGCCCCGGATTGCGCACGTCCCACCGCAAGAGCATCGCGTGATCCTCATGCTGCGTATTGTGGCAATGCTCCATGAACGTGCCCATGAACTCCCGGAAGCGGATCGCAAGGTCGATGGTCCCGCTCGCATCGGCGCCCGGGCCGATGCGATAGACGTCCTTGCGGGCCCACCGCTCCCACGCCGGCGGCGGCAGACCGTCGCGCGCGAGAATCATGCCTTCTTCAAAGTGAATGTGGACCGGGTGCGACCAGCCGTTGTCGGCGCCACCGCCGTCACCGTTGCGAAGATGCCAAATCTCCAACGTGTCCTTGGTGGGCGCGGCCGAGACGCGCTTGGAGTCCATGTTGAAGCCCGGGCCGCCGTCGGTCTTGATCGTCCACGGCATATCGTCGGTCGTACCGCCGCTGCGGCCGAATTCGAACGTGTGATGCCGTGCCGTCGCGAGTTCGGCTCCGGTGGGCCGCGGCAGAGGAATCATCTGCTTCTTGCCTTCGACGTAGTCGGCCGGGTTCATGCTCCGATCCACAGCGCCCACCGGCTGAGCGACAACGCGGAACTCCATGATTGGACCGACAGCCGGGTCGCCCGCGTAGCGGCGCGCAATCACGTCGGCGAGCGGAATCGCGCCGGTCGGTTTGCGACCGTTTTTGTGCTCCATCAGGTTATGCATATAGATCTTCGTGCCGGGCGGAATCTGCTTGAAGTCGATGACGATATCGTAGCGCTCTGCAATTCCCTGTTCCGGCAGATCTTGAGATTGCGCGTTCGGGAAGGGGACGGCGTGCTCCATGAGATTGCCGTCGTTGCCGACGAGATAATACGGCACGCGCGTTCCCGACGCCGTCGCGATCGTCAGCTTCAGGTAACGCGAGACGCTTCCGTTCAGGATGCGGAAGCGATAGCGCCGCGCGCGAACGTTCATGTAGGGCTTGTACTGCCAGTTCACCGTCATCCGGTCGCCGAGGAAGCCGTCGACGTTGAAGATGTTGAAGAACAACTGACCGTTCGCGTCCCACGCCTTGTCGGCAATCACGAGGTTGACGTCATAGTCGCGGTTGCCCCAATCGAGCGCCGTGCCCGAAGGCAGACAGAGATTGACGTTTGTCGGGTTCGCGTAGTGGCAGCTCAGGCCCTCGCGGCCGCGATCGACGGCGCTGTAGAGGTTCGCCATCGCGGCGTTGCCCTTGTAGACGTTCTGCGCCGTGTAATCGAGCATGTGGTCGTGGAACCAGTGCGTGCTCATCGTTTCGCGCCAGTCGCCGCGAATGCGCGTCGTTCCGCCGGCGCCGTTCGGCGTCGCAGCACGCGGATCGGTGGCCGTCGTGTTGATGGTGTCGTAACCCGCCAACACCATCGGCCAGCGATAGTCGTAATACTGGCCCGGGAAGAAGAACGCCGCCGTGTAGCCGTCGCTTTCGGCGGGGTGGTGTCCATTGTGATAATGGGTCGAGATCGTGTGGCGGCCGAATCCCATATTGGCACTGCGATCAATCGGCAGCGCGTTGAAATGGCGGAACAAGACCGGTTCGCCATAGCGTGCCATCAGCAGCTTCGGCGGCAACGTGCCATCGAACGTCCAAACGGAGTTCGGGTCTTGCACCGGCATATTCGGATGAACGCGCACTTGCGTGTTCTTGGTCGTGCCGCCGCGATAGTAGAGGCCGCCAAGCTTGAATTCACCTACGGCGTAGCCGTGGCGCTGTCTGGTGTCGCGCAAACCACCGTTGCTGCGCGCGCCGGCTTGGGCGCTTTGAAAATAGACCGAGGGTTTGAACTCGCCCCAGCGTTGATGGGAGAACCACTCGCCGCCAGGCCGGCCTTCAGCCACACTCTTGTATAGCGTCTTGCTCATCGGCGCGTAGACGCAGTCGTTGATCTTGTTGTGCCAGGGATTCAGCGCACCGACATTCGCTTCGCGCGCCGGAAGCGGCCAAATTTGCTGCTTCAAGAAATTGTCCAATGCCGCGCCAACCGGGCCGCTTGTGCACGACTGCACCGGTGGGAGCAGCGTGCAGCCAACGCAGCTCGTCGCCGGGATCGGCGAGGTTCCAAACTCTTCGAAGAGTTGGAGCTCTTGGCTGTACGGAAGTGCACCGAACAGCGGACTCGGCGGCGCGCCGGTTGGAATGTCGAATTCGGCGTGCGCCACGCCCGAAAGAGTACAGCCGAGCGCGAGGGCTACTGCCGTGCCCCGCGCAACCAGACGTGGTGTTCTTTTCATGGTCTGTCCCCTGCCCGGTGTTGCCACTCACCGGAAAACCTGCCGATGCAAACATGGCACCAAAGTCAGGTCTGGCGAAAATATTCAGAGATTCTTAGGGAATAAAGTGACAACCAGCCAGATAGTTCTGATTTTCCCCAAACAATTGATCTGAGGTGTCACCGAAATTAGACAGTTCGAAAGGATAACCTTAACCCCAAGGAATAACCTTTCGTTCACCCTCTGGGTTTGCCACCCAAAGGATGTCGCGACGTTGGTCAAGGTTACTTCCGACCAAACCCGGCAAGCAGCCCAAGCGTGCCGTCAAGATTTGGGGACACTTTACCCGCCACATGGGCTCGAGAAGCACGATTTGCCTATTTGGCGGGCTTGGAAAGGACCCGATCGGATAGCGACTCACGCGGGCGATGGTCTCGAAAGGGGTACCCCTACGGGGTCTGGGAATAAAAGCAGTCTTCGCTTGTGGTGTGTTCTCGCCGCAGGTGAATGTTCCGTTAGAAAAGTACGACAGGCGATGAAGCCTGCCGACGTGCCGACGGGGTCTTGAACCAAAAAAATGTGTGTTGGACTGGGGAGCGCAGCCCTCGCGGCTGCGAACGGGCGAGGTGCGCCCAGGGGGCTTAACGAAGCGTTGACTTCGTTTGCGGCCTGGCCCGCCGCCTGCACTTGGCGTCAGGTGAGACAGGACTGCCGCCGCTCGTCTCAAGGGCGAAAAATGACCGAAAATCTTCAATCATTACAACAAGATAACAGCGTCAGGCGTCAACCACGCGGACGTCATATGCGTTCCAGTTTGGCACGCGTAACGCGGCGCGTGCCAATCAATCAAGAGGTTGATCCGGGTCAGATTGGAGCGTCGCATGACTGACGCTCGCACCAGCCTGCTCGGTCAAGCGCTGTTCCGGTCGCGCAAGCTTTTCGTGACCGTCGGCATTTTCAGCTTCTTCATCAACCTCGCGATGCTGAACGGCCCGCTGTTCATGCTGCAGGTTTACGACCGCGTTCTGACCTCGCAGAGCTATGACACGCTGATTTTCCTGACCATTCTGGCGATCGGGATTCTGCTTTTCCAGTCGATGCTCGAGGTGGCGCGTTCGGACCTGCTGATTCGCGCCGGCGCCAAGCTCGACAGCGAACTCAGCACCGACACGTTCGGCCTTTCGCTCGACGCCCATAATAAGGTGATGAGTTCGGCGCAGGGCCTGCGGGATCTGGACGCCGTGCGCGGGTTTTTCTCCGGACCGGGGCTAATCGCGCTGTTCGACGCGCCTTGGGCGCCGATTTTCATGCTGCTCGTCTTTGTGATCCACCCTGCCCTGGGTACGCTCGCCCTCTGCGGTGCACTCATTATTCTAGCGCTCACCTATATGAGCGAGTTGGCGACCCGTAAGCCGCTCGGCGAGGCGACGACCGCGCAACGCGATTCCGAATATTTCATCGGAACACTGCACAATAACTCCGAATCAGCGCGTGCCATGGGCATGTCGGACAACATCCGCAAGCGCTGGCAGGAGCACCACGATGCCAGCCTCGCTTGGCAAGCGCTCGCGAGCGACCGCGGCACGCGGCTCAACACCGCGGCCAAACTCACCCGCCAAGCGTTGCAGATGTTCTCGCTGGCGCTCGGCGCTTGGCTTGCACTGAACAACGAAATCTCCGCCGGTGCGATCGTTGCTTCTTCGATCATCATGGGCCGGGCGCTGGCGCCAATCGAGGCGGCGATCGGCCAATGGAAGGGCTTTGTGCATGCGCGGCAAGCGTATGCGCGGTTGAACGCAGCCCTGAAAGCCGACGCGCAAGGTCAGCGGACCCAACTGCCGCCGCCCGAAGGCGGGTTCAAGCTCGAAAACGTTTGGATGCGCTTTGAAGGCGTCAAAGAGCCGATCTTGCAAAACGTCTCGTTCGAACTCAGCCCTGGCGAGACACTTGGCATCATCGGTCCTACCGGAACCGGTAAGTCCACGCTGGCTCGCCTGATGATCGGCGCATGGAAGCCGACGTCGGGCAGCGTCCGCCTCGACGGCGTCGAAGTCTCGGATTGGCCGTCGGCGGAGATTGGCCCGCATGTCGGCTACCTCGCGCAAGATGTCGAGCTTTTGGACGGCACGGTCGCCGAGAACATCTCGCGCTATGGCGATCACGATTCGGCCGCCATCGTCGAAGCGGCCAAAGTCGCGGGCGCGCACAACTTCATCCTGACGCTGCCGAACGGTTACGACAGCGTCATCGGCGACCGTGGCAAGCTGCTGTCCGGCGGTCAACGCCAGCGCATCGCACTCGCGCGAGCGCTTTACGGCAACACGCGGCTCGTCGTCCTGGACGAGCCGAACGCCAATCTCGACGCGAACGGCGAAGCCGAACTGCGCCGCGCGGTCGAGACACTGAAGAAGCAAGGGCGCACGGTCATCGTGGTCACGCACCGCCCGGGCATTCTGCCGGCGGTCGACAAGATCGCCGTGCTGCGTGGGGGGGAAATCGTTTCGTTCGGTCCGCGCGACGAGGTTCTCGCCGCGTTGAACAAGGCGGCAGCATCCACGGCCAACGGCCAAGCGGCGCAACGCCCCGGACAGCAAGCCACCGTCACGAATTTGGAATCGCGCCATGCAACAAGCTAAACCGAGCCCCCGCCGTCCGAATTTTCCCGACAAGGTCGGGCGCGTTTCCATGTCGACGAAGCGCGCGGCGATGATCGGTTTCAGCGTCATTGCGCTCGGATTCGGCGGTTTCGGCATTTGGAGTACGACCGTGCCGATCGCCGGCGCCGTCGTCGCGAACGGCCAAGTCGTCGTTGCCTCGAAGCGCAAGCAGGTGCAACACCCGACCGGCGGCGTCATTCGCGCCATTCGCGTCGAAGACGGGTCGGTGGTGAAGCCGGGCGAGGTTTTGGTTCAACTTGAAGACGCCGATGCGGTCGAACGCTTTGCCCGCACGCGCGACTCGTTCTTCCTGGCGGTTGCAAGCGAGGCGCGGCTCTACGCCGAGGCGCTGAACCAGGACAAGATGCAGGTGCCGGCGGAATTGACCGCCGTAGCCGCCAAAAACCCCACCGTTAAGGCGATCATCGACGGGCAGCAGCAGCTGTTCGACGTGCGCCGCGTCGAGATGCGGGGACAGCTGTCGATCATCGAAGAGCAGCACGAGCAGCTGAAGAACGAACTCGCCGGCCTTACCGCCGAGCGCCAGTCGGCAACGCAACAGATCGGGCTGACGAACAAGGAACTTGCGGCAGTCGAGGACCTTTTCGAGAAGGGCTACACGACGCGTACGCGCGTGTTTTCGCTCCGGCGCGAGGTGACGCAATTGTCGGGTAGCGCCGGGCGAATCGCGGCGAGTGCCGCGCGCACGCGTAGCGCCTTGATCGAGAACGAGCTGAAGCTGGCGCAGGCGCGGAACCAGCTGATGACGGTCGTCGAAGGCGAGCTGCGCGATACACAGGCCAAGATTCCGACGCTGCGCGAGCAGTACAACGCCGCGAAGAAGGCCTATGAGGCGATGACGATCCGCGCTCCGGTCGCGGGCACGGTGATGGCGTCGCGCGTGAACACCGTGGGTTCGGTCGTGCGTCCGGGCGACACGATCCTTGAGATCGTGCCGACCGACGATCGCTTGATGGTCGAAGTGCAGCTTCGCCCGAGCGATGTCGACTCGGTGAAGATCGGGCTTGAAACCGAAATCAAACTGACGGGCATCAACCAGCGTGTCGCCGTGCCGATTTTCGGACGCGTGACGCACGTGTCGGCCGATGCGATGCAGGACGCGCGGACGAGCGCCACGTACTTCGTGGCGCATGTCGACGTGCCCGAGAGCGAGATCGAGCGCTTGAAGGGCGTGCATGTGCAACCCGGCATGCCCGCCGCCGTCATGATCAAAACCGGCGATCGTACCGCGATGGCTTACCTAACGCAGCCGCTAACCGACAGCATCAACCGGGCGTGGAGAGAGTGATGAGACCTCTCAAGATTCACGCCCACAACCGTTTCGCCGAAGAAGAAAGGCACTAAGACCATGGTCAAATACATCCGGTCCGATCTCGACTTTATCCTGGCGCAGATCATTTTCGCCGAACGCCACGCGGCGGGTGAAAACCTGATCGACATGCTGCCGAACACCGAGGTCGCCTTCGGTCTTCGTACGGTCGACGGCTCGTTCAACCATTTGCTGCCGGGCCAGACCGGCTTCGGCTCGGCGGACGGCACGTTCCCGCGGATGGTCGAAGCGACGTTCCTGGATGGGTACGAGGTGAGCAGCGGATTGGTCACCGATCCCGCGCCACGCATCATTTCGAACCTGATCGTCGACCAGACGGCGAACAACCCCGCGGCGTACGCCACGGCTTACGATCCGGGCCTCGACGGGGTCCTTGGAACAGCGGACGACGTGCTGAAGGACGGCGTGTCGATCGTCACCAGCCCCGGCCTCGACCACACATTCGGAACGGCCGACGACACGCAGGTCTTCAAGTTCAACAACGTCGCGCCGGATGCGGGTTTGTCCGCACCGTTCAACTCATGGATGACGTTCTTCGGGCAATTCTTCGACCACGGTCTCGACCTCGTCACCAAGGGCGGTTCGGGCACGGTGTTCGTGCCGCTGATGCCGGACGATCCGCTGTACGTCGAAGGCTCGCCGACGAACTTCATGGTGCTGACGCGCGCCACGAATCAGCCCGGCCCCGACAATATCTTGGGCACGTCCGACGACGTCCATCAGCATACGAACACGACGTCGCCGTTCGTGGACCAGAACCAGACGTACTCGTCGCACCCGTCGCACCAGGTGTTCCTGCGCGCCTACCACGTCGTCGGCGGCAAGCCGGTCGCGACCGGCGAGTTGATCACGAACCGCGACCTTGGCGCCGATGGCGACTTTGGGACCGCGGACGACGTGCCGATCGGCGGCATGGCGACCTGGGGCGTCGTGAAGGCTCAGGCGCGGGACATCCTGGGCATCAATTTGACCGATGCCGACGTCACCAATGTGCCGCTGCTCGCGACCGATCCGTACGGCAACTTCCTGAGAGGTCCGAACGGGTACCCGCAGGTCGTAATGCGCACGGCCGGCGGCGATGGCGTCTTCGGTACGGGCGACGACGGGCGGGTTCTGGTCGAAGGCAATCCGGCCGCTCCGATCGACTTGACCAATGCCTGGCGCACGGGCCATGCGTTCCTCGACGATATCGCGCACAGCGCGGCGCCGCGGACATCGGCGGGCGCGATGAAAACCGCGGACGCGGATGACATTGCCGGCGTCGATGACGGCATCTCCGGTACCTACGACAACGAGCTGCTCGACGCGCACTACATCGCCGGCGACGGCCGCGTGAACGAGAATATCGGTCTAACCACCGTGCACGCCGTGTTCCACGCGGAACACAACCGCCTCGTGCAGCACACGAAGGACGTCGTCGTCGCGAGCGGCGACCTTACGTTCTTGACGGCATGGTTGGCGCCCGGCACGGCACCGGCTTCGTTCCCGGTCACGCAGGAAGAGATCGACGCGCTGCAGTGGAATGGCGAGCGCCTATTCCAAGCGGCGAAGTTCGGCACCGAGATGCAGTACCAGCATCTCGTGTTCGAAGAATTCGCGCGCACGATTCAGCCGCAAGTCGACGCGTTCCTCGACTTCAACGACACAATCAACCCGGCGATCGTCGCCGAGTTCGCGCACACGGTTTACCGCTTCGGTCACTCGATGCTGACCGAGACGGTCGATCGTTTGGACGCGAACTTCGTCAGCAACGACATCGATCTGATCAGCGCGTTTCTGAACCCGCTGCAGTTCGCGCCGAACGGCATGACGCCCGAAGAGGGTGCGGCCGCTATCATTCGCGGCGTCACGCGTGATGTCGGCAACGAGATCGACGAGTTCGTGACGGTCGCGTTGCGCAACAACCTGGTGGGCTTGCCGCTCGACCTGGCGGTGCTCAACCTTGCGCGCGGTCGCGACACGGGCGTGCCGTCCTTGAACGCAGCACGGCGCGAATTTTACAACGGTACCGGTGATAGCCAGCTGAAGCCCTATATCAGCTGGGTCGACTTCGCGATGAACATCAAGCATCCGGAGTCGTTGGTGAACTTCATCGCCGCGTACGGCACGCATTTGGCGCTAACGGCGCCGGACGTCGACACGCTTGCCGAGAAGCGCGCCGTCGCGCTTGCCCTGGTCTTGGGCGGTGAAGCCGTCATCAACGCGGGCACGCCGGAAGAGCGTACGTTCGTTGCCGACGACACCGACCGCCTCAACTTCCTGAACAGCCGCGAGGGTTACGCGAACACCGCGGAAGGCGTGACCACGACGGGCGTCGACGCGATCGACTTCTGGGTCGGCGGTTTGGCCGAAGAGAAGATGCCGTTCGGCGGCATGCTGGGTTCGACGTTCAACTTCGTTTTCGAGACGCAACTTGAAGCACTGCAGGACGGCGACCGGCTCTATTATCTGCACCGCCTTGCTGGCCTCAACTTCGTCAATGAACTCGAGAATAACTCGTTCTCGAGCATCATCGAGAAGAACATGGGTGTCCTGCACTTGCCCGCGCTCGCGTTCTCGACGCCCGAGTTCACGCTCGAGGTCGATCAAACGCATCAGTACAATGGCGACCTCGGCAGCGCCGACCCCACCGGCGACGATCCGCTGACGGCGCTGGTCATCCGCGACAATCCGGAGACCGAGGGCACCGACGACAACTATCTGCAGTATACGGGCGACGGCCACGTGGTGCTCGGCGGTACGTCCGGCGACGACATTCTCGTCTCCTCGATTGGCGACGACACGCTCTATGGCGACGGCGGCAACGACCGGCTCGAAGGCGGCTATGGCAACGACGAGATCCGTGGCGGCGACGGCGACGACATCATCTCCGACATGGGCGGCGACGACGTTCTCAAAGGTGGCGACGGCAACGACGTCATCCACGGCGGCAACGGCCTCAACCTGATCATCGCGGGCCCTGGCAACGACTTCATCATCACCGGCGAAGACGTGACCGAAGTCATCGCGGGCGAAGGCAACGACTTCATCTTGGGCTCCAAGATGAACGTGCAGATGGCCGGTAACGAAGGCGACGACTGGTTCGAAATCGGCACGCAAGACGGCGCGCCGGGCGACAACTTCAATCCGTTCGGCGACGACGCCATCAACGGCAACGACGTGTTCGTCGGCGACGGCACCTTCGACGAAATGATCGGCGAAGGCGGCGACGACATCATGGTCGGCAGCGGCGGCCCGGACAAGTTCAAGGGCATGTCCGGCTTCGACTGGGCGACGTTCAAGGACGACCGGTTCGGCGTTAACGTCGACATGTTCGGCGATGCGTTTAACGAGGCGCCGCTGCCGGTTTCGGGCGCGGCGGTGATGAACCGCTTCCGCGACATCGAGGGGCTGTCGGGTTCGAAGCACGGCGACGTGCTGCGCGGCGACGACGCCGATGCACTGCAGATCGCGACCGCTGGTGCGCGCGGTAGCGTGCTCACCAACATCGCTCTGATCGACGGGCTGCAAGAGCTTCTTACGGCGGCGTTCGGCGCCCCTGTCACTTCGTTCGGCGCAGGTAACATCATCCTCGGCGGCGACGGCAGCGACGTTATCGAAGGTCGCGCCGGCGACGATATCATCGACGGCGACAAGTGGCTGAACGTGCGCGTGAGCGTGCGCGATCCGCTGGATCATTCGATTGAGATCGACTCGGTTGACCACATTTCCGAGCTCGTCTCGCGGATGATGTCCGGCGAGATCAACCCGAGCCAACTCGAGATCGTACGGGAGGTCGTCAACGGCGACGGCAACTTCAACTTCGACACTGCTGTCTTCTCCGGTAACTTTGATGAATACGACTTTGAAACGATTGACGATCGCGGCACGTTAGACACGAGCGATGACATCATTCGCGTCATCGATACAGTGGCCGGCCGCGACGGCGCCGATCGGTTGATCGGCATCGAACGTCTGCAGTTCGCGGACACGGTTGTCACGCTTGCGCCGGGGCTCAATGCCGATCCGGTCGGCCTGCTTGAGATTCTGGACGCCAGCAGCGGCGATCCCGATGCGACTCCGACCGAAGGACAGACCCTGTCTGTTTCCAATTTGGGCGTTACAGACGCCGACAACGCGGGCGGGTCGATCACCGGACGCGTTGCGTACTACTGGCAGGTCGAGCTGGTTCCGGGTTCCGGCGTCTTCACCGACATCATAGGCGGCGCTGGCGTTGCAGTCGCGTCACCAAACTTCACGGTCGAGGAAGGCCTGGCCGGGCTCGCGCTACGCGTTCGCGCGGTGTACCAAGACGAGCACGGCGTACTTGAGAACGTGTTCTCGGCGCCGACGGCGCCCGTCCTGGATGGGCCGCCTCCGGCGCCTCCGGGACCGCCGGTCGATATGACGGTGACCGCGGACAGCGAGGGCGTGCGGTTCATTCGCGCCGACCTGCAGTTCATCCTCGACCAAATCAGGATCGCAGAACGGCATGCGGGCGGCGAGGATCTGCTCTCACTCGTTCCAAACAGCCGCGTGCCGGCCGGTCTGCGGACGGTGGACGGTTCGTTCAACAACCTCGTCCTCGGCCAGGACGAGTTCGGCGCGGCGGACAACGTGTTCCCGCGGTTGGTCGAAGCGAACTTCCTGCCTGGTTATGAGGCGAACAGCGGCTTGGTGTTGGACACGGCGCCACGCACGATCTCGAACCTGATCGTCGACCAGACCGCCAACAACGACGCCGCCTATGCCACCGCTTACGATCCGGGCGTCGACGGCCTGTATCGCACAGTGGACGACGTTCTGAAGGACGGCGTTACGATCGTCACCAGCCCGGGCCTCGACGGCGATTACGGCACGGCGGATGACAAGCAAGTCTTCCAGTTCGACAACGTCGCCCCGGATGAGGGCCTGTCGGCACCGTTCAACTCGTGGATGACGTTCTTCGGCCAGTTCTTCGACCACGGCCTCGACCTCGTCACCAAGGGCGGTTCGGGTACGGTGTTCATGCCGCTGTTGCCGGACGATCCGCTGTATGTGGAAGGTTCGCCGACGAACTTCATGGTGCTGACGCGCGCCACGAACCAGCCCGGGCCGGACAATATCTTGGGCACATCCGACGACGTCCATGACCACCTGAACACGACCTCGCCGTTCGTGGACCAAAACCAGACCTACTCCTCACACCCGTCGCATCAGGTGTTCCTGCGGGCATATCACCTCGTGGGCGGCAAGCCGGTGGCGACCGGCGAGTTGATCGAGAACCGCGACCTTGGCGCCGATGGCGACTTTGGAACGGCAGACGACGTGCTGAAAGACGGCATGGCGACATGGTCCGTCGTGAAGGCGCAAGCTCGCGATATCCTCGGCATCAATCTGACCGACGCGGACGTTAACAACGTGCCGCTGCTCGCGACCGACCTTTACGGCAACTTCCTGAAGGGCCCGAACGGGTACCCGCAGGTCGTGATGCGCACAGCGGGCGGCGACGGCGTCATCGGCACGGGCGACGACGGGCGGGTTCTGGTCGAAGGCAACCCGGCCGCTCCCATCGACCTGACGAACGCTTACCGCACGGGTCATGCATTCCTCGACGACATCGCGCACAGCGCAGCGCCGCGTACATCGGCCGGCGCTATGAAGACCGCCGACGCCGACGATGTTATCGGTGACGACGGCATCTCCGGCACCTACGACAATGAGCTGCTCGACGCGCACTACATCGCGGGCGACGGCCGCGTGAACGAGAACATCGGCCTGACCGCCGTTCACTCGATCTTCCACTCGGAGCACAATCGTCTCGTCCAGCACACGAAGGATGTAGCGCTGGCGACCGGCGACTTGGCCTTCCTCAAGGAATGGCTGCTGCCGGGCACCGAGCCGGCGTCGTTCCCGACGACGCAGGAACAGATCGACGCGCTGGTTTGGAACGGCGAGCGCCTGTTCCAGGCGGCGAAGTTCGGCACCGAAATGCAGTATCAGCATCTCGTGTTCGAAGAATTCGCGCGCACGATCCAGCCGCAAATCGACATCTTTATGGGCCCGACGCAGGGCTACGACGCCTACATCAACCCGTCCATCGTGGCCGAGTTCGCACATACGGTTTACCGCTTCGGTCACTCGATGCTGACAGAGACGATCGACCGGCTCGACACCACGTTCCAAAGCACCGAGATCGACTTGATCTCTGCGTTCTTGAACCCGCTCGAATTCGCGGCTTCCGGCGACACGTCCGCGGAAGCGGTCGGCTCGATCGTTCGCGGCGTCACGCGGCAAGTCGGTAACGAGATCGACGAGTTCGTCACGGAAGCGTTGCGCAACAACCTGGTCGGGCTGCCGCTCGACCTGGCCGCGCTCAACCTGGCGCGCGGACGCGATACCGGGATTCCGTCCCTGAACGCGGCGCGGCGCGACTTCTACCAGCAGACGGGCGACAGCAATGTGAAGCCCTATCTGAGCTGGGCGGACTTCGTTCAGCACATCAAGCATCCGGAATCGCTCGTCAACTTCATCGCGGCCTACGGCACGCACGCTGCGCTGCTGGCGGGCGACGTCGATACGATGGCGGAAAAGCGTGCTGTCGCGCTCGCGCTGGTGTTTGGCGGTGATGCCGTCATCAATGCGGGTACGGAGGACGAACGCACGTTCACCGCCGACGACACCGACCGGCTCAACTTCTTGAACAGCCACGGGCCCCTTTACGAGAACACGGCGGAAGGCGTGACCACGACCGGTGTCGACGCGATCGACTTCTGGATCGGCGGTTTGGCCGAAGAGAAGATGCCGTTCGGCGGCATGCTGGGTTCGACATTCAACTTCGTGTTCGAGAACCAGCTCGAAGCGCTACAGAACGCCGACCGGTTCTACTATCTGGACCGCACCGCGGGCATCAACTTCGTGACCGAGCTTGAGAACAACTCGTTCGCCCGGTTGATCATGGCGAACTCCGACGCCAAGCACTTGCCTGGCCTCGTGTTCTCAACGCCGGCGTACATTCTCGAGGTCGATCAGGCGCAACAGTTCAACGGGGCGCTCGGCAGTGTCGACCCGACGAACGAAGATCCGCTGATCCCGCTCGTGATCCGCGACAATCCGGAAACGCCGGGATCCGACGACAACTACCTGCAGTACACCGGCGAAGACCACGTCGTTCTGGGTGGTACGTCGGGCGACGACATCCTGGTCTCGTCGGAAGGCGACGACACGCTCTACGGCGATGAGGGCAACGACCGGCTCGAAGGCGGCTACGGCAACGACATGGTGCTGGGCGGCAAGGGCGACGACATCCTCACCGACAAAGGTGGTGACGACAACATGCAGGGTGGCGACGGCAACGACGTCATCCACGGCGGTAACGGCATCAACCTGCTTCTCGGCGGCCAAGGCCAAGACTTCATTGTCAGCGGCGAAGACTCGACCGAGTCGTTCGGCGGCGCCGGTAACGACTTCTTCCTCGGCTCGACGCGCGATGAGCAGCTGATGGGCAACGAGGGCGACGACTGGATCGAAAGCGGGTCCAGCGACGGCTCGCCGGGCGACAACTTCGACCCGAACGGGCTCGACTTGGTGGCCGGCAACGACATCTATATCGGCGACGGCATGCCGAACATCATGAACGCCGAAGGCGGCGACGACATCATGGTGGGCAGTGCAGGCCCCGGCGACAAGTATCTGGGTGCCTCAGGCTTCGACTGGGCGACGTTCAAAGACGACGGGCTGGGGGTCAACATCGACCTGACGCTGCGCGCGTTCGACGTGGCTCCGATCCCGCCGTCGGCGGCGAACGTTCTGGCGCGCTTCGAACAGGTCGAAGGCCTCGCCGGTTCGTCGCACTCCGACATTCTGCGCGGCGACGAACTGGACGCGACGGGCATCGCGACCGCCGGTGCGCAGGGCAGCACGCTGACCAACATCGACTTGATTGCCGGTTTGCGTGACGTGCTTGAGACAATGCTGGGCGGGCCGGTGACAAGCTTCAACGCCGGTAACATCATCCTCGGCGGTGACGGCAGCGACCTTATCGAAGGCCGCGGCGGCGACGACCTCATCGACGGCGACAAGTGGCTGAACGTGCGCGTCAGCGTTCGTGAGAACCCGGACGGAACGGGCGCCGAAATCGCAACGTATGATAGCTTGGTGCCGTTGGTGCCTTTGATGTTGAACGGGACGTACAATCCCGGGCAGCTGGTTGCGGTGCGCGAAATCCTCGACGGATCGGGGCCTGACTTTGACACGGCGGTATTCCGCGGCGTCGAATCCGACTACGATTGGTCCGTCGACGACAACGGTACGCCGGACGATTTCAGCGACGACGTCATCACGGTCATCGACACCGTGTTGGGTCGCGACGGCACTGACACGCTGATGCACATCGAACGGCTGCAGTTTGCCGACCAGTCAATCGTGCTCAGCGGACTTAACAATGCGCCTGAAGGTAATCTCACGATCCTCGACGCGGAATCGGGCGATCCGGACGATACGCCGACCGAAGATCAGCAACTGCGGGTCACGATCGACGGCGTGACGGATGCCGATAATCCCGGCACCGGTGCGATCACGGGGCCGGTCACTTATTACTGGCAGATCGAGCGTGACCCGGGTACGGGCATCTTCGAAGACCTGCTGGTTATCGCCGGCGGCGAGGCGTCGCGCGTCACGGGACCGGTGTTTACGCCGGGTGACGACGAGGTCGGGCTGCGCCTCAGGGTGCGGGCGATCTACCAAGACGCGAACGGCGTGTTGGAAGAGGTTTACTCGCTTCCGACGGCGGCCGTTGAGAACGTCAACGACGTGCCGGGCGGTGCCGTGCTCCTCAGCGACGCGACGCCAGCGGAAGACTTCTTCATTACCGCGATCAACCAAATCACGGACGCCGACGGCTTGACGACTGCCGTCTTCGCGTACCAGTGGCAGGAGTTCGACGTTGACCTCGCGGATTGGGTGGACGTCGTGGGCGCAAACCTCGAGTTCTTCGCCCCGACCCAAGAGCAAGTGGGCCAACAGGTTCGCGTGGTCGTTACCTACACGGACGACCAAGGGACCTTGGAAACCGTTGCTTCCGCAGCCTCGGCCGTGGTGACGAACACCAACGACCCGCCGCTGGGTTCTATCGATATCAGCGACCTCACGCCGACGGAAACGCAGACGCTGACTGCGGCGCTGAACTTCATCGACGAAGACGGTACGACGACCTCCGTCTTCACTTACCAGTGGCAGCAGCTCAACGGTGCCGTCTGGACGAATATCGCGGGTGCGACGAACGCTTCGTTTACGCCCGGCCAGACGCAGGTGAACCACCAACTGCGCGTCGTCGTGAGCTACACCGACGACTTCGGTCAGGCGGAAACGGTCACATCCGATCCGACGATCGTCACCGGCGACTTCATCCAAGGTCTGGGTGCGGCCGAGACCCTCAATGGTACTGAAGGTCAGGACATCATCAACGGTGGCGGCGGCGCGGATACTCTGAACGGGTTCGGCGAAGACGACATCCTCAATGGCGAGAACGGCGCCGACACGCTGAACGGCGGCGACGGCAACGACCTCTTGACCGGCGGCAACGGCAACGACACCGTCAGCGGCGGGGCAGGCAACGACACCGTTGAGTTCCGGATCGGCGACGAGACGGATACGGTCGACGGCGGCGACGACATTGACACAATGAACGTGCGCGGCACGGCGGCGGGCAACACGATGCGCGTGTTGTTCAACGGTACGCTGCTCACGCAGGTCGCGGGCGGGTCGGTTTCCAACGTCGAGGTGTTCAATCTCGACCTGGAAGGCGGCAACGATACGCTGTCTTACGATCCGACGGGGCCGGCCATTACGACGGCCGCCATCACGGTCGATCTCGCGGCCGGCACGGCCTCGGGCTTCGACTCGATCTTGGGCGTGGAGAATGCGACTGGCGGTTCCGGCGACGATACGTTCGTCGGCGACGCCAACAGCAACACGTTTAATGGCAACGGCGGGCGCGACACCTACTCGTTGGCCGGAACGACGGCCGGTGCGACGATCACGACCGGAAGCGCCACGAGCGCCGAGGCCGGGACCGACACGCTGGCCAGCATCGAGAACTACATCGGCAGCCAGGGCAACGACTCGATCATCGTCAACGGCGGCGTGAACTTGGTCGACGGCCAGGGCGGCGCCGACACGATCAACGCCGGCGGCGGTGCCGACACGGTGCTGGGCGGCGCGGGCAACGATACGATCCTCTACAACCTCGGCGACGGGGCGGACACGGTCGATGGCGGCGCCGATGTCGATACGTTGGCGATCACCGGATCGAATGCTGGCAACAACCTCGGCGTCGTGTTCGACGGTGTGCGGCTCACGAACGTGGCCGGCGGCGCCGTTACGAACGTCGAGAATGTGACGCTCAACATGCTGAACGGCAACGACACGCTCAGCTATGCGACAAGCACGGCCGGCGTGACGGCCAACCTCGCCGCGGGAACGGCCTCGGGCTTCACGTCCATCGTGAGCGTCGAGAACGTGACCGGCGGTAGCGGCGACGACGTGTTTACCAGCGGCACCGGGGCGAACACCTTCCTCGGCAACAACGGTAACGACCGGTTCGTGGCGACGGTGAACGACGGCAACGACACGTTCAACGGCGGCGCGGGCGTGGATACGCTCGACCTGTCGGGCACGACCGCAGACGCCACCGTGACCACAACGTCAGCAACCAGCGGGCAGATCGGCAACGATACGCTCGTCGACATCGAGAACTTCATCGGTGGCACGGGCAACGACACGATCACGTTCGGCAACGCCGTCAACAACATCAACGGCGGCGGCGGTGCGGACATCATCATCGCCGGTGGCGGCGCGGACATCATCCTCGGCGGCGCGGGCAACGACCGGATCACCGGCGGGACGGGCAACGATACGATGAACGGCGGCGCCGACAACGACGTCTTCCTGTTCACCACCGGGTTCGGTAACGACACGATCACCGGCTTCGACCCGAACCCGAACGGTGGCGGCGGCGGACCCGGCCAGGACTTCCTGCGTCTGAACCCGGCGCTCGGCATCACGGCGGCGAATTTCGCGGCCAACGTGTCGATCGCCGCGCAGGGTGCGGATACGCTGATCGCGATCGGGCCGAATTCGATCTTGCTGGTGGGTATTGCGGCGGCCGACGTGAACGTCAACGACTTCCAGTTCGGGCCGTAAGAACCTTTAGGCGGGCGCGGGATTTCAAACTCCCGCGCCCTGCCCCTTCATTCCCCTGCCGTCTTCTGGCATGAAGCCGCCAACCAGCATTGGAGGCTTGACCCATGGACGTGCGGGCAGCGGTTGCCGTTGAAGCAAAGAAGCCTCTGGAGGTCACCACAGTCCGCCTGGACGGCCCTCGCGCCGGCGAGGTTCTGGTCGAGATCAAGGCGACCGGCATCTGCCACACGGACGACTACACGTTGTCAGGGCTCGATTCCGAGGGGCTTTTCCCGAGCATCCTGGGGCATGAAGGCGCGGGCGTCGTCGTGGACATCGGGCCGGGCGTAACCTCGGTCAAAAAGGGCGATCACGTCATTCCGCTCTACACGCCCGAGTGCCGGGAGTGCGAGTACTGCCTGAACCCTAAGACCAATCTCTGCGTGAAGATCCGCGCGACGCAGGGTAAGGGCGTGATGCCGGATGGCTCGTCGCGCTTCTCGCTCGGCGGTAAGCCTGTGTTCCACTACATGGGCACGTCGACGTTTGCGAACTACACGGTGCTGCCCGAGATTGCGGTCGCCAAGATTCGTTCCGACGCGCCGTTCGACAAGGTTTGCTACATCGGTTGCGGGGTGACGACGGGCATCGGCGCGGTCGTCAATACGGCGAAGGTCGAGCCCGGATCGAATTGCGTGGTGTTCGGGCTCGGCGGCATCGGGCTGAACGTGATCCAGGGTCTGCGGATGGTCGGCGCCGACATCATCGTCGGCGTCGACATCAACCCGGAGAAAAAGGCCTGGGGCGAGCGGTTCGGGATGACGCATTTCGTCAACCCGAAAGAGGTTCAGAGCGACCTTGTGCCTTATCTCGTCAATCTGACGAAGGGCGGCGCGGATTACTCGTTCGACTGCACCGGCAATGTGCAGGTGATGCGTCAAGCGCTCGAGTGCTGCCACCGTGGCTGGGGCGAGAGCATCATCATTGGCGTGGCGCCGTCGGGCCAGGAGATTTCGACGCGGCCGTTTCAACTCGTCACCGGCCGCGTGTGGAAGGGTACCGCGTTCGGCGGCGCGCGCGGGCGGACGGATGTGCCGAAGATCGTCGACTGGTACATGGAGGGGAAGATTCAGATCGACCCGATGATCACGCACACGCTGCCGCTGACCCGCATCAACGAGGCGTTCGAGTTGATGCATTCGGGCAAGTCGATCCGGAGCGTGGTCGTCTTCTAATTTGCACGCGGCTATTGCAGCGACCGCGCACCTCGCAACCTGAGATTCTCGACGCAATCGAATCCGTCACAGCGTAACATCGGCGGCGTTCTGCGGATTTTGGCGTAACATTGACGTAACTTTCATGTCACTTGTTACGTCACGCTGGGGCTCGCGACCGCTGACGCATGTCTCCCGTAGCCTCACCGGCAGACTTTGCGCCGGGGCGATTGGTTCCGATCAACACTGTCAAGTCGCAGCCGCCGGGCCATGTCCCGGGGAAGGGTCTATAATTATCACCTATTTTTCTCAAAGTCGCTGTGACGAGATGGCTGCGACAAGGCGCGCAGCTTGCGCCGAAGCTACTCTTCGGACCTCTCCTCCTTATGCTCTTCCGGTCACGGCGGTTTTGGCGGCCATGACCAACAGCGGGGTCCAGCTCGCGAAGAACGCCAACGATTGGGCTTGTATCAAGCTTCGGTCGGCGAACATCAGCGTGACGCCGATGATGGGCAGGCAAAGCAGTGCGCCGAGGATCGGGCGGCGCGGGGTCGCCGTGAAGCAGAGCGCGGCGAGGAGCAGGCCGTTCAGCCCGAGAGCGAAAAATTTGATCCATGCGGCGGTGGAGGATTCGATCAGGCGCTCTGGGGGTGGCGCGAGTTCCGGCGTATAGGCGAGCAGGTTCAGCGTCTCGACATAGTCGGCGCCGAGCGCAGTGACGGCCAGGGCAATCGCTGCCCACGCCAGTGGCCGGAGTACGCCCGCGCTCAAGAATATCGCCGCGAACGAAACGAATGCCGTGTAGGCGGGGATGAACACCCACACGTCGACCGTGTTGATCGCGTCGAGGGCCGCGATGCGTTGGTCCCGGCACGCGCTGCCGACCGCGCCGAAGATCGTGTCGAGGTCGGCGGGCGAGCGTGCGAACTCGAAGTTCAGCACCGCGCCATCGGTCATGCAGGGGCCTGCGGCTTGGACCTCCGGCAGGGTGCGGAACGCGACAATCGTCGCCAGGGTGGTGAGGCCTGCGATCGCGGTGAGGGCGGCCCAGATGCGGGTTTGGTTCGACATGGCGTGAGACTCGTTTCGCGCCGTGAAGTATGGGGCCACCGGCCGGCGCCGTCACCCCAAATTGCCGGTCAGACTTCTTCCACCGTTCCTTGAACGATGCGAGTCCGCGGCGGCGCCTACCCTGTTTGTGACGTGGCGGGTCGGCGCGTTCGCGAATTCGGGGACATGCTCCATCCACAGGTTGTGGAAATGCACGCCGCGGCACGCGTCCCGGCACGCGCCTACACCGCCGGCACCACGATCGCCTCCCTGAGAGCGAGATCGCCCTTGCGCTTGCAAGCGCGAACCGAGTCACTCGCGTCGCGGACGAATGCGGTGACATATTCGCACCGGAAAAAATTCTGCAACAACAAGTTGCCATCGCCGTCTTTCGCGCACCCCACATGACCGCATGCGGGCGCGCGGCGGTTGCCAACGGGCGCACGAACTCTCCCTGCGATTGCCGTCAGCTGTTTGCGGCGTCAGCATCGCGCTGTTACGGTTTGCGCTCGGAATAATTGGGGGACACTATGAAAGCATATCTGCGGAACACCGCCGCGGCGGTGGCTTTGCTTGCCGGCGCAAGCGCGGCCGATGCCGGTCAACTCTATCTTTCGGTTTTCGGCGGCGCGAACTGGGGCAGCGACCTCGATCAGGTGACGGGCGGCGGCGGCGTGGTCAACTCGAGCCGGCTTGCGACCGTCACGCACCAGTCGCCCGCGCCTCACCCGCACACGCTTGCCTTCGTGTTCACCGCGGTCACGAACTTCACGATGACGGGGGCCGAGGCGGACACCGGGTTCGTCGTCGGCGCGTCGGTCGGGCGCGAGTACGACAACATCATTCCCGGTCTGCGTCTTGAGTTTGAGGGTTCCCTCCGGCGCAACAATTTCGGGTTGGCGACGCTCTCCGGCGGCGGCAGCGACACCGACACGGCGTCGAGCGTTTTCGCGGCCGGCGGCAACATCAACCATCCGCTGAACATCACGCCGTTGGCGCCATTGACCGTCGTGAGCCCGGGCGTCGCGAACGCGCCGGGTGCGGGCACGTATGCGTTCCAAGCGAACTTCGTCACCAACTTCACGGTTGCCGACGAGGGCAACGTGCAGACGTGGGCGCTGATGGCGAACGCGTGGATCGACCTCGGTAATTCCAGCACGTTCACGCCCTATATCGGCGGCGGCATCGGCTATGCGATCAGCAAGTTCGACGGCGGCGCGGTCTATAGCGGCGTCGACGGCAACTTCGCATGGCAGCTGGGCGCGGGCGTGGACGTTGCGGTGTCGGACTCGACGTCCATCGGGCTTGGGTACCGCTACTTCGACGGCGGCAACGTGGAGCTCACGCTGCCCACGCCGGCGGGCACGCCGACAACCGCGGAGCAGGACGTGGGCGGCAGCGCCGTGCTTCTGCAACTCACGCACAAACTCTGACGCAGACTTTGGGGGACATCACGATGATGAAACAATTGATGACGCGTCTGCGGCGCTCGACGGTGCTGCCAGTTGTTGCGGCGGGGCTTGTGGCGTCGATCGGGCCGGTGGGTTCGGCCTTTGCGGCCACGTCGGTGCCCGGCGCACCGTCGGGCTATTTCTTCAACCAAACCGACAGCTTGAGCGGCACGGATGCGGCGACGGTACAAGCGGGAATCGAAGCGCTGGCGAACGACCCTTTGTACAAAGCGGAATCTACGGACACAGAGGCCGAAGCGCGAGCCAAGGCCGAGGCGCTGAGTGTGGCTACCGCCAACTACATGGCGAGCCTCGGGTTGCAAAGCCCTTGCGCGGAGCAGCTCGACCCCGTCGCGTTCGGACTCGACGTTGCGGCGGCTGCGACCGACGTCGCAGGCCTCATCGCTGAGGCGATTGGCGCAGTCGTTATCATCGCCGAGATTCCTGGTATCGTCATTCAGGCGGTCGGCACCGGTCTCAACATCGGCAGTGTTGCGGTCCAGGGCGTGCAGATGGGACAACCTAATTGCAACGCCGAGTTCACGGGGACGATCGTCGCGCAGTCCAACATCGCGGCGAATATGGGCGTCACGGCGCATAACGGCCGGATCAGTCTGGGCGGTGGAACGGGTCAAACCTATTCGCAAGGCATCTCGTTGGGCGGCGGATCACTGCTGGGTGCGGGCTATCTCGAAGGCCAGGCCTCGCAGCCGATAGCATTGACGGGCGACCCCACCGCGATCGCCATCGGCAACAACTCGAACGCAGGCGCGGCCGGAAGCTTGGCGTTGGGCTTGACCGCGAATGCGGCGGGCACGAACGCCAGCGCGGTGGGCAACGGCGCCAGCGCCGGCGGAAGCAACGCGAGTGCGTTCGGCAACGGCGCGAACGCGGCCGGCAACAACTCCAGCGCCTTCGGCAACAACGCCCAGGCGGTCGGCGCGAACTCGACCGCCGTGGGTAACGCCTCACAAGCGATCGGAACCAACTCAACCGCGGTCGGCAATGGGGCTATCGCGCGCGGCGACAACTCGTTCGCGGCCGGCAACGGCGCGAACGCGGGTGGGGCCAGCGCTTCGGCCATCGGCGACGGTGCGAACGCCGCCGGCGCAAACGCGACGGCGGTCGGCCGCTTAGCTTCGGCCGGAGCCGCCGACGCAGCCGCTTTCGGCAGTTCAGCCAACGCGAGCGGCGTCTCGAGCACGGCCGCTGGTCACGGCAGCATCGCCAGCAACACGAACGCCTCTGCGTTCGGCCGCGACGCACGGGCGACGGGTCTGTCCTCCACGGCTTCCGGCGATGGCAGCCGGGCGACCAACGAGAGTACGTCGGCCTATGGCCGCTCGGCGCAGGCTTCGGGCGTCAGCGCGTCCGCATTCGGCAATGGTGCGAACGCGGCCGGCGACTCGAGCACGGCGTCCGGCCACAACAGCACCGCAAGCAGCACGAACGCGTCAGCCTATGGCCGCCTCTCGCTGGCGAGCAACGTGAACGCTTCGGCGTTCGGCAACGACGCGCGAGCGACCGGGGAATCGTCCACCGCATCCGGCGACGCAAGCCGTGCAACGGCCGCGAACACGTCGGCGTATGGCAGCGGGGCGAACGCGTCGGGCGTGAGTGCTTCGGCGTTCGGCAACGCGACAACGGCCAGCGGTCTGTCGAGCACAGCAGGCGGCGACGGCGCATTCGCGACCAACACGTTCGCGTCCGCGTTCGGGCATATCGCGCAGGCGACGGGCGTGAACGCGTCGGCCTACGGCCACAATGCGGCCGCGGCCTCGCAGAGCAGCACGGCGGTCGGCGACAGCTCTACGGCGAACGCCGTGAACGCGTCGGCGTTCGGCAACTTGAGCTTGGCGAGCGCGGGGAACGCGGTGGCCGGCGGCAATCAAGCTTGGGCGAACGGCGTCAACAGTGCGGCCTACGGCAATCAGAGCTTTGCCGGCGGTGCTTCGTCGGTCGCGGTGGGCGACTCGGCGCGGGCGCAGGCTTCGAACTCGGTCGCGGTCGGCAGCAACTCGCTTGCCGCAGGTCAGAGCGCGATCGCGGTCGGCAACGGCGCGCAAGCGATCAACTCGGTCGCGGTGGGTGCATTTGCCTATGCCGCGAATGGTGGTGCTGCCTTTGGCGACGGCGCGCGGGCCTACGGCACGAACGCGACGGCGCTGGGTCCGAACGCGGTCGCTTCGCACAACAGCTCCGTCGCGATCGGCGAAAACTCGTTCACGACGATGCCGAACACGGTGTCGTTCGGGTCGGCCGGCAACGAACGGCGATTGATGAACGTGGCCGATGCGATCTTGGGCAAGGATGCGGTGAACCTGGACCAGCTGAACCGCGCGGTGACGGGGCTCAATCGCGGGATCGCTGCGACCACGGCGCTCGCGACGCCGATGCTGTCGCTGGATCGCGGCGAGACCGGCTTTGCGACCGGCGCCGGCTACTTTGAAGGCGAGACGGGCGTGGCGTTCCGCGTCGCCCATCAGATGGACTTGGAAACGCCGATCTTGCTCAGCGCGGGCTACAGCACGGCCGGCGGGCAGACGGGTGCCGCGCAGGTTGGCCTGGCGTTTAAGTTCTAAGGTTACCGACGCGCATGCTTTCGGGGCTCACCGTTGACGGTGGGCCCCGCTTCACGTCACATCCGGTTGCTTGACCGGAGGGGGATTATGCGGCCGTTCTTTGCGGCACTCTTTTTTGCGGCTGCGGCTTTCGCCGCACCCGCGGCGCATGCCGCGCCGCCACCGCCGAAGCTGCTCCAGCCGATCATGCCGAAGGTGCCGTCCGCGCCCGCGGTGCTGGCGCTGGTGCGGACCACGCTGATCGCCGTCGATCACGGCAACAAGACCGGCAACTACACGGTGCTCCGCGAACTGGGCGGGCCCGACTTCCACGACGCGAATTCGGCGGCGAAGCTTTCGGCCGTGTTCGCGAACCTCGTCGAGCAGCGCGTGGACATGCTGCCGGTTCTTGTGGTGGAGCCGGCCTATCGCGAGCCGCCGCGGTTGACCGCGCGGCGGATGCTCTATGTGGCGGGCCGTTTCGACATCCAACCGAAGCCGGTGTCGTTCGAACTGCTGTTCGACGTTTGGAAGGGCGAGTGGCGGCTTTACGGCGTGTCGATCGTGCCGGGCTGAGCGCAAAAAAATATGCCGGTGCTGTTGCGCTAGGGCCTCATGTGCAGACGTGCACGGCGCATGAAATTTGGTGAATCGCAGAAGCTGCATTTCGCGGACTTCTGCCATCGATTTCGGCTATCCGGTGTGTTGACCATGGCGCATGTACGCCGTTGGGCGATTCGCGGGCTGATGTGACGGAAGCACGAATGTGGCTCAACGCCTTGGGGCGAGTGCAGCCCCGCTGCTAAGCTTCGTCTTCTGAGTCTGAACGGGGATCTCAAGCTATGACACGCTTCAAATCAATCCTTCTCGCGACGGCCGTCGCGAGCGTTACGGCGTTTGCAAGCTCGGCGAACGCCGGTGCATGGGACGGCTGGTATTTCGGACTGAACGGCGGCGCCGGCTGGGGCAACGGCGATATCAATTTCCAGGGCGACGACCCGGTGAACGGCGGCGGCAACCGGCTTTTGAATTCGGCGTTGGGCAACATCAGCTCGGGCGCGCCGGCTTCCTACACCACGACGCTCGACACCCAAGGCTTCGTCGGCGGCGCGCAGCTCGGCCATAACTGGACGTCGGGCTCTTGGCTGTTCGGCCTTGAAACCGACATTCAGTATAGCGGTCTTGAGGAGAGCTTCCTCGGCACGGACGCCAACCCGCATGCCATGATCCTTGAGATGGAGCGGTCGCTGGATTGGTTCGGCACGCTGCGCGCGCGGCTCGGCCTCTTGGCGAGCCCGAACTTTTTGATCTATGCGACCGGCGGCCTGGCTTATGGCGGGACGGATCAGAGCGTCAGCATCGGCCGCAGCCCGTCGTTTGGAACACTCAACACGGGCGGCACCACGCCGCTTACGTGCGTGACCGGCGTTGTTTGTATCGCCGACTCGGCATCCTCAACCTCAGCGGGCTGGGCGCTCGGCGGCGGGTTCGAGTTCGCGCTCGGCGGCGGGAACACGACGTTGCGGGCGGAGTACCTGCACATCGATCTCGGCAATGAAGGCTTGCTCATGACGGCGGTGGCGCCATCGACCGGTACGGGCTTTGCGACGGCCGACTTCGACAACACATACGACGTCGTACGCGTCGGCGTGAACTTTAAGTTCTGATCCAAGCCTCATCAAACGACAAAACGGCGCGCGAGCCTGTGGCTCGCGCGCCGCTTTCGTTTGGCGATCCTCAGGGCAAAAACGCGATCCGTTTGATGAAGGCTTGCGACGGTCCCTTGGACGATGATGTGTCGACTTCGACCGCGAAACCCGAGACGGCCTCGCGCAGATCGGCACCAAAGGCGGTGCGGAAACCTTGGCGGAGGTCGAAGCGCGTGGTGAGCGCGCGCTGCGGCTCGGCGCGATCGGTGCAAATGTAGCGTCCGGCCTCTTGGTAGTGGCGGCCGACATAAGGGAAGCCAACGCGATCGGTCGCGCAGAGGAAGAGGCCGATGAAGGCCGGCAGGTTCGGCGCGAACATGGAGCCCGAGGCGCGCTTCGTCTGGCCGAAGAAGACGTGCAGCATGATCGCTTCGTTGTTGACGCGGCGTTCGTAGCTGGCGCCCGCCGGATGTTGGGCCACGCCCCACTCGATTTCGACCGCCGAATAGGCGTTCGCGTTCATGCGGGTGTTCGTGAGGAGACCCAGCGCCGGGCGCAGCGTTTGCACAGCGAGGCCGCGGCTGTCCGCCACGAGCGCGATCTTCTGCGGGTTCTTTGCGTCTTGCTCGATCGCGAAGCCCTTCGACTGCAGCCACGCATAGATGGAGCCGCCCCGGAAGTCGGTGAGATCGACGACCAATGGGGCTGCGGGGGCGTTTGCGGTGGCGTTCGTCAAGCCTGCGAAGGCCGCGGTGGCGACGGCCGTCAGCGCCACCAGGGCCGCGCGCGCGAGGCGCGCAGTCTTCATCGTCATGTCTTAAGTGTTCCGAGGGTCGTTTGGGGCGGCCGGTATCGCGCGTTTCATATGAACGCGTTATGAACCGCGCATCTGGCTCCTGCGACAGTGGGGGTTGGTTTCCACAGGCGCGTTTCCCTCCTATTCTGGCGGTTGAGGAGCTGATTTGGCGATCATTGCGACCGAACGGGTTAAGGCCATTTGCGCCGCGCATGCGGGGCTTGAGGGGCCCTTGCTGCCGATTCTGCATGCGGTGCAGGCCGCGTTCGGGTGCGTGCCGAAGGATGCGATTCCCGTCATCGCGCACGAGCTGAATTTGACGCGGGCGGAGGTTTACGGGGTCGTCTCGTTCTATCACGACTTTCGCGAGATGCCTGCGGGGCGGTGTGTCGTGAAGATCTGCCGCGCGGAGGCGTGTCAGGCGACGGGTGGTGTTGCGCTCGGTGCAGCGGTGCTGAAGCACTTCGGGATCGATTGGAAGGAGACCTCGGCCGACGGGCGCGTGACGGTCGAGCCGGTTTACTGCCTTGGGCTTTGTTCGGTGGCGCCGGCGGTGCTGGTGGATGGCGAACCGCATGGGCGCGTGGAGGCGGCGCATCTGATCGCGATGGCGGGGCGAAAGCCATGACGCGCGTGTTCGTGCCCTCGGATGCGGCGGCCTTGGCGGTGGGCGCGGAGGCTGTCGTGCGCGTGCTTCACGCGACGGCGGCGACGCGTAAGCTCGCACTTGAGATCGTGCGGACGGGCTCGCGCGGGATGCACTGGCTGGAGCCGTTGGTGGAAGTCGAGACGCCAGCCGGGCGCGTGGGCTACGGGCCGGTGAAGGCGTCGGAGATTCCTGCGCTGATCGAGGCGGGGATGCTTGAGGGGAGGGCGCATCCGCTTTGCATCGGCGTCGTCGAGCAGCATCCCTGGATGAAGCGCCAGACGCGGATCACGTTCGCGCGGTGCGGGGTGATCGATCCGTTGTCGGCGGACGACTACGCGCGATATGGCGGCTTTGCGGGACTGAAGCGCGCGCGCGAGTTGGGTGCGGCGGCGACGATCGAGACGATCACCAAGTCGGGCTTGCGCGGGCGTGGCGGGGCTGGGTTTCCGGCGGGGATTAAGTGGAAGACGGCGGCGGAGGCGAAGGCCGATCGGCGCTATGTCGTGTGCAATGCGGACGAAGGCGACAGCGGGACGTTCGCGGATCGCATGATCATGGAGGGTGATCCGCTGTCGCTCATCGAAGGGATGGCGATTGCGGCGTTCGCGATCGGGGCGACCAAGGGTTACGTCTATGCGCGCTCCGAATACCCGCACGCGAATGCGACGTTTGCGAAGGCGCTCGACATTGCGCGCGCCGCAAAGCTGATCGGCGACGGGTTCGACATCGAGTTGCGCGTGGGTGCTGGCGCTTATGTGTGCGGGGAAGAGACGGCGCTTCTTGAGAGCCTTGAGGGCAAGCGTGGTCAGGTGCGGGCGAAGCCTCCCCTGCCCGCGCATGAGGGTTTGTTCGGCAAGCCAACGATCGTGAACAACGTGCTGACGCTGGCGACGGCGCCGTGGATCATGACGCATGGCGCGGAGATGTATGCGGGGGTCGGGTTCGGGCGTTCGCGCGGGACGATGCCGATCCAGCTTGCCGGCAATGTGAAACACGCTGGGCTGTTCGAGGCGCCGTTCGGGATGACGTTGGGCGAGATCGTCGATGAGATCGGCGGCGGTACGGCATCGGGACGGCCGGTGCGCGCGGTGCAGTGCGGCGGGCCGCTGGGTGCCTACTTCCCGCGCGCGCTGTTCGATACGGTCTATGACTATGAGGCGTTTGCGGCGCGCGACGGGTTGATCGGGCACGGCGGGGTCGTGGTCTTCGACGACACGGTCGACATGGCCGCGCAAGCACGGTTTGCGATGGAGTTCTGCGCGATCGAGAGTTGCGGCAAGTGCACGCCGTGCCGGATCGGCTCGACGCGCGGGTTCGAGGTGATCGACCGGATCGTCGCCGGCGAAAAGCGGGAAGCGAATCTCGCGTTGCTGGAGGATTTGTGCCGGACGTTGAAGCTCGGATCGCTGTGCGCGCTCGGCGGGTTCACGCCGTATCCGGTTATGAGCGCGGTGCGGCATTTTCCGGAAGACTTTAGGGGTTAATCTCTTCCTGGGACCGCGGGCATCCCTGCCCGCGCTTGTTGAATCGGCCTGTCACAAAAGGGCGGCAAGGATGCCCGCGGTCCCAGGAAGGTGTAGACTGTTCGCATGAGTTTGGTTCGCGAAGATGATCTTGGGACGCCGACTTCGGCCAGCGAGCAGTTCGTTCGGCTGACGATCGATGGGCGCGAGGTTTCGGTGCCCGCCGGCACGTCGATCCTGCGGGCGGCGCGGGAGGCTGGCATCGGGGTGCCGAAGCTTTGCGCGACCGATAGTGTGAAGGCGTTTGGGTCCTGTCGGTTGTGTCTCGTTGACATTGAAGGGCGGGCTGGGACGCCGGCTTCGTGCACGACGCCGGTGGCGGCGGGGATGCGCGTGAAAACGCAGACGCCGTTGCTCAAGGATCTGCGGCGCGGGGTCATGGAGCTCTACATCTCCGACCATCCGCTGGATTGCCTCACCTGCGCGGCGAATGGGGATTGCGAGCTGCAGGATATGGCCGGTGCGGTGGGCTTGCGCGACGTTCGCTATGGCTATGCGGGCGAGAACCATCTCGAGCAAGCGAAGGATGAGAGCAATCCCTATTTCACGTTCGATCCTTCGAAGTGCATCGTGTGTTCGCGCT
>CAZXAQ010000025.1:0-46455 GCA_964638635.1 uncultured Flavobacteriaceae bacterium
GACAGGTTGTCGACTGCGCGATGACGGAAGGTGCGGCATCGTTGATGTCGATGTTTTACGGCTTCAAAGCGATGGGGATGTGGCAGGACGAAAAGGGCGTGAATCTGCTCGACGGCGGCGCGCATTTCTACGACACGTATGAGACGTCGGACGGGAAGTGGGTGTCGATCGGATCGATCGAGCCGCAGTTCTATGCGCTGTTGCTCGAGAAGGCCTCGCTCACCGATCCGGAATTCCAGGCGCAGATGGACCGGTCGAAATGGCCGAGCCTGAAGGAGAAGATCGCGCGCGTGATGAAAACGAAGACGCGCAGCGAGTGGGACAAGCTCATGGAAGGGACCGACGTGTGCTATGCGCCGGTGCTGTCGCTCGCCGAGGCGCCGAACCATCCGCATAACAAGGCGCGCGGCTCGTTTGTCGAAATCGACGGCGTGGTGCAGCCGGGGCCGGCGCCAAAGTTCAGCCGCACGAAGGTAGAAGTGCAGGGGCCCGGGCCCGCGTGCGGGCAGCACAACGAGCAGATTTTGGGTGACTTCGGATTCAGCAGCGGCGACATCGCGGCGTTGAAATCGTCCGGCGCGATTTAGAGCGTGACAGCTCTTCCAGGCACCACCGGTCGGCGGCGCATCTATTTGATGCGTCATGGCCATGTCGATTATTTCGGCCGCGAGGTTCGTGAGAGCGGGCACACGGATTCCGTACCGCTGACGCCGTTGGGGCGCGAGCAGGCGCGGGCCAGTGGGTTTGCGCTGTCGCATGTGCGGTTCGACCGAGCGCTTTGTTCCGGCTTGCCGCGGACGCGGGAGACGGCGGAGTTGGTGCTTGCGGCGAATGCGGACGCGGCGCATCTGGCGCTCGAGGTCGATCGCGGTCTGGTTGAGATCAAGGGCGGCGGGCTGTTTCGCGCGAAGAGCCGTGAGGAGCTGGCCGCACGCATGACGTTCGAGTTCGATCAGGCGGCCGCGCCCGGCGCGCGCATGATGGGCGGGGACGCGTTTGCCGACGTGCAGGCGCGCAATGTGGCGGCGCTTGAGCGATTGCTGGCGCAACCCGGGTGGCATACCGCACTTGTCGTTGCGCATGAGGGCGTGAATCGGCTGTTGCTGAGCTGGATGACCGGCAACGGACTTTCGGGAGTGCAGGCGTTCGAGCAGGATCTCGCCTGCATCAACGTGCTCGACTTCGACATGGTGCCGCGCGAGGACGGGAGCGTGGCGACGGAGATCGCGCGGCGGCTGATCAAGGCCGTGAACCTCACGCCCTACAACTACGTCAAGCACGGGATGAACCTGTCGAGCCTAGAGGCGATTTTCGTTCGCGTGACGTAAGCCTGCTTGCGCGTTCCCGCCGGTTCCGCAATCATCGGTGCGCTTTCGAAGGGTTTGGCCATGTCTTACGCCGCCGGTCGTCTGATCCACGATGCCGACTCGCACTTGATGGAGTTGGCGGATTGTCTCGATCCGTTTTTGGAGCAACAGTATCGCGCGGACTATGACGCATTGCCCAAGGTGAAAGCCTGGCCGCGCGACGGCAAGTGGGTAACCGACGCGCGCGCGAAGCAAGCGGACGCCGCGTTCCGGGCCGGTGCTGTCGAGAATATTCTCTTGCGCAGGAACTACGAGGCGCTTGGCGCGTTCCAACGCGACGACCGGCCACGGGCGCTCGACGCGCTGGGGTTCGCGAGCCAACTGGTGTTTACGACCTGGTGTCTTGGCAATTTCGGGTTGGACCACACGAATCCGACTCTCGCCTATGGGACGGCCGAAGCTCACAACCGGATGATGACCGCGTTTTGCTCGGTCGACCGGCGGTTTCTGCCCACGGCCTATGTGCCGCTTTCCGATTTCGAACGTGCGAAGGGGACCGCGAAAGCAGCAATCGACAGCGGGGCGAAGGCGCTGATGGTACCCTCCGCGTGTCCGAAAGGACATTCGCCGAGCCATATCGCGTTCGATCCTGTTTGGCGGATGGCGGAAGAGGCGGGGTTGCCGATCGTGTTCCACGTCGGCGGCGAAGAGAAGCTGAACCCCGACTACTTCGCGAACGGTTTGCCGAAGGTGAAGGACTTCCACGGCGGGGAGGAGAATTTCACCTCGGTGTCGTACATGATGATCCCGCATTCGGTGATGCTGACGCTGGCCGCCATGATCTTCGACGGGGTGCTGGACCGGTTTCCGAAGCTCAAGATCGGCGTGATCGAACTTGGTGCCTCGTGGGTGCCGAGTTGGATGCGTTTCATGGATGCGGGCGCCGATGCGTTCCGCAAGGGCGAGGAGCGGTTGCAGAAGCTCTCGCTGAAGCCCAGCGAGTTCGTGCGCCGACAGGTGCGGGTTACGCCCTATCCGCACGAGGATGCGGGCTGGATCGTCAGAAACGCGGGGGAGGAGGTGTGCATGTTCTCCTCCGACTTTCCGCATGTCGAAGGCGGGCGCAACCCGTTGAAACGGTTCGACGACAGTGTGGCCGGGTTGCCCGCGCGGGCGATCGAGCGGTTCTACGCGGCGAATTTCGCCGACTTGATGGGGGCCGGGCTTGCCGCGGACCTTCGCGGGCGCGCCGCCTCCGCGGCCTAAGCGCGGTTGAATTTTGCGACTTACCGTGCTATAATTTTTGCTGATTGAATGGGCGCTACGGCCAGTCAACTTGAGCCGTTACATGTAACGGCGTTGTAGCGGCTGTGTAACGCCGGAAACGGCGGAAATCTGCGGATGTAACGGTGTAACGGCAAGATTCGATGCGTTTTGCTGCAACGGGCGGCGGAGCGGTTGATCCAAAACTCAAAAGCCCGGCTTTCGCCGAGCTCTAGAGTTTCATCCTTGCCAAGGAAGATGCCCGAAAACGCCGGGCTGAACTGGTTGGGTGGGCTGGAACCTCGCTCCGTCAACGTTTCGGTCAATTTCGTTGCATGGGATTAAACACCGAGCTGGTAAACGACGGGTTAATCGCCGAAAAATTCTTCGAACTCTCTTGAGATGGGACCGATGCAGCTGATTTCGAAGACCTATTGGGGCGGGGCGCCGATGAACATGCGCCGCTTGCCGCACGCGTTCGAGGTGGAGAGTTTGATCTTGAAGGCGCCGGATTTTCGCGAGCATCGGGCGTTGCGCTGGTCGCCGAAGAAGAACCCGAAGCCGAAGACGGCGATCGTCGTCATGCATCCGCGGGCGGACTTCACGCATCACTATGTGATCCCGCGGCTCGTCGATGCCGGTGTGCTGTGCATGGGCGCGAACACGCGCAACCCGAACAACGACGTCACGACGATCCACGAGGAGATCATTCTCGATGTCGCGTCGTGTGTGTCCTATTTGAAGAACAGGCGCGGCGTGAAGAACGTCGTTCTTGTCGGTAATTCGGGTGGTGGCGCGCTGAACGGTTTCTATCAAGCGCAAGCGAAGAAGGTGAAGGGGCAGCGGGTCGCGAAGACGCCGGGCGGGCGGCGGACGCACCTGAACGATGCCGAAATGATCCCGGCCGACGGCATGGTCTACATCTCCACCCACAAGGGCGAGGGGATGATCATGAACGAGATCATCGACCCGTCCGTGGTCGACGAACGCGAGCCGCATCTGACGGATCCGGCGCTCGACATGTATGACGAGCGGAACGGCTTCACGACGCCGTCGAAGATCGACGGTTCGGACGCGCAGTGGTCGCGCTACGATGAGGCGTTCGTCAAGCGCTTTCGGGCCGCGCAGATCGAGCGCGTGAAGCGCATCGACGCGATCGCGCGGGCGATGATCGCGGAGAACGAGCGCGCGGAGGCACTGCACAACGATCCGGATTTCGCGAAGCTTGCACCCGAACGCCAGCGTGAGGTCTTGCGGCGTGAGGCGTTCGAGCCCGTGATGACGATCTATAGGACGATGGCGAACCCGCACTACGTCGACAATCACATCGATCCGTCGGCGCGCGATTACGGCTCGATCTTCTCGCCCCGGCCCGATCTGATGAACTGGAAATTCTTCGGCTTCGGCCGCCAAGCGACGCCGCACGCGTGGCTGTCAACATGGTCAGGCGTCTCGTCACAGGCGAACCAGCTGCACGACCTTCCCCAAATCGACGAACCGTCGCTGTTCATTAACGCAGGCAAGGACCAGGAGATATTCCCGAAGACGGATGCGTTGCCGATGTTTCAAGCGATTGCCGCGAAGGACAAAACCTATGTGGACTTCCCAAACGCGCGGCACTATTTCGAGCCCGAATTCGGCGCGCGCGAGGCGCCGGATGTCGAGAAGGTGATGGACACGGTCGTGCCCTGGATTCTGGAGCGGTTTGGGGCGTGAAAGTGCGCTTCTCCCTGGCGCCAAATTTGGGTAGGTTTCGCCGGTAACGACCGCGTGATCGACGGTCACTAACGTTTTGATGGGGGCTGATTTGTTCAGGAAGTTGATGCTTACGGCGCTTGCGGTTGTTGCCGTGTGCTTGTCGTCAGCCGCGTCCGCAGCTCCGCCGGTTGAGGCGCTTGGATCGCTGCCCGCGGTGCAAAGCATCTCGATCTCGCCTTCGGGCAAGTACTTCGCGATTGTTCAGAACATGCCTGGGCAGTCGGCGGTCAAGACGTTCGACTCAGCTTCTCTGCAACAAATCGGCGGCATTGCGGCCGCCAAGCAGCAACGCATCCAGTGGGTCGCTTGGCACTCCGATGACAGGCTGATCGTAACGGTTGTCGAGGTGGTCAAGATCGCGGAGTACCTCACCGACGAGCTAAAGGGCACCAATTTGTGCCGAATGATGTCAATCCCACGAGACGGCAAGAATCCAGTACCAATTCTTCCCAAGGGCATGATGAAGGGTCAGTTCTTTAGCTGCGATCTGGTGGCGTTGAACGGCCCAACGCCCAACTCCGTCCTCATCCAGGATGGCGTCGTTGGCGGTTCGGGTCTCAACAGCAAAAGCCAAATCAAGGTCGACCAAAAGGTACACAGTGTCGATGTCATCACCGGCGATGCCGAGGTTCTCCCGGAATTTGGCAATAGAAACACCACGAGTTGGGGTGCCGACAGCAAAGGTAATGTGCGGCTCCGGTTTGACCGCTTGGGCGGTGAGATTGCCATGTTTGCGCGGCTTGAGGGCTCGACGGATTGGGTCGAATTCCACCGTCAGCCGGCGTATTCCTTCGAGTCTATGCCGACATCAACCGCCTCCAAAGTTGGTGTCGTGTTTCCGGCCGGCTTCGCCGACGATCCGAACAAGCTCCTGGTTGTGTATTGGCCGGGAGACAAGCAAGCACTTGGTCTATTCGATCTGCGCACGAAGCAGATTACGCAAGTCTTCGCCGATCCGAAATATGACGTCGATGGGCCGATCACGCGTGCGAAGAAGGTCGTAGGGGCGTTCGTTAGCCGCGCAATGCCGGAGCAGGTGTTTTTCGACGACGAGTGGCGCAAGCTGCAAGCGCATATTGCGTCGAACTATCCCGGTCATCACGTTCAGATTACATCCTCTTCTGAGGACCGGAACAAGCATGCACTGTTTGTCGAGGGACCCAGATGGCCGGGTGGGGCTTTTTTGGTTCTAGATGTAAAGGCCAACGAGGCGACGCTCGTGAGCACCGCTTATCCAAATGTCGATTTGGCATCAACCGGCGAGCAGAAGTACATCACTTACGCCGCTCGCGATGGCTTGAACATTGATGCCTACCTGACGGTGCCCCGCGGCGCGGGTAAGAACTTGGCCGCGATCGTCTTACCGCATGGTGGCCCGGCAGCTCGCGATGAGGGCGGATTCGATTGGCTCTCTCAATTTTTTGCCAGCCGGGGCTATGTGGTGTTGCAGCCGCAGTACCGTGGTTCGACGGGGTTTGGCACGAACTTTGCGCGCGCGGGCGAGAGGGAATGGGGTCTCAAGATGCAAGATGACGTCAGCGATGGCGTCAAATACCTGGTCTCAAACGGCATCGCTGATCCCGCCAAGATCTGCATCATGGGTTGGTCATATGGCGGTTACGCGGCCATGGCGGGCGCAACGCTTACACCAGAACTCTATCGTTGTGCGATTGCCGGTGCTGGCGTCAGCGACCTTATCGAAATGCAACTTTGGGAGCAGCGATTTTCAGGAAACGATTCAAGGCAAGGACCTCCTCGGTATTGGCGCCATCACATGGGTGATCCCAATGCCGACCGCGCCAAGCTCCTTGCGGCTTCTCCGGCAAAGCATGCTGACAAGGTCCGCGCGCCAATGCTGTTGATCCATGGGGAACTGGACAGCGTCGTGCCGATCCAGCAAAGCGAACTGATGGCCGAAGCACTCAAGACCGCGAACAAGCCGTATGAGTTCGTGCGGCTGGCTGACGAAAACCACAACATCTCCTTCGCCTCGACGCGCATCAAGACGCTGAAGGCGATGGACGAGTTTTTGGCGAAGCATAATCCGGCGCGCTGATCGGCCGGATTGGTAGCGAAGAAGCGGGCCTCGCGCATTCCTTGCGTGGGGCCATTGATTTTGCGGGCGGAAGACCAATCTTCAGCCTGGATCTTGACTCCCTGGGAGACACGCGAATGGCGATCGATGCGAAGAAGATGCTGGATCAGTTCCTGAACAGCGGGATGGCCACGGGCCTCGTCGCCGGGATGTTGGGTGGGGCGCTGGCGAAGAAGGCGGGGCTTGGTGGGATTGCGAAGATCGGCGGGGTGGCACTTGTCGGCACGCTCGCCTACCAGGCTTGGCAGCGCTATCAGCAGCAGCAGGGGCAGTTGCCGCCGGAGCAGCGGTCTCAGGGCGGGGTGCGCGATACGTTGGGTGGTGTGTTCGCCAACATTCCGGGCTTGGGCGACATGATGAAGTCGGCGGAGAGCAATCCGGCCGCTGCTGCCGCGGGGTTCGGGTCGAACGCGTTGCCCGCGCCGGCTCAGAATCAATTGGGCACCGCCGTGCTGACGGCGATGATCGCGGCGGCAAAGGCCGACGGGCATGTCGATCAGGCGGAGAGCCAGAAGATTTTCGGGCAGATGGAGCAAGCGGGCTTGTCGGGCGAGGAGAAGGCGTTCTTGCTCGGCGAGCTGGCGAAGCCGCTCAACATCGAAGACGTCGCCAAACATGCGACGACGCCGGAAGTGGCGGCGCAGCTTTACACCGCGTCTGCGATCGTGATCGATCAGGCGAACGATCGCGAGCGCGATTACATGGCCATGCTGGCGCAGCGGCTGCACATTCCGCAGGGCTTTATCGATCAGCTGAACGCGCAGATGGCGCGGTAAGCCGGCGGGCTTTCACCGCGCGAGGGCTGCCGGTCTCGGATCAGTGAGAGCCTTCGCCGCCGCCTGAGTGGCCGCCGCGCTCGCCACCGTCGCGATCGCCGCCACCGTCATGCTCGCCGCCGTCGTGCTCCCCATCGTCGTGCTCCCCACCGTCGTGGCCGCCGTCGTGGTCCCCACCGTCGTGCTCGCCGCCGTCGTGGTCCCCACCGTCGTGTTCGCCGCCATCGTGGTCCCCACCGTCATGCTCGCCGCCGTCGTGGTCCCCACCATCGTGCTCGCCACCGTCGTGGCCGCCACCGTCATGCTCTCCGCCGTCGTGCTCCCCACCGTCGTGGCCGCCGTCGTGTTCGCCGCCGTCACCATCGTCGCCACCGCCCTCCGTCTCGCGGCCTGTGGTTCTGGCGTCGCGCTCGAGTTCGTCGCGCAGAGAGGCCGGTTCGCGATGCGTATCGGGGGCGCCCAGTGCCGCGAACTCGAGAGTACCCGCCGGCTTCTCGCGCGGGGTGATGCCCGCAAAGCGTTCGGCCGGCGCCTGGTCCGGAAGCTCCGGCCCCACGCTCGTGCGAAGCAAGCGCGCCGGCGGCTCGGCCGCGGTCAGGCTCACGGCCGGCGGCGGGGCCAAATGAGGGTCGATGCCGTTGCACAGATCGTTCGACTGAACCCGCACTTCCTCGCCGCCCACGGTGAGCGGCGCCGCGCCCACTTTGAGGATGCAGCCGGCCTGGCCATCGGCTGCCTGCGCGGAGTTGGCTTCCAGCGTCCCGAGTGCGCCGGGCTCGGCCCAGATGTAGAGCGCGCCCAACGCGACGCCGGTCATCAGGATCGCGGCGCGGCGGCCTAGTTTGCTGCTCACGGCGATCGTTTGCGCGGTGTCCCCAACCATTGTGCACCTCGGTGTTTTTGTGTTCGCGAGTCGTGATTGGAAGTTTAAGAAAGTGTTAATTGGCGCGCGTTAATGGGCGGTGCGCACGCAAATCGAATGGTGCGCAACCGGCGGTTTTCGACTCCGCCGAGCCTATTGCTGTGATTTGTAAATCGGTGCGGACGCCTGACGTTGGCGGCAATACACGCGGGTCGCGGCTATGGCGCTTTGGCAACGGCCGCAGGCAATTAGATTGCGGCCGCATCGCTCCGAAATTTCAAGTCAGTCCGAGACGTTCGAATTGCTCGGCTGGCGCTTCGACGGCGCGGAGCGCTTCGCGCAGCATTTCGGCCATGCGCTTCTCATCCGGCGCGTTGCGGCGATTTTCGTTTTCGTGCGGGTCGTTCGCGGTGTCGTAGAGGTGGTGCGCGCCGGGTTCGTCCCACTTCGTCCAGGCCCAGAAGGGCACCGGGTCGCTCGCGTCCCAGACTTGCTTGATCACCGGCACCGCGCTGCCCGGCATGTGTGCGAGCGTGGCGCGCTGGTCGGGCAGGGGGAGTTCCTGCTCGCGGGCGAGCACGTGGGTCGGCATCGTCGACCAGCGGTTCGAGTACATCGCGAGCGGTTCGTTCTGCGCGACCGGCGCCCGTGCGTACTTCCAGCGGCCGTCGGTGATGTGGACCTCGCGGCCCCACACGCCCATCAGCACGTGATCGCGCACGGATGTGGCGGCGCCTTCGATCAGCGGGCGCAGCGATGCGCCGTGCGTGCGTTGGCGCATGGCAACGTCGAACACGTCGGCGAGTGTCGCGTGCAAATCGACGCTGGTGGTGAGCGCGTCCACATCGCGCGCGGCTTGGCCCGGCCAGGCGACCATCAGCGGAATCTTGCCCAGCGTGTCGTAGATCGGCACGCCGGGTTTGCCCCAGATGTCCTTCTCGCCCAGATAGTGGCCGTGGTCGGTGCAGAGGATCACGGCCGTGTTGCGCCAGAGATCGTGCCGTTCGATCGCGTCGAGCACGCGGCCGAGCCAAGCGTCAATCATGGTGAGCTTCGCGCCGTATTGGGCGCGGATTTGGTGCGCCTGGCGCTCGCTCAACACGCCCTTCTGCAGCGCGCCTTTCATGTAAGGCGGCCAGATCAGATGCGCGCCTTCCCAATCGGGGTCGTACATCTTGGCGTAAGGGTCCGGCGTGTCGAACGGTTCGTGCGGGTCGAACTCGTCGACGAACAGCATGAAGCGCTTGTGGTGGCCGGCGTTGTCGTCGAGCCAGCGCGCCGCCGACGCCATCGTGCGCGGGCCCGGAAAGTCGGCTTCGCCGCGGAACCAGCCGCGCGCGTTGTCGTAGGGCATGTGCTTGCGGCCGAACAGCGGCGCGCCCGCCCAACTGGGGTCGGGGCGCGTCTTCCACGGGTCGCCTTCGTGTCCCCGCTGGTAGTCCCACGCGGTGAAGTCGACGTGGTAGTTCTCGCCGCCGGTCTCGAAGAGATGCGGATGGTCGGAGATCAACTGTGTCACCACGCCCGCGCGGCGCAGCGGATAGGTGATCGCGTCTTCCCAAATTTCGACCGAACCCCAGGCGCGCCAGAGAAAGTCCCAAGCGCCGCAGAGAATGTCGTGACGCGCCGGCATGCAGGGCAGCGAGCCGACATAGTGTTTGGTGAATTTCAGCGAGCGGGTGGCCAGCCGGTCGAGGTTCGGCGTCGCAAATTCCTTGCCGCCATAGGCGCCGACCATATGGCGGTTAAGGCTATCCAGCAGCAGGACGATGACGTTTTCGGGTTTGCTCATACGGCCGATGGTGCGCGATCATCGGTCTGTCGTGCAAGGTGCGTGATGACAGACGAGAGCCTGTATTTGCGTTTTGTGGTGGCGCTTGGCATTGGGCTTGCCGCCGGGATCGAGCGTGGCTGGAAACTGCGCGACGAACCGTCGGGGCAGCGCGAAGCGGGCGTCCGTACGTTCACGATCCTGGCGTTAATCGGGTTTGCAGCCGGCGTCGGCGCGGTGCCGCTCGGGCCCCTGTTCGCGGCGGCTGTCGCGCTCGGCGTCGCTGCGTTCGTCGTCGTGCTCTACTATTTCGACATCTCGACACCGGGCAACGATCGCGGGGCGACGACCGAGGTTGCGGCGTTGCTGGTGTTTCTCTTGGGCGCGCTCGCGGGGGCGGGTGAAGTGCTGGCTGCGGGGATCGCGGGTGTCGTGCTGGTGTTGCTGCTCGACCAGAAGGAGGAGTTGCACGCGTTCCTGCGCCGCGTGCAAGAACTCGAGCTCACGGCGGGGATCAAGCTGCTGGTCGTGTCGGTCGTTCTGCTGCCGGTGTTGCCCAATCAGGGATTTGGACCGGGCGGCGTGCTCAATCCGTACGAACTGTGGTGGGCGGTCGTCGTGATCGCGGCGATCGGATTTGCCGGCTACATCGCGATGCGCGCAGCCGGCGCGAAGAAAGGCGCGCTCATGATGGGGCTGCTCGGCGGATTGGTGTCGTCAACGAGCCTAACCGTTTCTGCGGCGCGTGCGTCGAAGGTGGCGTCGGCTGCGGCGCCGGCGCTGGCGGCGGCGGTCGCGACGGCGCAAAGCGTGATGTTCGTGCGCACCGGGCTGGTCGTGGGCGCGCTCAATTCGGCATTGCTGCAGCATATCATTCTGCCGCTTGCATTTGGTGCCCTGGCCGCAATCGGTTGCGCGCTATGGCTTACCCGGCGGGCGCTGAAAGAGGGCGACGATCAGCCGATCGATCCCGGTTCGCCCGACATGCTGAACGACGCGATCAAGTTCGTTCTCGTGGTGGCGTGCGTTCTTGTCGTTGCCTACTACGCACAGCGCTTTGCGGGCGATGCCGGCGTCGTGCTGTCGGGGTTGCTATCGGGCGCGATCGACGTGGATGCGGCGAGCGTGTCGGCCAGCCGTTTGTCGGGCGGTGAGCTTCGTCAGGCGACATTGAACGCGGCCGGCTTGAGCATTGCGGCCGCACTCGTATCGAATTCGGCGGTGAAGGGCATCGTTGCCCAGACGCAAGGGGTGCCGGCGTTCGCGAGGCCCGCGATGCTTGTCTTGGGCGTATCGGCACTTGCCGTGGTCGCGGGCGTGCTCATCGAGTTCGCGCTGCCGTGAAACGAAAACGGCGCGGGGCCCTTGGGGCTCGCGCGCCGCGAAAGTCGAAATCGATTGTCGTTCTTTAGGAGATCAGCTTCAGCCGGTCGGCCGAGATGCGTCCGTCGCGACCGGGCGCAACTTCGAAGCTCACCTTCTGGCCTTCGGCGAGATCTTGGATGCCCGAACGCTGCAGCGCCGTCACGTGCACGAACACGTCCTTGCCGCCGCCATCGGGCGCGATGAAGCCGTAGCCCTTCGAGGTGTTGAAGAATTTGACAACGCCAATCGTCATTTTTTCAGTCCATTCCTTCATAGATACACGGCCGCGCCGCAGACTGCCTGCGGGCGTACCAATGCGCATGACTTATGTCGGTTGAGGGTTGGGCGGGACGCAAACCCAATGGGAAACCTGCGGCACGTCGGATGCACTCGTCTTCAAAGCCAGTCGCGGTGGGAAAGATGGCGAAGCGTTCGCCGTGGCGCAAGTCCAAATGACGGTTTCCGGGCCTGGAAATTCCGGGGGGTTGACAGGAAAAATTGTGCCGTTCTCACGTCGCGTGCGTGTATCATCCGTGTACTGATTAAATGGCGTGCGCGCCATGCGGCGCCTGTCAAGATTCGATGGCGCGGGCAGCCGATTATGCTTAAAGAGGAGGCTTGAAACAGAGGAGCCTTCGCATGGACTTGCAACTCAGAGGTAAGCGCGCGGCCGTTCTCGGCGGCACGCGCGGGATCGGCCGGGCGATCGCCGAAACGCTCGCCGCCGAAGGTGCCGACGTCGCCGTCTGCGCGCGCAACGCCGAGCAGGTTGAAGAGGCTGTTGCGGCGTTGTCGAGGAAAGGTGTGCGTGCGACCGGCGCTGCCGTCGATATCGCGAAGGGCGCGGAGTTGCGCACATGGATCGAGGACGTCGCGAAAACGTTCGGCGGGCTCGACATTCTGGTGTCGAACGCAAGTGCGTTGACGATGGGTGCGCATGCCGAGGCGTGGGAGTCGCTGCTCAAGATCGACATACTGGGCGCGATGAATTCGTTCGAAGCGGCGCGGCCGCATCTGGAGAAGGCTGCGGCGGAGCGCGGGGACGCAGCGTTCGTGATGATCTCGTCCGTGTCGGCGGCGGAAACGCAGCAAGGCAACGCTTACGGCGCAATCAAGGCGGCGCTCATCCACTATGCGAAGGGCCTGTCGCGGGAGTACGCGAAACGAAAGGTGCGCGTGAACGTTGTGTCGCCGGGCACCATCTACTTCAAGGGCGGCGTCTGGAACATGATCGAGCAGAACATGCCGGACCGTTACAACGCCGCGATGAAATCGAATCCGACGGGACGCATGGGCACGCCGCAAGAGATCGCGAATGCCGCGGTGTTCTTGGCGAGTCCCGTGTCGTCGTTCACGACGGGCGCAAATTTGATCGTGGACGGCGCTATCACGCAGCGGGTGAATTTCTGATAGTCTGAGGCCGCTTGGGGCTCGTTTCGAGAGGAGCCGTCTCATGATTTCGTTGAAGATGCTTGGCATGTTGGCTGCGGTACCGCTTGGCTGCGCCGCCGCATATGCCGAAGCTATTCGCAAACTGCCGCCGGATGAGCCGGTTGTCGTCAACGGGCTCGATCTCGTATGTACAGGTGTGGGTGAGGACGCGCGGAACGATCCGCGCTGGCGAGATTATTCCGTGCGCATCGAGTTCGCGAATGCCGATGCGCAGTATCTGAGTGACGCGGTGCTGGCGGTCGCGAAGGCTGACGGCGAGCAGCTGTTCGAAGTGACATGCGACAGTCCTTGGGTGCTCGCGAGTTTGGAGCCGGGGAAATACGTGCTCACGGCGACGTATGAGGGGATCGTGAAGAACGAGAAATTCACGGTACCGAAGTCGGGGCAGGGGCGGTTTGTCGTGCGGTTCCCCGAGGTGCCCGGCGACAAGCCAAAGTAGGGGCGTCCGCGTTCGCGGGCTGCCGGGATACCGATACCGCTCGCGTTTCCAATTAGACAAACCTCGGCTTTGCGGGTTAGTCTTCGTGGGCGCGGGCGTGGTCATGATCCGATTGACTTACCGAGTGGCTGTCCTTGTGTCGGTTCTGGTACCGGCGCTTACAACCTTCTTGTGGGCCGCCAATCCTTCCGTGACGACCGGCGTGAGGCCGAACACCACGACGGGCGGCAGCCCAAACGCCGCCACAGAAATTGAGTGTCTGCCTTATGTAACCGGAACGCTGACGGCGCAGCCAAACGCATCACCGAGCGGCGGTGCAATGGTGGTCACCGTGCGGTCTGGCGACCCAATCACATTTACTTGGTCGGTCTCGATACCTCCCAACTGCATCGGCATTAAGCTCGCGTTGGTGACCAACGCCGTTTCGCGGAACGGCAGCATGACGCTTCGCCCGTTGTCTCCGGCAGCGGTTCAATTGTCAGCGACAAAGGACGGCCAGCGCAGTGTGCTTGCAGAAATTCGCGTCGACACAATCTTACCGCGCGTCGTGGAGATCAAAGGCAACACACCGGAGTGGCGTGGATTGCTTATCTACGCGGTTGGCGCTGCCTACGTCGAGGGCGCCGAACAGCGGCGGATCGTTAGACTTTGGCCCAACGTCGATATGGACCTTTCCTACTATTTTCCGATTTATGTGAGAAACGGGGTCACGTTAACTGGTGATCAGGATATTCGACCCTCAGCCCAGGTCGACAGCGTCGACGGGAGCGCGGTTCGAGACGGTGAATCAAGCGCGGCGTTCACGCCCATGGCATCTCTGTCGCCAACCGCGTGGGGCGGCGTTGTCCCGGGACGATTTGGGGTGAGGTTGGGCCCGCGCCTGTTCACGCGCGCGGCAACCGGCGTGGCAGGTCAGTTTCGTATCGACTGCAGCGGGGGCAAGAACGGCAACAACGTTCGCTTCTCAGGATTTCGGCTTATCGGTCGGGAGCAATCAGTGACGGCCGACGCTTCCGATGTCGGTATCGTGATTCAATCGTGCAAAGGGGTCGAGATCGCAAACATGGAGTTGTCTGGATGGAGCGGCTCCGCCGTTCAGGCGGGGGATAAAGATCGCCAAATTGCGGAGCCCACGCCGGAGAACAACTACGCGATTGATCCGAATGTGGTGGTCAGGATTCACGATAACTTCATCCATCACAACCAAAACGACAATCTTGGCTATGGGCTGAATCTGTCGTCTTTTCCCATGGTGGAACACAACGTCTTCGACTTCAATCGGCATGCGATTGCGGGCGGCGCAGAGCCGCCATCGGGGTATGTCGCGACCGGGAATCTGATTCTCAAAGGTGGCGGTGAGCACGTCAATCACACGACACCGGTCGGGATTCCTTGGCAGACGCACCAATTCGACGTGCATGGCACCGAGAACTGCAACTATGTTCCGCACAGTTGCGGGACTGCCGGGTCCTTCTTTGTGATGACACACAATACTTTCCAGTATTGGAGCGGGTCCGCGATCAAGATTCGCGGGGTGCCGACGTACAATATCGAGATCGGCGCGAACGTTTTTCCGCATGAGGGGGAGAGCGACGCGATAGAGCTGCAACAATCCTCCAACCGCATTTCAATCGCATCAACTAACATGTACAAGACCGACACGTTCGGCCGGTACAAAACCTGCGACTTCGATGGCGACGGGCGCGACGACCTTTTCCTCGCGACCGGCGAGACTTGGTGGTACGCCAGTGCTGGCCAAGTTCACTGGTCATTTCTGCGCCAGTCGCCCGAACCCGATGAGCAACTGGGCGTTGGCTACTTCAACGGCGACCGCGTATGTGACGTCGTGACGTCGCGCGGCGCGCCAGATCGGCGTGTGCTGGCGATTTCAAGCGGCGGCCGGTTGCCATGGACGCAACTCCAAGGCAACTACGCCATGCCTTTCAAGGAGTTGCGCTTCGTCGATTTCGATCGCGATGGTCGCACGGACGTTTTTTGGCGCGAGCGGTCTGGCCAATGGCGGTGGTTCAGCGTCGGCTCCATAGGCAATTCCAACGAACCTCGTGTGCAACACGACGAGCTTGCGTCCTCAGGCGCACCTCTGGAGACTCTGAGATTTGCAAACCTTGCGCCTCAACCGGGCAATCCGCGCGACCACCGGCGCGATACAAAGCTGGACGTCTTGCGTTTTGCGAGCGGCCAGATTCACGTTTCCCGCGATGGCATCGATCCATGGACGCCGCTCGGCTCGTTAAGATTCGAAGCGCATCACAGCTTTCTTGTTGCCGACGTGAACGACGACGGGCAGGACGATATCGTCCGCTTCAGCGCGCAGCCCAACAACCCGGACGATCCCGCATATTTTGTCGCTACTTGGGAAGTGTCTTGGAGCGGGGCGAGCGATTGGGTGAGTCTCAAGCAGTTTGCGATAGATCGGCGGGGCTTCAGTGCCGTGCACGCCGGCCGGTTCGATGGCCGCGCCGGCGCCGACTTGCTCGTTATTGAACCGACGCGCATCGGCCGCGTCTACACCCATCAAAATGGAGCGGTGGCACGGCTAAACATCTATCCTTATTAGCGCCGCGCTACCGCCCTTTGAACTCCGCCTTGCGCTTTTGCAGGAAGGCGGTGACGCCTTCGGTGAAGTCTTCGGCGCGGCCGGCGATTTTTTGGGCTTGGCGTTCGGCGTCGAGTTGCTCTTCGTAGGTGTGGTGCGGGCTTTGCCAGTAGAGCTGGCGGATGAGGCCGAGCGCGACGGTTGGGCCGCTGGCGAGTTCTTCGGCGAGCGCCATCGCTTGGGGCATCAGGTCGGCGTCGTCGTAGACGCGGTTGATCAGGCCCCATTCGAGCGCCTTGTCCGCGCTCAGCTTTTCGCCGAGCAGCGAGAGCTCCTTGGCACGCGCGCTGCCGACGAGGCGCGGGAGCAGCCAGGTCGAGCCGCCATCGGGCACGAGGCCGATGCGGCGGAACGCTTGCAGGAAGTAGGCGGACTTCGACGCCAGGATCATGTCGCCCATCAGCGCGAAGCTCATGCCGACGCCGGCCGCCGCGCCGTTGACGGCGGTCACGAGCGGGACTTTGAGGTTGCGCAGACGGCGCAGGAACGGGTGGTACATCGTCTCGAGCGCGGCGCCTGCGTCTCGTTCCTCGGGCTTGAACGCGCCGGACGACGGGCCGCCGCTCAGGTTCGCGCCCGCGCAGAAGCCGCGGCCTGTGCCGGTGAAGACCAGCGCACGGATGCCGCTGTCGGGGCGCTCGATATAGGTCATCGCCGAAATGAGGCCGGTCAGCATTTCGGGGCTGACAGCGTTCATCACTTCGGGGTGGTTCAGCGTCAGCACGCCGACGCGGCCGACCACGTCGACTTTCGCGCGTTCGAAATCCATCTTCGTCGTCCTTCTATTTGCCTTTGAATTGGGGTTCGCGTTTGGTGAGGAAGGCGGTGACGCCTTCGCGGAAATCTTCGGTGTCGCCGAGCTTCTGCTGTGTGCGGCGCTCGAGTTCGAGCTGCTGATCCAGCGTGTTCTCGGCGGCGGCGTCGAGCGTATGTTTGATCTCGCCGAAGGCCTTCGTCGGACCCTTCGCGAGACGCTCGGCAACTGCCCGGGCCTCCGTCATCAGCTGTGCATCATCGACAGCGGCCCAGATTAGGCCCCAGTCGGCGGCTTTCTCCGCGGGCAAGCGATCGCCGAGCATTGCAAGAGCGCGCGAGCGAGCCCGGCCCAAGAGATGCGGGAAGAACCAGGTGCAGCCCATGTCGGGCACGAGGCCGAGTTTGGGTCCGAAGACTTGGACGAAGTAGGCGGACTTCGCGGCGATGACGATGTCGCCGCCGAGCGCCAAGCCCACGCCGCCGCCGGCCGCGACGCCGTTGACCGCGACGATGACGGGTTTTGGGAAGCCGGTGAGGTCGCGGACGAGCGGGTTGTAGCCGATCTCCATCGAATGGGAGATGCCTTCACCGACCGAGCGCTGAACGCCGTCGTTGAAGCCCGCGTTTGCGAGGTCGGCACCCGCGCAGAAGCCGCGGCCCGCGCCGGTGATGATGAGCGCCTTCACATTCGCGTCGGCGCGGAGTGCGCGCAAGGCGCTGCGGATGTCGTCGATGAGGCCTTTGTTCAGGCTGTTCAACGACGTGGGGCGGTTCAGCGTCAGCGTGGCGACGCCCGCCGCCGTTTCGACCAGGATGTTTTCGTAGGACATGGAAGCTCAAAGCAGGTTGCTGCTTTCAAAGCCACCACAGGTTCACGCGTTATGCAACGCTCACGCGCGGGCGCGAGCATCTTCCGTAGCGTAACCGCCTTTTTCACTGACGACGCGGTTGCGGCCCATGCGCTTGGCGGCGTCGAGATAGCCGGCGGCGCGCTTCACGGTGTCGGCGATCGGTTCGCCCGCACGGTGTTCGGCGACACCGATCGAGAGTGTGATCGAGCCCAGCGTTTCGCCGGTTGAGCGCTTCACGATTTTGCGGGATTCGACGGTCTGGCGGATTTTTTCGGCGACGCGCACGGCGGCGTCGACGCTCGCGTTCGGCAGCGCGACCGCGAACTCCTCGCCGCCGAAACGGGCGGCGGCGTCGCGTTCGCGCGTGTTCGACTTGAAGCACTGCGCGACGAGGCGCAGCACGTGGTCGCCGGTTGCGTGGCCCCAGGTGTCGTTGAACTTGCGGAAGTTGTCGACATCCGCGACGAGGACGCAGAGCGGCGTCTTGTTGAAGTCCGCTTCGTTCAGCATCGGGCTCAAGCGCTCGTCGAAATTCGTGCGGCTGAGCAATCCGGTCAGCGGGTCGATGCGGGCTTCGTTCGTGACGGTTTCGGAGCGCTGGCGCAGCGTTTCCATCTCGCGGCCGGTTTGGTCGAGATGTGCTTCGAGCGCGGTGTGGCTCGACTGCAGCGCGCGGGTCGCTTCGGCGACGCGGTCGACGACGCCTTTGACGTTGCCGCCGCTTGCGAGCGCCGAAGCCGCTTCGGTGAGCAGCTTGGTGTGGCTGGCGATGTCCTTCGTCGCGTGCTCGAGCACGGTCTTCGACTTCTGCACTTCTTCCTTGAGCTTCGCACCCATGTCGCCGATTTCGGCCGGGTGGGACGTCACGAAGAAGCGCGTGTGGGCGGTTTGCGTGAAGGCGGGGTCGTCGGCCCGGTCTTCGGCGACAGCCGTGTTCAGCGCGTTGACGAGTTCCTGGTTCTGGCCGATGGCGTAGTTGAACCAGAGTTCATAGTTCGGCGGCGTGGGCGCGATGCCGTACTCGCGCATCAGTTCGAGCGCGCGGTCGCTTAGGGTTCGTGCGTGATTGGGTTGTTCCCAGTAATGCACAGGCTGCTCCATTGTCCTGCCGCGAGCGGGCGCGGCAGACCCCACACTTGCTTTGGGGTGATCCTGCCATTGACGGCCAAAAATTCGATTAAATTGCTGCCGAATGCCAACTGGGTCAGCGTTAAGGCCGGGGCGGCTGAAGGCGCCCTTTTCCGCGCGCTATCCGTTAACGGGCAATTCCCTGAGGCCGCCGGTTTCGTCTATAACGAGACATCGCGACATTTTGGAAAGGACGGCTTCCCATGACCACACCTGCGACGGCCCAATCGATGCGTGCGCTTCTCGACAAGCAGCGTGCGGCTTATCTGCGTGACGGCCCGCCGAGTGCAGAGGTTCGGATCGACCGGATCGACCGCTGCATCGGGCTTCTTGTCGATCATCAAGATGAGATTGCGGACGCGCTGAACAAGGATTTCGGCAGCCGCTCGCCGCAGATGTCGAAGTTCACGGACGTATCGGGGTCGATCGGGCCGCTGAAGCACGCTAAGGCGCATCTTCGCTCGTGGATGAAGACGGAAAAGCGCAAGCCGACGCCGGCCATCTTGGGCTGGTTCGGGGCGAAGGCGGAGATTCAGTATCAGCCGCTGGGTGTCGTCGGCGTGATCGCGCCGTGGAATTTTCCGGTGAACCTGACGTTCACGCCGCTGGCCGGGGTTCTCTCCGCCGGCAATCGCTGCATGATCAAGCCGTCGGAGTTTACGCCGGCGACGTCCGAGCTGATGGCGCGGATGTTCAAGAAGGCGTTCGACGAGGCGGAGATCGCGGTGTGCCTCGGCGGGCCGGAGGTCGGCGAGGCGTTCAGCCGGTTGCCGTTCGACCATCTGCTGTTTACGGGCGCGACCTCCATCGCGCATCACGTGATGCGGGCGGCGGCGGAGAACTTGACGCCGCTGACCCTCGAGCTCGGCGGCAAGTCGCCGGTGATCGTGGGGCAGGGCGCGAATATGGAGCTAACGGCCACGCGCGTAATGCAGGGCAAGACACTGAACGCGGGACAGATCTGTTTGGCGCCGGACTATGTTTTCGTGGCGGAAGGGCAGCGCGACGAGTTCGTGACCAAAGCGACGGCCGCGGTGACGAAGATGTATCCGACGCTGAAGGACAATCCCGACTACACGTCGGTGATCAATCAGCGCCACTTCGATCGCTTGCGCGGCTATATCGACGAGGCGAAGTCGAAGGGCGCGAAGGTGATCGAGGTGAATCCGGCGAAGGAAAACCTAACGCAGCAACCGCATCACAAGATCGCGCCGACGATCATCCTCGATCCGACCGACGACATGAAGGTGATGCAGGACGAGATCTTCGGGCCGGTGCTGCCGGTGAAGACGTATAAGAGCGTCGACGAGGCGATCGGCTATATCAATGCAAAGGCGCGGCCGCTCGGGCTCTATTACTTCGGCGAAGATGCGGGCGAGAAGGATCGCGTGCTGACGCGCACGACCTCCGGCGGGGTCACGATCAACGACACGATCATGCATGTGGCGATGGAAGACTTGCCGTTCGGCGGCGTCGGTCCGTCGGGGATGGGCGCCTATCACGGGATCGATGGGTTCCGGCAATTCAGCCACCGCAAGGCGGTGTATCAACAGCCGACGTCGTCGTTCGTGGACAAGCAGCTGGCGGCGCTCCGCGCACCCTACGGCGAGGGGATTCAGAAGCAGCTGACAGGGTCGATTAAGCGGTAGTCCGGCGCGAGCCGGCTAAACCGGCTCGCTTTCCTTTTTCCGCTTGAGCAGGTGTTGCGGCACCGGGCGCAGCAGGAACGCCGGTGTGTTCGGGCCCATGCCGGGGCCCGTGGGCGCGGCGTCGTCCCGGTCTTCGCGGTGACGACGCTTTTCGTGAGCGGGCTTTTCATGGCGCGGCTTTTCTTGCCGCGGATGTTCGCGCTTCGGCTGTTCTGTTTTCGCAGCTTCCGCCTTGGGCGCTTCGTGCTTGCGCGGGTGGCGGTCGCGCTGGCGGTGTTCGCCTTCGCGGCGCGGGTGGCGGTCGCGGTGCGGTTTGTCCGTGCGCTTCGCCGGTTGTTCGGCGGTCGCCGCTGGCGCTTCTACGGGAGCTGCCGCCGCGGCGCCCGCTGCTTCAACCGGCGACATGGAAGCGACTTCGTCGTGATAGGGCTTGTCGCCGCGATGGCGATCGCGTCCGCGGCGCTTGTCGCGGTCACGGCCTTCGCCGCGTCCATCGCGTTCGCCACGTTCGCCCCGGTGCGGACGATTGTCGGGCGCGACTTCGAGGTCGGTCATGTCTTCGCGCTCGAGCTTCGTGCCGGTCAGCTTTTCGATTGCGCCGAGGTATTTTGAATCCGCCGGGCCAACGAGCATGAACGCGTGACCCTGGCGCCCCGCGCGGCCGGTGCGGCCGACGCGGTGGACGTAGTCGTCGGCGTGGTGGGGCACGTCGTAATTGAAGACGTGGCTGACCGCCGGGATGTCGAGGCCGCGGGCGGCCACGTCGCTCGCCACCAGCAGCTGCACCGTGCCCGCGCGGAAACTGTCTAGGGTCTTCGTGCGCACCGGTTGCGGCAGGTCGCCGTGCAATGCCGCGATGGAGAAGCCGTGCTTCGTGAACGACTTGTAGACGATATCGACATCGGTCTTGCGGTTGCAGAAGATGATGCCGTTCGAAATCGTTTGGCTTTTGATGACGCGGCGGAGCGCTTCGCGCTTCAGCTTCGGGTCGTTGCCGCGCAGCATCACGATCTTCTGCACGATCGTGGTTGCCGTGGTCGCCGGGCGGCTTGCTTCGATGCGCTCTGGATTTGAAAGGAACTGTTCGGCGAGGCGCGTGATTTCCGGCGGCATGGTCGCCGAGAAGAACAGTGTCTGGCGCGTGAAGGGGAGCATCTTGGAGATGCGCTCGATGTCGGGGATGAAGCCCATGTCGAGCATGCGGTCGGCTTCGTCGATGACGAGGATCTGCACGCCGTTCAAGAGCAGCTTGCCGCGTTCGAAATGGTCGAGTAGGCGGCCGGGCGTTGCGATCAGTACGTCGACGCCGCGCGTGATCTTCATGTCCTGCTCTTCGTACGACACGCCGCCGATCAAGAGCGCCATCGAGAGTTTTTTGTACTTGCCGTATTTCTCGAAGCTCTCCGCCACTTGGGCGGCGAGTTCGCGCGTGGGCTCCAGGATCAGCGAGCGCGGCATGCGCGCCTTGGCGCGGCCGGTCGACAGACGCTGCAGCATCGGCAGCGTGAAGCCCGCGGTCTTGCCCGTGCCCGTCTGTGCGATGCCCATGACATCGCGGCCGGCCAGGACCGACGGGATCGCTTTTTCCTGAATTGGCGTAGGCGTGGTGTAACCGGCTTCCGCGATCGCGCGGAGCAATTCGGCCGAAAGGCCGAGACTTTCAAACGACATGAACTTTCAAACGACTCCTGCGAGAGGGCTTTTTTGCCTGGCTGGACAAGCCTCTCTCGCCGAGACAACCCAACCGCGAACGGTGTAGCTCCGCGCTCATGAATCGCGCGATCAGCTAATGCACTGCAACCTAGTGTAGTTCGGCAGAATGTCAACCAAAGGTGAACAAAGGCTTGCGGGCGATTGCGCTAGGGTGGGCACCAACAAAGGAGGAGATATGCGTAGTATTATTGTCGCAGCATTCGTTGCATCGACCGGCTTGGCCTTCGCCGATGCGGCACCGCCGCCGCCCGCGAACCAGCCGCCGCCGAACTATGGCTGTCCGGGGGCGGAGTATCAGCAGTTCAAGTTCTGGGTCGGCGAATGGACGGTGACGACGACCAAGGACGGCAAGCCTGCGGGCGAGAGCAAGATCGAACTGCTCGATGCGGGCTGTGTGATCTTCGAGAACTGGAAGGGCGCCAGCGGTGGCGCGGGTCATTCGCTGAACGTGTACGACCAAGCGGACGGCAAGTGGCACCAGACGTGGATCGATGCGACCGGCGATCAGGTGCACTACATCGGCGGCTGGCAGAACGGGAAGATGGAGTTCCGCGCAGACGATATCTCGACGCCGCAGAAGCAGAAGGTCGTGCTGACCATGACGTTCGAGCCGCGTGCGGACGGCACTGTGCGCCAGTCAGGGACGCAGTCGACGGACGGGGGCAAGACGTTTCAACCGGCGTTCGATTTCATTTACACCAAGAAGAAGTAGGTTGGCTTGGCGGCGGTCCGCCGATGCGCAACCGCCGGGAGAAATTGGGCCGGAGCCGGCGCGCCTATCGTCTTGGCGACGCTACGCTTAGAATGCGGCGGCAAATTTGTGGGAGCCTGCCATGCCGCCGAAGGCGAAACCGAAAGCGAAGGTGCAAGCAAAAGCAAAAGCGGAGGTGCGAAAGGTACTTTTTGCGACCAACCGCAAACAGTTGGGTTCCACGGGAAAGCTGCCTGCGTTTGGTGACGAGCCCGGTGCGAGCGGGCCGTCGGGGCTGATCTTCGCGACGGCTTCGGTTCAAGGTGTCACCGTCGATGAGCCTTCAAGCGGCAAGATCACGGCGATCAGCAAGCTCTATTCGACACGACCCTCCGAGGACGATTTGGCGCCGATCCTTGCGTCGAAAAACAATATTCTCGTCTTCGTTCACGGGGCCGCGAACAAGTTCTCCGACTCGATCACACGCGCGGCTTACAATCAAAAATGGCTTTCGGAGGCCAGGATACCGGGTGTCAGCACCGACTTCGACATGATCGCGTTCAGCTGGCCGGGCCGCGAGTATCAATTCTGGAATTTGATCGGGGACGTCGTCGACTACAAACATGATCAAGGGTCGGCCCGGCACAGCGGCGATCACTTGGCGCTGTTCTTCGCGGAACTCTACAAGCTGCGCGCCCGCATCGGTTCGCGGCGCATGAGCTTGCTTTGCCATAGTATGGGAAACTTCGCCTTGGGCGGTGCGGTCGAGAAGTTCTTTCGCGGCCCCGCTGCGCCCAACGTTCCGCTGTTCGACGAGGCGATCTTGGCTGCACCCGACGAAATCGCGACGACGTTCGAGGCGCCGAACGGCGGGCGGTTGTCGAACTTGCCGCGCCTGGCGAAAGAAATCACCGTGTACTCCAGCCGTGACGACATCGCGATGGATCTGAGCCATACCGTCAACGGCGGCGGTTACCGGCTGGGCTATGACGGGCCGGCAAACAAGTCGGACCGCACCAAGTTCCCGGTGAAGACGTTCGAGTTCGTCGATTGCTCCGGCGTGAACGACTACATCAACTCGTTCTTGGGCGCACCCGATCGCGAGCACCAGTACTACCGCCAATCGCCAACTGTGAGGGCGGATATCGCAGCGAACCTCGCGGGGCTTGTGCCGGTCCGGCCGAAATACAATCAGCAGCGCAACAGCTACATCTTGTTTCCTTAGGTCAGAGCGGGCGTTGGTGAGCGAGCGCCGCGCGGTAGTGCGCGGCGTCGCTGCCGGAGAAGCAGCAGAAGACGATTGCGGCCGGAGTGCGGTAGGTTTCCACATGCTCGCGCGCGGCCGATGCGGCGACTTCACAAGCGCGGGCAATCGGGATGCCGTAGGCGCCGGTGCCGAGGCTCGGGAAGGCGATGCTCTTGATATCGCATTCTGCAGCGAGCGCGAGGCTGTTGCGGTAGCAGTTTGCGAGCAGGCGCCAAACGTCGGCTTCTTTGTGCTGCGAGAAGACCGGCGCGACCGTGTGAATGACGTGACGCGCCTTCAGCTTGAATCCCGGCGTGATCACCGCTTCGCCGGCCGGGCAGCGGCCGATCGCCATCATCGCCGCCCCGAGTTCTGGGCCGGCGGCCTTGTTGATCGCGCCGTCGACCCCGCCGCCGGGGACGAGGCGGCTGTTCGCGGCGTTGACGATGGCTTCGACGTCGAGGGTGGTGATGTCGGCTTTGATGACCGTGACCTGCGCCATGGTGCGAGCGTACACTTGCGGCTGCTAGACAGCCACCGCGTGCCGCGCCGGCGATTGCGGGTGTAAGTACGCGTCGAACGTGGCGCAGACGAGGCGGACGGCGGCGCGGGCTTCTTGCGGGACCGTCACTGTCGTACCGTCAATAGTGCAAATGCCGTCGGCGGCGAGGGGCGCGAGGGCGTCGAAGACTTCGGTGAACGCGCTCGCGGCGCCGCCGTGCTGCGTGGCCATGGCTTCGACGTCGACGGCGAGGTCGCACATCAGGCGTTCGATGATGGCGCGGCGGAGGCGGTCGTCGGCGGTCAAGCCGCGGCCGCGTGCGGTGGCGGGGTGGCCCGAGAGGATCAGGCGGCGGTACTCGGGCATATCGACCACGTTCTGCGCGTAGCCTTGCGGCAGCGATGAGATCGCGGAGGCGCCGAAGCCGATCAGCGTCCCGGCGTCGTCGGTGGTGTAGCCCTGGAAGTTGCGCTTGAGGCGGCCCTCTTTCAATGCAATGGCGAGCGGGTCGTCGGCGCGGGCGAAGTGGTCGAGGCCGATCGCGACGTAGCCGCTTTCGGTGAGCAGCGTGTGCGCGGTTTCATATTGGCGCACGCGTTCTTCGCCGCCGGGCAGGGCGGTCGTGTCGATCAGCGCCTGGTGACGTTTCATCTCGGGCACATGGGCGTAGCCGAAGACGGCGAAGCGCTGCGGGGCCATCGCGACCGCCGCTTCGACCGTGCGTTTCACGTCATCTAGGGTTTGGTACGGTAGACCATACATCAGGTCGATGTTGAGCGCGGTGATGCCGGCGGCGCGCAGCCGGTCGACGGCGCTTTGCGTGATGTCGAGCGGTTGGATGCGGTTGACGGCTGCCTGCACGCGCGGGTTCACGTCTTGCACGCCGAGACTTGCGCGGGTGACACCGGCTTTCGCGAAGGCGTCGATCGTCTCATGGCCAAGACCGCGCGGGTCGATCTCGACGGCAAATTCGGCACCGGGGCGGATATCGAATGCGGTGTGCAGCGTTTCGGCGATGCGCGCGATGTCGCCGGGTTTGAGGATCGTGGGCGAGCCGCCGCCGAAATGGATGTGGGTGACGGGGCGGCGGGTCCGCAGCGCCCGGGCCACCATGCCGATCTCGCGCAAGAGCACGTCGGCGTAGGCGGCGACGGGCGTGTAGGTGTTCACGACGCGCATGTGGCAGCCGCAGAAAAGGCACAGGCTGTCGCAAAACGGGATGTGCGCGTAGAGCGACAGCGGCTCGTCTGCCGGAATCGCTTCCAGCCACTTCACCACGGTCGCTCCGGTGACGCTGCCGTTGAAGTGCGGTGCGGTCGGGTAGCTCGTGTAGCGCGGGACGCGCGCGGCGGCGAGATCGGTTTTCAGAAGGGCGCTCATGCGCCCGCCAGTTGCGCGCGGTAAGCGTCGCGCATTGCCTTGAAGCGCGGGAACGGGAACTTGATCGGCACACCTTCGAGGGCCGCGGCCAGCATGTCCAAGTGCGCCTCGAAACCGGCGGCGGCGCGCGCGGCATCTTCGCTGTCGGGCACGCTGAGCGTCAGGCGCAGGTTCGTGCCGTGCAGCGTGCGTTCGATTTCCCAGCGCAACGGGCGGAGCGGCTCGCCTTTGCCGCTCCACGAATATTCGAGCAGTTCGCCCCAGGCGTAAGCCGTGATCGTGCTGTCGATGGCGATGCCCGAGTCTTCGAACGACAGTTTCGCCTCGCCGCCAACATAGGGCGCGATGTGACCCGGCGCGAGCCATTGGCAGAGGATCGCGGGGTCGGTCAGCGCGTCCCATAGGCGCGCGGGCGGGGCCTCGAATTCGCGGTCGATGACGGCTTCGATGCGGCCTTGGCTGCGGGTGAGTTTGCCGATGGTCTCTTGGGTGTCGATCATGAGAGGGCTCTCAACTGCGCCAGCGCAGGGTCTGCGGCTGCACGGGGTTTGCAAATTCGACGCCGGTTTCGAGCGCGCTTGCCCACGCCTTCTTCAGCTTGTGGTACCAGATGGCGGGCACGTCGGCGTCGGGGATCAGCATTTGGCGCGGGTCGTAGCGCGTCCACTCCTGCTGCAGTTCGACGATCTCGCGGTCCTGGCGCATGAAGATGCCGGCGAAAACGCGCAGCGCCGGCTTGGCCAAGGCCAGCCACGGCAGCGTCCAATACATCGTATGCGTGACTTCAGTTTCGGTGTCGCCGATCGGCGTGCAGGTGGTGAGCCCTACGATCGAATGCTTGCCCGCACGGATGTGTTCGGTGCGGATCGACGGCAGTTCAAACTTTATCTCGGTCGATAAATCGGTGCCGAGCACCTTGTAAGCGGTCGAGTTTGCGGACGGTTTGTGCGGCATCATGGTAAAGCCGCGCGGCGTCGGTTCGTAGGCCTTGGCCTTGGCGATCGTGTGTTTCGGCGAGCGCCAGAACCATGCCTTGTGCACGTAGGGGCCGTGCGCGGGGTCCATCAGGCCCACCGTCGTGCGGTCGAGGTCGCATTTGAACATTTGGCGCTCGACGAATTTCGGCACGGCGTCGCCGGGGAGCGGGATTTTCGGCGGCTCGATCTTCGGTGCCACGGCTTCGCGGCCCTTCGCCGGCATGTAGATCCAAAGCAGGCCGTCCTGCTCGCGCAGCGGATATGTCCGTACACGGATGTTGTGCGGTTCGACGTCCTGGCCGTCGACCAGCGAGGGGATCGCGGCGCACACGCCGTCGGCGCCGAAGCGCCAGCCGTGATAGGGGCAGGTGACCGTGCCGTCGGCGTTCAGCTCGCGTGCGGCCAGCGGCACGCCGCGGTGCGGGCAGACGTCGCGCAGCGCGAACGCTTGGCCGTCGTGCTTGCGGCGCGCCAGAAGCACGGGTTCGCCGAGCAGGATACGGCGCGCGATCGCGCCCGGCTTCAACGCCTTGGCGTGGCCCGCCAAATACCAAAGATCGCGCAGAAACTGCTCCGACGCCTGCATACGCTGCTTTCCCGCCCGTGACGCGCTCACATGGCGGGAAGAGGAGCGGAATGGCCTTGATCTGGGTCAATTGGGTCTCACTACTCTCCCCTTGCGGGAGAGTGCATTTTTCGCGTTGAGCGAAAAATGGTGAGGGGTTCGCTGAGTCTCCGTTTGCACCGCCTGTGCCTTCATAAATTCAGCGGACCCCTCACGAGTTTTGCTTCGCAAGACTGTACTCTCCCACAAGGGGGAGAGTGGGACGCGCGACAAATTTCGGTCAGAATTCTTGGTCACGCTCTTTGAATGAAAGAGGCTCAGCACAACCGCAACCATACCGACCGCGCACGCTCGCTTCGGCGTGAGCAGACGGATGCGGAGAGGACGTTGTGGCGTGAACTGCGGTCGCGGCGGCTTGAGGGGTTCAAGTTCAAGCGGCAGGTTTCGATGGGGAGCTACATCGCCGACTTCATGTGCTTCGAATGCAAGTTGATCGTCGAGGTCGACGGAAACCAACACGTTGAGCAGGTGGCGTACGATGAACGGCGCACGCGATGGCTGGAGGAGCGGGGCTTTCGCGTGCTGCGGTTTTGGAACGTCGATGTTTTGCTGAACACGACTTGGGTTGTCGAACAGATTCGTGCTGCGGCACGCGAGCGATGTCCCTCTCCCGTTGTGGGAGCGAACGGGTGAGAGTTGCGTTGAGTCTTGACTGCGAAGGCGGTGCGGACGGAGACTCAGCGTACCCCTCACCATTTTTCGCTCAACGCGAAAAATGGGCTCTCCCGCAAGGGGAGAGCCGGCGACTCAAACGTCGATGTCCTTCGCGAATTGGGCGTGTTCTTGAATGTATTGGAACCTTAGTTCCGGCTTCTTGCCCATCAGGCGTTCGACGAGGTCCTCGGTGTCTTGTTTGTCGTCGTCGGCGATGACGACCTTCAGCAGCGTGCGCAGTCCGGGTTTCATCGTCGTCTCTTTCAGCTGGGCCGGCATCATTTCACCGAGGCCCTTGAAGCGGCTGATTTCGACTTTGGCGTTGGCTTTGAATTCGGTCTTGAGCAGTTGGTCTTTGTGCGCGTCGTCGCGGGCGTACATCGACTTACCGCCGTGGGCGAGTTTGTAGAGCGGAGGCATGGCGAGATAGAGGTGGCCCTTGTCGATCAGCTTCGGCATCTCGCGGTAGAAGAACGTGACGAGCAGCGAGGCGATGTGCGCGCCGTCGACGTCGGCGTCGGTCATGATGATGATCTTGTCGTAGCGCAGGTCTTCCTCGCGGAAGCGGTCGCCTGTGCCGCAGCCCAGCGCCTGAATGAGATCGGCGAGTTCCTGATTCGCGGCGAGTTTGCCGGCTGCGGCGCTGGCCACGTTCAGAATCTTGCCGCGCAAGGGGAGCACGGCTTGCGTGTTGCGGTCGCGGGCTTGCTTCGCTGAGCCGCCGGCGCTGTCGCCTTCGACCAAGAACAGCTCCGTGTCGTCGGATGCGCCCGAGGCGCAGTCGGCGAGTTTGCCGGGCAGGCGCAGTTTGCGGGTCGCGCTCTGGCGGCTGACCTCTTTTTCTTGGCGGCGGCGGATGCGGTCTTCGGCTTGCTCGATCGTGAAGGCGAGAAGGCGGTTCGCGTCCACCGGCGAGTCCGCAAGCCAGTGGTCGAAGTGATCCTTGATCACGCCTTCGACGAGGCGCTGGGCCTCGGGGTTCGAGAGTTTGTCTTTCGTCTGGCCCTGGAATTGCGGATCGCGAATGAAGACGGAGAGCATCGCCTGCGCTTGGCTCATCACGTCTTCGGCGGTGATCTGGGGCGCTTTGCGGTTGTTCGTGAGTTCGCCGTAAGCGCGTAGCGACTTTGCCATCGCCGAGCGCATGCCGTTGTCGTGCGTGCCGCCTTGCGGGGTCGGGATCGTGTTGCAGTAGGAGCTCATGAATGGGTCGAGCGCCGGCGACCAGGTCACCGCCCATTCGACGATGCCCTTCGTATCCTTCGTCGCTTCGATGCGGCCGGCGAACGGGCGGGGCGTGACCGTCGTCGCCTTGCCGATCGTGCTTTCGAGATAGTCGGAAAGGCCGCCGGGGAAGTGCAGCGTTTCGTCGGCGGGTGTCGTGTCGGTGCCGTGAATGAGCGCGGGATCGCAGCTCCAGCGGATTTCGACACCGCGGAACAGGTAGGCCTTCGAGCGCGCCAGGCGGTAGAGCCGCGCCGGCTTGAAGTGCGCGTCCGGGCCGAAGATTTTGTAGTCTGGCTTGAAGCGCACAGTCGTGCCGCGGCGGTTGTTGATGGAGCCGAGGTCCTTGAGCTTCGTCTTCGGTTCGCCGCGCTCGAATTTTTGCGTCCAGAGATTCCGGTCGCGCGCGACTTCGACCTCGAGCCACTCCGAGAGCGCGTTCACAACCGAGGCGCCAACGCCGTGCAAGCCGCCAGACGTTTCATAGGCGCCGGTCTTGAATTTGCCGCCGGAATGCAGCGTCGTCAGGATGACTTCGAGCGCGGACTTCGACTTGAACTTCGGATGCGGGTCGGTCGGGATGCCGCGGCCGTTGTCGCGCACCATGAGCACGTTGTCCGGCTCGAGTGTGATTTCAATGCGCGTCGCGTGACCGGCGACGGCTTCGTCCATGGCGTTGTCAATGATTTCGGCCGCCAGATGGTGCAGCGCGCGCTCGTCCGTGCCGCCGATATACATGCCGGGACGGCGGCGGACAGGTTCCAAGCCCTCCAGGACCTCGATGTCTTTGGCGGAGTAGTTCTTGGAGCTCTTGTCGTCTTCGTCGTCCATGTCGAACAGATTGGTGGCGGCTTTGGCCATCGTTACGCGCCCAGTTACTTGAATCGGGCCGGAACTATAACGACTTCGCGGCCCCGGCAATGCGATAAGTCGCTGTTTGTGCGCGTGTATTTCGGCGCGCCACGGGTTGCAAGGCGGGAAATCGGCGACGCTTTTCCACAGGGTGCTTGCAATACGGGTGTGGCGCGGGTTAGTCGGCGGCCCGTTTGAGCCATTGGACCTTAGATCATGACAATCAGCGAACCGCTGCGCTTGCCGTGCGGGCAGACCTTGCCGAACCGCGTCGCGAAGGCCGCGATGACAGAGGGGCTTGGCGATGCGTTGAACCGCGCGACGGAGAAGCATGTTCGGCTTTATTCGCAGTGGGCGCAGGGTGGGCTGGGGCTCATGCTCACTGGGAATATTCAGATCGACCGGCGGCATTTGGAACGGCCGGGGAATGTCGCGATCGAGGGGCCGCAGTCGGCTGAGCAGATGGCTTCGTTGAAGGCTTGGGTTGCTGCAGCGCGATCTGGCGGGGCGCAGTTCTGGGCGCAGGTTTCGCATGCGGGGCGGCAGACGCCGAAGGCGGTGAACGCCAATCCGTCGGCGCCGTCGGCGGTGAAACTTGGGTTGCCGGGCGGGCAGTTCGGCGATCCGCGCGCGATGACGGGCGAGGAGATCAAGGATGTCGTCGTGCGCTTTGCGCATGTTGCGGGCGTGCTGCGCGAGGTTGGGTTCACGGGCATGCAAGTGCATGCGGCGCACGGGTATTTGCTCTCTCAGTTTTTGAGCCCGCGGGTCAATCAGCGTAGCGATGAATGGGGCGGGCCGCTTGAAAACCGCGCGCGCTTGCTGCTTGAGGTCATCAAGGCGGTGCGTGCGAAGGTGGGGGCGGATTTTCCGGTTTCGGTGAAGCTGAATTCGGCCGACTTTCAGAAGGGCGGTTTCACGAACGAAGAGTGTTTGCGGGTCGTCCAGTGGTTGAACGGGGCCGGTGTCGATCTGCTCGAGATTTCGGGTGGTTCGTATGAACAGCCGCGGATGGCGGGCGTCGATGGGTTGGAGCCGGTCTACACCGAAAACGTGGCGGCGAGCACGCGGGCGCGGGAGGCTTACTTCATCGACTATGCGGCCGCGATCGCGAAGGTGGCGAAGATGCCATTGATGGTGACGGGCGGGTTCCGCACGCGCGTGGGCATGGAAGAGGCGCTGGCGTCGGGCGCGTGTCAGGTCATCGGCGTCGGGCGGCCGCTGTGCGGCGATCCGCTGAGCGTGAAGCGGCTCATGAACGGCGAGATCGCTTCGCTGCCGACGTATGAGAAGACGTTGCGGGTGGGGCCCGGCGTGTTCGGCCCGCATTCGCCGCTGACGTTGTTCAAGGTGATCAACGGTGCGGGTGCGCAAGGTTGGTACTGTCTGCAGCTTTTGCGCATGGGCGCGGGGCTCGATCCAGATCTTCGGATGGGCGTGGTTAAAGCGCTTACATCCTATATGAGCCATGAATCGAAGGCCGCGAAATCACTGGTTCGCGCTGCGTAAGTGCTGGGTTTACGCACGAGTAACGCTGCGATTGGACCAAGCTGGCGTTAATGCCCGGTCGCTAGGATGCGTTTGGTTTGAAATGCACTTGGTGACGCGTCTTGGCTGTCTCGCAACTGACGAAGGACGACTTCGAGCGTCGCGTTATCGCGCGCCAGCTTGAGCTGTTGTCTGCGCCGACGCGCGGGGCTGTGATCGGCACGCCGATTTGGGCGGCCGTGGTTTGTTGGATCGTGTCTGGTCCGTTTCCGGCGTTGGGCGCGGTGCCTCTAGCCGTTTCGCTCGTGTGGTTTGCGGCGATTATTGCGGTATCGCTTGCGACGGCGCTTGTCGATGCGGGCTATCGGCGGGCGTCAGCCGATCCCAAGAACTTCGACCCGAGGGTTTGGATGTGGCGCTACACGTCGGCGCTCGCGGTCTTGAGCGCGACTTGGGCATCGTTGGTTTGGGTGTTTTGGATCGAGGGCAATCCCACGAACCAGCTGTCGCTGACGATCCTCGTTTTTTGCGGGATCACGAACGGCATCATCTCGCGCATGAACAAGTTCGAAACGTTCCTCGTCGGCAGCGGCCTTGCGGTCTTCGTTTTGTGGGCCAAGTTCTTGATGGAATCCTCGGATGTCGCACAGATTTTCGCGGTGCTGCTGCCGTTTTGGTTTTTGGCGATGTCGCTCAATGTGCGGGCGGCCAGTTCGCAGGTGCGGCGGAACATCCACGCGCAGGTGGAGAACGAGGCTTTGAACGCCGCGATCGCCAAAGCGCGCGACGAGGCGGAGCGGGCGCGCCAAGCGGCGGAGCGAGCGAATCAGATGAAGAGCTCGTTCCTGGCCAATATGAGCCACGAGTTGCGCACACCGTTGAACGCGATTCTGGGCTTCTCCGAAATGATCGCCTGCAACGGGCTGGGCGATGCGCCGGAGCGCTACCGCGCCTATGCGCACGACATTCACGGCAGCGGGCAGCATCTTTTGAGCTTGATCAACGACATCCTTGACGTTGCCAAGATCGAGGCGGGCAAGATGCAGATCGACGGCGAATGGCTGGCGGGTGCGGCGGTGCTGGACGAGACGGTGAAACTCGTGCGCGACAAGGCGGTGGCCAAGAATATCGAGTTGCGCGTGCGCTGTGCGGCAGATGTGCGCGTTTTTGCAGACGGGCGTGCGTTCAAGCAGATCCTGCTCAATCTTCTGTCGAACGCGATTAAGTTCACGAGCGCGGGTCACGTGTCGGTGTCGCTGTCGGAGAGCGGCGATGCGGCGGTGCTGGTTGTAGAAGACACGGGTTGCGGCATTTCCCGCGCCGAGATTGCGCGCGTTTTCAGCGCATTCGAGCAGGTCGACAACCGGTATGGTCATGCGCGGGGCGGTACGGGGCTCGGTCTCACGTTGGTGCGTGCGCTGAGCGAACTGCACGGTGGCTCATGTACAATCGATAGCGAAGAAGGCAAAGGCACGCGCGTCGAGGTGCGCTTGCCGCTTCCGAAAGATGCTCTGGGTTCTCCGCAAGCGCCGCTTTCGCGCGCCGCGTGAGGGCGTTTCCGTTCACGCGAACGGGAGCTGACAACGATGTCAGGCTCCGTGGTGGATTGCGGCGCGATCGTGGCATTTCGATAAACGCTCATTCAGCTACCTGTCTCATCGACTTGTTTTGCGCGTGGGCGTCTCAGTTCATATTTCTATTCGTGCACCGGCGTTCTTTCCTCGTGGAAGATCGGTGCAAGTGTCGGGGTCGCGGTCTCTCCTCAAGGTCCTGCGGGCGGCTCCGATAACAGCGGGCTCATTCTCGCGTAACGAGGATGGGCCCGCGTTCTTTCTACCGGCGCTTGCACCTCTTGAACGGCCGATTCGTTTCGGGCATTTGAGACGCAAATGGCGGGACGATTCCTTCTCTTCTTGTTCGCGGTTTTGGCGGCGCTTCCGGCGCGCGCCGACTTGGTCACGCGTCTGCCTACGGACGAGCGCGTCGTCGCGCTCACGTTCGACGCGTGCGAGGCGGGGCAGAAGGTCGGCTTCGACCACGGCGTGTTGGACTACCTTTTGGAGCGCAAGATTCCCTTCACGGTGTTCGCTTCCGGGCGGTTCGTGGAGACGAATTTCGCGGAAGTTCAGGCGCTCAGCGCACTCGACTTCGTCGACATCGAGAACCACTCGTGGAACCACCCGAACACGATGCAGCACTTCCGGCCTGAGGCCGTGCTCGATCAGGTGGGCCGGGCGCATAACGCGATCGTCACGGCGACCGGGCGCCAGCCGCAGTTCTTCCGCTTCCCTGCCGGCAACTACAACGAGGAAGGTTTGAAGGCCGCGGAGAGCCTCGGCTACCACGTCGTGCATTGGCGCTGGGCGACCGGCGATCCGGACCGGCGCGAGGGGGCGAATGCGCTCTACAATCGCGTGATGTCACGGGTCGCGCCGGGTGACGTCTTGATTTTCCACATCAACGGACGCGGCGTGCACACGGCTGAGGCGTTGCCGCGGATCGTCGAGCAGTTGGAGGCGGAAGGCTATCGTTTCGTTCTCCTGTCCGACTACATCGGAACTCCGCATCCACGCGAGGAAGAGCCGACACTCAGCATCGTTTCCGCGCGCCAGAAGTTCGATGCGTTGATCCAGCGTGCGCCGCTGGCGGCGTTACTGCGGGCCATGCGCTAACACCGCGTCTGCGCGCTCGCGCAGCGTTGCGATGCGGGGCCACAGGATCGCGAGGTCGATCAGTTTGACGCCGTCGTGTTCCTCCTCGCTTACGCTCCCGGGTGTTCCGCCCAGGCGTTCGTAGAATGCGCGGGCGGGCAAGTTCTTCTCCAACACCCAGAGACCGGCGGCTTGGAAGCGCCAGGCTTCGAGCGCATCGGCCATGGCACGCATCAGTTTGACGCCGATGCGCTGCCGCTTGGCGCGGTTCAGGATGTTGATCATGTAGATCTCACCGTCGCTTGGCAGGTTTTCCTTGCGGCGCGGGCCGCAGCCGGCGAAGCCCACGACTTCGCCGCCATCGTCGGCGACCATCAGTGTTTGGCGGTTGGCCGCGAAGGTCGGCATGCGCTCGCGCCACGACTTCGTGCGCTCGCCGACGTCGAGCCGGTCCAGCAGGCTGTCCGGCATGATGCCACGGTACGTCTCGTTCCAGGCCGTCACGTGCACCTCGGCGATGGCACCGGCGTCGCCAATTTCGGCGGGGCGGATCAGCATGGTCGAAATCCTCCGGCGCCCCATATAGCATGCGCCGGATAGCGAAGGAGCAGAGCCATGGCGGAGCGTCGCGTCATTCATGTCACGCGGGGCATGCCTACCGAGGATGGCGCTGGTGTGAAGCTCACGCGGCTGATCGGCACACCGGAGATCCCCGACCTCGACCCGATCTTGATGCTCGACAATTTCGGCTCCGACGATCCGAAGGCCTATATCGCTGGCTTTCCGCCGCATCCGCATCGCGGGTTCGAGACGGTGTCTTACATGATCGCCGGCAGTCTTCATCACAAGGACAACAAGGGCGGCGAAGGACTGATCACCGACGGCGGCGTGCAGTGGATGACGGCGGGTAAGGGCGTCGTGCACTCCGAAATGCCGGCGCAGACGCTGGGGCTGATGTCCGGGTTTCAGCTGTGGCTCAATTTGCCGGCCGCCGAGAAGATGCGCGCGCCTTGGTACGCCGATATCCCGGCGGCCGCGATCCCTACAGTGGCGGTTGCCGACGGCGTCGCCGCGAAGCTGATCGCGGGCGCTTGGGGCGCGGCACGCGGGCCTGGGCCGGAACGCGCAACGGCGCCGTTCATTGCCGATGTCGCGGTCGGGCCGGGCGCGGTGGTGCTAGTGCCGATCCCCGACGGTCATAACAGCTTTGCGTTTATGATCGACGGCACGGTCGAAGCGGGCGGGCGCGTGCTCCGGCGCGGCGAGCTTGCGGTGTTGTCCGACCAGGGTGCGCTTTCGCTCGCGGCGGGGACGGAGGCGGCACGGCTGCTTGTGATCGCGGGCAAGCCGTTGCGCGAGCCGATCGCGAAGTACGGGCCGTTCGTGATGAACACCGAGGCGGAGTTGCGCCAGGCGTTCGCCGACTATCAGCGCGGCGCGCTTTAGCTATCGACTCTTCACCGCGACCGCGACTTCGTTGCGGCGGAAGAACGGCAGCGTCCAGGGCGGGTCGTAGAGCCAGGTCACCGGTGCACCGGCAACGCTCCAGCGCGAGCTTCCCAAGCCGCGGAGCAATTCGGCAGTCCGCTTGGCGATTGCCTCGCTGCTGCGGCTGTTCGAGAAGCGCAGAACGGCCATCGTCTCGCCGGGCACTTCCACGATCTGCACGGCCGGATTGTTCGGTTGCGGCAAGGTTTGGCGCGTGTACTTCGCCGGCATGAAGAAGCGTACGCGCCAGGCGCCGCCTTCGCGCGTCTGCGCGACGGGGGCGGTCATCGGGATTTTCTCGTTGCGCTCCTGCGCCACCGGCGCCTTCATGTCGATCTTCGTGCGCGCCGTGTTGTTGCCGAAGATGTAGTCGGCGAGCGGGCGAAAGCCGTTCGACCGCGCGTCCTCTTCGTCCCCTTGGACGATCACGTCGGCGGCCAAACGCGGGCCGTATTGGCGGATTTCGATCACGCCGATCTTGTCGACGACGGTGTAGCGCGGCTCTTCCGTGTCGGCACGCGCCGGGGCAAGCGTCGCGCTCATCACGGTTGCGGCGGCCGCGAATGCGGCGAGGGTGGGAAGCAAGCGGCTCATCGTCGAGAATTCCTTCGTCGTCGGTTGTCGAAAAGGCAGGCGCCTCAGCCCTGGCGATGGAGCTGAGACGCCGCCGCGAGAGACTGCCAGCCGTTAGCTTGCCGGCAGCAGGACCTTGTCGATCACATGGATCACGCCGTTGCTTGCGCCCACGTCGGCTTTCACCACGTTTGCGCCTGCCACGTTCACGCCCTTCGTCGCGTCGATGGCGAGCGTTCCGCCTTGCAACGTCGCGGGCGACGTTAGTTTCTTACCTGCCAGCGCAGCGGATTCGATGCGCGCGGGGATAACGTGATATTTCAGGACCGCCTGGAGTTTCGCTTTGTTCTCAGGCTTCAACAAATCGTCGAGCGCACCTGCCGGCAGCGCCGCGAACGCCGCGTTCGTCGGGGCGAACACCGTGAATTGGCCGGGACTCTTCAACGCATCGACAAGGTCGGCCGCTTTTAGTGCGGTCACGAGCGTCGAGAAGTCTGGGTTTGAAGCCGCGACGTCGACGATCGTGTTCGACGCGGTCTTGTTCATGCCGCCGGCAATCGCCGGGGCGGTGGCTGCGGGAATGATAAGCGCGATGGCAACCATCGCGTTGCGGAAGAACGTCATGCAACTCTCCTTTGCTTCTGGTGCTGTTGCGGGTGGCATTTTTCAGCGCCCGCAAACTGTTCGCTCATACGCGCGCTTCACGATGCCGGATTGCGAAGGGGTGTGAGTTTGTTTTTGCATTCCACCCTTGAATGCGGCACGTGCTGCGCTAGGCGCAATTCACGGCGCGGCGCTGTGATGCAAATCGCCAGGGTCACTGCGGCCGCATCGTGATGTCCACACGCCCAACGCGCAGTCCAAATTTCGACACCACGGCCTTGTTTGCGATCGAGCCGTCGGCGTTCAGATAGAGCAGATCGCGAAACCGAACGTCGATATCGCCGAGTCCGGTTGACAACGTGACATAGTAGTCAAGCCGCACGCCGTTGCCGTCTTGGCGCACGTCGGCGGTGTCGATGACATCTTCGCGCACGCCGCTGTAGACGCCGTCGCTGGTCTTGGTCAGGCGCCAGGTTTTGCGCTCCTGTGTGCCGTCGGCATAGTTGAAGTCCTCAACCAGCGTCAGGACTTTGCCGTCCCAGGCGCCGTCGATCACCACCGAGAACTTGGTCTCGCCGCCGGTGAAGCTGTTGACGAAAACGCCGTCGCCTAAGGTGCGTCCGGCGAGCGCTTTCTCCAGCACGAGCTTCTTGGCCGGTGGAGGCGCCGCGAACTCCGGCATCGAGGCGCATCCCGAAAGAAGCGCGCCCGTCGCAAGCAAAACCGTCAATCGTCGCACAGTGTGATCCCTCCATCCGGATATTGCCGAATTTGTACGGACAGCTACGCGGCGAGTGCCGCGCCGGATCATCGTTGCTGCGCCGAATGTCTGTTCCCGGCAGGGCCATGGCATGGCGGCTCGGCCTTGCCAAGCGGGCGGTGGCGGGACAGGCTGTGTCTCCTTTGGGGGAGGACGACATGGTTGAGAATACGCCGCCATTGGCACCGCTGCTGGCGCTCAGCCCGGTGACGATCTTTGCGCTTTATGCGGCGGCAAATGCGGCGCTGCTCTTGATCCTCGCGGTACTCACCACGCGGGCGCGGCGCGCGACGGGTACGTCGCTCGGCGACGGCGGGAACACGCGGATGACGCAGGCCGTGCGCGCGCACGGCAATGCTGCCGAGTACATCCCGATCGGACTGATCCTGCTCTACACGCTGGTGCTGGTTGGCGCGCCGACCTGGCTGCTGCACGTGTACGGCGCTGCGTTCACGTTTGGGCGCGTGTTCCATGCGCTGGGCTTGCACGCGGGTACCGGCGTCACTATCGGGCGTTTCTTGGGCACGATCCTGACGTGGTCGTCGATGGCGATCGCTATTGCGGGTGTTGTGTTCTTTGCGACGGGTTTGCCGCTCTAGCGGCGTGCGTTATGGAACTGCTGTCTTTGGGTCGAGTTTGAGTTTGGTCGCGAGTTCTTGTGCCTGCGCGCGCAAGCCTGGCAGCCACTCGGCGTCCTTGGGGGCGTCGCGGATGATTTGGGTCCAGAGGTCGAGGGCTTCCTTGTCTTTGCCGGATTGGACCAGGCTTAGGCCCTTGTAGAAGCGGGCGCGGGGGTCTTTGGGGTCGCGCCTCAGGGCTTCGTCGAAAGCGGCGAGCGCGTCGGGCGTCACGTTGCCATCGGCGTCTTGCACGAGCGCTTCGCCGTATTGGGCGCGTAGGGCTGCGTTCTCGGGGTCGAGCGTGATGGCGCGGGCGAGGGCGTCAATGCCTTCTTTCACGCGGCCGAGTTGGACGTAGGACCAGCCCAGCATGCGCCAACCTTGCGGGTTGTTCGGCTCGGTCTTTAGCTTCGCGGCGAGGCGAGCAACCATACCTTCGACTTCGGCCAGCATTTGATTGCCGGCGGTTTGGCGTTCGGCTTCGGCGTCGTAGAAACGCGAGGGCAACGCGGGGCGGCCGAGCGCGAGGTAGGTTGCGAACGAAAGCGCGACGACGGCAAGGCTGATCGCGATCGCGGCCGGGCGCGAGGGTGTCTTTGTTTCCGAGCGGGCTTGCGGTTCGGATGTAGCGAGGATGCGGCGTTTGATTTCGTTGCGCGCGGCTTCGGCTTCCGCGGTCGAGATCAAACCCCGTTCGAGGTCGGCCTCGAGCTCTTTCAGTTGGTCGCGATAGACGGCAAGGTCGGTGGCGCGCCCGCTCGCTGCGGGTTGGCGCAGCAGCGGCGGCAGCGTGAGCGCGAGGGCAAGCGCGGTGAGTAGCGCGAAGACGAGCCAGATCATGGCGCCTCGTCGAGTTTGCGGCGGACGGCGTCTTCTTCGGCAGTGTCGAGTGCGGGCGCGGTTGGCGGTTGGCGCGCGAGGCCGCGCAGGTAAGCCCACGCAGCAAGCACGGCCAAGGCCAGGATCGCGAAGGGCGCGAGCCAGAGAGGTAGCGTGTCGCCTTCGACCGGAGGCCGCAGGAGGACGAACTTGCCGTAACGCGCGACGATGAAGGCGCGTGCTTCGTCGTCGCTGTCGCCCGCCTTGATACGCTCGCGCACCAGCACGCGGATGTCGCGCGCGAGCGGCGCGTCGGAGTCGTCGACGGATTGGTTCTGGCAGACGACGCAGCGCAGCTCCTGCGTGAGCGCGCGCGCGCGCGCTTCGAGCGCGGGGTCGGCGAGGATTTCGTCGGGCTCGACGGCGTGGGCTAACCAAGAGAGAACGAGCAGGAGTAGTGCCAGCGAAGCGAGGCGCGTCATTGCTCCGCCTCCAGTTGCTTCACCAGCGGCTCGATCGTGTTCGTCCATGTGTGGTCGTCGATGGCGCCGACTTGCTTGAAGCGGATGCGGCCCTTCTTGTCGATCAGGTAGGTTTCGGGAGCGCCGGTGACGCCGAGGTCGATTGCCGTGCGGCCGATGCGGTCGTCGGCGATGGTGGTGTAGGGGTTGCCGAGTTCGGCGAGCCATTCCTTCAGTTCGTCCGGTTTGTCCTTCCAGGCGAGGCCGATGATTTCGACGCGCTTTTCCTTCGCGAGTTTCAGGAGCACGGGATGCTCGACGCGGCAGGTGATGCACCAGGAGGCGAAGATGTTGAGCAGCGTGACGCGGCCTTTGAGGCTTTCCGACGTGACGCGTTTGCCGTCGTCCGGGAAGGCTGCGAGGTCGAAGGCGGGCATGGGCTTGTCGATGAGGACAGACTGAATCGTGCGCGTGTCGGTCCTGAGGCCGATCGCGAAGTAGAGGGCGAGCAGCGCCAGGATCAGAACCGGGGCGAGGGCGAGCCAGCGCGACATGGGTTACTCCGCCGCTTGCATCGTTGCTGCCCGGCGCGGCGCGCCGACGCGGAGCCTGCGATCGCTGAGCGAGAGCATTCCGCCGATGACCATGATGATCGCGCCACCCCAAATCCAGAAGACGAGCGGATGGTGATACATGCGGACCGTCCACGCGCCGCCCGGGTGCGACTGGCCGATCGTCACGTAGAGCACGTCGAGCGGACGCACGCGCATGCCCGCTTCGGTCGTGTCGCTGCCTGGGTTTGGGTAGTTGCGGCGTTCGGCGATCATTTCTTCGATTTGCGCGCCGTCGTAGCTGACAGCGAAGCGGCCGGTCTTGCTGGTGTAGTTCGGGCCTTGCACGTCGTCGACGGCGAGGAGGCGTACGTCGTAGTGGCCGACCTTTGCGGCCTCGCCCGGCTTGAGCAGTGTCACCGTTTCCTCGGTCCACGACACGACGGCGGCGACGCCGAGTGCGGTCACTGCCACGCCGATGTGGGCGATGACCATGCCCCAGGTCGCGCGCGGCAAGCCGCTCATGCGCGCCCATGCGGACGACCAGTTGCCGCCGATACGCTGCGTGATGACGGTGAGCGTGCCGATGAAGAGCCATGCGGCCGCGGCGATCGCCAAGATCGCAAGCGATCCGGTGCCGATGACCGCGGCTGCGATGCCGGCGCCGAGGGCCGCGACGGCCGCGACCTTGAGGCGCCAGAGCGCTTGTTTGAGGTTGCCGCGTTTCCAGCTCAAGAGCGGGCCTGCGGCCATCGCGATCATCAGCGCGATCGCGAAGGGTACGAAGAAGAAATTGTAGTATGGCGGTCCGACCGAGATTTGCGTGCCGCTCATGATCTGCAGGAACAGCGGGTAGAAGGTGCCGAGGAAGATCAGCGCGGTGATGGCGACCAGCAGGATGTTATTCAGGATGAGTCCGCCTTCGCGGCTCACCGGTGCGAATAGGTTGCCGAGCTTCATCTGCGGTGCACGAATTGCGTAGAGCGTGAGCGCGCCGCCGGTCGTGAGGACGAGGAGGCCCAAGATGAAGACGCCGCGTGTCGGGTCGGTCGCGAAGGAATGTACGCTCGAGATCACGCCGGAGCGGACGAGGAACGTTCCGATCAGGCTCAGCGTGAAGGTCAGGATTGCGAGTAGGATCGTCCAGTGCTTCAGCGCGTCGCGTTTTTCGACGACGATCGCGGAGTGAATGAGCGCGGTGCCCGCGAGCCAGGGCATCAACGAGGCGTTCTCGACCGGGTCCCAAAACCACCAGCCGCCCCACCCGAGTTCGTAGTAGGCCCAGGCTGATCCCAACATGATGCCCATGGTGAGAAACGCCCAGGCGGCGAGTGTCCATGGTCTGACCCAGCGTGCCCAGGCGGGATCGACTTTGCCTTCAATTAGCGCCGCAACTGCGAATGAGAACGCCATCGAGAAGCCGACATAGCCCAGATAGAGAAACGGCGGGTGGGTTGCGAGGCCTGGGTCCTGAAGCAGCGGGTTCAGGCCGTTTCCGTTCAGCGGTGCGGGGTCAAGGCGCAAGAACGGATTCGATGTGAACAGGATAAAGGCGAGGAAGCCGACGCCGATCATGCCTTGCACCGCGAGCACGCGGGCCGACAGTGTCTCCGGCAGATTGCGTCCGAAGAGGGCGACGGCTGCGCCGAAGATCGCGAGGATCAGCACCCACAGCAGCATCGAGCCTTCATGGTTCCCCCAGACACCGGCGATTTTGTACATCAGCGGCTTGGCGGAATGGGAATGCTGCGCGACCAGGGACACGGAGAAGTCAGAGGTCACGAACGCGGCGGTGAGGGCGGCGAAGGCGACCGCGATGAAGAGCAGCTGGCCGGTCGCGGCCGAGCGCGCAAACGCCATCAGCCGCAGGTCGTGCCTGGCCGCGCCGTAGAGCGGCAGGGTCGACTGCGCGACGGCAAGGGTCAGCGCCAACGTTAGGGCGAAATGTCCGATTTCGGCGATCATCCGCGCCTCGGATATCGGGGCGGGCGGCCAAGATCAATGTGCGAATTGGCTTGCGGGTTTGGGTGATCGCTTGCCAGACTGTGCGCGGGGGCTTTAGGGGTATGCACATCTTCGTTAGGGCGATTTGCGCGGTTTTTGCGTGCTTGGTGGCGTGTGCGCCAGTTGGCGCCGCCTCGGCGGATCGGGTGCGCTTTCTGGAGGGTTCACGCGCGGCGCCGCTCTCGGCGGCGGAGCAGGCTGAAGAGGTTAAGGGATATCTGCCCGCCGGGGCCATGGACGTGAAGGCGGTGTTGGCTGCGCCGCCCGCGGTCGATTCGGCGGTCGACAAAGCGGATGTCGAACACGTGCGCGCCGTGAACGCGCATGCGAATGCTGCGCGGTGGCAGAAGGCGCTGCTCGACGATGCTTCGGTGTACGACCGATTTTCGGAGCAGCTTGGGTTCACGCCGGATCGCAAGCGCATGCCGCGTTTCGTGCGGCTGTTGAACCGCGTCGCCGAGGATGCGTTCGCGGTGGCGGGCGAGGCGAAGAAGATCTATCCGCGACCGCGGCCGTTTCAGCGGTTTCAAATGACGCGGTTGTGCGGGCAAGCGCAGGTGCCGAAGCCGGATGCCTCGCCATCTGGCGGTACGTCGTATCCGTCGGGGCACGCGGTCGTTTCGTGGGCGGTCGCGCTGGTGATGGCGGAGGCTGTGCCCAGCGGTGCGCAGTCGATCATTGCGCGAGCGGCGGACTACGGCGAGAGCCGCGTCGTGTGCGGGTTGCATTTCCCGAGCGACATTGATGCGGGGCATCAGCTTGCCGCGGCGGTGGTCGACAAGCTGCTTGCGCTGCCGGAGTTCCGGCGCGACTTCCAGTGCGCGAAGACGGAGCTGCAGTCTGTGGCGGCTGGCATGCGCGCGGAAGATTTGCCGGCGTGTCAGTAACAGTTCTACCGAAAGCCCATGGCCAGCACGTACATCTCGGCGCTATCGGCGCGGCTTGCGGGGGGTTTGACGTGAATGACTTTTTGGAAGCGTTTTTTGAGCGTTTCCAGGAGTTGGCGTTCGGTGCCGCCGCGTAGGACTTTGCAGAGGAACGTGCCGCCGGGTTTGAGGATTTCGATCGCGAAATCGAGTGCGGTTTCGCACAGCGCCATGACGCGCATGTGGTCGGTTTCGCGATGGCCGGTTGCGGGTGAGGCCATGTCGGAGAGGACGGTGTCGACCGGGCCGTTCAGCGCGTGCTTGATGATGCCGGGGGCTTTTTCGTCCATGAAGTCGAGCTTTAGGAGCGTGGCGCCTGCGATCGGCTCCATGTCTTGGATGTCAACGCCGACGACTTTGCCTTCGCCGAGGCGTTCGACGAGGACTTGCGTCCAACCGCCGGGGGCCGCACCCAGATCAACCGCGGTCTGGCCGCGTTTCAGGAAGCGGTATTTCTCGTTCATCTCGGCGAGTTTGTAAGCGGCTCTTGAGCGGTAGCCTTCGCTCTTCGCGGCGCGCACATAGGGGTCGTTCAGTTGGCGTTCGAGCCAAAGCTGCGACGACTTTGAGCGGCGCTTCGCGGTTTTGACGCGGACCTTGAGCGCGCGGGCGGGCGGTTTGTCGATCATGCGGACGCTGCCTGGAGGTTCTTGCGTTTGCGCCCGCGGCGTTTGCGGCGGCGCTTTTGCTTGCGCGCGGGCTCGGAGCCTTCCATGAGCGCGAGCAACATGCCTTCGCGCAAACCGCGGTCGGCGACGCGCAGCCGCGGCGGGGTCCAGGCCGTGAAAATCGTCTCGAAGATCGCTAGGCCCGGAATGACCAGCTCAGCGCGCTCGGGCCCGATGCAGGAATGCGCGGCGCGGCCTTCACGGCGCATCTCTTTCAGCTGCGCGATGACGCGGATGATGTCGTCGCGTTTCAGCCACGTGCCGTCGACCTTGGAGCGTTCGTAACGCTCGAGGCCGAGGTGAATGCCAGCGATCGTCGTGACGGTGCCGGAGGTGCCCAGCATGTGGAACACGCCGGCGGGATGGTTGCCCAGGGGCGCGAGGCTCGGGATTGCCTTCAGCCGCGTCTTCACTTCGGCGACCATTTCTTCGTAGGCGCCGGGGTCGTCGAGGCGGCCGGGGAATTTTTCGCTGAGCGTGACCACGCCGAGCGGCATCGAGCCCCAGCGCAGGATCTTCGGCGGGCGGCCGTGTTCGCGCAGGTCGAGCCAGATCAGTTCCGTCGAACCACCGCCGATGTCGAAGACAAGGGCGCCTTTGTCATTGCGGTCGAGCAGCGGCGTCACGCCGCGCGCGGCGAGGCGCGCTTCTTCGATCGGCGGGATGATGTCGAAATGGAGGCCGGTTTCCTTCGCGACGCGCGCGATGAAGGCGGGACCGTTCTTCGCGGTGCGGCAGGCTTGGGTCGCGATCGCGCGGGCGCTCGTCACGCCGCGCTTGCGCATCTTCACGGCGCAGATGCGGATCGCATCGATTGCGCGCTGCATGGCGGCGTCGGAAAGCATGCCCGTTTGGTTCAAGCCTTCGCCGAGGCGGACGGTGCGCGAGAAGCTGTCGAGGACGCGGAAGCCGCCCTGGTCCGGCTTTGCGACGAGCAGCCGGCAGTTGTTCGTGCCTAAGTCCAGCGCCGCATAGATGTGACCCGGCCGGTGACGTTCCGGCATCGTGTCACTCTTGGCCGCTGGCTCTGCGGCCACGGGGCTACTCAGCCCATACGGCGCCCCACGCGTTCCCTGCGCCACGGGGCAAACTCTTTCTTTCGGCCGGTGCGTGGCTCCTTCAGAGCCGCACTCACGCCTTCGATTACGGTTGGCGGCAATCCTAGCACGGAGATCGTGAGCGGCAAGTTAGTGCGAAAAAGGGCAGCAATCAGCGGTCAGCAATCAGCTGAGCGCTGTTGGCTGATTGCTGATCGCTGCTATCTCGTAAACTGCTTGCCCGGGACGATCTCGCCTTCCGGTCCCAAGCGGCCGGGGTAGCACCGGTTGAAGGCGCCGCAGGTTGTGTAATAGAGCGCCATGCGGCTGCCCCTGCGGTCGAACCAATAGCAGACCTCGGTGCCCCAACCGACGCGCGGGATCGTTTGGCAGAGATCGCCTTCTTCGTTGATGCGCCACGTGCCGTACTCGACGTAGTCCATCTCTTCGATCGCCGCGTGCGGTGCACGGGTCCCGAGACGACGGAAATGCGCCTCCAGTTTCCCGTTTGCGGCGTAGTAGATTTGGAACGGGTACTCGGTGCGGACTTCGACGCCCGGCGGGGCGGAGCCGTCGGCGAAACCTTCCGTGCCGCGGAACGTGTGATTCACGAACCAATCGCGCGGGTTGCCGCGGCGCCCGATGACGAGCACCTTCTCCGTCGGCCAGTCGTTGCGCGACTTCGGTGTGTCCGGATTGCCTTTTGGTTGGTCGGCGCCGATCGCGAAACCCGCGCCGAGGCCGATCACGGTGCCGGCGGCGAGAACGGTTATCAGTCGGCGCATGAGCATTTCCTCCGCGCGCACTTTTGGCGCGCTGACACTTTGTCAGGGAAATGGATCAAATTTTGGGCCGGATAGCAAAGCAGAACTGCGCGACCAGCTCGCGGTGCTTTTCCGGGACGATAATCAGGACGTCCGCAATCGCCACGATATGGGTGCCCGGCCGTTTCGCGACGGCGGCGAAGATCTGCTCGAGCGACGGCCATTTCCGGTAGTCGAACGGCGGGGGCGGCGGGGCGAGGAACGCCCTGGCATCATCGACAAGGATGCAGTGTTCATGTGGCGCGGCCAGAACCGTCTCCAGTTCCTGAACGAGCGGGCAGATGTCGTGGTCGGCGAAGTGGCCGGCGCCGGCATGTGCATCGAGCCAGAAGAGGGCGGGGCCCGTGAGTTGGTTCACGATCTTCGGCAGTTCGCTTGCGGAGTCGCCCTGCAGATAGGTGACGTTTGCGAGCCCCGGATTGGCGGCCTGCGCTTGTGCGAGGTATTGCGGGTTCAGCTCGACCGTCCACACGCGCTCAAAAGAGCGTGAGGCCCAGCCGACGGCGTGGCCGATGAACGTCCCGGTTTCGACGAAGTCGCGCAGACCTCCGGCGCGTGCGAGTTCGCGTGCAAGGTCGGCAAGCGGGGAGAGGTGGATTGAGCCCATGTCTTTCCGCGTACCCGAGGCTCTTGCCGGGCGCAACCCTCGCCTGCGAACGGCGGTGATGGTACGATGCGAGGATGCGATTGAACCAGGCGATCCGAATTGGGCTCAATACCGTTGGCGGCTTGCTGGGCGTTGGCGGGTTGTTCATGCTTATGCTCGGAATCATGCGCCTAATCGATCCGACGAACGGCTCGGACGATGCAGATCCTTTCGCGCCCCCCGTTCCGTTCGACGATACGCTTTGGCTGATTGGCGTCAGTTTTTGCGCGTTTGTTGTTGGGACATGGATTTGCGTGCGGTTGGGGCGCGACGGTTAAGGACGTTTCGCCGCGCTTTACATCAAGGGTCCCACCCGGTACATGCACGTCGCAACTCGAATCCCGAGTGATCTTTGTAGAGAAAGGGATCGGCTTGCAGCTCCA
>CAZXAQ010000026.1:0-42699 GCA_964638635.1 uncultured Flavobacteriaceae bacterium
GAACCAGCAGCGCCTCGGCGATCTTGCCGTGGATGAAGCCGATCACCCGCGCCAGATGCAGCGTGAACAGGATGCCGATCATGCCGACGATGACGAGCAGAACCAGTCCGTGCGGCGTGTTGAGCAGCGCGTCGAGCTCCGGATAGGTGTCGATCCTGACCACGTTCTTGCCCGTGCTGAGCTCATAGAACGCACCCGCGATCACCGAACCCGACGTCACGCCAAGTGTGACAGCCACGGTGAAGTAGATGATGCCCAGCGGCAGCTGCAGGATCATGTAAATCAGCGAACCCCAGGTCCGACCGTCGCCAAGAACGCGCTTGAACCGCGTCCACCAGGACCCGCCTTCGTCTTGGGTCGGCAGGCGGCGCGGCATGCGCACGCCAAGCAGCGCCTCGACGACGCGTCCTTCGACCCAACTGATCACGCGTATCGAATAGACAAAAGCGATCGCGAACGGGATGCCGATGATGAGGATCGCAAGCCCGAGCGTCAGGCTCAGGCCGGTGACCGCCCAGGTGAAATAGAAAATGCCCGTCGCGAGCGACAGAAGCATATAGATCAGCGCGCCATAGGCTTGCGGATCGACGAGCACGCCGAAGATACCGGGCCCGCTGCGTGCAGGCGCCTGTTCTTCGTCACGTGGAAATGGGCTGATCGCTTGTTCCATGGCGATATACTCCTCCGCCGTTTCTTGTGGTGTTCCATAGGTTTCGATGATGCGCGCCATCAAAGCCGCTTCGCCTTCTTCCGGCGCTTCGGCTTGTTCACCGCGCAGGTACTCTTCCGCATCGGCCAGCGCGTCTTGAATCAACGCAGGCGCCTGGCCCTTCAAACAAACTCTGAGTTGGTCGAGATAAGCCTTGATGCTCTGGGGCGGCATCGGCGCGGCCTTGTTGCCTTCAGCCATGGGTGCCTCCCGGCTCGACGAGAGAATCGACAAAGCCGCGCAAATCGGCCCACACCTCGCGCCACGTCATGAGCGCCTCGCGTCCCAAATCCGAAATCGCGTAGTAGCGCCGCGGCGGTCCCGACATCGAAACTTCGACGCGGCTGGAAAGAAGACCGGCGGCGTGCAGCGAGCGCAGCACGGGATAGATCGCGCCTTGCTTCAAGAACGATGCGCCGCCTGCTTTGGCGCCGATCTCCTTGGCGATCTGGTAGCCGTACATTTCTTCCCCCGTGCGCTCCAGCAACGCCAGAAGCACCATCGCGGCGATGCCGCTATGCAGTTCCTTTCGGAACTTCTTTACGTGTGCTTCGGCAGACGTCACTGCGCCCTCCCGCTGAGTCGCTTGGGCGCCGCGAACCTCGGCGACTTGGTATCGGTATCATGGACACGCATATAGTGCGAAGCTCATACTAGTCAAGCGATACTACTAGGTTAATCCGCAGAAACGCGCCAAGTCACGGAATCGTGGCCTGTTCGCACCGGATTGGGAGAATTGGCTGGGGAATAGCCCCTTCGATTGACCCGCCGCGCCCGCCAGTTAGCTTTCGTGGCAGTTTGTGCGGGCGATCTCGGGGGATTGAGCGTGCGTCGTCACTGGAGCCTGGCAATCGCCGGGGTGACTGCCTTGTGCCTGCTCGCCGCCACGCACCAAGCGGCCGCGCAAGGGATGCCGGTCGCTGAGCCGCCGTCCGTGCCGCCGATTCCGGGCCCAGTGCAGCCGCAAGCGGCAACACCCGCGCTCGAAACGCCGCCCGAACCATCGGGCCCAGCGCTCCTCGTCAACACCGCCTCCACCTACCGCATCTTTCGCGACGCGTGGAGCGACGCCGACGAACGCGGCTACTCAGAGTTCATCGCGGCACTGGGTGAGGCGCGCTGCCACACGACCGATCAGTGCTTGAAGAGCCCGGCGAACCCGTTCGCGCGCACCGATCGCCCCGGCGTCTACTTCGCGTCCGATTGCGCCGACCTGCCGTACTTCTTGCGCGCGTATTATGCGTGGAAGCGCGGCTTGCCGTTCTCCTACATCTCCGCGGTCAGCCCGCGCGGCCGCACCAGCGACATCCGCTACACCGCAAGCGGCAACGACATCGCCAACCGCCGCGACATCACAACAGGCTCGACGAACGGTCTCGACCTGCTGGTGAATCTACGCAACACGATCTCGTCTGCGATGTACCGCCTGCATCCGGACATGGAAGCCACGGATCTCTATCCGATCCGCCTCGACCGCAAAGCACTGCGGCCGGGCTCCGTGCTTTACGATCCGAATGGGCACCTCGCCGTCATCTACAAGATCGAAGACGACGGCCGCGTGCTCTACATGGACGCGCATCCCGACAACTCGCTGACGCGCGGCACCTACGGCCGCAAGTTCGTGCGCTCCTCGCCCGGCATGGGCTCGGGCTTCAAGAACTGGCGCCCGATGCGGCTCGTGAACGCCACCAAGACGGCCGACGGCACCTATGTCGGCGGCACGATGACGTTCGCGAAGAACGCAGACCTTCCCGACTATTCGACCGAACAGTTCTTCGGCAACGGCCAGCGCCCGGAAAGCGATCGCCAATGGGCTTCCGGCCCCTTCATGCTCGAAGGCCAAGCCGTCGACTATTACGACTATCTGCGCGCCAAGATGGGCGGCGGCTCGCTCGCCTACGAGCCCGTGCAAGAGTTGCGCAACATGATGCGCGCGAACTGCGAGGACATCAAATACCGTGCCGAAGCCGTCGACCTCGCGATCGCACGCGGCATTCATTTCAAGAGCCAACCCTCGCGTCTGCCGCCGAACATTTACGGCACCGAAGGCGAATGGGAAGAATTCTCCTCACCCTCGCGCGATGCACGCCTGAAGACGTCGTTCAAGGAATTGCGCGATCAGGTGCAGCGCTTCGTCGAGTGGCACGCCGCCGGCGACAAACGCATTCAATACGCGGGCTTCGACTTGCTCGCCGACCTGCTCGCCACCTACGACCAAGAAGCGAACGCTTGCACGTTCGTCTACAAGCGCTCGAACGGCATGCCGATGCAGCTCGGCTACGAAGACGTCCGCCGCCGCATGTTCCTGCTCTCGTTCGACCCGTACCACTGCATCGAACGCCGCTGGGGCGCGACCGATCCCGCCGAACTCGGAAGCTGCCGCGACGACGCTTACAAAGCGGAATGGTACGCAGCCGAACAAAACCTGCGCAACCAAATCGACCGCACCTACGACGCCCGCATGGACTTCGGCGTCGCCGAACTGAAGCAGGGCCCCGGCCCCGGCAAAGGCGTGGCAACGCCGCCCGACATCGACGCCCGCGGCTACATCATGGGCCTGATGGGCAACCGCCCGGCGCAGCCAGCGCCCGCCGGTTACCCCGGCGTACCGTCGACGGCAACGCGGTAATTCAAAAGTTCGTCATGGCCGGGCTTGACGATTATTGTTTGTGGGGGCAGTGCGAAGTTCGCGCCTCACGGCACCAAATCGCCCAAGAACGTGAACGCAATCCCTTTGCCTTTGACCGTCAGCGTCCAGCGTTTGAAATCGATCGCCGACGAACACGAATTGCCGCCGCCGTGCAGGATCAGCGTTGCAGTCGCAAACGCACCCGCACCGGCCATCACGCCGTTGAGTTTCGCGCGGCCGCTGAGCCGCCACTCCTTGTAGAGGCTGGGACCGTTCGGCGGTACGGGGCCGGCTTCCCTCGGATCGACCTCGAGCCGCGACATCGCGTGCGGCAGCGCGAACTGAACCTGGCCCGCGCGGCCGGCGGGATCGATGAACGCGAACGTTACGGCGCTGCGGATTGCCGCTTTCACGCGATAGGGGCTCGCCGACGGGTTCACGACGCCTTGAATGTCGTCGGGAAAGCCCGGACTGGCGTAGAGCGCGGCCGTCGGCGCGAAGCGCATGAGCGCGAGCTCACCACCCACATAACTCTCGATCGGTCCACTGTAATCCATCCGCTGTCCGGGGTCGGTGCAGCAGGCACAGGCGTGCGCGGCCTGCGTCTGCAGAACCAGCGCGAGCCCAAGCGCGAGCGCGGAAACGGTCGTGCGCCGCAAAGCAATCATGGATGTATCCTCTATCGAGAGAATCTAACGTGCCGTGGCGCCATAGGGCATGATGCCCTCGCCCTGGGCAACCGGCACGTCGTCCGGCGCGATCGGTGCCTTGTACTGATCGTACTCGCGCACCTCGTCGAGCGTGACGAACGTGTAGCCCTCGGCGACGAGTTGCGGCAGCAACACGTTGACCATCCACAGCGACCGCTCGCGGATGTCGTGCATCAACACGACGCCGCCGCGCTTGCGCCGGATCTCGCGCAGATAACCCCGCGCGCACTCGTCGGCCGACAGATCGTGCGCCCAGCAATCCCAATCGGCCGCCGAGCGCAAAGCCCCGCTGTCGTCATACGAAAGGTCGCCGCCAGTGTCCCAGTAGATCGGCCCCACATAGTGCTTCAACACCGGATCCTGATTCAAAAAATTCGCGTGCGCCCGCCGCCACACGCCGTAGGGCGCGCGGAAATAAAGCCCCTGACCGGGACGCAAGTAAGGCGCGATCGCCGCGTGCGTCTTGCCGACCTGCGAAATCAGGAGGGTAGGGTTCTCGGCATACCGCTCACCGAGACTGGCGTGCGAGTACGAGTGGTTCGCGATCACGTGCCCTTCGCGCATCATGCGCTCCATCACCGCCGGGTGATGGCGGGCGCGTGTGCCCAACACGAAAAACGTCGCGCGCACATTGTTCCGCGACAGCGTGTCGAGCAGTTCGCCCGTGAACGCCGACGGCCCGTCGTCGAACGTCAGGGCCAGCGTCTTGGTGCCGACAAGGCCTGAGCGGTAGATGTTGCCGGGTTGGAAATACGCGTTCGCCGGCTCGATCTGCGAGGGCGGAAGCATCACGAAAGCGAGCACGAGCAAGACCGTGGCAACGGCCGTTGCGACGAACGACAATGCCCTCAACAGCATTTCGTTTCCTTCCCCAGTCCCAGCGAGATCGAGTTTCGCCGCAACCATCCGTCACACACAAGCGGAAGTTAATTGCGCCCACATGCGCGTTTCGGACCCTTTGAAAATCGGCGAAAAACTGCCAAGGTAAACCCACCGAACAAGCCAAAGGGTTGCACGATGAAGACCGAAGGTCGCCGCCAAAGCGAAAACGTTGAAGACCGCCGCGGGCAGGGTGGCGGCGGCATGCCGATGGGCCGCGCCGGCGTCGGCGGCTTAGGCCTTATCATTATCGTGGTTCTGGCGCTGATCTTCGGCGTCGACCCGCGCCAGTTCCTAGGCCAGATGGAACAGCAGCAGGGCGGCGCCGAAACTGTCCCCGGCCAGCCTTATCAAGAGAGCCCCGAAGAGGCGAAACGCAGCGCGTTCATCAAGGTCGTTCTCGCGGACACGGAAGACGTCTGGTCGACGATCTTCAAGAACTCCGGTCAAACCTACGCCCAACCGACGCTGGTGATGTTCAGCGGCGCGATCCAATCCGCCTGCGGCTTTGCGCAAAGCGCGGCCGGACCGTTCTATTGCCCGCGCGATCAGAAGGTTTATCTCGACCTGTCGTTCTACGACGAAATGGCGGGCAAGCTTGGCGCGCAAGGCGACTTCGCATTCGCCTACGTCGTCGCCCACGAAGTCGGCCACCACATCCAAACACTGCTCGGCACGTCGCAGAAAGTGCAGAACGCGCGCCAACAGGCGAGCGAGGAAGAGGGCAACGCGCTGTCCGTGAAGCTTGAACTTCAGGCCGACTGCTTCGCCGGCGTATGGGCGAACCACACCGAAAAGCAAAAACACGTGCTCGAACAAGGCGACATCGAAGAGGCCATGAACGCAGCCGCCGCGGTTGGTGACGACCGTCTGCAGAAGGCGGCGCAAGGCTATGTGGTGCCAGAGAGCTTTACGCACGGATCGGCAGCCCAACGCGCGACCTGGTTCCGCAAGGGCCTGCAAACGGGCGACCCGAACCAATGCAACACGTTCGCCGGTACCCCCTAGGCTGGTCGCACAATTGTGAGGGGAATTGGCGGCGTTTCTGCGCCAAATCGCCCCCGAAAACTTGATGTGCCCTTAAGGGGCCGCCTTGTAAGGTGGCGGCCTCTAGCACCATGTATGGTGCTCGTACGTTTCACCGGTTTTCCTTGAGGGGCATCACTCATGTGGTCATGGTTCTTGGCGCGTCTTGCGGGCATTTTTAACCGCATCGCCTCGATCATCATTTTCTTGGTCCTGCTGGTCGTCGTCTTCGGCGTGATCGGCGTCTTCACCCAGCCAAAGCTGCCGGGTGAGATGGTCTTGACGCTCGACATGCGCGACGGCTTGCGCGAGATGCGGCCGAACAACCCGTTCATCGACCAGACCCGCGTGACCTCCGTCATCGACGCGGTGACCGCGCTCGCGAAAGCCGAAAGCGACGATCGCGTAAAGGGCCTCTACATGCGCGTCGGCGGCGCGGGGATCTCCTCCGCCCAAGCGCAGGAAATGCGCGCCGCATTGAAGTCGTTCAAGGCGAAGGGCAAGTTCGTCATCGCGCACGCGCAATCGTTCTACGCCAGCGGCATGGGCGACTATTTCCTGGCCAGTGCAGCGGATGAAATCTGGCTGCAGCCCGTGAGCTCGATGAACGCGACCGGCGTCTCGACGACGTCGGCGTTCTTCCGCGGCCTGCTCGACAAGATCAACGCCAAGCCCGAATTCGGGCAGCGTTACGAGTACAAGAACGCGGCCAACATCTACACCGAAAAGGACTTCACGGCCGCACACCGCGAGGCGAGCTACCGGCTGATCGAATCCATCTTCGAAACGGCGACGGCCGGCATCGCCGGCGACCGCAAGAAGACGCGTGAAGAAGTCGTGGCGCTGATCAACGCCGCGCCTTACCTCACGCAAGAAGCGATCGACAAAAAGCTGATCGACAAGCAAGGCTACGACGACGAAGCCGAAGACGCGGCGGTCGCCAAAGCAGGCGGCAAAGCCGAACTCAAGACGCTGAGCGAGTACTTCAAGATCGCGGGCAGCCCGTGGGAAGGCTTCGGCCGTCCGACGATCGCCTTCATCCAAGGCGACGGCGGCATCAACGACGGCAAGTCGGAAGGCGGTTTCGGTGGCGACAGCTCGATCGGCGGCGACACGGTGGCGAAAGCTTTCCGCGACGCGACCGAAGACGACGACGTCAAGGCGATCCTGTTCCGCGTGAACTCGCCGGGCGGCTCGGCGCTGGCGTCCGACCAAATCCTGCAGGCGATCCGCAAGGCACAGAAGGCGGGCAAGAAGGTCGTCGTCTCCATGGGCGATGTCGCGGCCTCGGGCGGCTACTACGTGTCGCTTTCGGCCGACAAGATCTTCGCGCATGAGTCGACGATCACCGGCTCCATCGGCGTGCTCTCGGGCAAGCTGGTGACGTCGGGATCGTGGTCGCTGATCGGTGTCGATTTGAAGTCGCTGGGTGTCGGCAACAACGCGCTGATCGATGCAACGACGCAACCGTTCACGCCGGAACAGTGGGCGATCTTCAACAAGGGCCTCGACCAAATCTACGAGGACTTCACCGCCAAGGTAGCAGCGGGTCGCAAAATGGACGTGGCCAAGGTGCGCGAAATCGCCAAGGGCCGGGTCTGGACTGGTGCCGATGCGAAGCAGCGCGGCCTCGTCGACGAATTCGGCGGCTTCCGCGCCGCGCTCGAAGCGACGAAGGCGCTGGCCGGCATCCCGGCCGATCAGGAAATCAACCTGAAGCGCCCGAAGGCGAAGTCGCCGTTCGAGGAAATCGCCGACGCGTTCGGCACCTCCGCGGAAGTGGTTCGCACGATCGCGATCTTGGGCAAGGTGTTCGAGAACGAGAAAGCGGCGGAGTTCTTAGGGTTGCTGTCCGAAGAGAGCAAAGCGCAAGGGCCGCAGCTGCGCATGCAGAACCAACAGACCCGCTAACGCCGCGGGCTAGAGAGTTAAGGGGGCGCGGGCTGTAAAGGCTCGCGCCCTTTCTCTTTTGCGCGGGGCCCGGCCACTCGCTAGAAAGCCACCCCATGGACGAAGCACAACGCCGCAAACAGGTGATCGAAGCGGGTCAAACCGACCTCACCCGCTGGTCCGATCCGAAGCAGCTCGAACCCGCCTGGGAAGCCCGCGCCATGACGGCCGCGAACTTCATCCGCGCCGGCACGCGCGTGCTCGACATCGGCTGCGGCGCCATGGCGCTCGAACGCCATCTGCCGTTCGGCGCGGCGTATCAGCCTTGCGATATCGTCGCCCGCGACGCGCGCACGATCGTCGCTGACCTGAACGCGAACGGCCTGCCGCTCGATGCGGTCGCTAAAGCCGATCTCGTCGTGATGCTGGGCATCTGGGAATACATCTACAAACCCGCCGACCTCTTCGCCGCCTTCGCACGCACCGGCAAGCCGATCCTCTGCAGCTATTGCGACGCGGCGCTCACACCCGACATCGACCGCCGCCGCACGCTGGGCTGGGTCAACGACTTCAAACTCGCCGAGTTCATCGAAATCGCCCGCGCCCACGGCTACCAAGCCTCGCTGACGCGCCAAATCGATCCGCTGCAGTATCTGATCCGCTTCGACCTTCGCACACCCGCGGCTACACCAGCGCGCAAGCGCGTGCACGTCATTTCCTACAACAACGTCGGCAATTTCGGCGACCGCTTGGGCTACCACCTGCTGAACGACGTGCTGCCCGCCCACGCGGAGGTGACCTGGGGCACGCTCCGCCCGTTCACGCCGGTGCCGCAAAATCTCGACCTCCTCGTCATCGGCATCGGCAACAGCCTGTTCGGCGATCTCATCGACGATCAGTTGCTCGCCGCGCCAACGAATGCGAAAGCCACGATCGGCATCTTCGGCACGCAGTACCGCCCGCAACTACCTGCGGAAGAGCTCGCGCAGCTGATCGGCCGCCTCACGCACTGGTACGCACGCTACGAGGAAGACGTTTTTCTCTACGGCCGGGACCGCACAAACGTCTCGCATCTCGGCGACTGGCTGATCAACGCGTTCCCGCTTGCCGTGCCTAGCATCGATCAGCCGCTACGCATCGGCCCGCAAGTGCTGAACGAACTGCCGATCGACCGCACGATCCAGCACATCCAGCGCCACAAGCGCGCGTTCTCCGAACGCCTCCATCCGCTGCTCTGCGCGCTGACCTCCGCCGAGCAGGTGGGTTACGTCGAGCAGCGCGAGATGGACGGCAAAACCGCTTCAGGAAAATTCCGCTCGATGCTGATCGACATCTTCGGTCACACCTATCCCGAAAACGTCCTCTGGAAAGTCGACAGAGATGCCGTCGCCGCCTACAAGGCGAAAGTGCGCGACAACACGGACGAAATGCGCAGCCGCATCGCAGCCCTATTGGCCTGACGCCATCTTCTCCAACTCGGTCCGCACCTGAGCCAGCACCGGCCCCCACGCCCCGGGCTTCGCCTGCCGGAACAGACGCGCGGTCGGATACCAAGGGCTCGTCGTGCCCTCCGCCATCCAGCGCCAATCGACCCGCGTCGCGAGCAACACCCAAACCGGCTTACCCAGCGCGCCCGCCAAATGCGCAACCGACGTGTCGACCGTGATCACGAGATCGAGCTCCGAAATCAGCGCCGCCGTCTCGGCCAAATCTGTCAACGCCTCGCGGTAGTCGATGACGCCGCTGCCGACAAGCGCTGCGGCATCCTCGGGCCGCACATCTTTCTGCACTGAAGCGTAAGTGACGCCCGGCACGCCCAACACGGCGCGAAGCGTCTCGAAGGGAATCGACCGCGCCCAGTCGCTCACATGCTGCTGGTTGCCCGACCACGTGAGGCCGACGCGCAATCCCGTCCTCACGCCCAACCGGGCACGCCAAGCCTCTCCGAGCTCCGCGGGCGCCGCCAGATACGGAACCTGCGCCGGGATCGTCTCCACCGCCGTCTGCAGCAAATAGGGCGCCGACATCAGCGGGTAGGCGTAGTCCGCTTCGGGCACCGTATCTTCCGCCACGATGTCGATGTCAGGACCGAGGCTCGGCAGCAGCCGTGCGAGGGCAGGGTAGGTGAGCAGTGTCACCTTGGCCCCGCGATCGGCGAGCGTCCGCGCGAACCGGGCGTATTGGATCATGTCGCCGAGCCCTTGCTCGCGAAAGAGCGTGAGCCGCTTCCCGCAAACGTCGTCGGTGCTGAGCGGCTCCGGCACGTCGAATTTCATGAGTTTGAGCAGCGGCACCGTGCCCTTGCGCCGCCATTCGTACTCGGCAAAGCCTTCGCGCAACTTGCCCTGCGTCAGCAAGGTGAGCGCCCGATAGAAGTGCCCAAACGACTCGCTCGGCATTTCCGTAATGGCGCGATCGAGCGCCGCGACGGCCTCATCGAACCGGCGCAGCACGAGCAGGATCATCCCCTTCGTCGTCCAAAGCTCGCCGTTGTGGGGCGCCTGCGCAAGCTTCGCCTCGCACGCGGCCAACGCTTCCTCGCCGCGGTTCAGTTCGATGAGCGCCCCGCCCATGTTCTGCAGCGCGATCCAGTTGCGTGAATCGAGCTCGAACGCGCGCTCGTAAAAGGCAAGCGCCTCTTCCGGCCGGCGCAGTTCTTCCAAGAGCACGCCTTTGTTCGCATTCAGCATCGAGCTATCGGGCGTCAGCGCCAACGCCCGCTCGCAATCCTCAAGCGCCTCTGCCCGTCGGCCAAGCTCGCGCTTCACCTGCATTCGCAAAGCAAGGACGTCCGCGTCGTTCGGCATAAACTCCACCGCCCGGTCCGCGTCGTAGAGCGCGGCCTGCAGATTGCCGAGCCCGCGCGCGGCCCGCGCCCGGCCGAAATAGGCAAGCCCGTCTTCCGGACGCGCGTTCGTCGCGCGATTGAACGCATCCACCGCCTCGGCGAACCTGTCCATCTCGAGGCACACCATGCCGCTCGCGATCAGCGCGTCGTAATGCGCCGGATCGAGCTGAAGCGCTTGGTCGAAATTCGCGAGTGCTTCGACGCGATTCCCGAGGCGTTTCAATGCCTCGCCCCGCAACGTCCACGTCGTCGCGTCCTGCAGGCCGCCGGCCAGCGCTTGTTCGAACGCGGCGAGCGCTTCAGGAACCCGCCCCGCTGAAAGCAGCACGTGTCCCTTTGAGCGCTGCAGTCCCGGCGCCTGCGGTTCGAGCGCGATCGCCGCATCGCAAGCCGCGACCGCCTCGGCCATCTGCCCCAGCCGCGCAAGTGCAAGCCCCTTGTTGCCGAGCGCCGCGGCGAATCGCGGATTGATCTTCAGCGCCGCGTCGAAGTCGGCCAGCGCAGCGTCCAAGCGCCCAAGCTCAAGCTGCGCGAGCCCGCGATCGCTCAGCGCGACTGCATCTTGCGGCTGCGCCGCCAGAACGCGCGAGTAGACCGCCACAGCCTCTTCGTTTCGCTGCAGGTCGATCAACACCGACCCAAGCTGCCTCAGCGCGGGCAGTGGTGCGTCGGGACGAAGCGCCGCCACCCTCTCGAAACATACCGCCGCCTCCGCGAACCGGCCGAGCCGCTTGAGAACGCCGCCATAGTTCATCTGAGCCCCGGCATGGCCCGGGGCAATCTCCGTCGCCCGCTTGAGCACGTCGGCCGCCGCCGGCAAGTTCCGGCTCTGCGCCAATGCGATCCCGAGCATGCTGAGCGCGTCCGGGTTGTTCGGCTCGCGCCCAACGACGTCGCTCAAGATCGTGCGCGCCTGTTCCACGGCTCCGCCTTGGAGCAGCTGCACGGCCTGTGCGATCGCTTGCTGGCTCACTTCGCGTCGTGCACGTAGCAGCCGGTCAGCACGTCGTGCAGCATCTGCCGCTTCTTCGAAAAGAACGCCATCACGATGCCGAGCAATGCGGGCGCAATCGACACGACCTTGCTCAAGTTGCGCACGGTCGCTTGGACGAGCCCCGGCTTGGCGCCGTTGAGACTCGAGACGCGTAGACCCATCAACAGCTTGCCCGGCGACGCACCCCGCAACAGTAGTCCCTCGCTCAGCACCAGGACGATGAAGTAGATCGCAACCGCCGCCATCCAGAGCGACGGACGCCAAATCTCGCGCCCGCCATTGCCGCTGAGCAACGTCTCGTAGATCTGCACGTCCGCCGATCCGTTCTTCTTCACCTCGGCAGCCGTCCGGCGGTACGTCTGGCGCATGAAGCCCATGTAGTTGCGCTCGACGATCGACCGAACCGTGGTGCGCGAGGTCTCGCCGCCGTCGGCGATCTCGAGCGACGGCAAGTCGCTGGACAAGGTACGCTCGCTTGCAAACCACGTGAACGGCGCGTCGAGTCGGAAAACCGGCCCCATGGCCCCTTGCAGGGTCGCGGCCAAAACAAGCGCCAGCACGCACGCGACCAAGCCGTCGATGACGCCCGCAATCATGCGCAATGGCATCAACCCCGGCGCCTTGAGCTGAACCGGTGCCGCACCGCCGATCCCAACTGCCCCGATCGGCATCGACGGCGCCAAATCGTGCGCCACCACGAACACCGGCACCTGCTCGGCGATGTTCTTAACCTGCTGATGCCCCATGAAATTGAAGCCGAGCGCGAGCTTGTTCTTCACCTGATCGTGCACGGAGCCGGAGATCAAAATCCCACCCGGCGTGGCGAGCCCCTGCAGCCGCGACGCGATGTTCACGCCCTCGCCGAAAATGTCGTGATCGTCGATCATCACGTCGCCGAGATTGATACCGATACGGAAATCCATCCGCTCGGCGTTCGCCACGCTCTCGTTCTGCGCCTTTAGCTCCCGCTGAATCTCGACCGCGCACTGCACCGATTCGACGACGCTGGAAAAGTCGGCCAGCACCGCATCGCCCGACCAGCTGACGACCCGCCCGTGATGCCGCTCGATGAACGCCTGGATCAGCTCCCGGCACTCTTTCAGCCGCTTGAGCGTCCCATGCTCGTCCGCACCCATGAGCCGGCTGTACCCGACGACATCGGCGCAGAAGATCGTCGTGAGCTTGCGTTTGACGGAATGAACCAAGTGCGGGCCCGGGCGGTGATCGAAGTCTTATCGCCGCCCTTATAGCGTGCCGCAGGTCCCTTTTGCACCCGCGCTTCCGCGTCGTCTGGCCGCCTGTCGCGGCCGGCTGCGGCGGCTAGCGCCCGGCATATCCGAATCGTTCAACCCATGGCTGCACGATCGGCAGAATCGGCTGCAGCTGCCGCTCGTAGCGCTTCCATTGCCCGCCTGACGCATAGAGCCCGCGCGCGACCTGCACGCTACTCGGCGTCGAAATCGCGCGCGTACGCCCGCGCTCGGCAAACGACCGCAAGGCGCTATCCCAGGGCGCGCCGATGAAGTCGCAAATCTGCATCGCCTGAGCGTCGAAATCGGCGACCAAGTCCTCATTACGAATCGTGTGCACGTTGAGGGTCAGGACCGCCCGATACGTCGATAGCAACGTCATGCATCCGGCGTAGAGCCGCGCGGCCCCGTCGAGCGACGTAAACTCCAGCATTGCGGCGTTCATTTGAAACCGCTGCCGGAAGCAGCCCCAAACCACGTCCCGCGGATCGCGCAAGGCAAGCAGGATCTTGGCGTCCGGAAACAGTCGCGCAATCAGCGGCAACTTGATCGTGTTCAACGCAAGCTTGTCGACGAAAATCTTGCCGTTCGGCTCAAGGCCAAAGCCCCGAACGCGAGCCCAATAGCGTGAACGCGCCTCGTCCAATTCGCCTTCGCTCGCATCGCGCAGCCGGTCGAGCGCCAAGGGACTTCGCATATAGGTTTGCACCAACTCGGCGAGCGCTTCCTTCTCGTCCATCGAGACAATGAGCGGATGCGATGCGAGAACCTGCTCAAGCAGTGTCGTTCCGGAACGCGGAAAGCCGACCAAAAAAACATGCCCCCGCACCTGCCCGTCCTGCGGACGCCCAGGCCCGCCCGCCCGCCAGGCCGTCGGTTTCGCCTTGGTGAAGTACGCGTCCAGCCAGGCGACCATCGAGGACACGGTCTCGCTGCTCCGCGCTGCAATCTGGCCGGCGTATTCCTCGCGAAACTGAGCATTCGACTGTTCGTAGGCTTGAAACGCGGCATCCGCGCCGCCTTGCGCGTCCAAGCAATCACCGAGAAGCCCGAGCGCGATGCCGCGGTCGAGCCGGCTGATGCCGGGCAGCGCCAGCGCCTCGCGGACCTGCCGTTCCGCCGCCGCCGCATCGCCGGCATTCAGGTCGGCGGTCGCGATCGCCAAGCGCGGGATCGGCCGTCCGGGCGTCAGGGCGAGCGCCCGCGCTGCGGCCAACCGCGCCCCGGCCCAATCGGCGGTCCTAACGCAAAGCCAAGCAAGGCTGCCCAGCGCCTCGGCGGCGCCGGGCGAAAGCTCGATGGTCCGTTCGTATCCCGCCTTCGCACGGTCGAGCTCGCCCAGGGCCTCCGCCGCCCAGGCTGCGTTGAAGTGCGCTTGTGCGAAGGCAGGGTCCGCCCGCGTGGCCGCTTCGAACGCCGCGAACGCATCCTCCATCCGCGAAAGACGCGCCGCGCAAAGCCCATAGGCGTTCAAGATGACCGGGTCCTCCGGTGCCGCCCGCCGCGCCTCCTCAAGGTCGGCGAGCGCCTCGCCGAGGCGCCCTTGGCCCTCATGCCAATAGGCGCGCAGGTTCAGAAACATCGGATGCACGAACCCGGCATCGAGGTGGCGCCGGGCAAGCTCGACGGCCTTCGGCACGTTCGACGTGCGAACCGCCTCCGCAACCTCGCGGACCTGTTCGCTGCTGGCGTCGCGGCGGAGTGACATGGGCGGACCTTAACCGCGAGAGTCCCAAACGAAAAGCGGCGGCCCTTGGGGCCGCCGCTCGTCAATTCCAGTTCCGATTTCGCTTAGAAGCGCGTCATCAGCGAGACGAACACTTCGCGGCCGAGCGAGTCGTATACGACCGGGTAGGTGTTCGCGTTGCCGAACGGCGGCGACGAAATGCCCAGCGTATTCGAGTCGACGATCGGCGAAGACGTGTCGAGGACGTTGTTCACGCCGCCGCGAACCGTGATGTTCTCCGTCGCATTCCACGCGAACGCGACGTCGAAGTAGTCGTACTCGCGGATCTTCACATCGGACAGGTCACCGCACGGGTTTCCGCAGGTACCAGCCGCCGCAATCGCGAACAGCGGATTCACCTGGTTCACATCCAAATCCGCGCCGCTCATGTGCCGCCAGTTGATCGAGAAATCGACGTCGAACGGCGACATCCAGGTGGTGCGCAACGTGTGCCGCCACGTGAACGTCGGCGATCCGCAGACCACGCCGAACAGGCCTTCGCAATTGTAGTCGAACGTGTTGCTGCCTGCGACCGGCGAGACCGCGTACTCCGAAGTGTACGTGCCGACGAAGCCGAAGCTCATCGCGCCCGCACCCTCGTCCAGATTGAACTTGTAGTTCGCGTCAACGTCCACGCCGGTTGTCGACAGCGAGCCGAGGTTCTGATTGACCAAGCCGACGCTGCCCGAACCGAACAAGATGCCGGCACCTCCGCGCGTAATCAGAGCGCAAGTCGCCGGATTACCCGTGGTGGCGCAATCCGCAAGCACCGCGGCCGGCCGTGGAACGCCGATAAACTTGTCGACGAAGATGTCGAAGTAGTCGATCTGCGCCGTGAATCCCTTCAAGAACGACGGCGTCAAGATAACGCCGAACGACTTCGTGTCGGACTCTTCCGGCTTCAGGTTCGGGTTGCCGCCGAAGATGCCCGAACATTGCGCCGCCGGACACTGCGGAACGGTGCCGTACTGCAGAGCCGTTACGCCGGTATTCAAGCACTGGGCCGGGGTCAAACCGGGCGCGGGTCCTGCGCACGGGTCGGTACCGCCCCAAAGGCCAGGAGCTTGCGGCGAGAACAATTCGGTGATGTTCGGCGCACGGACGGCACGCTGGAACGAGCCGCGGAACTTCAGGTCTTCGACCGGGCCCCACGTCAGACCGTACTTGTAGGTATGCGTGATGCCGATCGTGTCGTAGTCCGAAATGCGATAACCACCGACCAGTTCCAGGATGTCTGCACCAGGTTGGTTCTCGATGATCGGGATGCTGACTTCGCCGAACGCTTCCCAAACGTCATAGTGACCGGAGAGCGAACGCACCGGGCCGCCTTGTCCGTAGAGGTCGCCGATCTCAAAACCGCGGTCCGTTTGCAACGACGCCTGCTCCAAGCGGTACTCCGCGCCGAGAGCAGTCGCAATCGGCGACTCCGCCCACGGCAACGTGACACCCAGTTCACCGGTCAGTGTAGCCAAGACGTTGGTCGTGGCAGTCTCGCCGTGTTGCAGGCCCTTCGCGGTGGTGTAGCCAAGCGCTGCGTTTGAAATATTGCCTGACTGGAAGATGTTGATCGGTACGCACTGCGGATCGACGGCGAGCACACTCGGTGCGCACGTTGCCGTGGCAGGCGATGCGCCAACCGCCAACAAAGCACGGGACATACGCTCAATCGACACTTCGTTCAGGTAGGTTTCCTGAACCGTCGTGACGCCGCGCATAAAGTGCACATCGTATTCCCAGGTGTCGTCGATCTGCCCCTTCAAGCCGACCACGCCGCGGTAGGACGTGTGACGCAGATCGTCGATACGAGGACCGGCTTCGACAAAGCGACGGCCCAACAGGAACGAGGCCGTGCCAGTCGTGCCCAGACCCGCAGCACCGCAGAGAACGTCGAAGGCATTCGGCGCCGGGCCAACATTCAAGAATGGGTTGTCGCAGTTGACGACATGACCGCCATCAACCGGACCGCCGCCAAAGAACGCGCCGGAGGTTGCGATCTGCGCCAGCGTATGGTCGTCGGAAAACGAGATTTCGCCGTAAATCTCGGCGTCGCCGGCGAGGTCGTAGTGACCCATCGCGCCCAACAGATACCGGTCGTCCGGACGCTGCAGATAGTTCTGCGGCGCGAAGTTGAACGCGTCGGCCGCAGTACGGGGGCGCGTTTGACCTGTCGGCGTGAACACACCGCCTGCGCCCGTGTCGAGGCTCAGCCAGCGGCCGGTTGCCGGCGTACCGTTCGAACCTTGGCAGAAGAACGTACCGTCGAAATTCGACGTCACCGAACACGCCGAGAAGTCGCGTGTCGATTGGAGAACGGGCTGCGCGTTGCGGTACTGCGCGTATAGCGTCACGTTGCCCTTGTCGTCGGCCGTGTTGGCACCCATGGCGCCCCACACCGTGATGACGCGCCCGTCATTGATGCTTTCCTCCGGGCGGCGGAACTCAGCCGGGTTCAACGCTTCGCGGAGGCGGATACGCTCACGCGAAACTGCGTCGTCGTTTGTGTGATCGGTAATGCCATACTGGACGCCGAGTTCGACGCCCTCAAAGTCCCTGCGCATGATAAAGTTGACAACGCCTGCAACAGCGTCGGCGCCGTACACGGCCGATGCACCGCCGGTCAGCACTTCAACGCGTTCGACGAGCGCGATCGGGATCGTGTTCAAGTCGGCGAGAGGCGCGCCACCGTTCACGATCGAGGACGGCTGGAACCGCCGCCCGTTGATCAGCACCAATGTGCGCTGCGGACCCAGACCGCGAAGGTCGACGGTCGATGTACCCGACGAACCGTTCGAAACTTCCGCGCCTTGACCCGCGAAGACCTGCGGCAAGTTGTTGAGCAGCGTTTCGGCGGAGGTCGTACCCTGAGCCTTCGCTTCCGCATTCGTAATCGTCGAAACCGGCGAAATCGATTTCAGACCCTTTTGCGGAATGCGCGTACCGGTGACGGTAACCTTCTCGACCTGCTCGCCATCGGCATAAGCCGGCATCACGCTGGCTGCGGTTGCGATGGCCGCACCCGCCATCAAGGTCGATCGGAGTGATTGTTTGCTCAACACTTTCATTGCCCCTTTCTGCAACGCGCCGGACCCCCTCGGCCCCGCCCACTAGGTTCACTTTGGCATCGGCGCAACCGCGCAAACGCCTGCAATAACGGTACGCCAATCGCCGCCGAGTGATCTCCCGCACGAACAATTCACGAACACCTTCCATCCAAGGTAATGCTTCGTTAAAGGGGGCGTCCAACCACATTGCCCGGCGTGGAGTCGAATACGGTCCGCTTGTGGCCCAATTGCATCATCGATTTTGGCGGAGTTTCGCAAATGAAGCTTCGTGTACGGACGAGTTGGCTGACTCTTGCGTCATGAGTTCAAACCTGCGATCCCCAACGGGCAACGCCGTGAACGCACTTGAGCACCAGCGATTCGCTAAGCGCTCTCATTGATTCCGCGCGCCGCGCCGCCAGGGCCGGCCGAACGGACGAAGCCGCACGCGCCTGGGATCAGGTACGAACCGTGGCGCCAAACAACCCAGAGGCGTTGTTCTTCTTTGGACAACGTGCGCTTGCCGCAGGTGACGCAAAGGCTGCGATCCCGCTTTTTGATCGAGCCGCAGTATCCGCACCCAAGGATGCACTTATACCTCTGGCGCTCGCAGCAGCCCACCGTGCAGCCGGCGACGCGCGCGCGGAACTCGCGGCGTATGACCGGGCGTTGGCGGCCGATCCGTACTGTTATCCCGCGCTTCTCGCGAAGGGATCGTTGCTGGAGCAATCGGGCCGGCGCCGCGCGGCGGCCCGCATATTCGGTGACGCTTTGAAGATTACGCCCGCCGACAGCCGCTTGTCGGGGGACGTGAAGCGGTTGGTTGAGCGCGCCCGTACCGCTGTCAGCGAAAACACGGACGCGCTTGACGCCTTCGTCGAGTCGAGAATTGGCAAGGTTCGCGAACGCCATGCGGGTGCGCGCCTCGACCGCTTCGACGAGTGCAAGGACGCGATGACGGGCCGCAAACGCATCTACGTCCAGCAGCCCGTGATGCTGAACTTCCCGAGGCTGCCCGCGATCCAGTTCTACGACGACGATCAATTTCCCTGGATAGGAGCCCTCGAAGCCAAGGCCGACACGATCGAGCGTGAGCTGACGGCGCTCTTGCGCGAGAACGCACCGGGCTTCCGTCCCTACATCGACATGCCCGACAACGTGCCCCTGAACGAGACTGCCGCGTTGAACCACTCGCCCGACTGGAGCGCCTATTTCTTCTGGGACGACGGCGCACGCGTCGACGCGCATTGCAAACGCTGCCCGGAGACCGCGGCGACGCTCGACGCCATGCCGCTCGCAAACGTGCCGGGCTTCGCGCCGGCGGCCTTCTTTTCCTCGCTCATGCCAGGCACCCGCATCGCGCCGCACGCAGGCGTCACGAACGCGCGCCTGATCGTGCACCTGGGCCTCATCGTGCCCGACGGCTGCACGTTCCGCGTCGGCAACGAGACGCGCAGCTGGCGGCGGGGCAAGGCTTGGGTCTTCGACGACACGATCGAACATGAAGCTCACAACGCGAGCGGCCAAACGCGCGTGGTGCTCATCTTCGACATCTGGAACCCCCATTTGAGCCAGGCAGAGCGCGACCTCGTCTGCGCGCTTTTGGCGGCGCAGCGCGAGTACTATGCTGCCGAAACAACCGCAAAGGGCTGACCCTTGTTCCTCGATATCAAGAACCTGCTCTCGGTCCAAGACGTCGCTCGCCTGGCCGCGATCGCGAAGGACCTGCGCTTTGTCGACGGCCGCGTCACGAACCCCGCGAATACGACGAAGCAGAACCTGCAAGCCGATTACGCCGACCCGAAATACGCGGAGTCCGTGCAAATACTGCAGGCCGCGATCGGCCGCTCCGAGGAGTTCATGAACTTCGCGATGCCCAAGCGCATCGCCCCGCCGCTGTTGAGCCGCTATGAACCCGGCATGAAGTACGGCGCGCACGCGGACTCCGCCATCATCCAAATTCCGAACGCGCGCATACGCTCCGACCTCTCCTGCACGATCTTCATCGCGGCACCCGCAGCGTACGACGGTGGTGAATTGTCGATCATCAGCGGCAACCGCACGCTGACGTTCAAGGGCGATCCCGGCGACGCGATCGTCTATCCGTCGACGACGATGCATGAGGTCAAACCTGTTCGCTCGGGCCAGCGGCTGGTCGCGATTACGTTCATCGAAAGTCTGATCGCGGACCAGCATCAGCGCCTGCAGGTCTACGAACTGAACGAGGTCGCAGCCCTCGAAGGCCTCAACATGAAATGGGAAAATCGCGTCCGTTTGGACGTGGTCAGGCAAAACCTGATGCGAATGTGGGCGAAGCCCTAAAGCGCGGCGCGCGCACAAACGGCCGCGACCGAAGCATCCGCCGCACGCATCCGCTCAAGCCAGGTCAACCCTTTGCGAATCTCCTCGCCATGCACCTTGCGCGCGTCCGCCAGGATCTCCGCTCGCATTTGCGGCGAATACGCATGCTCCGGCGCCTTTGAGTAGCGCACGAGCGCAGCACTCTTCGCGGCGCCGGCGACAAAGCCCGCATCGTGCGGCACGCCCAGATGCTTGACGATGCGATCAATCTGCCCGGGCAAATCCGCAAGCAGCTCGTCGAAATCGATCGCGATGATTCGCTCGCCCGCAGCGTCGAGCGCCTTGTGCTGGCTCCATGTTTCCGCAAGCCAACTTGCCGCCGCCAATTCGCCAAGCGAATGCTGATGCAAAGGCGCCAACGCCGTCACACCGTACCGTGCGAGCCGTCGGAACCGTTCCGGCCCGTGGCCGCGCAGGTCGTTGGCGACGTTGCGCCCCGACAGCAGCGCGACGATGTAGGATTCCGCGCGCAGGTTCATGTAAATCGCACGCGCAGCCGGGTTCCGCGCAAGCAGGGCAGGGGCCATTCGCCCGGCGCTGCTCGTTGCCTTCAGAACCACCGCCCGTGTGGCGCCTTCGCCGCGTGCCCAGAGCTTCAAGAACCCGTCGAGCAGAAGGCCAAACCCGCGCTCGCTGATCAGCGAGTCCACGCGTCCGACCGCGTCGTATGCATCCGCGAGCTGGCGCAATGCGCCGGGCTCCCGCAGCGGAAGCACGGTCCCCGTCTCGTCGAGCAGCCGGCTGACGAGCGTCGAGCCGACATGCCCCGTATGGAAGATGAAGTGCAGCGGATGCTGAACACGAACGCCTTGCGCGGCCTGAACCACGCGCCCGAGTTCCACCCAGGCTCCCTTCAGCGTCGGCTTCAAGATGCGGTCGTCGAGAAAGCTCGCGCTGCGATACGTGGCCGCACCAAGGTCCACCAGCAACGCGATGTTGTTGGCAAGATCGAACGATTGCACCCAAACATCGGCCGAACCGGCAAGCCGGCCGAGAAGCACGTCGCCGGCGGGGTTCACAGCACCGCCGCTCATCTCAATATGGCCCCGCGCCAATGGTTCGGGGATCGACCTGGCCGGGCACGACGTCGAACGCGATCGTCAGCCGGTCCGCCGACGATTCGAACGGAACGGTGCCATGCCAGAAGTACGACGGGAACAGCACCAGGTGCCCGACCTGCGGCTTCACAAAGTGCTCCGGCCGGTCCTCGCCGCCGAGTCCCAAATGCGACTCGCCGAATTTCAGCCAACCTTGCCGCTTCGATCGGTCTTCGAGTGCCTCGGGCAAGCTCACGTAATAGGCCGAACTGATCCACCCCATCGGATGCACGTGGTTCGTGTGAAACCCGCTTGAACGAAGCTTGCACGACCAGGAATGCGTAAAGCTCCACGCTGCCTCGCGCCGTGACAATAGGGGGTGGTCTTCGTTCAACCCCATCGCGTTCACATAATCGGTCACGGCCATGGCGATCTGATCGCGCACCGCTTCGATCGCCTTGGCTCTGCGGAAGAACAAGAGCCCCGGCGTTTGTGTGCCCCCACGTAACGTCTGTTCGAGCGGTTCGGCCGTGGTGGTATGAAGCTTTAGAAGCTCCTCCGCTACCGCCGCATTGAACGCGCGCGTATCGGCAAACCCGGCCGGCACCTGCAGGGGATAGACGCGCACGAATTTTTCGATGTCGAAGAGATCGCGGTACCTGCTGTCGCCAAGCGCCCGGTACGCCAGGCACAGGCCTCCGAGCGCAAGCTGATCGGCAGCGTTGATCTGGCGCGCCGCCTCAAACTGCTGCAGCGCCTGGCGCGCCTCCTTACCCTGCAGCAGGGCATAGCCGAACTCGTTGCGATAGAGGCCGACGGCCGGGTCGCCCTTCACGGCTTGTTCGAAGCGCAAAAAACTCTCGTCGAAGCGCTGACGCTGGGCCAGCAAGCGGCCAAGCAGTACGTTGGCATCCGCACGCCCCGGCATCGCCGACAGTGCCCTTCGCAGCAACGGCTCCGCGCCGTCGTTGTCCCCGCGTTGTTGACGCAGTTGCGCCTCCGCGACGAGAAGATTGGGATCGTCGCCTTGCCGCTCCCGCACGTAGGCGAACGACTTGAGGAACGCCTCGCGCCGCCCCGTCGTCCACGCGTGCTGGTTCATATTGTTGTGCGTCGCGACGTCCAGCGGCGCGACAGCGATCATGCGCCAATAGACCTCGGCCGCTTCGTCGTCTTGGTTCGACGCTTTCAAGTTGTTCGCAAGCGCATGCATCGCCTCGATACTCGCGGGCCGCAAGGCCACCGCTCGCCGAAGCGCCGCAACCGCGTCCTCAAACCGTTCGACCTGCGCCAGTGCAAGCCCGTGGTAGTAGTGCGCGTCGAACGAATTCGGATCGGCAGCAAGCCCCGCTTCGATCTCCTCGAGCGCAAGCTCGGCCTTGCCTTGCCCCATCAAGATGGCACCAATGCGCACCCGCACGGCGGCCTTCGCATATCCAAGCTCAAGCGCGCCCCGGTAGGCATCGACCGCAGCAGCGCTCCGCCCCGAATCCTCCAACACGACGCCCAAATTGTAAGCCGCTTCGCCGTAGAGCGGGTTCAACGCCAACGCCCTATGATAACTGGCCTCCGCATCCCCCTGCCGCCCTAGGTTGCGCAGCACATTCCCCAGATTGTTGTGCAAAGCCGCTTCCTGCGGTGCAGCCGCAATCGCACGCCGAAGCAGGCCTTCCGCCTCGCTGAACGCCCCGGCCGCCTTACGCACCAGCGCAAGCCGCGCCAGCACGGCAGGCTGCCCCGGCATCGCGGCCAGAAGCGCGCGATAGCCCGCCTCTGCCCCGGCCAAGTCGCCCTGGGCCTCGGATGCCTGCGCCTCGGCGAACTTCGCCTGCGCATTCGCGGCCGTGATATCGTTCATGTGCCGTTCATACCGGGATTGCGGTTCACAATCATGCGAATTCCGGTTTTGCGAGCCTCGCGGTTGCGGTAGCCTTCCGCCATCTTGTTTATCCCGTTTCGACCAGGAGGGCTAACTCATGCGCAAGGTCATTTTGTTGGGCGGTTTGCTGGCAGCCGGCGGCGTCATCGCGCTCGGGGTCATGGATCAGCGGGCGGAAGCATCGCAGCAAGCGTGCCTGAAGTTCCGCAATTTTGGCGGTTTGACGAAAGTTGACGATCGCACGTACCTGGCAAGCACGAAGTTTGGAAAAGACAAGTATGTCGTTACGTTGCGCGATCCTTGTCGTGCGCTCGACATGATGGACAACCCCTACGTCGTGCGCCTCTACGGCGACCAAGAATGTTTCGATCGGGACGATGTGCTGGAATTTCGCTTTGGCCAGGTTTGTTTTGTCCAGAGCGTGACGCCGGCACCCGCGAAATAGCGACGACCTCAGATGTGTCTGAACGCTGGGACGGCCCGCCGCCCCAGCGTTTTCTTTTGGCTCAGGAGTTCCACCACTTCTGCCAAGCGTCGTAGCTGAACCACGAACCGAGCCAGGTCCAAAACCCGCCCTCGGACGTTTGTCCGTCGCCGCTTGCGGTCTCGCCCGACTTGTCGACGATGTCGAGCCACCGCGTGCGGTTCACGCCGCGCACCGTTTCCTTCCAGTTGCGCACGTGCGCCTTCACCAAAGGCCGGATGAACTGAAAGAACGAGGGCGCGACCGCGACGTCGTTGAGCAGCATGCCTGCGGCCTGACCCAAGACCTTGCCCCGAGCGACCGCATCCTTCTCATTCTCAGCTTGCGTCATCAGCGCGTCGTAGGCGGGGTTCTTGTAGCCGGGATAATTCAGCTGTTCCGTCGAACTCTGGAACAGGAACAGCACGCTTTGCGCGTCGTTGTAGTCGAATACCCAGCCCGCTTCGCCGATGTCGAAGTTCCCGGTCTTCAAGTTGTCGTAGTGAACCGCGAAGTCCTTCGCCGTCAGCTCGATGTCGACGCCGATCGCCTTCCACATCGACTGCATCGCAATCGCTCTGCGTTTCGTGTCGGGCCGGTTGATGAAGCTGTAGGTCAACTTCAGCGGTTTCGCCGGCCCGAAGCCCGCCGCCAGCAAAAGCGCCTTCGCTTCGGCCCGGCGCTCGTCCATCGACTTGCCCGACCACGGCACTTTCGCCGAAACGTCGGCATTCGCCATGCCCGGCGGCAGCACGTTTTCGGCCACCAAGCCGTGGACGCTAAAGTGGACTTCCTTCTGAATCGTCGCCCGGTCCACGGCCATGGCGAGCGCCATGCGCACGCGCCGGTCGTTCAGTGGCGCTTTGCGCATGTTGTAGACGTCATAAAGCACGCGAAGCCCCGGATACTTCAGCGTCTCGTTCGGGACGTTGGCGAGCAGCCATTTGTACTCGGCCAACGGCCACCGGTCGATCGTGTCGAGTTCGCCCGCGCGATAGCGCTTCAATGCTGCCGCTTCGTCGGTCGTCGGGTAGAAGTTGACCGTGTCGATCTTCAGGTTTGCCGCGTCGTAGAAGTGCGGGTTCTTGACCAGCTTGATCCGGTCGAACGGCCGCCGCTCGACAAGCATGTAGGGCCCGTTCGAAGCCATCACGCCAGCCTTCGTCCAATCCGCGCCCTTCGCTTCGACGACGTGCTTCGGGATCGGAAACGTCGAATAGTGCGTCATCATCTCCGGCAGATAGGGTGCCGGATGGCCGAGCTGGATGACGAACGTCTTCGGGTTCGGCGCGCTGACGCCGAGTTCGCTGAGCGGCAACGCGCCCTTATTCACCTTCTCCGCATTCTTGATCGGATAAAGAATGCTCGCATATTCCGACGCGGTCTTCGGATCGAGAATGCGCCGATAGGCGAACACGAAGTCGTCCGCCGTCACGGGCTTACCGTCCGACCATTTGTGGTCGCGGATCGTGAACGTCCAGGTGAGGCCGTCCGCGGACGTCTCGACCTTGTCGGCGGAGCCGAGGATTGGGTGCCCTTCGACATCCTCCGTGTAGAGCCCGACGAACATGTCGCCGAGAATCTGGTTCTCCGGATCGCCGGAAGCTTGATGCGGGTCGAGGCCCTTCGGCTCCGCGCCGTTGCCGCGGTTCAAGACCTTCTCAGCCGATGCAGGCAGCGCCATCGCGGCAGCGAGTACCGCCGCGCCAACAAACCGGACAAGCCGGTCGAATACAGTGCGTTCCATTCGTCTCTCCACCCGCGCTCTTACGAATTCCACCACTTCTGCCAAGCGTCATAGCTGAACCACGATCCCAGCCACGACCAGAACCCGCCCTCGGACGCTTGCGCGCCGCCGTCGGTTCCGCGTGCCGTACCGGCGGGGCCAGGCTTGTCGCCGATATCCATCCAGCGCGACCGGAAGATCGTGCGCGGGTTCTCGACGAAGCCCAGCACGTAAGGCTTCACGAGCGTGCGCTGGAATTGGTTGAACACGGGCGCCGCCGGCAAGTCGCGCATCAGCAGGCCGTTCGCCTGCCCCAGAAGCGCCGCGCGCTTGGCACCGTCCGGCTCCGCATCGGCGGCTTTCATGAGCCTGTCGAACTCCGGATTCTTGTAGCCCGGATAGTTCTGTTGTTCGGTCGTGCTCTCGAAAAGATAGAGAATATTCTTGGCGTCGCTGTAGTCGAACACCCACGCCGCGTTCGCGGCCTCATAGCTTTTCGTCTTCAGCACGTCGTAGTGAACCTTGGGCTCGGCCGCCAAAAGCTCCATCTCCACGCCGATCTTGCGCATCATCTCTTGGATGGCAACCGCCGATCGTTTGGCGTCCGGAAAGCCGATGAAATTGTAGGTGAACTTCAACGGCTTGTTCGGGCCGTATCCGGCCGCGGCAAGCAACTTCTTCGAGTCCTCGATCCGCGCCTCCATCGACATCTTCGCGTACGGCACCTCGGCTGAGCGATCGACGCCGGCCAGCCCGGGCGGAAGGAACGAGAACGCTTCCTTGCCGTAGGAATCGAAAAACACGTCCTTGCCGATCCGCTGCCGGTCGATCGCCTGCGCCACCGCCTTGCGTACGCGAAAATCGTTGAACGGCTTCTTCGTCGTGTTGAAGGTGGTGTAACTCACCATCAGGTAAATGAAACTGCGGGCCTCGTTCGGGATGTTCTTCTTCAGCCACTTCTGTTCGGTCAGCGGCCACCGCTCCTGAATATCAAGCTCGCCGGCCCGGTAACGGCGCAGCGCCGTCAGATCGTCCTCGATCGGAAGAAATGTGACGCGGTCGAGCTTCACGTTCGCTGCATCGTAGAACTTCGGATTCTTGACCAACGTGATGTGATCGTGCGGCCGCCATTCCAGCAGCATGAACGGCCCGTTCGTGACGATCTTGCCGGGCTTGATCCAATCGCTTTGGTATTTCTCCACCACATGCTGCGGTAGCGGATAGGTCGTGTAGTGCGTCAACAGCTGCGGCAGATAGGGCGCGGGATTCTCAAGGTCGATGATCAGCGTCTGATCGTCCGGCGCCGTAACGCCGAGCTGATCGACCGGCAGCGCGCCTGAACTGATCTTCAGCGCGTTCTTAATCGGATAGAGAATCTCCCGGTACTCGGCCGCGAATTTCGGATCGAGAATACGCCGCATGGCGAAGACGAAATCGCCGGCCACGACCGGCTTTCCGTCCGACCAAGTGTGCGGCCGGATGTGAAACGTCCAGCGCAAGCCGTCCGGTGAAGTCTTGGCGTCATCCGCCGCGCCCAGGATCGGTTCGGCGTCGGCGGTCTCGGTGTAGAGGCCCATGAGCATGTCGCCGATGACGTTGTTTTCCCACGTGCCTGTCGCGCGATGCGGGTCGAGGCTCTTGGGTTCACCCGCATTACCACGGATGAGTTCCTTCTCGGCATGTGCAACGGACGCAAACGCAAGCGCGGCGAACACGATCAGGAAGCTGAGCCAGATCCAAAATGGCCGGACGTCGTTGTGCAACGCACGGGCGCAGACACGCGCGCGATGAGGTCTGGTCATGCTGTTTCGATCTCCCTGAAATCCACCGGCCTTGAAAAGCCTGGCGGCTGGTCTGTGAACGGTATCTGAACCGCAATAGATGGCTCGAATCTGCGATTTCGCCAGTCCACTAGATTCCAGTTGGGCTGTGCGGCGAAAGTCATATAGCTATATTACTGTGGGGATTGGGGCTTGCGCAGGGTCTGGCGACCTGCGACGCGGGGTCCCGGTTAGTTTATTGCGAGGGTCATATGCGATTCTTTTGGCTTGTTTCCGCGGCGGCACTGACCGTTCTTCCGGCCCAGGCCGACCAGGCCAGAGAGGCCCTGTCTGAGTTCGCCAAGTGCTCGGCGATCAGCGCGGTCATCGAGCGCCTGCAGTGCTACGACAACGCCGCCGTCGCCGCGAAGATGGCGCTGGCCGCCCCGCCCGCCACCCAACAACAAGCCGCGGTGGAAACTGAGGAAGAAGAGGAAAGCAGCGGCGGCATGCTGAGCTGGTTTGGCTTGAACTCAAACAAGCCCGTCAAGAAGGCCGAAGACTTCGGCCGCCCGCCGCCGCGCGCTGACCAGCCGAAAGAAGTGACCGAAATTTCCGCCAGCGTGACGAAGTTCGGGCGCACCGGCCTCGGTCGCGCGATATTCACGCTCGACAACGGCCAAGTCTGGACGCAGATCGAAGGCGACACCACCGAAGTTCGTGACGCCATGCCCGGCGACGAAGTGACTGTTGAGAAGGCGTTCTTCGGCAGCTACTCGCTGGTCTTCAAAGAGCGCAAGGGCCTCATCAAAGTCCGCCGCACGAAGTAGCCGGTACTGCTACGACGGGAAATGGCAGGCGACCACATGGTCCGCCGCGCCGCCGCGCGGCTCCAACGCCGGAACCTCTTTCGCACACTTTGCCTGCGCAATGGGACAGCGCGTCCGGAACACGCAGCCCGACGGCGGATTGAGCGGCGAGGGCAGGTCCCCTTCGAGCAGAATGCGCTTCTTGCCGCGTTCGACCGCGGGATCGGGGACTGGTGCGGCCGACACCAACGCCTGTGTGTAAGGATGGCGCGACTTGGTCAGCAGCGCGGTCGCATCCGCAAGCTCCATGATCCGGCCGAGATAAAGCACCAGCACGCGGTGGCTGACATGCCGCACGACCGCCAAGTCGTGGCTGATGAACATCAGCGCGACACCCGTGCTCTTCTGCAAGTCGGCGAGCAGATTGATGATCTGCGCCCGGATCGACACGTCGAGCGACGACACCGGCTCGTCCGCGATGATGAGTTTCGGCTTCAAAATCATCGCCCGCGCGATGCCGATACGCTGATTCTGCCCGCCCGAAAACTCGTGCGGATATCGGTTGATCATCTGCGGCAGCAGGCCGACTTGGCTCATGATTTCCTGCACGCGCTTCTTGCGTTCGCTGCGGTCGATGCCCGGTTCGAACGTGTCCAGCGGTTCGGCGATGATGTCGCCCACCGTCATGCGCGGATTGAGGCTGGCCAGCGGATCCTGAAACACGATCTGCATCTCTCGCCGGTATGGCCTCATCTGCAGACGGGAATGGCCGGCGATGTTCTTGCCCAGCCACGCGACGCGGCCCGCGGTCGGCTTGATCAGCTGCAACACTGCGCGCCCGATGGTGGACTTCCCCGACCCCGACTCGCCGACGATCCCGAGCGTCTCGCCCGGATAGACGTCGAACGAGACCCCGTCGACGGCTTTGAGCGGCCGCGGGCCCCGGAGCAGCGAGCCGCCGGTCGGAAAGTGAACCTTCAGGTCTTTGACGGACAGAATGGGTTCGGCGGTCATTTCGTCACCTTACCCTCGGCATCGAAGCCCTTCAGGTGGCACGCCTTGGCGCGCCCCGGAGCGAAGCCGACCAGCTTCGGCCGCTCTGCCACGCAACGGTCGAACCTATAGAGGCATCGTTCCTGGAAGGTGCAGCCCGGCGGCAACCGTTGGAGGTTCGGCGGTTGGCCGGGAATCGCGATCAACCGATCCTCTTCGGGCCTGTCGAGGCGCGGGATCGACGCGACCAGACCGCGGGAATACGGATGCTGCGGATCGTGAAAGATATTCTCGACCGCGCCCGTCTCGCAAAACTCGCCCGCGTACATCACCATAACGCGGTCGCAGAGCCCGGCCACGACGCCAAGATCGTGCGTGATCATGATGATCGACATGTTTCCTTGCGCGCGCAGCTCCTGCATCAGCTCCAGGATTTGCGCCTGCACCGTCACGTCGAGCGCGGTCGACGGCTCGTCCGCGATCAGAAGCTCGGGCTCGCAAATCAGGGCCATGGCGATCATCACGCGCTGGCGCATGCCGCCGGAGAACTCGTGCGGGTACTGATCGAGCCGCCGTTTCGCGTCCGGAATTTTGACCCGGTCGAGCATCTGCAACGCCCGCGCCCGCGCGTCCCGTTCCCGCATACCCTTGTGCAGCACCAGCACTTCGGTCAGCTGTCGGCTAATTCTCAAATGCGGCGTCAGCGACGTCATCGGATCCTGGAAGATCATCGTCATCTTCGATCCGCGGATCTTGTTCAGCTTGTCGCGCTTCATGCCGACAAGCTCTTCGCCTTTGAACTTGGCGCTGCCCGTGGCCGTTCCGTTCGAGGCGAGCAATCCCATCACCGCCATGAACGTCTGGCTCTTGCCGGAGCCCGACTCGCCCACGATCCCGACGCTCTCGCCCGGCTGAATGTCGAAGCTGACGCCGCTTACGGCGGCGACCGCGCCTTCGGGCGTCGCGAAACGGACGTTCAGATCCTTGACGGAGAGCAATGCGGTCATCGGCCTAGCGGTCCTTGGGGTCGAGCGCGTCGCGCAACCCGTCGCCGATGAAGTTGAAACAGAACAGCGTGACCGTCATGAAGAACGCCGGAAAAATAAGCATCCACGGATAGGACTCCATCTGGTCCTTCCCGTCGGAGATCAGAACGCCCCATGACGTAAACGGCTCTTGCACGCCAAGGCCGAGGAAGCTCAAGAAGCTCTCGACCAGGATCACGGCGGGCACCGTCAAGGTCACGTAAACGATCACGGGCCCGACGACGTTCGGCAGGATGTGCCGGCGGATGATCTGCCAGTTCGAAACGCCCGCGGCCTCAGCCGCCTCGATGAATTCCTTGCGCCGGATCGAAAGCGTCTGCCCGCGCACGATCCGCGCCATGGTCAGCCATTCGACCGCGCCGATCGCGACGAACATCAAGATGAAGTTTCGCCCGAACACGACGACCAAAATGATAACAAAGAAGATGAAGGGTAGGGCATAGAGCACGTCGACGAAGCGCATCATCAGATTGTCGATGCGCCCGCCCAAGAAGCCGGCCGTCGCTCCGTAAAGCACGCCGATCGCGAGTGCCACGAACGTCGCCACAAGCCCGATGGCCAGTGACACGCGTCCGCCCATCATCACGCGGATGAAGAGGTCGCGGCCGTTCGCATCAGTGCCGAAAATGTGCCCCTTACCCACGGCCTGCGGGCAAACCTCTTCCTGATCGCCGAACAGCCATGCCATGCCGAGATAGTTCGGCGGCGGGCACGACACGCGTTCGCTGTTGAACGTGTCGTCGAACTGGTGCGGCCACACCATCGGCATGAAGATCGAAAGCCCGGCGATCAGGGCAAGAACGAACATCGACCCAACGGCGGCTTTGTTCGCGAACAGCCGCCGGCGTGCGTCCTGCCAAAGGCTGCGTCCTTGAATTTCCTGTTGTGCGGGAGCGGCGACGCTTGCCATCACTCGTACCTCACCTTCGGGTCAAGCAGGCCGTAGAGAACGTCCGCGACCAAGTTGAGAAGGATGACCAGCGACGCGTAAAGGATCACGACCCCCATCACGAGCGTGTAGTCGCGCTGCAACGCGCCGTTGATGAAGTACTTGCCGATCCCCGGCAGCCCGAATATCTGCTCTATGACGAGCGACCCGGTCACGATCCCGGCCGTGGCGGGCCCCAGATAGCTGACCAGCGGCAGCAACGCCGCCCGCATCGCATGCCGCGTAATCACAAGCCGTTCCGGCAGGCCCTTCGCGCGCGCCGTGCGCACGTAGTTGGAGCGCAAGACCTCGATCATCCCCCCGCGCGTGAGCCGGGCGATGACCGCGATCTGCAACAGCGACAGGCTGATCACCGGCAAGATCATGTTGCGTAGCGCGCCATCGTTCCATCCGCCGACCGGGAGCCAACCCAAATAGTTGCCGAAGATCAGCGTCAAGATCGGCGCCATCACGAAGCTCGGGATCGTGACCCCGACCATGGCAAGCGTCATGACCGAATAGTCGCTGATCCCGTTTTGGCGCAGCGCCGCAAATGTGCCCAGCGTCATGCCGATCCCCATCGCAAGAAGGATCGCCGAGATACCGAGCGCGGCGCTCACCGGCGCGCCGTCCGCGATCAACTCGGCGACGGTGAAGTCCTTGATCTTATAGGACGGCCCAAGATCGCCGCTCATAAGCTTGCCAAGATATCCGCCGAGACAACGCACCTGCCGGTCGTTCGCGTCGAAATACTTACCGTCACGCGCGGTGATCTTCGCCGCAGCCAGCGTCGCCGCATCGGGCGCGCCGCACACGGTGGTGTTGATGTCCAAAAACTGACGATGCAGCGGCTTGTCGAGGTCGTACGCCGCCAGAATATTTCGCTCGATCTCGGGTGGCAGATTGCGTTCTTGATCGAACGGCCCGCCGGGTGCCGCCCGCATCATGAAAAACGCCATGGCGATGATGACGAGGAGCGTTGGGATCGCGCCTAACAGCCGGCGAACGATAAAACGCAACATGAGTTGGCCGCCGTGTCCCCGGTCGAAGCGTTGACGCGCTCAAACGGCCCCAAACATCCGAGCGCGAGTCCGCCGCTACCTTCACGAGGCGGCCTCCAAAGTCAATGTGGTTCTTCTGACAGTAACCAGGAATTGACGAACAAGATCAACGCTTTGGCCGCCGCGCAGCAGGCCGGTTGGCCGCAAGCTCGCGAACGGGCGGGCTCGTGGGGGCAAGCGCTTCGAAGTGGCTGAACGCTTTACCCGCCTCTTTGATGTCGGACAGCGCGACGAAGTCCGCCACCTCGGACAGCTTTCGCCACATCGCCCGGATCGGCGCGTACCGGTGCGCCCGGTCGGCGGCCTTTGCCGAAACCCACTCGAAGATTTCAAGCAGCGTGCCGTCGGAGCGCGCCCGCAAGATGAGCGGCCGCCGCGGCGTGACGAGCTGCGCGTCGGCGAGCGTGCGCCGATGCTCGTCGATGAGCTTCCGCAGCTCGCGCGCCTTTCCCGGCTTCGGCCGGTAGGCGGCGATCACCGTCTCGGTTGCTTCGCGCGATCGCGCCACGTGTTGTCCTCTCGGCCGCCGGGAATGACAACGCCCGGCCGTTCGCACCTAACCATCGCACAATGGTCCGGACCACAAGCCTATTGGTGTGACCGCGCGAAGGGTCCACGTTCGGTTGCGACAATTCCGTGAAGCCCACAGATATCTTGGGGCGAATGCCGTGCGCGGCATGCTTAATCGCGCATTCTGCGCAAAAGACGTACCTCACCGGTCATTCCGGTGACACCTCAACTTAATCCCACTCGATGGTGGTAGCTGTAAGCGGTACGGAATCCCAAACTGTGGTACAACGGCAAGGCGGCGGCGTTTGTTTGTGCTACTTGCAGCCAGGCCCGGCGCGCACCACGTGCGTACGAAAATCCAAGCAAATCCTGGCTCAGCTTGCGTGCAAGGCCTCGGCCCCGCACGTCCTTCGCGACATAAATTCCATGTAATCCTGCCCACCCGCGTTCGATCGCGGCGACGCCGACGCCGGCAGGACGTCCGTTCATCTTGATGAGCATCCAAGCGCTGTCGATTGCGACAGCGCGGTGTTGCATCGCAAAGATCGCCGCCTCATCGCCCGTTAACCCGCGAATGCTTGCAGCCGCATCGATCCAAGCGTCGTTCACGGCGGTGGAAACATCCGCATCGACCGTCGCATCGCCAGACGTGATCTCCGCAAGCTGCACGAATGTCGGTTCTTCGATCGCGTAGCCGCGCTGTTCGAGCAACCGGTCGAGTCCCTCATCGGCAAGCGGCGTCAAACGAAAGACCGCGCGTTGGTGCCAACGCGCGTAGAGCGCGGCCGCGACCTCGATCTTCTCGCCGAGCGCGATCGTGCTGGGGCTGATGCAGTTGACCGAATTCGGCCGCCGCGACGCGCCGCCCGCACGCCTGATCAGCCACCCATCATAGTGCACGGTCTTGAGCGCCGGCCACGCGTTGAAGTTCATCTCCTCAAGCGCAAGCACCTCTTCGCGCGTCATCCGGCAAGCTCGCTGATCGCAACCGCGCGCTTTTCCTTGGCCGAAATCTCCGCCGCCATGCCCATGATCACAGCCCAGTAGCCGTCTTCCACGGTCACGTCGACCGGCCCGCCATGCAGCACCGCGCGCAAGAACGCCTGGTGCTGATAGTAGCTCGCCCCGTGATGGGTCCCGGCCCTTAGCGCCGTGTCGTCGACGGCCACGTGCGTCGTCACTGGCTTCTTCGGCGAGCGTGGGCTGAACACCAGATCGCCGTCTGGGATGAACACCTCGAGCTTGCCCGTATCGCCGACCGCCGCGATCTCTTCCTGGTTCTTCGACCCTTCCGCGAACATGCAGAGGTCGAGCATCGCCCGCACGCCATTGTCGAAGTCGACCACCGTGTAGGAGTTGTCGATGATGTCCGGCACCTTGCCGTCATAGCGTTCGTCGAGATGGTTCACGTCCATCGCGCCCGAACAATAAACGCGCGTCGGCTTCGCCTTCACGATCAACCGCATCAGATCGAAGAAGTGGCAGCACTTCTCGACCATCGTGCCGCCCGTGTTCTTCGAGAACCGATTCCAGTCGTCCACCTTCCTCAAGAAAGGAAACCGATGCTCGCGAATGGCAAGCATCTGAAGCCGGCCGATCTTCCCCGACGCCACCTCCTCGATAAACCGCGCCGCCGGCGGCATGTAGCGGTACTCCATCCCGACCCAAAACACGCCCTTGTGCTGCTTCGCCAGCGCCCGCACCTCGCGCACGTCGTCGAGCGTCGTCGCCAGCGGTTTCTCGCACAGCACGTGCTTGCCCGACCGCACGACGTCGCGCAACACCTCCGCATGCGTAAAGTTCGGCGAGGAGATCAGAACCGCATCGATCTTCGAATCCGCCAGCATCGCCTGCCGGTCGGGATAGACGGTGACCTTGTCCCGCAAGCCGTCGCCCAGAAACGCCTGCGCCAGCTGCACGGATTGCGGCGTCGGATCGGTAATCCCCGCAATCTCCGCCTCCGGCATCAGCTTCAAATTGTTGATGTGCTCATAGCCCATCATCCCCGTCCCGATGAGCCCATACCGAAGTTTTGCCACGTTGCAGTCCTCGCCGTCTGTCACGCATCGTTTGCCACGCAAACCGCCCTCTTGTGAAGCGCCGTGCGGATGCGTCAAATGCCGCGCATGGAACGCAACAACCTCCGCCGCCTCGGCCAGTCGAACCTCGAAGTCGGCCCCATTGCCTATGGCCTCTGGCGCTTCGTCGGCAACGACGTCAAAGCCGCCCGCACCCGCATTGAAGCCGCGCTCGACGCCGGCATGACGCTGATCGATGTCGCCGCCGTCTACGGCCTCGACTGGGGCGGCAGCGCGTTCGGCGAGTCCGAAACGCTGCTCGGCAAGGTCTTCGCCGCCGCACCGGCCCTGCGCAAACGCACGGTTCTCGCGACGAAGTTCGGCATCATCCCCGGCGTGCCCTATGACTCCGGCGCCAACGCGGTGATCCGCTCCTGCGAAGAGTCGCTCGCGCGCCTCCAAACGGATGCGATCGATCTGTTCCAAGTCCACCGCCCCGACGTGCTGACGCACCCGGCCGAACTCGCCGAAGCTCTGATGAAGCTGCGCGCACAGGGCAAAATCCGCGAGGCGGGAGTCTCGAACTACAACGCCCGCCAGACGCTGTTGCTGCAACAATTCCTGGACTTCCCCATGGCGACGCTCCAGCCGGAGTTCTCCGCGCTGCAGCCGGAGGCCGCGTTCGACGGTGTCCTCGACTTCGCGATGTCGCGCCAAATGACCCCGCTCGCCTGGTCGCCGCTCGCCGGTGGCAAGCTCGTCGATGCCATCGACGTGGAACCCGCAGTGCTGCGCGTCACGAAGAAGCTTGATGAATTGGTCAAGGTCTACGGCACCAGCCGGGCTGCAATCGCGCTCGCCTTCGTGATGCGCCATCCGTCGAATCCGATCCCGATCGTCGGCACGCAGAATCTCGACCGCTTAGCCGCCGCGAACGACGCTCTCAGCGTGAACTTAAGCCGCACCGACTGGTACGCGCTCGTCGTCGCCGCCCAAGGAAAGCCGCTGCCATGAAACCCTGCGAAGTCTCCTGGTTCTCTGCCCTCTGCGACGACGACTACGAGTTCCTGGGTCAACCCGACCCAAAGCTGAAGTCGAGCTACGATCATTGCCGCAACATCGTGTTGACAGCGGAGCAGGGCGGTTTCGACAACATCCTGCTCCCGTCGGGTTACGCGCTCGGCATCGACACGGTCGCCTTCGCCGCCGCGATCGCGCCGCAATTGAAACGCATGCGCCTGCTCGTCGCCGTGCGCTGCGGCGAGATGTGGCCACCGCAACTCGCACGCCAACTCGCGACGCTCGACCAAATCCTGGGCGGGCGGCTCACGATCAACATCATCTCGAGCGAAATGCCCGGTGAAGTCCTCGCCTCCGCCCCGCGCTACGGCCGCACCGTCGAAATCATGAAAACGCTGAAGAGCGCGCTCAACGCCGAACGCGTCAAACTCGATGGCCAACACTACCGCTTCGACCTCGACCCGCCGGGTGCCCGCACCGCCTCCGGCAAATGCCCACCGCTCTATTTCGGCGGCCTTTCCGAAGATGCCCGCGAAGCGGCGGCAGAAGCCGCCGACGTCTACCTCATGTGGCCCGACCGCATGGAGGAGGTGAAGAGCATCATCACCGACATGACCGCCCGCGCCACCAAGCGCGGCCGCAAACTCAAGTTCGGCTACCGCGTCCACATCATCGTCCGCGAAACGGAAGCCGAAGCGCGGACCTACGCCCGCCGCCTGCTCTCGCGCCTCGACGCCGACGCAGGCGACGCAATCCGCCAACGCTCGCTCGACCACGCCAGCGTCGGCGTCCGCCGCCAAGCCGAAATCCGCGAAGCCGCCGACGACGAAGGCTACACCGAAGAAAACCTCTGGACCGGCATCGGCCGCGCCCGCTCCGGCTGCGGCGCCGCCATCGTCGGCGACCCAACCCAGGTGCTCGCCAAACTGAACGCCTACCGCGCCCTCGGCATCGAAGCCTTCATCCTCTCCGGCTACCCCCACGCCGCCGAATGCGATCTGTTCGCGCGACACGTCCTCCCGAAACTCGACCACGCACCGTTGGAACTCTGAGATGACCCTCCCCCTCGACGGCGTCCGCATCGTCGACCTCTCGGCCATCATCTCCGGCCCGATGGCGACGCAAATCCTCGCCGATCAAGGCGCCGACGTGATCAAGGTCGAAGCGCCCGGCCCCGGCGACATCGTGCGCTATCTAGGCCCCACGAAGAACGGCGTGAACGCGATGTTCACGGCCGTGAACCGCAACAAGCGCGGCATCGTGCTCAACCTGAAATCCCCCGAAGGCCGCCAAGTCCTGATCGATCTGGTGAAGACCGCCGACGTCATGGTCGAAAACTTCCGCCCCGGCGCGCTCGAACGGCTCGGCCTCGGCTATCCGCAATTGAAGGCGGTCAACGACGGCTTGATCTACGTCTCGATGTCGGGCTTCGGCGACCACGGCCCTTACGCGAAGCGCCGCGTCTACGATCCGGTCATCCAAGCGACATCCGGCTTCTCCGACACGCAAGCGAACGCCGCCACCGGCGAGCCGCAACTGATCCAAACGCTCGTCTGCGACAAGACGATGGCGATTACGGCCGCGCAAGCGATCACCGCCGCGCTCTACGCGAAAGCGCGCGGGCGGGGAGGGCGCCTCGTCGAAATCAACATGCTCGACACCGCGATCGCGTTCCTCTGGCCCGACGCCTACTACAACCTCGTCTTCGAAGAAGGCGCCAACCGCGCCCCCGACTTCGCGAGCTTCTATTCGATCCGCAAGACGAAAGACGGTTACATCACCATGATCGCGATCTCGGACGACGAATTCCGCGCCACGACGCGCGCGATCGGCCGCCCGGACATCGCCGACGATCCGCGCTTCAAATCCGTCTACGACCGCATGCAGAACGCCAAGCCCATGACCGACCTCATCGCCGGCATCGTGGCGCAAATGGCGACCGCCGAAATCACCGCCCGCCTTGAAGCCGAAGACGTCCCCCACGCCCGCGTGCTGAAGCGCGAAGACGTGCTGACGAACGAACAAGTCGTGGCGAACGGCAGCGTCACGACCTTCGACGACCCGCGCGCCGGCAAAATGCGCCAAGCCCGCAACCCGGCGCGCTTCGACCGCGAGCCGCTACCGATCCGCCGCCACGCCCCATCGCTCGGCGAGCACACCGACGAAGTGCTGCGCGAGCTTGGCAAGTCTGCTGACAACATCGCCAAGCTCCGCGCTTCAGCGGCGATCGCCTAACCCCATTCACTGTCTCCCCCAACTTTGTTGGGGGAGTGGGTGCGCAACGAAGTTGCTGCACCCGAGGGGGGCTGCGCAGGCGTCGGTGATTTGAACAACTCAAACACGAACCAATTCTCAGAGGTGAGTGCCGCCCCCTCCCGTGCAACCGCTTCGCGGCGCCGGTACGCCCCCGAGCTTTGCTCGGGGGAGACAATCGTAGCGGCGCCGTTAGCGTTCGATATTGTACTCGATCGTCACGACCACGCGCGCGAGTTTGTCGATCGTCGTCTTGTCGTACGTGCCGCCGTAGTCCGTCGCTTCCTCGCTGGCGCCGGCGGGCAGGATGTAGAACGAGCCCTGCGACGCCGAGCGCATCGTGCCGACGCGCGCATTGCCGTTCTTCGCGAACTCCTCCGCGCGCTTCTGCGCATTCTGTGTTGCCGCGCCGATCAACGACATCTTCACGTCTTCCAGAGTCGTCACCAGAAACAGCGGATCGTTGTGCGTGACCGGGCGGCCATCCGCCTCAAGCTGCAAAATGGCTTTGTTCGCCGCAGAGACGCGCGCGAGGTCCTTCGAGCGCACGACGATCGTCTGCGTCGCGTAGAAGCCGCGCTGCACCGTACGCGTGTTCCCGTTCGGCAAAGGCTCGTCGACCATGTTCGGCATCACGGTTTCGTTGCCGTCGGCCAACGCGTCTTTGGCAAAGCCCTGCTCGCTGAGGAACGTGTCGAGCGCAGGCTTCGCCGCCCGCAACTTCGCCAGCGTGTCGGCGAACGTTGTCCCGGTCACGCGCAGACCCACGGTCCATTCGGCGGCATCGGCCGTCACAGGCTTCTCGGCCAGACCCTTGACGGTGATCGTCTGACGCCCGGCGCCAATCTGCTTCGCGTGGATGCCGAAGATGAGCGCCGCCAGCGACATGCCGACGGCAAGCAGCACGCCCAGAATCACAACGGCTTTGGAATTGTCTAAGGTCACTACGCGTTACTCCATGTTGGTGATTCCACCATTCTGCAACAACACGGGCGAACTATGCAGATATTGTGGCGAAAACGAGATTCCGCCGCCTAATCCGCGCGCAACCGCTCGTTCGACACGATGCGGTCGATCATCGCTTCGGCGGCCTTGCGCTCCACCTGCTCGTCGAGGATCAGCATCGAAAGCCCGTGCACCAGCGACCACGCGCGCAGCGCCGCCGCAAACACTTGCTCTTGGGAGGCACGGGACCCAAGCGCCTTCGCGACATAGCTGCGCAACAGCCGCGCGGGCGAACCCTCCGGGCTCTCCACATCCGGCCGCAACCGGCCGGGCGTGTGGATGAAGATCAGCCGGAACAAATTCGGATTGGCGAGCGCGAACCGCACATAGGCTCGCCCCGTCTGCGCGAACGCCCCCGGCCCGTTCGTCTTCGCCGCCGCCCATTGCTGCTGCTCGGCCAGCATCGCAAGGCCGTGCTCGGCCAGCGCCTTGAGCAGCGATTCCTTACTCGGAAAATGCCTGTAAACGGCAGTTGCGCTCACCCCAATATTGCGCGCAACCTCGCGCAGGCTCAGCTGCTCGAAGTCCCGTTTTTCGAGCAGTTTGAGCGCCTCGCCGACCAGCGCCGCGCGCAAATCCCCGTGATGGTAGCTGTCCTTGGCTTTTTTCATGTTGACACTGTTAGCATATCGCGCCATGTTAGCAGTGTAAACATTAGCGAACGGTTTGCAACCGAGGAGCAACGCCCATGGCCAACGCAGTCGAAACCCTGATCCGCTCGACGGTGACGAAAGCGGTTGAGGCGGTCGCCGGGATCAACCGCGGCCTCATGAGCACGAAGGAGCCGCACCCGTTCCTGACCGGCATCCACGAACCGATGCGCGAAGAACGCACGATCACCGACCTCAGAGTGACCGGCACGATCCCGACCGACCTCGACGGCCGTTACGTGCGCATCGGGCCGAACCCCGCGACGCCGCCGAACGCCGCCGCGTATCATTGGTTCCTGGGCGACGGCATGATCCACGGCGTGCGGCTCAAGAACGGCAAGGCCGAATGGTACCGCAACCGCTGGATCAGAAGCACCGCCGTCTCGAAAGCGCTCGGCGAACCCGAGGCACCCGGCCCCCGTGCGACGTTCGACACCGTGAACACGAACATCGTCCCGCATGCGAGCGCCATGTGGGCGATCGTCGAAGCCGGCGGCAATCCCGTACGCGTCGGCCCCGACCTCGAAACGATCGCGCACGATCCGTTCGGCGGCACGCTGAAAGGCTCGTTCAGCGCCCACCCGCATCTCGACCCCGACACCGGCGAGATGCATGCGATCTGCTACGAAGGCCCGAACCTCAACACGATCCGCCATGTCGTCGTGAATAAAGAGGGCAGGGTGCGCCGCGAAGAACCGATCGCGGTCCAGAACGGCCCCATGATCCACGACTGCATGATCACGAAGAATTACGTGATCATCCTCGACATGCCGGTCACGTTCTCGATGAAGCGTCTGATCGGTGGTTACGGCTTCCCCTACGCGTGGAATCCGGAGCACCAAGCCCGCGTCGGCCTCCTGCCGAAGGAAGGCAAAAGCGACGACATCATCTGGTGCACCGTCGACCCTTGCTACGTCTTCCATCCCGCGAACGGCTTCGAAACGCCGGACGGCAAGGTGATCCTCGACGTCTGCGCCCACGACAGCATGTTCGCCGAAAGCACGAAAGGCCCCGACTCGCACAGCGTTCCGTTCGAACGCTGGACGATCGACCCAAAGACGAAGACCGTCGCGCGCAAGGTCATCGATCAAGAACCGCAAGAATTCCCGCGCCCGAACGAAGCGCGGACTGGCAAGCCCTACCGCTACGCCTACACCGTCTCGCTCGCGCGCGAGAACGCGTTCGTCGGCACCTCGACGCGCCTTTTCAAACACGATTTGGAAGCCGGCAAACGCCAAGTGCACGACTTCGGCGCCGGCCGCGTTCCCGGCGAATTCGTCTTCGTGGCGAAAGCAAACGCCCGCGCCGAAGACGACGGCTGGCTCATGGGCTACGTGATCGACACGACGAACGAGACGACGGACCTCGTCATCCTCGACGCCGCGAACTTCGAGGGAGCCCCGCAAGCGACCATCACGATCCCGCACCGCATCCCGCCCGGCTTCCACGGCAACTGGATGCCGGCCTCACAGGGAATGTGACCATGGCCGATGCGACGCGGATGGTGGCGTGGGCGATGGTGCTGGGCCTCATGGGTGTCGTCGCAATCAGCGCCTGTTACGCGCTCTCGCCAGCCGCGACGGTAATGCCGGTCGTGCCGATGGATCTTGCCGCGGCCATGCAAGGTGCTATCGCCGGCCAATCGACCATGCGTCCGATAAGCGCGCTTGGCATGCCCTTCGACGTTCTGACCGCAGCCGCCGGCATACTCCTCGCGCAGGCCCGCTTCGCGCGCGGCTACGGCATCGAAGCGCTCGGATGGACGCTCGCCGCGCTCTCCTCGTTCCTGTTTCTCATCATCGACACGATTGCCGGATCTGTCTTCACCCAGCTCGCAGTTGCCGACGACACCCACGCATTCCTCGCTACGAAAATCCTCTTCGATCTGCTTTTCATCGCCGGCGTCCTTTGCCTCGCCCTCGGCGCCATTCTGATAGCCGCGCCCAGCCTCGGCGCGCGCAAAATCTACCCGCGCCTGCTCGCCTGGCCGCTCGCCCTCGTAGGCTTCGCGGGGTTCGCCGCGAGCATCGCCACCTACGCCGGATTCAATTTCGCTTTGCCCATGGGTGCCAGCATCGCGGTTTCTGCAGTGTTTGCCGCCTTGATCGCCGCCCACCTCGCGCGCCAGCGCGATGCCTGACGCGGTCGACCGCACCGTAAGAGCCGCGATCGGCGCGCACCCGAAGGCGGTGCGCGATACGCTGATTGCGCTCCGCAAACTAATCCTGGAGACAGCGGCGGAGACGGAGGGTGTCGGCGCGCTTGTTGAAACATTGAAATGGGGCGAACCGGCCTACCTTCCGAAGACGCCCGGCGTCGGCACGACCGTGCGGATCAACGCGCTCAAAGGTTCGCCGAATAAAGTGGCCGTGTTCTTCCACTGCCAAACGAACTTGGTCGCCTCATTCCGCGAGTGCTATCCGGACCTGTTCAAATTCGAAGGTAATCGCGCAATCGTTCTGCCTGTCGCAAAAGCACTGCCGGCGAAAGCGCTGAAGCATTGCATCGCCATGGCACTGACCTATCACCTGCGCAAGCCGTAGCGAAATCGCGACCAGGGTTGCCATGGCGCGAACCCGCCAGCTAACGTTCCTGAACCACAGCCATTCAACACCGGACCAAACATGTCTCTCCCGCCCGTCCTGCAAAACCGCCTCTCGATCCCCGTCGTCGGCGCGCCGCTGTTCATCGTCTCCGGCCCCGAACTCGTCGTCGCGCAATGCAAGGCGGGCATCGTGGGTTCGTTCCCCGCGCTGAACGCGCGCCCGGCGGAGATGCTCGACAAGTGGCTCGAACGCATCAAAAACGAACTCGACGATCACGAACAAAAGACCGGCAAGAAGACCGCGCCGTTCGCCGTCAACCAAATCGTCCACTCGTCGAACGACCGCGTTGCCGCCGACATGGCCGTCTGCGTGAAGCACAAAGTGCCGATCATCATCACCAGCCTGCGCGCGCCCGCCGAAATCGTGAAAGCCGCGCACGGCTACGGCGGCGTCGTCTTCCATGACGTGATCAACATCCGCCACGCCAAGAAAGCGGCGGAGGAGGGCGTCGACGGCCTCATCCTCGTCTGCGCCGGCGCCGGTGGTCACGCCGGCACGCTGTCGCCGTTCGCGCTCGTCCCCGAAGTGCGCGCCTGGTTCGACAAGACGATCCTGCTCTCAGGCTCGATCGCGAACGGCGCAAGCGTGCTCGCCGCCCAAGCCATGGGCGCCGACCTCGCCTATCTCGGCACCCGCTTCATCGCCACGACCGAAGCGAACGCCGACCCGCGCTACAAGCAGATGCTGGTCGAAACGATGGCGAACGACATCGTCTACTCAAACCTCTTCACCGGCGTACACGGCAACTACCTCGCCCCGTCGATCACCGCCGCCGGCCTCGACCCGAACGCGCTCCCCGAAGCCGACAAATCCAAAATGAACTTCGGCTCCGGCGGCAACATGGAAAAGAAAGCCTGGAAAGACATCTGGGG
>CAZXAQ010000027.1:0-42400 GCA_964638635.1 uncultured Flavobacteriaceae bacterium
GTGTTGGGTATCAACCACAGCAGGAAGAATGGGTCGGCTGCCCGGACAGGTAGAATTGTGAGACCGGTCGTCGCTTTTTTCCACGTGCGCACCACCCCCTCGGCGCGAGATTCAGGACGTGTGACCCGCTTGCAGCAGAATATTCGCCTGGCGGGCGAGTGAATCCGGCGGAGGCGTGCCGTTTTTCGGAGAGGCGCGCGGATTTCCGCCCGATCATCCTAGAGGCGAGTGCGTGCGCGGCCGCTCGCGTGGCAAGGCAAATCCGGCGCGACGGCTTGCCCATGCCGGAGCCGACTGACACGTTCGCGCCAACCGCTATTTCGTCATTTTGAGGATCCATCCGCATGTTCGATCTCATCATTCGCAACGGGACCGTCGTTGACGGCACCGGGGCGGAACGCCGTGTTGCCGATGTGGCCGTGAAGAACGGCGTTGTTGCCAAAGTCGCGCCGAATATTGCCGAGAAGGCAGCGCGCGAGGTTGATGCGGCCGGGCTCGTCGTTGCGCCGGGCTGGGTCGACGTTCACACGCACTATGACGGTCAGGTGACGTGGGACGACGAGCTTGGTCCCTCCGCTTGGCATGGTGTCACCACGTTGGTCATGGGCAATTGCGGCGTCGGGTTTGCGCCGGTGAAGCCGGACAAGCACGACTGGCTGATCGCGCTGATGGAAGGCGTTGAGGATATTCCGGGCTCGGCGCTTGCCGAGGGTATCAAGTGGGGGTGGGAGAGTTTTCCCGAATATCTCGATGCGCTCGAGAAGATGCCGCGCTCGGTCGACGTCGCGGCGCAGATTCCGCATGGCGCGGTGCGCGCCTATGTGATGGGTGAGCGTGCGAACGAGCGTCTGGCTACGGCGGCCGATGTTGCGGCGATGGCTTCGATCGTGGAGGAGGGGATGCGTGCAGGCGCGCTCGGCTTCTCGACCTCGCGCACGATTTTGCATCGCGCGAAGGATGGTGTGCCGGTGCCGGGCACTTGGGCCGGCGCGGACGAGTTGGAAGCGATTGCGGCGGCGATGGGACGGGCAGGGCACGGCGTGTTCGAACTTGCCTCCGACATGGCGCCGGCGGCGGACGAGTTCGTTTGGATGCGCCGCATCGCCCGCGACACGGGCGTGCCGGTGACGTTCGGCATGCTGCAAAGCCCGGTGCAGCCGAACGCGTGGCGCGAGATGTTGAAGCTCGCGACGCAAGCGAACGATGAAGGAGCCCATCTCTACGCGCAGATCGCGATCCGTCCGACGGGACTGGTGCTGGGCTGGGAGTCGACGGTGAACCCGTTCTCGTTCCAGCCGTCGTATCAGGCGATTGCGCAGCTGCCGCTCGCGGCGCGGCTGGAGCGCTTGCGCGATCCGGACGTGCGCGCGCGTATCATCGCGGAGCGTCCGCCGATCGAGGGCGAACTTGCCGTCTTGCGGATGATCTTGGCGCAGGGTTTCGACCGCATGTTCCGCCTGATGACGCCGAGCGGCCCGGACTATGAACCCGCGCCGGAGGCTTCCGTCGCGGCCGAGGCGAAGCGCACCGGCAAAGATCCGCGCGCGATCGTCTACGACATGCTGATGGAGAACGGCGGGCGGGGTTACGTCTATCTGCCGCTCTTGAACTACGCCGAGTTCAACTTCGACCACATTCACGAAATGCTGCAGTCGGACCGGACGGTGCTGTCGCTCTCCGACGGCGGCGCGCATTGCGGCGTGATCTGCGACGCGAGCTTCCCGACCTATCTGCTCACGCACTGGGTGCGCGACCGCGCACGGGGCAAGCGCATCACGCTGGAGCAGGCGGTGAAGCGGCAATGCCACGACACTGCGCGGCTTTACGGCCTGCACGATCGCGGCACGCTGGCGGCGGGCCAGCGCGCGGATATCAACGTCATCGACCTCGAACGTCTTGCCATCGACGCGCCGGAGATCGTGTACGACCTCCCCGCCGGCGGCCGGCGCCTCATCCAACGCGCGCGCGGCTATCGCCACACGTTCGTTGCGGGCGCCGAGACGTTCCGCGACGGCGTGTCGACGGGCGCGAAGCCGGGCCGGCTTGTGCGCGGCGTGCAACGGGCGAAGATGCTGGCGGCGGCGGAGTAAGTTGCGGCTTCACGCGGTATCTTGCAGTGCCGCATGGACGAAACCCTGCGGGTCCGTCGAAAACGCGCGCATGAGCTTGAAGTGCTCGATCTGTTCCAGGGTCGCGGGTTCGAGTCCTGCTTTCGTGAGCAGCAGCAGCTGCGCGCCGGGATAGGCCATCAGCATCGGCGCGTGTGTCGCCATGATGACTTGGCACTTGCCGAAATCTTCCATCAGCTTGAGCAGGCGAAGGAAGTGCATCTGGCGCGACGGCGATAGGGCGGACTCGGGCTCGTCGAAGATGAAGATGCCTTGCCGGTGGCAACGCTCCTCGAAGAAGCGCAGGAAGCCTTCGCCGTGCGAGTGCGAGAGGAAATCGGGCGGGGCCTCGCCCGCCTCCACCGCGGCGCGGTCGAGGTAGCGCGCGACGGCGAAGAAACTCTCCGCCTTGAAGAACCAGCCCGACGTGATCTTCGGCAGCCAACTCCCGCGAAGCGCGCTCGCCAGGCGGCCGCCCGATATCTCGACCGAGCCCGCGTGATCGACCGGACGGTAGCCCTTGCCGCCGCCCGCATCGTCGTAGCCCGCCATGGCGGCGATGTCTTCCAGCAGTGTGGATTTTCCCGTGCCGTTCTCGCCGACGATGATCGTGATGGGGTTGGTGAAGTCGAGCGCGAAGTCCGAGCGGAACAGGGGGAGGCAGAATGGGTAGGCGGTTTTGTCGGTGATGCGGGCCTCTTCGAGCCAGATGCGTTTTAGATAGGGTGCAGGGAGGTTTATTGTGCGTCGGCTTCGGGCCATGGTGAGACTCCGGCGGTAGTTACGTATATCGCTAGACGTACGGTTCTATGCAAACGGATGCTCATATGAAGACGACCATAGATATTGCCGATGCCCTTATGAAGAAGGCCAAGACAGTCGCCCGCCGCGACGGCGTGACGGTCCGCGCCCTCGTAGAGCGCGGCTTGCACCTAGCCATCGACGAGCGTACGCAGCGACAGCCGTTCAAACTTCGCGACGCCTCCGTCGGGGGCGAAGGGCTGCAGCGCAAGGCCGCGAAGCTTTCGTGGAACGAACTTAGAGAGATGAGCTCAGCCGAAGCAGCAATTGATCGCCGTTGACTCGAACGCTATGCAGCGTCTCGGTCCGCTTCGATTGTGGTGCTTTCCAGTTTTGGCAACTCGGCGGAGCTTTCAGCTTGTTGGCTCGCCAGGTCTTCATCCGTCAAAAAGCGCACACGTCCTTCGCGGTAATTGATGGCCAAGCGATGCGACAGTTCCTCTAGGCCAGCATTTGTTAGAGCGCGGCGCGCGCGCGAGGCGGACCATGTTGCGAACCAGTCTTCCACTACGGTGATGGGGTAGTTCCAACCCGACAAAGCAAGCCCAATGGCTCCCGAAGTGCTAAGCAGTATGGAAACCAGCAGCGCTAGTGTTTCGTTGAAGCGGAAGAAGGCCGCGAGCGTGCCCCAGATCGCCGCGAAGGCGAGCAGGGCCGCGGTAAGAACCATTGCGTTGAACGCGATCGTCTTTGTGCTACGTAGGCTTGTTCCTGCTACCTTATATGCAGTTAGTGCAAGTTTTTTTCTGGCGGCAATCGCTCGCTCACGTTCCGCGGTTGCGGTTTCTGTGGCATGGATATTTGCGCGTTGCAGCTCGTCCATTCGCGACGCGACCTCGTCGAGGGATTGCTTGAACGCGGCAAACTGCGTTGAGTTGGCGGTTTCAATCTCTCGGACTGCTGCTTGATGCTTGGCTTCTTGTTGTTCTCGTTCTGCTTGCAGTCGCGCGCGTTCGTCCGCAAACCTACCCTCTAGCTCATTTCGAACGTCATCAGCCGACGCTCGCTTGAGTTCCTCCAAAATCTCGTCAAGGTTCGAGCGTGAAACGGCACATCCCTTGCCGACGGAGTAGTCCATGAGGATTTCCGTCGCCCGTGGTTGCGATAGTAGCGCGTCTATGACAAGAGGGTTCTCCTCGCTCTTCCACAGGCCAATCTGTTGGATGAATCCTTCCAGTATTTTTGGACGGATCCGTACTACTTCTTCGCATGAGGCCAGCAACTGTCGCCTTGAGACCTCCGCCCGCTCGTCGATCCCGCTGTTCGCAAACAGGATTCCCGAAATCACCCTGTGGTGTAAGGCCGGACCAATTGCCGCGCGGTTAGGGGACAGGGCCCCTTTCTTTCGGAGGATCGAGTTGCTTGTCGCAACTAGATCGGGATTGGAAGTGACGAGCAAGAAGCGGGTTTGAAATAGATCGGTGTTTTCATACCCTTCCCTGCGCCGCATTATTACGCCCACGGACCAAGCGTCACGGTCGCGCGCGACTGCGTTTTGCGCCGGCATGTAGCGAGCGAGCTCATCTACTGTGGTGTCGTCGCAATACTCTTCCATACTTCTAAAGTTGTCCGGCTTGTCCGGATCAATGCCTAACCGTGCCGTCTTTTCAACAAAGTGCTCGACGTTGTCACGAACAGCCATGGCGTATTCTCGCCTTACTTCCCTTTTGCGGATCGCGTTGGCGGTGGGGCCAGTTCTTTGAGACTCATGGCGGTTGAACAGTGCGCGCAGGTTATCTCGGATTTCGTCGCAGGTATGCCGAAAGCACCGCACATCGATGCCCAACTTTTTCAGTTTGTCGATGATGAACGCCACGTTGTTGCGCTGCGCGACGCCGGACAAGCCCAAGTAGTCCATCAGCATGGGGCCATCGATGTAGACTGTCACATTCTTTCGCTTGGCCATGGACGCCGAGGGGGACCGAATCTCCATGATGGCTTCGGTCATCAAAGAAATGCCGGCGATACGTTCAATCGTGCGAAATGCTTCTGGGTTGGCGGCACCTACTTGAGCGATAAACCGCGCGAACCAATATTCGATGGAGTCGTGCACCTCGTCGGTGGAGTAGTCGATTCCAATGCCTGCACGTGTCGGCGAGAGATTGCGTGCGAGAAAACGGAGAAACGACTCTTCTATGTCTGCATCGGATAGCGCGTTGAACGACGCACTGTGGCTCGTCAAAAACTCGCGTAGCGCGGTCAAGAGCCGATCAAGCTCTCCGTTCACGTCAGTTTGGTTGCCGCGGTGGTCCAAGTCTCTCGGGGTACAACGATAGACGATACTTTCTTTCGTGCGCGCTGCTATCTCTAACCATCCCGCGCCGTGCATTCGCTCGACAAATAGGCGGGCGATGTCCTCAGTCATTGGTAGCATAAGCTTCGTCTTCGCGTATTTGAGCAGCAGAGGGACGTCGAGTATCTCATCCCTATGTTCTCTTACGAATGGTTCGAAGAACGGCAATATTCCAGTGTAAAAATCCCTGTTACTGTTAATCGCGGAAATGTTGTGAGAAACCAGGCAATATAAACTCAGTGCCCGAAGATTCTCGTATCGTTTTGTTTCAGTAGCTTCGGGCTGGCTTTGCATTGACTCCCCCTCCAGGGCCGAATCACTATCGAGGAGCGTGGCAGGGGTGCGCAAACGACTTCAAGCACATATCGCGGTTGCCCGACACGATTCCCCGACCCAGGCGTACACCGAGGTCGGGAGTCTTCGCTAACTTAGCCTTCCACTTTGGTCACCAACCCCGCGCCGACGGTTTTGCCGCCTTCGCGGAGGGCGAAGCGGACGCCTTTTTCTAGGCCGACCGGCTTCTGGAGTTCGAAGGCGATGTCGGCTTGGTCGCCGGGAGTGACGAGTGTGTCGCCCTCGACGCGGATCACGCCGCTGACGTCCGTCGCGCCGAAGAAGAATTGCGGGGTGTAGCCGCTGGTGAACGGGGTGTGCCGTCCGCCTTCTTCTTTCGTGAGCACGAAGATCTGCGCGCGGCCTTTCGCGTGCGCTTTGATGCTGCCTGGCGCGGACAGGACTTGGCCGCGCTCGACGTCGTCACGCTTCAGGCCGCGGAGCAGTAGGCCCACGTTCATGCCGGCACGCGCTTCGTCCACGTTCTTGTGGAACGACTGCATGCTGGTCACGACAACCTCTGCGCCTTCGTTGTCCAGGCCCACGATCTCGACCTTCTCGCCGGCTTTGAGCACGCCGCGCTCGACCCGGCCGGTGACGACCGTGCCGCGGCCTTCGATCGTGTTCACGCCTTCGATCGGCATCAGGAACGGGCCCGCAAAATCCCGGACGGGGTCCGGAATGTGCGCGTCCACCGCCCGCACGAGATCGACGATGCCCTTCACCCACGGGTCGTCGAGACGGCCTTCGGCGGCCGCCTCGCTCGCCTTGAGGGCCGCACCGAACACGAAGGGCACGTTCTCGTAGCCTTGGGCCGCGAGCAGTGCCCGCGTCTCAAGCTCGATCAGCGCCTTCATGTCGTCGCGCTCGTCCTCGGCCAACATGTCCATCTTGTTGACGAACACGATCATGTGCTTCACGCCCACCTGGCGCGCCAGAAGGATGTGCTCGATCGTCTGCTTCGCCGCGCCCTTCGTGGCGTCGACGAGTAGGATCGCGCCGTCCATCTGCGAGGCGCCGATGATCATGTTCTTCACATAGTCGGCGTGGCCCGGACAATCGATGTGCGCGTAGTGGCGCGTCGCCGACTCGTACTCGACATGCGCGGTGTTGATCGTGATCCCGCGCGCCTTTTCCTCCGGCGCCTTGTCGATTTGGTCGAACGCGAGCGCTTTGCCGCCGAGACGCGCGGCTTGCACCTGCGTGATCGCCGCGGTCAGGGTCGTCTTGCCGTGATCGACGTGGCCGATCGTGCCGACATTCACATGAACCTTATGCACTGCACTTACTCCTTTGGTTGTGCTTAGGGCCTCCCCGCTGGCCAGGCGGGGAAGCTCCAAGCGTTGGCATTGGCGCGCCAACTCTCGTGTGAGCGTTTCCGCCCAAAACAAAACCCGCCAAGGAGCCTGGCGGGTGCGTGGAGAGTTCGCGTCTCGCGCCCAGGGCTCATCGGCCGCCCTGAGCATTAGGCTCGGGCGTTCAGGTCAAAAATCGTTCGCGCAGGTTTGTGCGCATGGTCGTTCGCTCCTTCGCGCGCGTGTTTTTGCGCGCAAGAAAAAACCCCGGCGGCTCGCGGCCATCCGGGGTTGATGTATCCGGGGAGGCTCGAGCGCCTCCCGTATTCCAAGAGACGTTATGCGATCAGGGCATAGGAAGCGGCCGCGAGGGCTGCTGCCGCCGCGTTCACTGAATTCCGGTCGTTTGCCGCGTTGGTCACTGTGCGTCTCTTGCGTTGTCGATCGGGTATGTAAGGGACGCGGGCCAGGTTCGCAAAGCGCATATCGCCGCGCTCGGTTCGCCGCAGGTCGGTACTGCGCGGAAGCCGGTTGCGTTCCGGCGCGCGCGAGGAGTGTGCGCCATTGCAAATACACAGGCTATCTTGTATATAAGCTGCAGTGTTGTTCGGAAGTTATGTGCGTTGTTGGCGAACGGCTTCGCCGCGAGGGTCAAGTCCTGCCGGCGCCACAGCGGCCGCTCATCGGAAGGTTGTATTGCAATGTTCAGGTCATTGAGAGATTTCTGCGGTTTGCTCGTTGCCCAGCTAACGGATGGCAAACGGATTCCAAACGGATATCTAACGGATAAGGTGGCGCAAATCGGCCATTCTAACGGATATAACGGATATGATTTTGTATCCGATTCATGCACGTCTGGGTTGTGGGTGACGGGAGCGGCTAGTGTCAGTTTTCGGGCGTTCGGTTAAGGTCGCGGCGAACGGAATCTCTTGGAGACGGCAATGAATAGAGTGTTTGCGGGCTTGGCGCTTGGTCTGGTGGTCGCGGCGGCGTTGGGCGCCGCTTTCGTCTACTGGCCGAAGAAGGCCGGGACGCTCGATACCGCGTCGGCGTCGCCCAGCGTCACGATGTCGACGCCGATGGGACAGTCGAGGGATCCGAACGATCCGGTCGAGAAGATGTTCCGCAACGGGCTCTATCCGGAGGCGATCGCGGCTTGGGAGAAAGAGGCCGCCAAGGGCAATCCGCAAGCGGCGCACCGGCTCGGCGTCGAGTATCAGGACGGCAAGCCCGGTGTGGTGGGGCGCGACTACACGAAGGCAATGCGGTTTCACACCCAGGCAGCGATGGCAGGCAATCCGTTGTCGATGTTCGACTTGGGCTCGATGCACGAATACGGCATGGGCGTCGAACGCAACATCGCCGAAGCGGCGCGCTGGTACGGGGCCTCCGCGCGCTACGGCTTGGCGCAGGGACAGTATAACTACGCGACCATGCTGGAGCGGGGCGACGGCGTCGCGGCGGACGATGTCGAGGCCTACAAGTACTTCGTGCTGGCGGCGCGCGGCGGTTTCACCGGCGTGCCCTACGACAACACCGGCCTGAAGATCGACAGGAACGCGCCGACGCCGGCGGAGGCGATGCAGCGGCGCTTGAGCGCCGCGCAGGTCGCCGAAGGCCGCGCGCGCGCGGACGCGTTCAAGCCGGAGGTGGGGCCGCTCAAGCTCTGATGGCTTCGTGGTCGAACTGGTCCGGGTGGGTGAAGGCCGAGCCTCAGCGCTTTGCCAGCCCCGCAAACGAGAGTGAACTTGCGGCGCTGCTGCGCGACGCAGTTGCGCCGGTGCGGGTGGTGGGCAGCGGGCACTCCTTCACCGCGCTCGGCGAGACGGCGGGGACGCTCGTCTCGCTCGATCAGATGACGGGTGTGGTCGCGGCGGATGCGAATGCGCTGACCGCGACGGTGAAAGCGGGTTCGAAGATCCACGCGCTGGGCCGGCCGCTGCACGATCTGGGCGTGGGCTTGAAGAACCAGGGCGACATCGACCGGCAGGCGATTGCGGGCGCGGTGGGGACAGGCACACACGGGACGGGGCCGACGCTGGGATCGCTGTCGGCCGAAGTGCAAGGGTTCCGGCTCGTGACCGCCGCGGGCGAGGTGCTCGACTGTTCGGCGTCGTCGAACGCGGAGGTGTTCGATGCGGGGCGCGTGTCGATCGGCACGCTCGGCGTCATGAGCGAGATCACGATAGGCGTGCGCATGGCCTATAAACTGCGCGAGAAGAATTGGGTGATGCCGGCGGAGGAATGCTGGCGCGATGTCGCGAAGTTGAAGGCACAGCACCGGCACTTCGAGTTCTTCTGGTTTCCCTACGCGGACGCGGTGGTGGCGAAGTCGCTGGACGAGACGGCGGACGAGGTGTCGCCGCCGCTCACATCGGAGCAGATGTATGCGCGGGGCGAGCGCACGACGTCGGATCAGCGGGCGTTCAAGATCGGCTGCGAGATCGCGCGGTTCGTTCCCGCACTTTCGGGGCGGCTGCAGACGTTCTTTACGCGCGCGTCGATGGGCGCGTCATCGCGGGCGCGGTGGGCGCACGAAATCTTCCCGAGCCCGCGCACGGTGCGCTTCAACGAGATGGAGTACGCCGTGCCCGCCGCGAACGGTATCGACTGCATCCGCGAAGTGGCCGAGGCGATCGTCAAGCAGCGTATCCCTGGCGTCTTCCCGCTCGAGTTCCGTTATGTGAAGGCGGACGATCTTTGGCTCTCGCCGTTCTACAAGCGCGATGCAGCGACGATTTCGGTGCACCAGTATCACCGCCAGCCCTATGCGCCGTTGTTCGATGCGGTCGAGCCCGTGTTCCGGCGCTACGGCGGGCGGCCGCATTGGGGCAAGCTGCACAGCCTTAAATCCGCCGACGTTGAGCGGCTCTATCCGCGCTGGGGCGACTACCAGGCGGTTCGGCGCAGGCTTGACCCGAGCGGCAAGTTCCTTAACTCGTACCTGAAGCAACTCTTTGGAGTGTGATCATGGCACCGCCGCGCCGCCGCCGACGCAGGCCTGTGGGTTGGATTTTGGGTGTGCCCACGGCGATCTGCGCGGCCGCGCTCGCTGCCGTTGCCGACAATATGGGGGGCGCCGCGCTGATGGGGGCGCTGATCGGGCTCGTGATCGGGATCGGCATCCTCTCGTTCCCCGATCTCGACCGGGGCGGGCCGTCGGATCACGACGACTTCATGATGCACTAACTTTCGATGTGGGCGATGACGTCGCCCTCGGTGACGCTGTCGCCCTCCGATACGAGGATGTCGATCACGGTGCAGTCGAGCGGCGCGGGGACCGGGATCTCCATCTTCATGCTCTCGAGGATGACGATGGGGTCGTCTTCGGCAAGGCGCTGGCCCTTCGTGGCGGTGACTTTCCAGACTTTGCCGGTGATCTCGGTTTTCACGGTGGAGCGGGACATGGGAACTCGTGTGGTTAGAAAGCGGGGGGCCAGTCGGCGAGGCGGTGCGCGCCGACACCGTTTGTACTGCGGCGGGTGAGGACGTCGAGCATGCCGGAAAGGAAGCGTCGGGTGTCGTTTGGATCGATCACCATTTGCGCCATGAACGGCGCCGCCAGTTCGTACGCGGTCGTGCCGGAGGAAACTTGTTTGAGGAGCTGCTCGTACCGCGCGGGGTCTTCGCCGGGTTTGACGGCATAGACGACGTTCACGGCGACGGCCGGGTCCATGAACGAGATGTCGCCGGAGAACCAACTCGCGGTCACGTCGCTGCGGCCGCCGCCCATGTTCAGGTAGGCCTGGCCGTAGGACTTGCGCAGGACGAGCGCGATTTTCGGCACCGTCGAAAGTTCAAGGGCCGCCATGAAGTTCATGATCTTGCCGGGCAGGCGTTTCTTCTCGCTCTCGGCGCCCACGAGGAAGCCCGGCGTGTCGGCGAGGAAAATCAGCGGGATGTTGAAGCTGTCGCAGAGGACGATGAACGACGTGATCTTGTCGCAAGAATCGGGGTCGAGCGCGCCGCCTTTGAACATCGGGTTCGAGGCGACGATGCCGACGGCTCTTCCGTTGATGCGGCCGAGCGCGGTGACGGCGACCTTGGCGAAGCGTTCCTTGAGAGGGAAATACGTGTCCTTGTCGAGGATCGCTTTGATGACGGGCCTGACGTCGTAGGTCTTCGCGCGGCTCTCGGGGACGAGCGTGTCGAGCGCGGCAGCAACGGGCTCGATTGTGGGCGCGATCGGCGGGGCCTGGGCTGCGTTGTCGGGCAGGTAAGAAAGGAACGCTTTCAGGTGCGCGATCGCTTCTTCGTCGGAGTCCACGACGGCGTGCACGAATCCGGTCTGTTCGCTGTGCAGGCGCCAGCCGCCGAGTTCCTCGGGGTCCATCTCCTCGGCGATTGCGACGGAGGTGACCATCTGGCTCGACACGGCGAGCACGGCGCCTTTGCGCATCACGACGAAGTCGGAGTTGATGCAGGTGAACGCACCGCCGCCGTAGGTGAGGCCGAGCACCGCCGAGGCCCACGGTGTCTCGCGCGCGTGCGTGTAGCGCGCGCCCTCGCCGGCGCGGCCGATGCCGGCGGCGCCCATGATGTCGGGGATGCGCCCGCCGGCGCATTCCATCAGGCTCACCATCGGCATGCCGTTTTTCCGGCAGGTTTCGCGCACGTAGTATTGCTTCTTGCCGTGCACTTCGGCGGAGGAGGAGCCCAGCGTCGTGAAGTCGGCGGCGTTTACGCCGGCCATGCGGCCGTTGATCTTGCCGAAGCCGGAGACGACGCCATCGCCCGGCGATTTGTCCCGCATGTCGGGTTTGATCGAGGTCGCGAACAGGCCCGCTTCGATGAACGTGTCTTTGTCGACGAGTAGGTCGACCCGCTCGCGCGCGTTCAGGATGCCCGCGGCCTTGCGCTCGGCGAGGCGCTTTGGTGAGCCCATCGCTTTGGCGCGTTTCGTGCGCGCTTCGAACTCGGCGCGATCTTTGTCGAAGGGCATTTCAGAGCTTCGCTTGGGAAAAGAAGCAGGTGGGCGCGCCGGTGTGGCAGGCAGGGCCGGCTTGATCGACCCTCAAAAGTAGCGTGTCGCCGTCGCAGTCGATCCACGCTTCGACGAGGCGCTGCGCGTGGCCGGAGGTTTCGCCCTTGCGCCAGAGCGATTGGCGCGAGCGCGACCAGTAGGTCACGTCGCGGGTTTCGAGCGTGCGCGTGAGCGCCTCGCGGTTCATCCAGGCGACCATGAGGACGCGGTTGTCCTTTGCATCCTGCGCGACGGTCGCGACGAGGCCGTCGCGGTCGAACTTGACGGCGGCGATGAAGTCGGTGGAATTGAGTTGGGTCATCGGGCCCTCTTACCCAAAAAATCGTCATGGCCGGCCCTTGAGCCGGCCACCCAGGGCCGCGTGCCTATGCGTTTGGGTGCGTGACCCTGGGTGGCCGGGTCAAGCCCGGCCATGACGAACATAGGTAAGGTCATGCTGCCTTCTTCAATCTCTCTAACCCCGCGTCAAGATCGGCGAGGAGGTCGTCGGGGTTTTCGAGGCCGGCGTGGATGCGGATGACGGGGCCTTGGTGTGCGAACTTCGTGGCGGTGCGGGTTGGGTGGGCCGGAACGATCAGGCTTTCGTAGCCGCCCCAGGACCAGCCCATGCCGAAGAGCTGCATGCCGTTCAGCATCGCGGCGACGGCGGCGTCGGTGCAGGGTTTCAGTTCGACGGCGAACAGGCCGGAGGCGCCTTTGAAATCGCGTTTCCAGATCGCGTGGCCCGGATCGCCGGGGAGCGCGGGGTAGAGCACACGGGCGACTTCGGGGCGCGCGGCCATCCATTCAGCGAGGCGCATGGCGGTGATTTGGTGCTGCTTCAACCGCACAGCCATCGTGCGCAAGCCGCGTTGGCCCAGATAGATGTCGTCGGGGCCGACGGTGAGGCCCAGATTGCCGTGCGTATCGCGCACGCGTTTCAGGTGTTTGTCGTTCGCGGTGACCGTGCCCAGCATCGCGTCGGAGTGGCCGACGATGTATTTCGTGGCGGCGATGACGGCGATGTCGACACCGTGGCCGAGCGCGTCGAACAGCAGGGGTGTGGCCCAGGTGTTGTCCATGATCACGCTGATGTTGGCCGCGTGGGCGGCTTCGGCGATCGCGGGGATGTCTTGGATCTCGAACGTCAGCGAGCCTGGGCTTTCGGTGAAGACGGCGCGCGTGTTCGGACGGAACAGGCGTTCGATGCCGGCGCCGATCAGCGGGTCGAAATAGGTGGTCGAGACGCCGAAGCGGGCCAGCGTCTTGTCGCAGAACGTGCGCGTGGGCCCGTAGACCGAATCGGTGACGAGGATGTTGTCGCCGGCGGAGGCGACGCTCAGAAGCGCGAGTGTGCAGGCTTGCAAGCCGGATGGGCACAGCACGGTGCCTGCGCCGCCCTCAAGTTCGCAGATTGCATCTTGCAACGCTTCGATCGTGGGGGTCAGGCGTCGGCCGTAGGTGTATTTCGGCTTGTCCTTCTCCAAGGCTTCCACCGTGCGGTGGAGCATCGTTGAGGCGTGATACACGGGCGGGTTGACGAGGCCGTGGTGTTCCGACGGCTTGCGGCCCGCGGTTACAACCGTGGTCTCCGGCCGTTTTGGGCCGCCTTCGGGCTTGGACATCTTGCCCGGCTCTCCTCTATGTGTACGTTCCGCCGCCAGCGTGCCGCATTCGGGTGGTTGGCTGCAATCCTGGTTTGTCGAAGGATCTCTTTATGCGCCTGTTGTTCGCAGCTTTGACTGCCGTTTTGGTCGCGATCGTGCCTGCCCTGGCGGCGGGATCGCCGACACTCGAACGGGTGAAGAAGAATGGGTATTTGCGCTGCGGCGTGAACGAGGGGTTGCCCGGGTTCGCGAGCCCGGATTCGAAGGGCAATTGGACCGGCATGGACGTCGATTTCTGCCGGGCGGTTGCGGCGGCGATCTTCAACGACCGCACGAAGGTGCGTTTCACGCCGACGTCGGCCAAGGTGCGCTTTACGGTGTTGCAGTCGGGCGAGGTGGACCTGCTGTCGCGCAACACGACCTGGACCATGAGCCGCGACACGCAGCTTGGGCTCGAATTCGTCGGGGTGATCTACTACGACGGCCAAGGGTTCATGGTGCCGAAGGCGCTGAAGGTGACGAGCGCCAAGCAGCTTAACGGCGCCAATGTGTGTACGAACACGGGCACGACGACGGAACTCAATCTCGCCGATTATTTCCGCGCGAATGGGCTGAAGTACAAGGTGATTGCGTTCGAGAAGAACGCGGAGGTGCTTGCCGCCTATGATGCCGGCCGGTGCGATGCCTACACGACGGACGCCTCCGGGCTTTATGCCGAGCGGCTGAAGCTCAAGAAACCGGACGATCACATCATTTTGCCGGAGATCATTTCGAAGGAACCGTTGGGGCCGCTCGTCAATCAAGGCGACCAGCAGTGGGGGGATCTCGTGCGCTGGACGATGTTCGCGCTGCTCAATGCGGAAGAGTTGGGCGTTACGTCGAAGAACGTCGATCAGATGCTGAAGTCGCCGAATCCGGAGATTAGGCGGCTGCTCGGCACCGAGGGTGCATTCGGCGAGTCGATCGGGCTGACCAAAGATTGGGTCGTGCGCATCGTGAAGGGCGTCGGCAATTACGGCGAAGCCTTCGAGCGCAATGTGGGGCAAGCGTCGCCGCTGAAGATCAAGCGCGGGCAGAATGCGCTCTGGACCAAAGGCGGCCTGCAATACGCGCCGCCGGTACGTTAGTTCGAAGTCGTATGCTCAAATCACTGTCATCCCGGAAGCTAGGCGAGCCCGCTGCGCAGCAGCGGTCTTGCGAGCCTTGCTATCCGGGACCCAGGGGTGTTGCTGAGGCGTTGCCGCTGTGTCCCTGGGTCCCGGATAGTAACGCTCGCGCGCCAATCGCTGCGCGATTGGGCTCGCGTAAGTTCCGCGATGACAACGTTGTTTTTGTTGGGGTTGGCTGAGTGGCGGCCTCTCCCATCCCCTGGTGGCGCACGCGGCGTATGCGTGACGTCGCGTTTCAGGTGGCGTTGCTCGCGGGCGTGATCGCGCTGGCGTTTGTGTTGGCCACGAACGCGGTGGCGACGATTCAGCGGCAGAACATTGCGACTGGGTTCGGCTTTCTGAACAACACCGCCGGGTTCGACATTGTTCAAACGTTGATTCCCTACAACGAAACGTCGACCTATGCGCGCGTGCTGTTGGTCGGCATTTTGAACACGCTGCTGGTCGCTTCGATCGGGATCGTGTTTGCGACCTTGCTGGGGTTTGTGATCGGGATCGGACAGTTGTCGTCGAACTGGCTCGTGGCGAAGCTCTGCCGCGGTTACGTCGAGATCGTGCGGAACACGCCGCTCTTGCTGCAGCTTTTCTTTTGGTACTTCGCCGTGCTGCGGGCGTTGCCGGGCCCGCGCGAGAGTTGGGGGTTGGCCGAGACCGTGTTCCTCAACAACCGCGGGCTCTATTTGCCGTCTGGGCATGCGGAGGCCGGGTTCGGGTGGGTGATGCTGGTGCTCGGCATCGGGGTCGTCGCGGCGTTTTGGGTGGCGAGTTGGGCGCGGCGGCGGCGCGAGGCGACGGGGCAGACGCTGGCTGTGTTTCCGATTGCGTTCGCGTTGATTGTGTTGCCGCCGCTGGTGCTGAGCGCGGTGCTCGGATTTCCGATGACGTTTTCGGCGCCGCATCTGGCGGGTCTCAACTTCGAGGGTGGGACCGTCGTGTTGCCTGAGTTGGCGGCCCTGATCGTCGCGCTCGCGACCTACACGGCGAGCTACATCGGCGAGATCGTGCGCGCCGGCATTTTGGGCGTGGCGAAGGGGCAGACGGAGGCGGCGCAGGCGCTGGGCCTGCCACGCGGGCAGACGCTGCGGCTCGTGGTTGTACCGCAGGCGTTGCGGCAGATCATTCCGCCGCTGACGAGCCAGTATTTGAACCTGACGAAGAATTCGTCGCTGGCGGTTGCGATCGCCTATCCCGATTTGGTGTCGGTGTTTGCGGGGACGAGTTTGAGTCAGACGGGCCAGGCGATCGAGATCATCGCCATCACGATGGCGGTCTATCTGACGCTAAGCCTGCTCACGAGCGCGTTCATGAACTGGTACAACGCGCGCGTCGCGCTGACGGAGCGGTGATGGTGCGCGCACAGACTAAACCTAATTCGCCATGGCCGGGGGTGGCCCCGCCCCCGAGGGGCGCTGCGGCGGTGAGCGGAAGGGCCGGGGCCCGGGGGGGCCGGGGGCACCCCGGCCCAGCCGGGTGTTTTGGGTTTGGCGGAGGTGCGTTGTGACAGAGCGCCGTCCGCCGCGTGTGGTGATGCCGGGGCCGATTGAGTGGCTGCGCGAGAATTTGTTCTCGACGCCGTTCAATGCGGTGCTGACGGTGGTGGCGCTGCTGGTGCTCTATGGAACGGTCGTACCGTTCGTGAAGTGGGCGGTGATCGATGCGGTTTGGACCGGGACCACGCGCGATGCGTGCTTGGCGAACGAGAACGGGGCGTGTTGGCCGTTCATTATTCAGCGCTTCGATCAGTTCATTTATGGGTTTTACGATTTTGCGCAGCGTTGGCGTGTCGATATCGTTCTTGTCGTGCTGGCGCTGGGGCTCGCGTGGCTGACGGTGCCGGGGACGCCGGGTAAGCGCGGTGTGGGCGCCTTGATGCTGACGCTGTTTCCGGTGGTCGCGTTCGTTCTGCTGGTGGGCGGGTTCGGGCTTGAGCGCATTCCGACGGAGCGGTGGGGCGGTTTGATCATCACGCTCGTCGTGTCGATGACGGGGATTGTGGCGTCGCTGCCGCTTGGGATTGTGCTCGCGCTTGGGCGGCGGTCGGAGTTGCCGGTCGTGAAGGCGCTCAGCGTCGGGTTTATCGAGTTTTGGCGCGGCGTGCCGCTGATCACAGTGCTGTTCATGGCGGTGAACATGTTGCCGCTGTTCTTAGGGGTATCGGTCAACAAGTTGTTGGCGGCGTTGATTGCGGTCGCGTTGTTCTCGTCGGCCTATATGGCGGAGGTTATTCGCGGCGGTTTGCAGGCGATTCCGAAGGGGCAATACGAAGCCGCGGCCGCGATGGGGCTCGGCTATTGGCAGTCGATGGCGTTCGTGATCCTGCCGCAGGCGCTTAGGCTATCGCTGCCGAATATTGTCGGCAACTTCATCGGGCTTTTGAAGGACACCTCGCTGGTCACCATCATCGGGTTCTTCGATCTACTCGGCATCGCGCAGGTGGGCACGACGGACGCCGCGTGGGCGACGCCGAACACGGCGCTGACCGGGTATGCGTTTGTGGGCATGGTCTATTGGGCGATGTGCTTTTCGATGTCGCGCTATGCGAAGAATTTGGAAGGCGTTTTGGCGTCGGGGGAGAAGCGGTGACGGTGAACGGCGCGAACGCGGTCGAGATTCACGGCCTGAACAAATGGTTCAAGGCCTTTCATGTGTTGAAGGACGTCAATCTGACCGTCGCGCGAAGCGAGCGGGTCGTGATTTGCGGGCCGTCGGGGTCCGGCAAGTCGACGTTGATCCGCTGCATCAACGCGCTGGAGCCGCATCAGGAAGGTAAGATCATCGTCGAGGGCGTGCCGCTCAGCGAAGAGGTGGGGCAGGTGGAGGCCGTGCGCGCGAATGTCGGCATGGTGTTCCAGCAGTTCAATCTGTTTCCGCATCTGACGGCGCTCGAGAATTGCACGCTGGCGCCGATGTGGGTGAAGAAGATGCCGAAGGCGAAGGCCGAAGCGTTGGCGATGCAGTATCTGGAGCGCGTGCACATTCCCGAGCAGGCGAACAAGTATCCGGGGCAGCTCTCGGGCGGGCAGCAGCAGCGCGTGGCGATCGCCCGCGCGCTGACGATGGAGCCCCGGATCATGCTGTTCGATGAGCCGACCAGCGCGCTCGATCCTGAGATGATCAAGGAAGTGCTGGAGACGATGGTCGAACTCGCGGAGACGGGCATGACGATGCTGGTCGTCACGCACGAGATGGGTTTCGCGCGCACGGTCGCGAACCGGGTCGTGTTTATGGATCACGGCGAGATCGTGGAAGTGGCGCCGCCGTCGGAGTTCTTCACGAATCCGAAGAGCGAGCGGACGAAAGAATTCTTGGGGCAGATTTTGAGATGAGACTCCCCTCGCCCGCCTGCGGGAGAGGGGCCGGGGGTGAGGGGAAGTCAGACCTCAACCCTCGATGCGAATTCTCGCTTCGTGCGCAATTGCTTCGGCGAGTGTGTGGGCATCCGCGGACTCTGCTTTGATGTCGTAGCGCACGACGTCGAAACCAGCGGCGCGGAGTTCTTTGTCGCGCGCCTTGTCGGCAGCCTTCCTGAACGTGTGCCAGTAGCCATCGATCTCAATCAGCAGGCGCGCCTCTAAGCACGCAAAGTCGGCGACATAGCGACCGACCGGATGCTGGCGTCGGAACTTTAGCCCCAGAGTTCGGCGGGCGCGAAGCTCGCGCCAGAGTTCTGCTTCGAAGTTTGTTTCTCGGCGGCGCAGGTGGCGCGCCAAGCGGGTGTTCTGGCCCTCGCGCATGCGGCTCATCTTTTTGGATCGTGCGTTGATTGGCAAGGTGGGGCGATGACTTCCCCTCACCCACGGCCCCTCTCCCGCAAGCGGGCGAGGGGAGTCTACAGCGGCACGATTTCCGTCTTTTCCTGCGCGTAGGGGGTGAAGCCCATTTTTTGGTAGAGCGGTAGCGCGCGCGGGTGGTCGAGCGTGTTCGTGTGGACCCAGAGGCGTTCGATGGGTTTGCCCCAAGCGATGTCGATGGCGGTGGCGAGCAGGAACGAGCCGAGCCCGCGGCCGAGGAAATCTCCGATGAGGCCGAAATAGGCGAGCTCCGCGTCGGGTGGTTTGCGGAAGTCGAGTTCGGCGTAGCCGGCGGGCGCGCCTTCGCAATAGAGGACGTAGAGTTCGACCTTTTCGTCCTGCACGATTTTGGCGAGCGCTTCGTCGTTCATGCGCGTGCGTTCGACCCAGAGGTGGGGTTTGCCGACTGTCTCGTAGAGGTAACGGTAGAAGTGCACCGGCGGGTGCTTCACCTTCAGCAGCATCACGCGGCCGTTGTCTTGGTCGTGCCGGAGATGCGGGCGCAAGCCCGCGGGCTTCGCCTTCATTTCGAGCTTCGTGATGGTGATCGGGATCGGCGCTTTCGTCTTTTTTCGAGGGGCAGGTCGTGGCGCGCGCCCCACTCGGCCCAGGAGCCGTCGTAGATCGCGGCGTCCGGCGCGCCCATCGCTTTGAGGCCGAGCGCGATGACCGCCGCGGTGACGCCGGAGCCGCAGCTGGCGGTGATGGGCTTGGTCACGTCGATGCCTGCGTCGCGGAAGGCGGCGGCGAGCGCGTCGCCCTTGCGCAGCGTGCCGTCGGGGTTCAGGAGTTTGGAGTAGGGCAGGTTCTTCGCGCCCGGGATGTGGCCGCCGCGGACGCCCGGGCGAGGCTCGGGTTCCGTCGCGTTGAAGCGCGCGGGGCCGCGCGCGTCGACGACTTGCTCGCGCTTCGTCTTCAGGTTTTCGAGCACTTGGTTTGCGTCGCGCAGGATCAGATGGTTCGGGCGCGGCGTGAAGTGGCGCGGCTGCGGCACTGGCGGCATGTCGTCGATCGCCCGTCCTTCGGCGCGCCATTTCGGGAAGCCGCCGTCGAGCACGAACACTTCCTCATGCCCCATCACGCGGAACATCCACCAGGCGCGCGCGGCGGAGAAGAGGCCCATGCCGTCATAGGCGACGATGCGGTGGCCGTCGCCGAGCCCAAGCTTCTTTGCGCGGGCGGCGAATTTCTCCGGCGCGGGCAGCATGTGCGGGTAGGGCGAAGACGTGTCGGCGATGTCGTCGAGGTCGAAGAAGACGGCGCCCGGGATGTGGCCCGCGGTGTATTCCGCCTTTGCATCGCGTTTCTGGTCGGGCAGGTACCACGACGCGTCAATGATGCGCACGTCGGGTGCGCTCAGGTGGTCGGCCAGCCATTGCGTGGTGACGAGGGGGCTCATTTTTTGTTCTCCAGCCATTCGGGGACGGGCAGGCCTTTCGAGCGCAGGAAGGCGGGATTGTAGAGTTTCGAGGCGTAGCGCGTGCCGTAGTCGCACAGGATCGTGACGATGATGTTGCCGCGGCCGAGCGCACGGGCGAGGTGATAGGCGCCGGCGACGTTCACGCCCGACGACGTGCCGAGGCAGAGGCCCTCATCGCGCAAGAGTTCGAAGCAGAACGGGACCGATTCCGAGTCCTGGATTTGGAAGGCCTCGTCGGGCTTGAAGCCTTCCAGGTTTGCGGTGACGCGGCCTTGGCCGATGCCTTCTGTGATGGAGGAGCCTTCGGCTTTCAGTTCGCCGTGCTTGTAGTAATTGAACAGAGCTGCGCCCGGCGGGTCGGCGAGCGCGATCTTGACGTTCGGGTTCTTCGCGCGGAGCGCTGTCGCGACGCCCGCGAGCGTGCCGCCGGTGCCGATCGCCGAGACGAAGCCTGCGACCTTGCCGTCGGTCTGGTTCCAGATTTCGGGGCCGGTGGTTTCGACGTGGATCTGGCGGTTCGCGACGTTGTCGAACTGGTTCGCCCAGATGGCGCCGGCGGGCTCCTTCGCGTTCAGTTCCTCGGCGAGGCGGCCCGAGTATTTCACGTAGTTGTTCGGGTCCTTGTAGGGCACGGCCGGCACTTCGATCAGTTCGGCGCCCATGTGGCGGAGCGTGTCTTTCTTCTCTTGGCTCTGCGTGTCGGGGATGACGATCACGGAGCGATAGCCGAGCGCGCGGCCGACCATCGCGAGCCCGATGCCGGTGTTGCCCGCCGTGCCTTCGACGATCGTGCCGCCGGGTTTCAGTTTGCCGCTGCGTTCGGCGTCGCGGATGATGCCGAGGGCGGCGCGATCCTTGACCGACTGGCCCGGGTTCATGAACTCGGCCTTGCCGAGGATTTCACATCCCGTGATGTCGGATAGTCGTTTGAGACGGATCAGCGGCGTGTTGCCGATCGCGTCGATGACGCTGTGTTTGATGTCCATGGGGGGACGTTCTATTGACGGGAAACGGGCGCATCAAGCGCCGTTCCCAAGGAGGCCGCCGATGGCGCGAATTCTCACTACCCATGCGGGAAGTCTGCCGCGGCCGAAGGCGTTGGTGCACATGCTGGCGGCGAAGGCCGGCGGGGAGGAGGTCAACGAGGCGGCGCTGGAGCGGGAGGTCGAGGCGGCGTCGGCGGGGGTGATCGCCAAGCAGATCGAATCGGGCGTTGACATCATCAATGACGGGGAGGCGGGGCGGGAGAGCTTCTTCACTTATGTGCGCGGGCGGATGACGGGGTTCGAGGGCCACGGCGCGCGTCAGGTGATGCGCGATATCGTCATGTATCCGTCGTTCATGCAGCACATGCTGAGCGTGATCGCGGCGCGCGAGAGCGTGAGCTTGATGGCGCCGCCGCAGGCGGTCGGCGACGTCGCCTACAAGGACGATCACGCGATCAAGGCGGAGTGCGCGCGGCTGAAGCGGCTTGCCGGGGCGCACAAGCCCGTGGGGGTGTTTATGACGGCGGCCTCGCCCGGCATTGTCGCGGCGGCGATGGAGAACAAGCACTACGGAAGTCTGGCGGACTATGTCGCCGCGGTGGGGCGGGCGCTGAGTGTGGAGTACCGCACGATCGTGGAGCACGGGTTCACGCTGCAGATCGATGCGCCGGATTTGGCGATGGAGCGGCATACGCTGTTCGCGGATAAGCCGCTTGAGGAGTTTCTCGCGTTCTCGCGGGCGGTGGTGGGTGCGATCAACACGGCCATCGACGGATTGCCGCGCGAGCGGGTGCGGTTGCATGTGTGCTGGGGCAACTACAACGGACCGCACGAGTGCGACGAGCCGATCGAGTCGCTGTGGCCGGTGCTGGAGACGGCGAAGGTGGGCGCCTACGTCATCAGCCTCGCCAACCCGCGGCACGAGCATGAGGTCGCGTTCTTCAAGGGTGGGCGCTTGCCGAAGAATGCGACGTTGATCGCCGGCGTGATCGATACGACGACGAACTATGTCGAGCATCCGAAGCTTGTCGCGGAGCGGATCGTGCGGGCGGTGGAGGCTGTCGGCGATCCGGCGCGGGTGATCGCCGGCACGGATTGCGGTTTCGAGACGTCGGCCGGCTACGTCAACGTTGCGGAAGAAGTGGTGTGGGCGAAACTCCGGGCGCTTAGCGAGGGCGCGCGGCTCGCTTCCGCGTATTTGGCGCAGCGCGAAGGCCGGCTTCCAGTTCCGCCTTGATGCGGTGCCAGTGGGCGTCGATTTCTTCGAAGGGGGTGATGCCGTAGTGCTCGCGCATGACTTTGCGGGTGACGGCGACGAGGAGCGGTTTGTGGTGGCGGCGCCAGTGGGTGAAGTCCCAGGGTTCGCCGGTTGATCTTAGGCTTGTGGTTGCCATGAAGACTTGGGCGGCGATGTCGGTTTCGGCGGTCGTGACGTCGACCGTCGTGGGCGCGTATTCGGTGTCTTCGAAATAGGCGATGCGGGCGACGTCGTCTTCGGTCAGGCCGTGGGTGATCAGGCCGTTGACGCGGCCGTGCGGGCGTTCGACCAGGGTCGGGAAGGTGTAGCCGTGGGCGGTTTCCGCGACGTAACCGGTGAGCCAGCCCGGGCGAAAGGCCAAGTGGCCGGCCTTGCGGTCGATGACCGCCTCGAGCAGCTCCAGGTCCATCAGCGAGCCGTAGAAGAAGAACGTGTGGCCGCTCAATTCCGGCGAATTCCTTCAAGCTGATCCGCGTGTGCGGGGGCCACGTATACAGCCAGATGCAGATGCCCGAAAGGGCGCGCCCCGTTTTGGTACGACAACGATGCCGCAACACCACCCCGATGAAGTTCTGCTGATCGAGTATGCCAACGGCTCGCTTGGCGAGGCGAAGGCGCTGCTCGTCGCGACTCACTTGGCGCTGTGCCCGGCGTGCCGTCACGCCGTCGCTGCGGGCGAGGCGGCTGGTGCGGCGTTGGCGTTCGAGGATGTTGCGGCGGAGGTGGGGCCGATGCCGGATGTCGCTGCGACGCCGGTGGAACCACGGGCGGCGGCTGTCGAACCGGTCGTGCGCGTGCCGGAGCCGTTGCGCGGGTATTTGGGACGGCCGGTGTCGGAATTGGGCTGGACGCCGGTGCTCAGCGGCATGAAGGAATATCCGCTGCCGGAGTTTGCCGGCCGGTCGAGCGTCAGACTGCTCGCCATCGAGCCCGGACGGCGGATGCCGCGGCATACGCACGAAGGCTTGGAGCTGACGCTCGTTCTGCAGGGGAGCTTCGCGGATGCGACGGGTGCCTATGCGAAGGGCGATGTGGCGACGGCGGATGCGTCGGTCGATCACCAGCCGCAGGCGGGTGCGGGCGAGCTTTGCCTGTGCCTCGCCGTGGAGGATGCGCCGCTGAAGCTGACTGGCTTCAACGGCGCGGTGATCAATGCGGCTGCGGCGGTGCGGAAATTGGTTCGCCGCTAGGGCTTTGCCAGCGCGACTTGTGTCACGTCGATCGACCCCGCGCGGAAGCCGGCTTCGCAGTAACTCAGGTAGTAGCCCCACAGGCGTTTGAACTTTTCGTCGAAGCCTAAGGGGCGGATGTCGTCCCAGGCGGCGAGGAAGCGGTCGCGCCAAAGGCTCAGCGTGTCGGCGTAGTCGCGGCCGAACGTCGTGTTGTCGGCCCACGTCAACCCGGCGCGCGCCACCTGCTCGCGTAGCGCCTGCATCGAGGGCAGCATGCCTCCGGGGAAGACGTATTTTTGGATGAAGTCCACGCTCTTTCGGTAGGTCGAGAAGTAACGCTCGTCGATCGTGATGATTTGCAGGCCCGCTTGGCCGCCGGGTTTCAGGCTTGCACCGATCTTGTCGAAATAGGCCGGCCAGTATTCTTCGCCGACGGCTTCGAACATCTCGATCGAGACGATGCGGTCGAACGTGCCTTGCGTGTCGCGGTAGTCTTCGAGGCGGATCTCGGTCTTGTGGCCAAGGCCCGCCTTGGCGAGTCGCGCTTTCGCGAAGTCGTGCTGTTCGCGGCTGATCGTGATGCCGGTGACGCGGCAGCCGATCTCACCCGCCGCGTATTCGGCAAAGCCACCCCAGCCGCAGCCGATTTCCAGAAGCTCATGCTCGGGCTTCAGGCCGATGCGTTTGGCCAGGCTCTCGTATTTGTTGCGCTGCGCCTCGGTGAGCGACTGGCCGGGGGCTTCGAACTTCGCCGACGAGTAGGTCATGGACGGGTCGAGCCAGCGTTCGTAAAACGCGTTGCCGAGGTCGTAGTGCGCCTCGATGTTGCGCTTCGAACCTGCGCGTGTGTTGCGGTTCAGTGCGTGCGCCAGGCGGCCCGCGAGCTTCGCCCACCATTTCCCTTCGTAGAGTTCGGTCATCGCGTCGGCGTTGCGGGCGAAGACTTCGAGCAGAACGGCGAGGTTCGGCGTGTCCCATTCGTGCGCGAGGTAGCCTTCGGCGAAGCCGAGGTTGCCGGTGCGCACGAGGCGCCACAGGCAGGCGTAGTTCTTGATCGTGAGTTCGGCGTGCTTGCCGGGTTCGCGCCCGGCGATCTCGATGCGCCGCCCGTCCGGCAACGTAACGGTGACGCTGCCCCACTGGAGGCGCGCGGTCACAGGCAGCAGCAGGCGGATGAAATAGGGCAGGTCGCGCGTGTCGGGCAGGGTGCCTGCGCGGACCGCGATCACGTGGGGCAGTGTGTTCGTGTGCGGGAGCATGGGGGTCTCCGCCGACGACAGATCACTACAGGAGATAGGTGCGGGCGCGTTGATTTGCATCACTATTCGGCCGCTTCTTTGACAACGGGGAAGACGCGCGGGGCCTTAACCTTGCCGAGCGGCAGTTTGGCGCCGATGCGTTCGGCGACTTCGAGGCCTGCGGTCAGGCCGTCTTCGTGGAAGCCGTAGCCGGCATAGGCGCCGCAGAACCAGGTGCGGTGTTGACCTTGGATCATGTGGAGCCGGCGCTGCGCCACCAGCGCGTCCGTGTCGAACTGCGGATGATCGTAGTCGAACGTGCGGAAGGTGAGGTGCGGCGCGGGTGGTGCCGGCGGGTTCAGACTCACGAACAGCGGCTTCGTCTCGTCGATCGATTGCAGGCGGTTCATCCAATAGGTCACCGAAACGGCGCCGCCGGTGTCCGTCTCGCGGGCGAGGTAGTTCCAGCTCGACCACACGGCTTTGCGCTTTGGCATCAGCGACGGGTCGCGGTGCAGATAGACGCGGTTCGGCGCGTAACGCATGGGGGTGAGAACGTGGCGCTCGGCCTCCGTCGCGTCGGCCAGCAGCGAAAGCGCTTCGTCGCTGTGGCAGGCGAGGACAATTTGGTCGAACGTTTCGCGTGCGCCGGTGGTGTCGGTGATTTCGACGTTGGTGTTCGTGCGCGCGATCTTCGCGACCGGGGTGTTCAGGCGGATGCGGTCGGCGAACGGCGCCGTCAGGCGCTTGACATACTCCCGCGAGCCGCCCTTGACCGTGCGCCACATCGGCTTGTCGAAATAGAACAGGCGGTGGTTTTCGAAGAAGCGGATGAAGCTCTCAGCCGGGAACGACAGCATCTCGGTGGCGCTCGTCGACCAAATCGCGGCGCCCATGGGGATGATGCAGTGATCGCGGAAGGCATCGCCGTAGGCGTTCGCTTTCAGGTAGGACCCGAGCGAGTGGCCTTTCGTGCGCCCTGCGACGAGGTCGGCGAGGCCGTTGCGGCGGAAGCGCAGGATGTCCAGCCACATGCGGTGGAACGAGAGGCTGAAGAGATTGCTCCGCTGCGCGAACAGCGAGCTGATCGTGTTGCCCTGCCATTCCAGGCGGCCGTTCAGCGAGGAGAAGCCGAACGTCATGTTCGTCGGGATCGTCTCGACGGCGAGCTCGGCGAACAAGGCGGTCAGGTTCGGGTAGTTCAGTTCGTTGTAGACGATGAAGCCGGTGTCGACCGGGATCGTGGTGCCGTCGTAATCGACGTCGACGGTGTGGCTGTGGCCGCCGGGGCGGGGCTCCTTCTCGTAGACCACGATCTCGTGATCCCGGTGCAGCGCCCAGGCTGCGCCCATTCCGGCAATACCTGACCCGACTATGGCAACGCGCATGGCGCCCGATTGCTCCGCTTGCTTAACCCCAAGCGCAGGCCGCCTGAGCGTTGGTTCGGGGGTGATACGCGCCTTGCGGCCGATTGGATGCGTGCCCCCGGCCGCCGGTTGCGACGGCCGTCACGGGCTTACGCCTTCTTGTGCAGGGGGAAGCCGCCGGCCTCCATGTAGCGCTTGGCGATCCCCTCCATGGAGGTGAGGCGGCGGGTCTTCTTGAAGGGGTCCTCGGCCGTGATGTTGACGCCGCGCAGGATGCGCCGCAGGACCGCGCCGGTGTCCAGGCAGGTATCGACGTCGATCAGGTTCAGGCAGGCCGAATCCTGCTCGAACGCGGCGAAGCCCGCGAGGGTCGCGCTCGTGATGTCGGTCAGGATCGCGCGGTTGACGCCGCCGTGTGCCACGAGCAACAGCGTGGTCCAGGCCGGGTCGTTCGTGATGGCGGTGAAGGCCGGCACCACACGGTCGACGAAGGCCTGGAAAGGCTCGCCGGAGGCGTAGCAGGCGCCGGGTTCGCCCGCTTGAAACATGGCATAGGCGTAGTCGACCGGGCTTTGCTTCGCGCGTGCGATCGGATCGCCACCGCGAATCTCTTCCAGCTCAGGCACGATGCGGAGGTCGAGGTTCCGCTCACCGAGCACGATTCCCGCAGTCTCGCGCGTGCGCGGCAGGCCCGAACAGATCGCGCGGTCGAACGGCACGTCAGCGAGCAGCTCGTGCATGGCGGCTGCTTCCTTGCGCCCGCGTGCGGTGAGCGGGACAACGCGCGAGTCGGGCGCGCGCGTTCCGTCGGGCCGGACATATTCGGCCTCGGCGTGGCGCATGAGGTAAATGCGCCGGCGGCGCGTGCGGTCGAAGGGCAGGGTGAGGTCCATGTTGGTTTTTTAGCATGATTTGCGATGCCGCCAAGGTCGCGGTAGGAGACGTGGCATGTTGGCGTTTTCGCAAATTGTCGCGATAGGTGTCGGTGCGTTCTACGCGTTTGCGGGCGCCGTGGTGATGCGCGCGCTGGCGCTTGACCGGATAATGAATCAATTGCTTGCGGCGCTGAACGATCCCGAGGCGGCGAAAGAGCGGCGGCGGTCGCAAGTAATGACTGTGGGGGCGTTTCTGACGTCCGGCGGAGGCGTGGCGTTGATGCTGCTGAGCCCTTTCGCGCCGCCATTGTTCGTAGTGGGCGCGCTTTGGCAGTGCGGATATCTGCTGTGGGCAGAGAGAGCACTTCCGCCGGAGGATGACGACGACGCGCACGGGCGGCGTCTGACGAAGAACGCGTTCGTGGTCTACTTGGCTGCCGCCGCGTTTGTGGTTTGGTTGGCAGCGCGGGGCCTGTTGCGGCCGTGGAGCGCGCCGTGGCTGTCGCTGGTTGCCGATGCCGCAATTGTCTTGGCCGCCGCGATCGCGTGTTGGTTGCTCATTCATCTACCTTCCCGGAGCTCGCGACCGGCACCGGCGTCAGAATTCGGCGTGGAGCCCGAGACCGAAACGCAGCGAATGTGGATGGTGCTTCGATCGGACGACACGGGCAATGTGTTCCTTGTTCGCGATCAGCTTGATGAAACCGAGGCGACGGAGCTTGCCGAAACCCTGACCGGGGGCGAGCACAAGCAAACCTACACGGTGCACTCTTACGACGATGATGAAGAGCGGTTGGCGGTGATGGTCCAGTTCAACGTCCGCGTCTGAAGGTATCGGCTGGTCCGTGCAGTGTCAGTCATTTCGCGCGAGGACTCCGGCGATGCGCTGGCCATGGATTTCGGTGGCTTCGGCGATGGCGCGGGCGCAGTCGAGCCACGGTTGTTCTTTTGCCGATACCAAGCGTGAGAGTCGCTTGTACAGAGGGTTTGGCGATTTCACCGAATGAGTCGCGGTTTCGATGCGCGGTTTGATGCGGTTGGCGTCTTCCGTTTCGTTGTAGACGCGGAGCGAGACGATGTTCAGGTCGTCGTCGAGCAGGATCGCCGCGCCGCCGATGATCGGCTGCGGTGTGGGCGAGTCGATCACCCAGCCGCCGCTGTTGTAGGTTTCGATTTCGGCCCACGGCATGTTCTGGACCTTGAACATCTTCTCGAACGGTTTGTGGGTGTGGCCGAAGATGAGGGCGGCCGATTTCGGCGGTTGCGCGCCTTTGAGTTCCGCTTCGAGTTGGGCGAGGAGGGGACCTTCCAGATAGCGGCGCAGGCCCGCGCCATCGTCGTCGAGTATCTTTGTGTAGCAGCTTCGTTCGAAAGCCTTGGTCAAGAAGCCGTGCACGAGCTTCTCGATGGACTCCTTGTGCTTGATGTCGAAGGCCCGCGCGGCTGCGGTGGCGACGCGCACGGCCGGGCCCATCATTTTTTCAGGTTGCTGCATCAGTTCGTAGACGAGTTCCTCAACCGGGCCGGCCGAGCCCGAGCGGCCGAGCGCCGACCAGAGGAAGTCGATCCAAGCGAAGTTTTCGGCCTCCCATTCTTCGATCGTCATCGGCGGATCGCGGTCCGGGAAGGCGATGCCGGCGATCGTGCTCGGCAGCATGTAGACGTCTTCGGCGAAATGGCCGTGGGTGAACAGCGCGATCTTGTCCGGCCGGCAAAGCGCGAAGTTCGGGTAAGCGACCTGTACCGATACGTCGTGAAGCCAGGGGCAACGCTTCACCATAGCGTTGACGAGCGGCGATTCCAGACCGCCGAGTTCCAGCATGTTGGTCGTGTGGGTTGGCGCCAAGACGAAGTCTTCGCGGTTTACCGACTGCACATAGCGCACGTAGTGGTGTTCGCGGCACGACTCCCACAAATGATGGTCGTGGTTGCCGGGGATGAAGATGATCGTGTCGTCGAATAGGCGCTCGCTTTTCTTTTCGGGCATCGCCAGTTCGAGAAACTGCTGGAATGCCATCGTCGCGAGGTTGGCGCTGGCGAAGCAGAATTCGAAAATGTCGCCATTCAGGATGAGTGTGGGACGCGTGCGACCAGTGTTTTCACGAATGAGGACGCGCAAGCCCTCCAGGAAATGGACAAGTACCTTGCTGGGATGGCGTGGGTCCACGGGGCCATCCTGCGACGACAGGTGCGTCAGGAGGCTGTTGTCGGCGCCGAAATGCATGTCGGACATGCACACGTAGCGGATATCGGTCACTGGGCGGGCCCGGTTGCTAGAGTGGTGCCGAAACGTGGCGGCCGCGGTGGTTCTTCCAAGTCGCGTGCTCACCGAAGGCGGCTTTGTAGGCTTTGTTCGTCTTTGCCCATTTGAGCAACGCCTTTGTGTCTTTGAGCGCGGTTTCGCCGTCGGTCGCGGCGATGATTTTGCCGAGGATCTTTCTGAGTTCGCCCGTCGGATCGGCGACTTCTTTGCCGACTTCGATCACGTGCCTGAGGCCGATCGGCGGGTGGTATTCGTATTTCTGTTTTTTGTGCGCCTTGATTTGCTCGGCCAGCGCTTGGATGACGTCGGGAATTGTTCCGTGGTTCACCCACGTGGTCGAAAGGCCTTCGATCATCGGGTTGTCTTGGCCGGCAAGGAACGTCACAGGCGTCGTCTTGTAGATGACGAGCGGCTTGCCGGCGGCGTAGGCGAGAGAGGTTTCGACGACACTGCCTTCGTCGGGCACACGGCCGTCGAGATTGAAGACCACGCAGTCGCAGCGCGCCAGCAGCTGGTAGACGTCGAGTGAGAAGACGACCTTGCGGACGATCGCCATCGCGGTTTGGCCGACTTCGCTGGCGATTTGCGGATAGTTCAGGAGTTGCATGACGCGGCCGACCTCGATGCCGTCACGTTGCGGCAGGTAGGTCAGGTAGCCGATGCTCTCAAGGGCGGTTGCAAGCTTTTGCTGCTCCCAGAGGTCGCCAGCGGTGAACATCGGGCCCGAGCAATAGACGATGTGCTGTTCCATTTTTGGCCTTTCAAGGTTTGTTGCGTGTCATGAGAGGCGTTCCGACGCGGCGCGGACGTCCGGTGTCGAGAGACCGCCGACGATGGAGGCGCGGGCGTCGGCAAGCAGAGAGCGGGATTCTGCGTGCTGCGTTGTATTCGCGAGCACGTCGTGAAGAGAGAGCGCACAACGGAGGCGCAGTGACTGAGCGCCCTTTGAGGCTGCTTCGGCCACGGCAGCGCGCAATGTGCGTTCGGCAGTTTCGCGATCGCCAGCGGCCGCTTGCAGTTCGCCTTGAACGCGAAGAAGCTCCGCGTCGAAGAAATGCTGGCGCAGGAACTGGCTGATTTGCTGACCCGTGCCGACGACGTTGAGCGCGGTGTCGATGTTGCCGGCCGCCCTGTGCGCTTCGGCCAGAATGACGAAGCCCATGGCTGCGCCCGCGCGGCTTGCCGTGCCGGCCAGTTTTTCAAGCGCGGCGTTGGCGTCGTCGAGGGCCTGTGTGGAGCCTGGGATGCACCGGCTTGCGCGGATCAGCAAACTTAGGCCCGACCAGAACGGAATCTGCAGCCGCTCGCAGTAGGCATGGTTTTCGTCGGCGATACGGTAGGCTTCGTCGAATTCTCGCCGGAAGTAGTGGTCGAAAGCCAAAAAGCACTTCGCCGCAGCCAGGCTGAGAGAAGAGTGGAGCTGCTCGGCCAAGCTGACGCCTTCTTTGGCGAGCGCGAGACCCTCGTCGGGGCGGCCCAGGAACCATTGGGCGCCGGCAGCCGCACCGTAGGCGATGACGCCTTGATCGGTTCCCACGCCGTAGGTGACGAGTTTGAAGTCGCCTGGTTCGTAAGCCGCGATTGCCAGGTTCGCATGTTCAAGAGCGCTTTGCGGGTCACCGATTTGCATGAGCGCGGTCGCAATCGTGGAATGCGCGCGCAGCCTTCCAATCCGGTCTTCGGTTGCGATCGATAGAATCTTGTTGCCGAGTTCGACGGCCGCATGGCATTCGCCGATACCGAGGCGGTACGCGGCCAGGCCGTTCAAAGCGGAGGTCGTTTCGTTCGCGTCTTTTAGCGTTTCGGCGAGTACAGCGGCGCGTTCCCAAATGGGCGGCAATTCGGGCGAGCCAAATCCACGAATCCCCATGAGCGCGTTACCAAGGAGGATTTGCAGGCTCATCTCGAGTTCGTCGCGCGTGGGCGAGGGTTTGACTTGGGCGAGGGCAGCGAGGCCGCGCCTGTAGTGGGTGGAGGCTTCTTCGATTGCGGCCAGTTCGGCTGCGCGGCGGCCGGCCGAGCGATACCAGACGGCCGCCTCCTCGAATTGCTCGGCGCCGTTGAGGTGGAATGCGACCAGATCGGGTTGGCGCTCGGTCCGGTCAGCGAACTTGGTCTTCAGGGCGTCGACGATGCGAGCGTGGATCTTGCGCCGTTCGCTTTTCAGCAGGGACTCGTAGGCGGCGTCGCGGATCAATGCATGGCGGAAGACATAGACCGCTTCGACGGCGGTATCGCTGCGAACGATGTTTTGATCTGCAAGTTGGCGAATGGTCGTGTCTGCTTCGCTGGCGGACGTGTCGAGTACGGCACGCAACAGGGCTTCGTCGAACTCACGGCCCAAGGTTGCGGCGATCTGAGCGGTGCGTTTGGCTTGGGGTCCGAGGCGATCCAGATGCGCCATGAGGAGCGCTTCCAGTGTCGGCGGGAGAGCGGCTGCCGTGTCGGCTGCTGCGAGTTTGGTCAGCTCCTCGATGAAGAGGGGGTTGCCGCCCGCGCGGGCTACTATTTGGGAAAGCGCATCGCTCGAGAGTGCTGCTTGCCTCGTTTGCGCGAGCTCAAGGGCGTGTGGCTGTTCCAAACCTTCGAGCGCGATCGCTTCGACGGGGCCGGCGCACTGAAACTTGAAGTGCGGGCGGTGGGTGACGGCGCAGAGGATCGGCACTTTGTCTTGCGTTTCGACCAGCCGGGCGGCGAGTTCTTTGGTGCTGGGATCGCTCCAGTGCATGTCTTCGCAAACGAGAGCGACGGGCGTTTGCGTGGCTATGCGTTCAAGCCAAGCCAACAGGGTTTCGAGCGTGCGGCCGCGAGTTATCTCGGGGCTTTCGGCTGCGTCAGCATGTTCAGCAGGAAGCTCAAGGAGCTGTGCCATGAGACGAAGTTGGCTGGGTGCGGTCAGACCTGCCGCGGCAAGTCCGGCACCGAGTTTGGCCAGTTGCTCGTCTTCGGCCATGCCTTCGGTTAGGCCGAGCCTGCGGCGTATCATTTGTACGAAAGGATGGAGCGGTGTCGCCTCTGCCATGGCGGAGCATTGCGCTTGCAGCCAGACGTGGGGTTCGTTGCCGATCGTCGCCTGCAGGTAGCCGATGAGCGTCGATTTTCCGACACCCGCCTCACCCGAAATGGTCACGCCACGGCATGAGCCTGCGCGCGCCAGATGCCATTGTTCGAGCAGCCGCGCCCGCTCGTTGGTGCGATCCACCATGCCGCTTCGTCCGGGCAGGAGGCGGGGTGTGTCGGCGGATGCAGCTTTGGTGATGCGGAACGCTTCGATCGCGCGCGACACGCCTTTGAGCGACAAGGGGCCGACGCTTGCAAATTCGAATCCGCCGCGCAGCAATGCCTGCGTCGGCTCGCTCACCAGAACGGAACCGGGTTCGGCCATCGACTGCAGGCGGGCAGCGATGTTCACCGTCTCACCGAAGATGACCGAGCGTTCCGTGCCCGCCGAGACACCGACGACCGCAGCGCCGGTGTGAATGCCGACACGGGCTTCGAGGCGGAGGTGTTCGGCGGCGGGGGCGTGCGATTGGCGGATATGGTCGAGTTCGGCCAAGAGTTCGAGTGCCGCCATAACGCTGCGCGCGGCGTCGTCTTCGTGCGCTTCCGGAAACCCGAAGTAGACGAGCAGTCCGTCACCGAGGAACTGTGCGATATAGCCGCCGTATTTCGTGAAGATGCGTTTGCCGGATTCCTGATACGCGAGAATCAGTTCGGCGACGTCTTCGCTGTCGAGGGATTCGGTGAGGCCGGTGTAGTTGACCAGGTCGCAGAATAACACCGTGAGCTGCCGGCGTTCGCCGACCATCTGCGTTTCAGGCTTGGTGCGGCCATCCCCTGCGGGCACTTGAACGTGCTTCCTGTAATTTTAGGTAGGTTCGCATGGTGCGGGGACGCGATGCAACCGAAGCGGGCAGGTATCGGGGACGTGATGTGGCAGTGGCGACCCGTCCGCCTTCGCCAAGGCTTCGGCGGACATCAGTTTTCGTAAGTTCGCTTCGCTCACCAACGAAAACTAGATGGCTCCCCGGGCTGGATTCGAACCAGCGACCATCCGATTAACAGTCGGATGCTCTACCGCTGAGCTACCGAGGAACACTTTGGGAAGCCCTTTGGCTTTCCCGACAGCAGGGGCGTGCCTATATCAGAGCGTCGTTAACGGCGAAAGAATTTTGTCCACTCGCCGGAGGGTCCGCTCGTGTCGCACGTCAAGGTCGGTCAATATCGGGTGAAACTGCCGAAATCGAAGGTCGCGCGGCAGGCGTTGGGCGGCGGGTTGGTCGCTGGGAGCGCGCTTTCGATTCTGCCGGTGTTCGGGCTTTGGATGCTGCCGGCGGGGCTTTTGGTGCTGTCGGTGGACTCGGCCCACGTGCGCCGTTTTCGGCGCGTCCAAGAGGTCAAAGTCGTGCGCTGGTGGCGCACCCGCCAGAACGCCTCTAAGTCCCCGTCCTGACAAAGAAAAAGGGCCCGGCGAACCGGGCCCGAAGTTGGGTAAATGGTGGGGTGTCTTCATGGGAAGACCTGAGCAACTTGCCCTGAGGTGGTTAACAAATGGTTAACGACACCGACGCAATTCGCAGGGTCGCGCTCACGCATTTCAGAGCGTGGTTGGGGCTCGGCTCTTAAGCTCTTGAGCTGCCATCGCATAACCGCCGTCGCCGCCGTCGATAAAATGTACATGCCCGCCGTCGTCGGTTGAGCTCACGAAGCAGGTCATCAGCGCGGTTGAAGCGCGATGGAGGCCGAAATCGATCAAACCGGCTGTGTTCGACTCGCGAAGGATGGATTCGATTCCGTCGGCTTCGCGGCCGGAACAGTCGACGACCATGCGCAACGAGTCGGCGAACTTGCGGTAGTCGGAGTGCGAGGGCAGGGCGCGCACATAGTTTTTGCCGCTGAAGCCACCGATTGTGAGTCCCGTTCTCTCCGAGATCAGGCCCAGCAGGGATTGGCCGTAGACTTCGAACAGGGTGCGCCCGAAGGCGCGCTCTTGGGTGGCGCCGCGCGGCGGCCAGACGGATTTCAGATTCGAAACCGCGACGGGGCAAGCGTCGCGCGTGAGCACGCTTTGGATGCGGTCGTAGAGGTCGCGGTAGATGCGCGGCAGCGACGCGCCTTCATCCTTCGCGCGAACGATCGCTGAGAGCATCACGCCGCGCTCGGCTTGCAGCGGCTTCCAGCGGCAGGACAGGCCCGAGAGATCAGCATCCGTTGTCGTCGCGTCCGCGGTGACGACGAACGCGGCGCCGTCCGCGGACTTGCAGATCGCTTCGGCGCAGTCGATGCCGCCGCCGGCCATCATCGCGAGTTTTCGCTTGGGGGCGAGCGTTTGATACGCGAGCTTCACGTCGCGATTTTGCGCGCGCACGGCGCTCACCGGTACGAGCGCGCAGCGTATGTCGAGATAGAGCGCGTTGCGGGCGACTTGCTGCACGCCTTTCAAGGCGTCGCGCGCCTGTGTTGCGAGGTCGCTTGGCACCAGCACCACGCCGCCGTCGCCACCGAATGCAAACGGGAGGTCGCGGCCGGGGCAGGCGTTCAGGATGCCGACGATGGTCGCGGCTCCCGCCAGGTTGACGTCTTTGTAGCGGCCGGCTTGGATCGCGGTGGTCGATTGGATGACGTCGCCGACCGCGACGAGCCAGTCGCCGGGCACGCTGACATAGTTGGCGGGGTCCAGGACTTCGGCGAAACTTGCGACGGTTTTGGCGTCCAAGGGCGGTTCCGCGGGTCAGGTTGGCGCTGATGGAGGCCACGCCCGGAATTGAACCGGGGTACGAGGTTTTGCAGACCTCTGCGTAACCACTCCGCCACGTGGCCCATCCTCAGCGCGAGGGCGGGTCGTATAGCAGAGCCGCCCCGCGGCTACAAACGGCCGATTGTGCGCATTGTCAGGGGTGGGTGGCGCCGATATAAGCCCCTCACTTTTGTTACCTTTCCGGGGATTCCCGCCTCATGCCGAATATGTCCGCCGCGCGCCTTCACATGGTCGAAGGTCAAGTGCGCACCAACGACGTCACCGACAAGCGGATTACCGAGGTGATGGGGCAGCTGGAGCGCGAGCGGTTTGTGCCGGCAGAGCAGCGCGCGCTCGCCTATTCGGACGTTTGTGTCGAGGTGAAGCCGGGGCGGTTTTTGCTTGATCCGCGGAGTCTTGCAAAGCTGGTGCAGCTTGCCGAGGTGCGGGAGAGTGATCACGTGCTCGATGTCGCTTGTGCGACCGGGTATTCGAGCGCGGTGTTGAGCGCGCTGTCGGCCGACGTGGTCGCCCTGGAAGAGGACGAGGCGCTGGCAAAAGAGGCGACCGCCGCGCTGCGCACGGCACCGAAACTCGGGCGGCTGTTCGGCGTCGTCGGGCCGCATCGCGAAGGGGCTGCCGCACAGGGGCCCTTCGATCTCATATTCGTGAACGGCGCGGTTGAAGAAATTCCTGCCGCGTGGGTCGGCCAGCTGAAGGAGGGCGGCCGGATGGTCGTTATTCTGCGCGACGGACCGGTTGGAAAGGCTAACTTCTGCGTGCGTAAAGGCGGCGCCCTCAGCCGTCGGGTCGCTTTCGACGCTACTGTCCCCGTATTGCCGGGCTTCGAACGCGCCAAAAGCTTTGTATTCTAAGGCTTATTGCACGCCAAACGCGTGTTTCATTCTTCGCGCTAAGCTCTAATTTACCACTGGGTAGTTAACTTCGTCCCCTGCTCGTGGGAAGGAGCTTTAGTATGCGTTTTGGGGTTGGTATCGGCGCGTTTCGTGCGCCGGGCCGCTATGGGCTTCGCGCCGCGCTGCTTGCGACCGCTTTGTGGGTTCCGCAAGCGAGTGCGGATTCTCTGCAGGATGCGCTCGTCAAAGCGTATCAGTCGAACCCGCAGTTGCTGGCGGAACGCGCGAACTTGCGCGCGACCGACGAAGAGGTGTCGCAAGCGATCGCGCTGTGGCGGCCGCGCGTTTCGGTCAACGCGAATTATTCGAAGTTTCATGGCGAGACCAAGACCGACACGCTGATCGGCCCTCCGAGCAGGGTGCTGACCAGGACGGACTCGTGGGGCGCCGATGTCACGGCGCGGCAGACCGTCTTTGCGGGTGGACGCAATCTCGCGCAGCGCCGTCAGGCCGACGCGAACGTGAACGCGGGCCGCGCGCGGCTGCATTCGACGGAGCAATCCGTCTTTCTGAATACGATCTCGTCCTACATGAACGCCGTACGCGACGAGTCCGTGTTGAAGCTGAACGAAGCGAACGTCGGCTTGCTGCGCAAGCAGTTGGAAGCGGCGAAGGCCCGCTTCGATGTCGGCGAAATCACGCGCACGGACGTCGCGCAAGCCGAGGCTCGGTTGGCCGCAGGGCTGGCGCAAGAGACATCGGCGCAAGCGGCGCTGAAGGCGAGCCGTCTCGCTTATGAGCGCGCGGTCGGCGAAGCGCCTGGGACGCTTGATCCGAAACCCCCGGTTCCGGCGATTCCGGAGAGCGAGGCACAGGCGCGCGAGATCGCGAACGCGCATAACCCGAGCTTGGTCGGTGCGCGCGCACAGGAAGATGCCGCGAAGTACGGCGTCGACTTCGCGGTCGGGCAGATGCTGCCCACGGTGACCGTGGAGGCGAGCTATGGGCGGAGCGGTCAGGAGCGTTTCCGGGAGTCGATCGGCGACGACACGCGTCTGACGGCGACGGCCACCGTTCCGCTTTACCAAGGGGGGGCGGAATGGTCCGGCATCCGCCAGGCGAAGGAAATCAACAACCGCGCGCGGCTGGCCGTCGAGGACGCACGCCGCGCGACCGACGAGGGTGTCCAAAACGCGTGGGAGGCCTACCGCGCGGCGAAATCCCTGTCCGAGGCGAATCGTCAGCAGGTCAAGGCGTCCGAAATCGCCTTCGAAGGGGTGCAGCAGGAGCTGGAAGTCGGCTCACGGACCACGCTCGACGTGCTCGATCAGCAGCAGGAGCTGTTGAACGCGCGCGTGGCGCTGGTGCGCAGCGAACGGGACGAGATCGTAGCGTCGTACTCGCTGCTTTCCGCTGTGGGCAAGCTGACAGCGCAGAATCTGGAGCTGCCGGTTCAGGTCTACGACCCTGTCGAAAATTACGACATGCAGACCTGGCGTCCGCTCGGCGCGGCGACTTACGGAAACTAAGGGTTTTTCAGCTATTCACCTTGTTGGGAGACGGGTGCCGGCGGCCGCTCAGCGGCTACTGGCATTTGGCGCGCCCATAGCTTAGTTTTGCCCGCAAGAGTGGGGCGCGAGTAAGCGCGAAAGGGTTTTCGACACAATGCCTACGCCCACGGCGCAGCAAGAACCGACGATGGAGGAGATTCTCGCCTCCATCCGGCGAATCATTTCGGAAGATTCGGACCCGGGTAAGCCGGGGCCTGTCATGTCCGCGCAAGACGGCGGTGGCGAGGTGTTGGAATTGACGAACATCGTGCACGACGACGGTTCGATCGGCAGCGCATCACATGGCGCGCCCGAACCGCGCGCGGCCCGCCGTCCGGCGCCCGCGCCGCAGCCCGCTCCGATGCCGCCGCGCCGCGAGCCCGAACCGATGCAGTTGCGCGACCCGTTGCCGGAGCCGCGCATTGCGCGCAGGCCAGCACCGATGTCGGCGCCGCACGCCCCCGAACCCCCCCGTCATCACATGCGCACTCAGTCGGAAGTCAAAATGGCAGACAACAGCGATCGCGAAGGCATCTTGTCCAATCAGGCTTCGTCGGCCGTTACCAACGCGTTTGGTATGTTGAGCCGCGAGCGTGATGTCAGCGTCGGCAGCGGCGCAAGCTTGGAAGACATGGTTCAGCAGATGCTCAAACCCATGCTGGCGGCTTGGCTTGAGCAGAACTTGCCCGAAATCGTAGAGCGCGTCGTACAGGAAGAGGTCGAGCGCGCTTCGCGTAGCGGCCGGCGCCGCTAACGCCACCTCTTAACACAAGCGTCTAGCTCGACAGGAACAGCGTGAGGCCCGGCAGGGCCTTGCGCCTTCGTCGTTTATTGTTTTCAAGTCAGGCCCATGCTCGAAAAAACATACGCCCCCAAAGACGTGGAAGACCGGCTGTACCATGCCTGGGAGGCCTCTGGCGCTTTCCGCGCGGGCCAGAAGCCGCACGCGCAGCCTTTCACGATCATGATTCCACCGCCGAACGTCACGGGGTCGCTGCATATTGGGCACGCGCTCAACAATACGCTGCAGGACATCCTGATCCGCTTCGAACGAATGCGCGGCAAGGACGTGCTTTGGCAGCCGGGGCAGGATCACGCCGGCATTTCGACCCAGATCGTGGTCGAGCGGCAGCTGCAGGAGCGGCAAACCTCGCGCCAGAAGCTCGGTCGGGAAGAATTTGTGAAGCGCGTCTGGGAATGGAAGGCGGAATCGGGCGGCACGATCAACCGACAGCTGCGCCGGCTTGGCGCCTCGTGCGACTGGTCGCGCGAGCGGTTCACGCTGGATGAGGGGTTGAGCAAGGCCGTCCTCAAGGTCTTCGTCGCCTGCCACAAGCAGGGGCTGATGTACAAAGACACGCGGCTCGTGAACTGGGATCCGAAGCTGCAGACCGCGGTGTCGGACCTCGAGGTCGAGAATATCGAGGTCAAGGGCAATCTCTGGCACATCAAGTATCCGATCGACGGCAGCGACCAGTTCATCACGATCGCGACGACGCGGCCGGAGACGATGCTGGGCGATACCGCCGTTGCGACGCATCCGGACGATGAGCGTTACAAGGCGCTTGTCGGCAAAAAGGTGCGTCTGCCGCTCAGCGATCGCCTGATTCCGATCATCGCCGACGAGTATGCCGATCCGGAGAAGGGTTCCGGCGCGCTCAAGATCACGCCGGCGCACGACTTCAACGACTACGAGGTCGGGCGTCGGCACAAGCTTGAGGCGATCAACATCCTCACGCTCGACGGCAAGATCAACGACAACGCGCCGGCGGCTTATCGGGGACTCGACCGGTTCGAGGCGCGCAAGCGCGTCGTCGCCGATCTCGAGGCACTCGGGTTGCTCGAGAAGATCGAGCCGGTGACGCACGCGGTGCCGCACGACGAGAAGACGAAGACCATCGTCATCGAACCGATGCTGACCGAGCAGTGGTATCTGAACGTGAAGCCGCTGGCCGAAAAGGCGCTCGCCGCGGTGCGCGAGGGGCGAACCGTGTTCGTGCCAGAGCGGTTTGCCGACACGTATTACCGGTGGCTTGAGAACATCCAGCCGTGGTGCGTGTCGCGTCAACTGTGGTGGGGGCATCAGATCCCGGCTTGGTACGACGATCAGGGCAATGTCTTCGTCGAGGAGACGGAGGCTGAGGCGTACGCGGCGGCGAAGGCAAAGCACGGGCATGACGTGACGCTTAGGCGCGATCCGGACGTGCTCGATACGTGGTTCTCGTCCGGCTTGTGGCCGTTCTCGACCTTGGGGTGGCCCGAGGAAACGCCGGAGCTGCGCCGGTACTACAAGACCGACGTGCTGGTCACGATGTTCGACATCATCTTCTTCTGGGTCGCCCGGATGATGATGTTCGGCGTTCACTTCACGGACGACGTGCCGTTCCACACGGTCTACATCCACGCCCGCGTCGTCGATGAGAAGGGGCAGAAGATGTCGAAGACGCGCGGGAACGTGATGGACCCGCTGGTGCTGATCGACGAGTTCGGCGCCGACGCGCTGCGCTTTGCGCTGGCCATCGCGGCAGCGCCGGGCAAGGATCTGCGCATGGGGCGCAGCCGCGTCGAGATCTACCGCAATTTCTGCACCAAGATCTGGAACGCTGCGCGGTTCTGCGAGATGAACGAGTGCAAGCGGACGGCGGGCTTTGATCCGGCCGCATTGACCTCGACGGTCAATCGCTGGGTCGTGGGCGAGCTTGTGCACATGCGCAACAACCTGACGCAGGCGATCGAGGCGTTCCGCTTCAACGATGCGGCTGGCGCGCTCTACGAGTTCGTCTGGAACGTCTATTGCGATTGGTACTTGGAGTTCATCAAGCCGATCCTCGCGGGCCATGACGGCGCGCAGAAAGCGGAGACGCGCGCGACCGCGGCGTGGGTGTTCGACGAGGTGCTGAAACTGATGCATCCGTTCACACCGTTCATCACCGAGGAACTCTGGCGGCATACGGGTGAGCATGGGCCGAAACGGACGTCGATGCTGATCACCGCAGAGTGGCCGCACTACGAGAACATCCCGCACGACAAGGAGGCCGCGGCCGAGATGAACTACGTGAAGGCGCTGATTTCGGAGGTGCGTTCGGTGCGCGCGGAGATGAACGTGCCGCCGTCCGCGAAGCTGCCGCTGACACTCAAGACCGGCAACGGCACTGAGATCGAATGGCTCGAACGCCACAACGAGTTGGTGCTGCGGCTGGCGCGGCTCGAGAGCGCACGCGGCGGCGATTTGGTGAAAGGCTCGGCGCAGATCGTGATCGGCGATGGTACCGCAGGCTTGGCGCTCGAAGGCGTCATCGACTTCGCGAAGGAGAAGGCGCGGCTCTCGAAGGACGTTCAGAAGGTCGACGGCGAGATTGCACGCATCGACGCGAAGCTCGGCAACAAGGACTTTGTGACGCGCGCGCCGGAAGAAGTGGTCGAAGAGTTGCGCGAGAAACGCGCCGAGTACGAGGCGCAAAAGGCGAAGCTCGGCGAGGCCTTGAAGCGGTTGGAGTAGGTTAGGGCTCGAACAACAGCTTGATGTAGTTGCGGTAGTGCATGATTTGCGCGGGCAACGTCGTGCGTTCGTGCAGGGCCTTCGAGAGGATGATGCCTCCATCGACCGCGGCACTTAAGGCGTCGGCGAGCGACTCCAGATCGACCTCGATCTTCGGCGGGTAGCGCTCGGCGATTCTCTCGAGGTATCCGCGGAAGCGTGTTCGCCAGGCCAGGAACCCTTCGGCACTCAAGGTGCGGACTTCCGAGTCGAACAGCTGGTCCTGGTAGACGACTGCGGCTGCGATACAGCCCGGATGCACGTCGTGCACCTTGTCCATCAACTCTGCGAACAGCTTCAATCCGATCAGGAAGCTCGCCAGCGGGTCGTCGTGCAGTTCGGCGGCGCGGTTGAAGATGTCGTCGAGCTGACGAGTGTTTTCTTCCAGGTAACGCTGCATGAGCGCGCGCGCCAGGTCGTTCTTATCCTTGAAATGATAGAAGAAGCCGCTCTTCGTGATGCCGACGCCCGCGATCAGTTCCTCGATGGAGGTCGAGGCAAAGCCCTTCTGCAGCACGAGTTGTTCGGCGAGTTCGAGCAGGCGTTCCCGGTTGGATACGGGTTTTTGCTTGGCTCCGGCGGTCATGGCTGACTGTACCATAGGTGCACTGCGAGGTGATTGGTGGCGTGACTGCCATCACGCTTAACACCACGGAAGAGCACCTATCTCGCTGATTTTCAATTACTTTCGCTTTCGTGATCGGGCCGCACCAAGGGTCGGCTAGTGTGAAATCGCAGTCGTGCATAGTTAGTCGCCCATCAGCGTTGGGCGGTGTCGTCCGATGCAGCGACATTCCAGGAGAGACGACGTGAAGAAATACGACAAGAGGGGCAACCCCGTTTCCTATGGGTCCCAGGCTGCGATCGACAAGCTCGATCAGGCGGCCGACATGCTGGCGGCTTATCAGGCCGATACGTTGAACGTGATCGATGCAGTCATTGCGGAGCATCCGGATTTCGCGCTGGCGCATGCCATGCGGGCCGGGGCGCTGGCGACGGCGACCGACAAGGCGTTCGAGGACGAGGCGCTGAAGAGCCAGAAGGCGGCCGAGGCGTTGGCGTCCAAGGCCAACGAGCGCGAGCAACTGCACATTGCGGCGAGCGGTGCCTGGCTTGGCGGCGATCTTGGCTCCGGCGTGGAGCTGTGGGGTAAGGCGTCGATGCTCTATCCGCATGACCTGACGGCGCTGCAGCTCGCGCATGCGGGCGACTTCTTCCTCGGTTACTCGCACATGCTGCGCGATCGCGTGGCGCGGGTGTTGCCGAAGTGGACGCGTGACGTGCCGGGTCTCGGCTTCGTGCACGGGATGTACGCGTTCGGGCTCGAAGAGTCGGGCGAGTACGCTGCGGCCGAGTTGCACGGCCGCGAGGCGGTCGGCATGAACAAGCACGACGGCTGGGCGGCGCATGCGGTGGCGCACGTCATGGAGATGCAGGGTCGGGCGAAGGAAGGCGTGGACTACCTCGCGACGACGTCGGCGGGGTGGGAGCCGGGCAGCGGGTTCGCCTATCATTTGTGGTGGCACAAGGCGTTGTTCCACCTGGATACCGGCGACGTGAAGCATGTGCTGAAGCTTTACGACGAGAAGATCTCGGCCGGTGGCTTCGGCCAGGCGTTGGAGTTGCTGGACGGGTCGGCGCTGTTGTGGCGGCTGCACTTGCTTGGTCACGATGTGGGTAAGCGGTGGGACGATCTGGCTCAAAAGTGGGAGACCCGCATCGACCACGGCTACTACGTGTTCAACGACGTGAACGCGATGATGGTGTTCGCGGCGACCG